>CAZXQG010000040.1:0-25414 GCA_964642725.1 uncultured Chitinophagaceae bacterium
AGGTTCTGCAGGCAAGGAGGGACCTTGCGCACAAATTGGGGCCGGCCTTACGTCGCTCTTGAGTGACCTGCTCAGGTTTGATGATAATGATCGCAAGAAAATGGTCATTTGCGGAATAAGTGCGGGATTTGCCTCAGTCTTCGGAACACCAATTGCAGGGTCTATCTTTGGTGTCGAAGTATTGTTTGTTGGAGCATTGATGTATGATGTTTTGTTGCCTTCATTTATTGCCGGGATCATTGCATATCATGTTTCATCTTCATTCGGCATTACTTACTTTAACGAACCAATCAGCGTTGTTCCGGTTTTCACCGAAGGATTTTTGATAAAAGTTCTTCTTGCAGGACTTTTCTTCGGGGCATGTTCGATATTCCTTATAGAAGCCCTTCAGTGGGGTGAGAAACTTGCGAACCGGATTCGCATTTGGACGCCCTTCAAAGGTATCGTCGGGGGGATGTTGTTGATTGGGCTAACGTATCTTTTTTCAAATCGCTACCTGGGTCTTGGTCTGGAGACTGTGGAGTCCAGTCTTAAAGGAAATAACACTGATTGGTATGCGTTTCTTCTGAAGCCTCTGTTTACCAGCATCACTCTTAGTTTCGGCGGAAGCGGTGGAATTGTTACACCCATTTTCTTTATAGGCTCAACTGCAGGAGTGGCCTACGCTCACCTCCTCAATTTAAATGTGCCGACATTTGCAGCTATCGGCCTCGTGAGCGTCTTAGCTGGTGCGGCCAATACACCGATTGCTGCCAGCATCATGGCCATTGAATTATTCGGGCCGGCAATTGGGCCTTATGCCACTCTTGCCTGTGTCGTAAGTTTTCTCATCACGGGGCATCGAAGTGTTTATCCATCTCAGGTCCTCTCAATATCCAAGTCTCCATCCCTCCATGTCGAACTTGGGAAGGAGATCGAAGAAATACAATCGACGCTGATTCTTAGACCAAAAGGCTTCATAAGTAGAGTGTTGTGGCTTATCAGGAAAATCGAGGATACCGTCGATAGAATTCAGCATGGCGGCACATCATCCGGCATCCCAGGCGACGATAAACCCGCTGACAACAAAAAATAGAGTTTCTTGCTCAATTTGTGCAATTATAATTTGACCGAGTTGAAATGGAATGTGATGGTAGTTGCCTGAGCTTGCCGTTCATGATGGGTCCATCTGTGCTAATGAAATAAATGTTGCATCCAGCAACCGGCTTTGGAAATGTGGCAGGGCAACGAAGAAAACGTGACGGCGGCGCAGAAAGCATTGTATCATCGAGCGTTGTGCAACCGGGCGGCGCGACGCGGCGAGTACAATGCGTCGAAGGATAACGATGGACTGCGCGGGGGCATAAACAATGCGGCGCCGGAGCTAAACGAGCGCGGCTTCTAAAACAAATCCGCACTTGCGGCGAAAGCAGGAGACAAAATTAATGGAATACACTTTCAGACTATTTGTGCTTTGTGCTTTTCTTCTGCCAAGTTTAGACAATGCACAAATCAACACGAATTTTTCATCGACTGAATTTGAAATATATTTATTGAAAGATTCTCTTGTCACTACTGTTCAGGCAATAAAATTGCCGTTGGATAGTCTTGCATTGGCTTCAAAGCCGTTTCTTTCAGCGCGAGACATCAAAGTCTATCGTTGGTCAACACATGAGTTTGATCTGCACGGTAGAGGAGACTCGGTTTTCCAGAAAATGAGCGTTGACCGATACTCGTCTGCTGGAGTGCCTTTTGTTATCGTCGTAGGTAAACAGCGTATTTATCTCGGTGCATTCTGGTGGCCGTTTTCATCAACCATTCCGCCGGTTACTTACATTACCATGTCAACTCCTCATCCCTGTTTATCTCCTTGCCCAATTTGTCGGCGACCGGATTTGAGGAGCGATCAACGAATTCATGATGCACTGTATGACGCCGGAGTTTTGGTTGAATGAGATGTCCATTGTTTCCTAATGCGGTTTCGATAATAAATATTGTGTTCTTGCGACCTCCTCTCTATGTTCCTCTGGAAGGGGGAGGTGGAATTTCCGCTCCCATTATAGGGTTGGGTAGGCAAAAAAATGCACGACAATAGAAGAAGTAAAGCATAAATCATCACCACGCGCGCGATAGAGGATATTAACTTTGAGCACAACAGGAAAAATAATCCAAGCCGAGCCATCGCAGCGGAACCCGTCAAACATCAAACCTCCTGATATCGCCTCCGCATCTGTGGCCGATGCGCTTGCAGCACTCCATGTGAAAGCCGAGATTGGTCTCGCGCGTGCTGACGTCGAAACACGCCGCAAGGAAAGCGGCTTTAATGAAGTGCCTGAAAAAAAAAGGCACCCGGCTTTCGTATTTCTCAGCAAGTTCTGGGGCCTCTCGGCGTGGATGCTCGAAGTGATTATGGTCCTATCTGCCGTGACTGGAAAATATTCTGACCTCATCGTGGTCGGGGCACTCCTCGTTATCAATGCCGCCGTCAGTTTTGTTCAAGAGCACCGGGCGGCTGGTGTTGTCGAAACGCTGCGGCGGCGGCTGCAGGTCAGTGCACGGGTACTGCGCGAATCAAGCTGGCAACTCATTCCCGCACGTGAGTTGGTTCCCGGCGATATCGTCCGCGTGCGTCCCGGCGACATCATTCCTGCCGACGTCAAACTCATTACGGGAACGTTGACTGTAGACCAGTCGGCGCTCACCGGCGAATCGAAAGACGCTGACAAAGCATCCGGCGAAGTGCTTTCGTCAGGATCGGTCATCCGCCGGGGAGAGGGGACCGGCGTGGTCTTGTTGACGGGAGCGAAGACTTATTTTGGCCGTACCACGGAGCTTGTTCAGCAGGCTCAACCAAAGCTGCATATAGATGCAGTGGTGGCCAAAATTGTCCGCTGGCTCTTTCTCGTCGTTGGCACGCTGCTGAGCGCAGTGGTTGTCGTCTCCCTCATGCGCGGCACGCCTCTTCTCGAAATGGTCCCGCTCATTCTCATCCTGTTCATGAGCGCCATACCGCTCTCGCTCCCCGTGATGTTCACTGTAAGCATGGCTGTCGGGTCGAAGGAACTTGCGAAGCGGGGAGTACTCGTCACGCGCCTCAGCGCTGCAGAAGATGCTGCAACGATGGACGTTCTCTGCGTCGATAAGACTGGTACGATCACGATGAATCAATTGGCCGTCACGGGAGTTGTCCCGATGGAGCATATGACGGAAGCAGACGTGCTGTTCGTCGGCGCGCTCGCGTCGCAGGATGCAAACCAGGATCCGATCGACCTTGCGATTCTCGCCGCGGCAAAAGAGCGTCATGTTTTCGATGGCAGACCCGGTGTCACACCAGTTTCCTTCGCCCCTTTTGACGCGAAGAACCGGCGGACTGAAGCTGTGGTTCTGCAGAATGGACAGAAACTGCGGATGATGAAGGGTGCAGTGGAAACTGTGGCACAGGCATGCGGACTCGACTCCGCTGCAATCAAGTCGCTGGAAGCTCGTGTCAATGAATCGGCTCTCAAAGGATACCGGACGCTGGCGGCGGCGCGAGGCGCCGAGACGGGCGTACTGACGCTGGTCGGATTGGTGACGCTGTATGATCCCCCCAGACCGGATGCTAAGCAACTCATTGCGGAACTTCTTGACCTGGGTGTTGCAGTAAAAATGCTTACCGGCGATGCGCTTCCGGTCGCGAGTGAAATTGCCCGCGGAGTTGGGTTGGTGAACATCCGACGTGTGACAGACTTGAAAGCGGGGAGTTCTCAACCGGGAAACAAAGGAGTCGATCTTCTGGCAGGAGCCGATGGTTTCGCCGAAGTATATCCCGAGGACAAGTATATTGTCGTGAAGCATCTTCAGGCTGCGGGGCATGTGACCGGGATGACAGGCGACGGGGTCAACGATGCCCCCGCGCTTCGCCAAGCCGAGGTCGGCATTGCGGTCAGCACCGCAACCGATGTCGCCAAGGGGGCCGCGAGTGTTGTTCTGACCGAACCCGGATTGACGAATATTGTAGCGTTGGTCCAGGATGGGCGGACGATCTACCAGCGCATCCTCACGTACATCATCAACAAAATCAGCCGGACGATCCTCAAGACTGCTTTTGTAGCGATCGCATTCGTCGTCACCGGTAGGTTCGTCATGTCCGCTTTTGCGATGTTACTTCTGGTCTTCGTAACCGATTTCGCAAAAATCTCTCTGGCTACAGACCACGTTCGGCCCTCCAAGAAACCGGAGACATGGAACATCGGGCGCCTCATCAATGTCTCGGTGGTGTTGGGTGTGTTGATGGTCGGAGAAGCGCTTGTTCTCTTATTGCTCGCCTGGCCGCGTTTCGGATTGGGGGCGAACGATAGTCTTCTCTATACATTCAGTTTCCTTACCCTCCTCTATTTTGCCGCTTTTTCCATCGTTTCCGCGCGTGAACGCCGCTGGTTTTGGGCGACGATGCCTAGCAAGGCTGTTGTTGCCGCTGTTCTGGCGGAAGTGCTTATTGGAACGGGAGTGACATACGCCGGATTTTCAGGCCTTGTTCCCTTGCCGTGGTGGCAGACACTTTCCCTATTCGGCTGTGCGATGGTCTCCTGCCTTGTCGTCAACGACGCATTGAAAGTCGCCATGGTCAAATGGTACGTTTCTAAAGGCTCTCCTGCGACAGTCCTCTCCTAAAAACAAGTGCAGTTACAACGGATTCGGCGAGATCTTCTCTCACAAGATGGGATTAACTACTCTTTCATCCCTTTGGGTGATTTCTATGCGACAAATTATTCGATAGTTTCTAACAAGTTTTAGAAGACGTTCTGACGGGTTTTGAAAAACATCGCCAGCCGACAAATGTCATTGAACAGCGTGTTGATGGTGCATCGTAAACTTATCGATTGAAGGCGAGCAAAAGCAAATGTTCTCTCGATTTATTTTTGTGTTGGTCCTCATACTCTTATCTGTTGCGACAGTGGCGGCTCAGAGCGGCTTGGAGGTCGGGCCCCAAATCGGTTATTATAAGGCACAAGACGCCGACCATGCCAGAGGAACAGCAGGGGTTTCGATGCGGTACAGGTTTTCGAGTCAGTTTGGAATTGAGGGATCGATCAATTACAGGGAAGAAGTATACAGCAATGGGCTGGTGGATGTGCGGAGCTGGCCGGTAATGGTGACAGGGTTACTCTACCCTATCCCCGATGTTTACGGAGCCATGGGTGCGGGATGGTACAACAGTTCCATCGACTATAGTATTACTCCGATCATCGTGAGCGAGACAAAGGAAAAATTCGGATGGCATTTCGGCGGAGGAGTGGAGCTGCCGCTCGATTCAGGCACAAGGCTCGTGGCCGATTTAAGGTACGTTTTCCTGAACTACAATTTCAAAAGTTTTCCCGGAAGCAACGGCTTGAACAGCGATTTCTACGTTTTGTCGGCGGGGATCCTCTTTAGCTTTTGAAGAAGCAAAGAATGGGGACGCGACGGATTTGGCTGATTTTTTTGCGGCAGCGAAAACAGTGACGGCGGAACGCCGGCATTGATCACGAAAACGTTCGAGTAGATACGATTTTATTTGCAAAAATAATTCTGGCTGTTATAGAAGCGTTACACCACGTTCATCCTATAAAAGGAGCAACAATGAAAACACGTAAAACTTTTGGATTTATCGTCATGATGTTTGTCCTGGCTCTCTCTGCCAACGCCGAGGGGAAAGACGGACTTCAAAAATATTTTAACGATGCGGCCACTAAAGTAAAAGCAACGAACAGTGCGTCCGAGAAGCGGGCAATCCTCAACGAGTCATTTCAAACCATGATGAATGCTTTGAACATTGTTCATAGCTCGCCGTTGATTTCGAAGGACGATCGTGCCGGCCTGGATCATTTCAAAGCCGCGTTGCAGGAGAAGCAGGATGAACTTGCCGGTACCAACGGTTACGTGCGAGTGGCGGACGGGCAGCTCAATGATTTCTCCAACTATGTCGTCCAGGATATGGAACAGGCCGACCAGGTCATAACGATCAGCGTTGTTACGTTGCTTCTGATCATTCTGCTGATTGTGCTCATAGTTTAGTCTCTGAGGAAGCAAATTGTTCTGCCGTAACGAGTTCTCTTAGACATTTGGAAAATCGACTTTCGGCGGGCTGTTGGCAATGTGAACCAATACGTTCAAGCAGAGACGATTTTGTTTGCAAGAATAACCCTGGTTGTTATAGAACATTACACGTCACGTTCATCCCATTTAAGGAGCAACAATGAAAGCACGAAGAGTTTTTGGATTTATCGTCATGATGTTTGTCCTGGCTCTCTCTGCCAACGCCGAGGGGAAAGACGGACTTCAAAAATATTTTAACGATGCGGCCACTAAAGTAAAAGCAACGAACAGTGCGTCCGAGAAGCGGGCAATCCTCAACGAGTCATTTCAAACCATGGCGAAAGCCCTGAACATGGTTCAAAACTCGCCGCTGATTTCGAAAGACGACCATGCCGGTGTTGAACGTTTCAAAACTGCTTTGCAGGAAAAGCAGGATGAACTTGCCGGTAACAACGGTTACGCGCGCGTGGAGGACGGACAGCTCAATGATTTCTCCAACTATGTCGTTCAGGATATGGAGCAGGCCGACCAGGTGATTACCATCAGTGTTGTCACGTTGCTTTTGATTGTTATCCTGATTGTCCTTATAGCCAGGTAGTTTCTCCACAAAGCGAAGGTTTCGGGAGTTCGGAATGCGAGGCCAACAACGTCGATCCGTTATGAGCGCTCCGCACTCGACGCTTTTCGTAAGCGTTGGCTGCGCTGCGCTCGTACTATTTCTTTCTTCATGCAGCGATAACTTTTCAGTTCAACGTGAGGATCAGCAAACGAATGAGAGCTGGCCTCCGGTTTCGTATTCGATCATTTGCATAAATCACGGCGACGGCGACTATCTCTACCACGATGCCGGCGGCAACGAACACAAAGCTGACGAAGAGGCATTGGAAGGGGTAACGCTGGCTGCCGTGCAAAACCCTCATGCGGAGGTGTTTATCTTTCATCAGCGGCCAAAGTACCACTTCTTGTTTTTCTTCCCTCTACCTGATGGCGAATTCGTTTATTACAGGAACGGTCGGCTCATTGCGCATGAATCATATTGGCGCGGCAACGAACAGTCACGGTTCGAACCCGAAGTGGGGTTATATCGCCGCTTTCACACGGAAAGCCAGCGCGCTGTCGTGAAAATTTTTCTTTACTGCGGTCACGAAATTCCTGAATTCGGCGGAGCCGGCTACGATGCGTCGTCCCCGGACCGGGCATTCACCGTCCATGACCTGCAGGCCGGATTACAGGGGTTCACCGGCTCTTCTACGAAGTTCGATCTTATGGTGCTCTCGACGTGTTTCGGCGGAACACCGTATACCGTCGGCGCTCTTGGATCGTTTGCGCGATACATTATCGCTTCTCCCGACAATCTCCATTTGTCGTACTTCGATTTTCGTGCCTTGAACCGGCTTGACTCCAGTTTGCGGGCCGATAGTGTGTCTGCTTTTGCGCAAAAATTTGCCCTCAAGTCATTCGACAGGCTGGCGAGGAATGTCCAGACATCAGTCAGCGTTGCAGTGTACGACGCAGACAGTGTGAAACGGTTTATTGGATCGGTTCACTCAGAGTATGATCGAACGCTGACCGTTCTTAACGGAGAGACACCGGCCCGCGCACTCATGACCGAACATTGTGATTGTGCCGACTTGCCGGCGTATGCGTTGCCGACGATGAGCGATGGTGTGGATATACTCTACCGGCCGGCGAGTTTTGGACGCTCGAAAGGGAAGCAGAACCACTCCGGATGGGAATGCTGGAAAGTGCCGGGACCACTCCGTGAAACATCACAAATCAGCGTACCGGGGACACAGTAAATGGACTGTACGAAGGAAACGATACGCTGACAAATTATTTTCAGCAACCGTGTGACCTGAAAAAATAGCGCTAGAGATCTGAGCGAACGCATCTCTCCGCATTCATGAAAGAGAAAATTTCTGGAAAATTCCGGTCGGGCGCTGACACTATTATGAAAACACTTCGCTTAATAAGTATCTGGCTATTGCTTAAGGATTCTGCAATTGCCTGGGATGATGACAACATTGGGCAGCAGGGAGCAGCGCTGTCGTTCTTTACTGTATTTTCTCTTTCTCCGCTCCTCATTCTTGTCGTTGTACTTTCGAGCTTCGGATTCGGTCAGGCCGCGGCGAGCGGCCGTCTCGTATCCGAGATTCGCGGGTTGGTCGGCACTGAAGGCGCGCAATTTGTTCAAAGCCTGATCACGAACGCATATAAATCCGGCTCTAATGTTCCCGCTGCGATTTTCAGCCTCGTGGTGCTTCTGCTGGGTGCTTCGGCAGTGTTCATACAGCTTCGCGATTCGTTGAATACGATCTGGCACATCCGGCAAAAACCGATCGGCACCATCCGGGCATTTCTTCGGGACAGAATTTTGTCATTTGCGATGATATTGGGAATCGGTTTCCTTCTCCTGGTATCTCTCATTTTCAGCGCGATTCTGGCTGCAATGAGCGACTACCTGAGTCACCGTCTCGCAATCATGACAGGATTCGTCAGCCTTCTTGATTTTATTGTATCGTTTGTCGGCATCACTGTCATATTTGCTTTCATGTACAAGTTTGTTCCGGCCGCGATCCTTAAGTGGAAAGATGTCTGGGTAGGAGCCGCGGTGACATCGTTATTGTTTTCTATCGGGAAACTTGTTATCGGGCTGTATCTCGGCAATGGCGGGATCGGCTCAACATTCGGCGCAGCGAGTTCGCTCGTTATCATTATGATGTGGACATTTTATTCCTCCCAAATCGTCCTCTTCGGCGCTGAATTCACCCGGTTATACGCAATGCGATTTGGCTCTAATATTCTTCCGAACGCCGGTGCGGTTCGCGTCGTGTTGCACAAAGTCGATCCGCAGCGTGCGCGTGTGGCCCGCCGCGATGCACATGAAAACGAAAAATATGGCAGTCAAGGAGTTGGTAATTAACGAAATAGCGTACACAAAGCAGTTGGAGAATCGCAAGGACTTGCGTTTCTATCCATGATGCTCGGCATTATTGCCAAGAACCAACAATAAAGGAATAAAACAATGAGCTCGAAAAAAGTGATGATAGGTGCAGCCGTCGGTGTTGCCGCAGGTGCGGTCCTCGGTCTTTTATTCGCTCCGGCAAAAGGCGCTATGATAAGGGAGAGAATGGCTCGCAAGATTACCGACAGCGCAGAAGATGTTCAAGATACCCTTAGTGGATATGTCGATGATGCCGTCGGCGATTATGATGGCGTCAAACAAGGCGCAGCGGATTTGGTGGATACGGTGAAAAAGAAAGCCGCCTCCGTGTCGCAAAAGTTGCGCGCCAGGTGAGATGAGGCAGAGTGGTCGGCTGTCTCCTCCACTCGGCTGTCTGAATGGCCAAGAAGCCGGCAATGTTGACGGAAAGGAAATGTCATGTCTTACATACTGTATGTTGCTGGATTTGTTATCGTCATCGGAGGATTGTGTTACGGCGCCGCCTTATTGCATGTACCCGCACCCTGGATCGTTGTGGTGTCAATAATCCTGCTGGGCGTCGCAATTATCACGGGAGTCAAAGTTACCCGTCAGAAGGACTCGAGTACGTAATCGTCCTATTTGTTCGTACACTTGCGACCGGCTACGCCCCGACATAAATAAGTACGGGAGAATTTACTCTCGTCGAATGGTTCTTTTGGTCCCGCTTGGCAGAGTCCGCATTTCGCTCTCTTCCCACATCGGTCGTTCGCCATAAACCCCTGACAAGAGGGGGCCAAAACTCTGGCGAAGACATCCCCCTCGCCGTCTGTGTCCTTGTTCTTTGATTACATCTAGTGTGTATCCCTGTTGAGTAGGATGATCAAATACTTCAAAACATTGTGAAAGACCACAAAACAAAAACCTACATTCGACGCGCAATCAAGACGGCGGTATGGATACTCGCCGGCGCATTGGGCTTGATTATTCTCGCCGTTGCGGCTCTTCAGCTGCACGGCGTGCAGCAATACGTTTTGCAAAAGGTACTTTCTTCAATATCGGCTAAGACCCATACACACATCGAAGTTGGGGCCATCAATATAGCGTTCACACATTCCGTAGTTCTGCAAAACATATTCGTAGAAACAAAGGAACGGGACACCTTGTTGGCTATCCAAACTCTGGCGGTCGATGTGAACCTGTTCAGTCTTCTCTCGCATGAAATCAATGTGACGAACATCCGGATTGACTCGCTCACTGCCCACGTAATCCGCACGTTGCCGGACAGCAGCTATAATTTTGATTTTATCGTGGATGCGCTCAGTCCACATTCAGCTGTTACCAGCAGGAATCCTGATACATCCGTAGGGCCTCATTGGGAAATACGCTTGGGTGGATTGAGCCTCAACGGCATTCATGCGACGTATGATGACAATGTGAGCGGGTTGAACCTGCGGTTCCAGCTCGGCGCTCTGAAGGCAACCGTGGATAAATTTGATCTTTATGGAATAAAGTTCCACGTCGACAAAGTATCTCTCGCGAATTCTACAGTAAGCGTTACACAAACAAAAGAATCGCCCTCAGACACGTCTCATTCTTCAATCGCCGACATCGGGGGTAGTGCTGTATCGCTGGCTGATATTCATTTCGTTTATGAAAATGTCCCAGCGGGAGAACGGTACAGCGTTGACCTTGGAAATTCATCGATTCTGGCAGAAAAAGTTGATCTTCCAGCACATCGCATTGCTGTGAAGAATCTCTCTCTTGAGAACACAAACGTTGCTCTCATTTTGCCTCCATCCAGAAACAAACAAAAATCAAATCCGTCTGTCGCTGCTGCATTGCCCTGGGTGATCAGCGTCGATCAAATATGGATCGACAACAATCGCTTCCGGTACGATGTTCCGGGCGCGCCCAATGCGAAGGGCGTGAATTTGAATCATCTTCTCCTCACCGGCCTCACGATGCGAGGAGAAAATATGTATTACAGTGAAGACCGCGTTGCAGCAGACATCGCTCATGCATCATTCCGGGAAGCTTCGGGATTTGACCTGCGTGAATTGTCGGGACGATTCATCATTGACTCTCGCCATGCACAGCTTGCAGCGTTGACAGTGGAGACTCCGGCCAGCCGTGTTCATGCAAATATCCTTCTTGGCTATCACTCTATCAAAGAGCTCCAAAATTTTCGGGGGAGCGTGAGCGTTACAGCATCGATCGTTAATTCTCAAATCGGCGTTTCTGATTTGCTTTTTTTCGAACCGTCAATTCCAATAAAGAATAAACCGGGAGCATCGATAGGACTTTCTTCCCAGCTCTCGGGGCGAATAGGGGATTTGAAGATTGAAGAGCTGCGGATTGCGGAAGGCGATTCCACCGCAGTTGATCTCACCGGTGTAGTCCGGGGTCTGCCGGAGGCAGCGACGGCTGACTATGACATGAATCTGGCCTTGCTCTCCACCAGCCGGGATGATATTCTGGCGCTTGTGGCAGATTCGCTGCTGCCGAAACATATCATTCTGCCGTTTTCTGTAAGAATAAGCGGAAGCTTCAAAGGGACCGCGAGAAATTTTTCCGCTTCATCTGTTGTCGCAACCAGTTTCGGAAGCTTGAATGGAAAGGTGCAATTAAGCTCCGGAGCTATATCTGACTCGAATGACTATCGGTGGAAGGCAGATGTCGCCGCAGACGATTTTAACGTGGGCCAGCTCCTCGGCGATACAGAATCATTCGGCCCGGTGTCTTTGAAAGCAACCGCAGCCGGAACAGGCTTGCGCGAAGATAACGTCAAAGCGCAACTGGATGTCCGGGTGGAAAAAGCTGTCGTCAACGGGTATCCATACCGGCGGCTTGTGCTCAGCGGTACTGCCAGCCCAAAAATGTTCGACGGGCGGGCCGAGATTCAGGATTCCAACATCGTCTTCACTTTCAACGGCACGATCAACACGAGCGAGGTGAATCCGAACTTCAAATTCAAGCTCGAACTGAAGGGGGCCGATCTGCGACGGCTTAACCTTTCGTCGGATGACATCCGGATAGCGGGAAACATCACCTCGGACCTTACCGGGGAGAATATTGACGACATCAACGGCGTCATCGGAGCTCGCGACGTCGTCATTGTCAAGAACGACAAGCGCTATGTCGTCGATTCTCTTGTGTGTGTCTCGGTAAACAAGGATGGACAAACTCACATCAACATCGAATCCACGATTTTCGCAGGCCAATTCGACGGAACGATTGCCCTTGGTAATTTGCCGGAAATGTTGAAAGAACATTTTGCGCATTACTTCTCGCTTCGGGGAGTGACCTGCGCATCAAGGCTCAAACCCGAAGTTTTTACCTTTCGCATGGCGCTTCGCGATCCGGCGATCCTCACGAACGTATTATTTCCGCAACTCCACGGACTCTCCGCGGGAGGCGTTGACGGCAATTTTGACAGCAACAAAATGAACTTGAATATCAATATCAGCATCCCGACGATCGACTATGGAGAGATCACTATCGACAGCCTGACAGTTAAAATCACTTCCGATGCCAACCTCCTCCATGCGACGGTGAACGCCGGTTCGATCACCGATTCGATATTGCGCGTAACGAATCTTCAGGTCAGCGGAACAGCGGGGCATGACAGTATCGAGGCTGCGATACAAAGTACTGGCGGTGATGGTTCTATAAAAATGCGCCTCGCTGGAGTATTCCAAAGCGTTCCTGACGGATACAAATTTCGTTTTGGCAGAGAGGGGATCGTTTTTCATAACGTGCCGTGGAGCGTTCCTGCAGACAATTACTTCCTCTTTAGCAAGAACCAGTTCATCGCTCATGATGTCGTACTGCATGGATCGGGGCAAACTCTCTCTCTCAACAGCACCGACGAGAAGAACCTGCGTTCGCCCTTGAAGATTGAATTCAGCGACTTCAACCTCGCCACATTGTCTCATGTTGTTGAACGTGACAGCGGCCTGCTCGGCGGAATTCTTGCCGGGAATATAGTCCTGCAGAATCTGGATAAGCAGACGGCGTTCACGTCTGACCTTGCAATCAGAGATTTCAGCTTCGGTCAAAGGCACGTGGGTGACGTCGTGTTGCGCGCTAATGATCAAACAGAAAATGTCTACGACATCAGCATGAACATTGCCGGCAACGGAAACCAGATCGCCATGCAGGGAAAATACCGGAGCGAAACGGGAGGGAGCACATTGGACATTAATTGTGATTTCACGAAACTGAACCTCGCCAGCATCGAGCCGTTTACATTCGGCGAAGTGAAGCGTCTTTCCGGAACAATGACCGGCGGATTGCACATGACCGGTACGATACAGAAGCCTTCTATTACGGGGAACCTGAATTTCGACAGCACCGCTTTCACCCCGGCGTTCCTTGAAACGTACCTGCATCTCAACAACGGGAGAATAACGATTGACGGTAGCGGAGTCGAATTCAGGTCGTTTGACCTTCTCGATACTCTCGGCAACAGGGCTTCGCTCAGCGGCCGTTTGCTGACACAAGATTTCCGAAGCTTCGGTTTCGATTTTCAAATACACACGAAAAAATTTCTTCTCCTGCACAAGCCCCCAAGCCGTGACGCATTGTACTATGGCACTGTTATCTTCGATAGTGATATCTCCATAAAGGGAAATCAGACCAGGCCGATCATCACAATGCAAGCGGAACTCGACAAGGGGACCAATCTGGCATTGGTCCTGCCGGAATCGGAGCTTGCTGTAGAGGAACGCGGCGGAATCGTAAAATTTGTCGATGTGAGCACTCCTCCAAACTCTATCATGTTCCGGCGAAAACCGAGGACGGAAGAGGACAGCGCGGAAACGAAATTCTCATCGATCGATTTCACATCGAATATCACGGTAAACAAAGACTCGAAACTTCGGATCTTGATCGATCCCATTGCGGGTGATTCGCTGGTGATTCAGGGCGAGGCGACATTTAGTTTCGCCGTCGACCCGGCCGGCAAACTCACGCTCACAGGAAGGTACGAGATTCTTGACGGGTCGTACCAGCTTTCGTTCGGCGACTTTATCAAAAGAGAGTTCACGATCTCGGATGGGAGCAGCCTGACGTGGTTTGGATCGCCGTATGAAGCCGACGTCGATATCACTGCGGTCTACACGGTGAACGCCGCAGTGCTGGATCTGATTCAGGATCAACTTGCGGGCATAAGCCAGGAAGAACGGAATAAGTACAAGCAGGAGCTTCCTATCCAAGTCTACCTGATGATGAAGGGAAAGCTCCTGAAGCCGGACATTCACTTTAAACTCGACATGGCTCCCGACCAACGGGGTGCATTGAATGGAAGCGTATATCAGAAACTGAATGAGTTGAACACTCAGGAATCGGAACTTAATCAGCAGGTCTTTGCCCTCCTGGTGCTGGGGAGATTTATCCCGGAAAACCCTCTGGCTTCTGCAGGCGATAACAGTGCACTGACCGATCTTGCCCGTTCGAGCGCCAGCCAGATACTTTCTACCCAGCTGAACCGTTTGTCGGAACAGTATATTGCCGGCACAAACCTGAATGTGGGATTGGATTCATACCAGGATTACTCCACCGGAAGCGCGGAAGGACGAACGCAATTGAAACTGGCTCTCTCGAAACAACTGTTCGACGAACGCATGACCGTGCAGGTGGGCGGAAATGTGGACCTTGAAGGGCGGCGGGCTCAGGAGAATTCCATCAACAACATCGCCGGTGATCTCAATGCATTGTATAAACTCACCGGAGATGGTCGATGGCAGCTTAAGGTTTTCAGGCAAGACACATATGAGGGAGCTATTGACGGCGATGTCACAAAGACGGGGGTTGGTGTCGTCTTTACGATCGATTTCGACAAACTTTTTGGATTCGCGCTCAAACCGGATCCTGACAAAGAAGAGAAGTGATGCGAACAGGATTCTCTTATAGCAATTCGTCCGTGATTATCGGAGTTGCCGCGATGCTCGCCGCGTTCGCCTCCGGCTGCAGCAATTCGTCGTATCTTACTCATGGCGAAAAACTGTATACCGGCGCTGACGTGAATATCGAAGAGAATAAAGGCATCCCGGATGAGAGCGATCTGAAAAATCAGCTGGAGTTGCTTGCCAAGCCGGAGCCGAATGGAAAACTCCTCGGACTGTTTCGCTTAAAGTTGTGGCTGTTCAACATTGGAATATTCAAAGAGAGCCTCGGTGAACCTCCGGTGCTTCTGGAATCGGTCGATCCCGGCCGGATTTCAGAAAGAATGCGCACCCTGCTGGAAAGTAAGGGATACTTCCTTGCGGATGTTCACTACGCGGTGCATGAAAAGGAAAGCACTGCGGAGATTCAATACGATGTTGAGATCCATCCGCCGTACAGAATCAACGGTATTTCCGTCAAAGGCGACAGCACCTCGCTGCTCGACGCAATTCGTTCCACGATGGGGAAGACAACGCTCTCTGCGAAGGACCAATTTGATCTCGGGAAAATGAAACAAGAACGGGAACGCATTGATTCTGCACTCAAAGAACAAGGCTATTTTTATTTTTCTCCCGATTTCATTGTCTTCCAGGCTGATAGCACTGCAGGGAACAGAACGGTTGATCTCTCTCTTCAGGTAAAAAAGGATATACCGGCCGAGGCGGCCCGCGTTTATACAATAGGCAGCGTCTATGTCTACTCCGGCTATTCACTGAACCGCGACAGTGTCTCAATGCCTGCGGGCGATACGCTCATTGTCGGCGGCTGCCATTATGTTGACCTCGACAAAATGTTTGATCCTGCCGTCATCGTTCGTTCGGTTTTTTTTAAAAAGGGGGCCGTCTACAGCAAGAACATTCACGACCTCACGTTGAACCGGCTCATGAATCTCGGCGTGTTCAAGTTCGTGAATATACGATTTGTTGTCATCGATTCGGCAGGCATCCCCCGTTTGGAACCCCATATTTATCTGACGCCGATGCCGATGAAAAACATTCGCCTCGAGTTGCAGGGCGTTTCCCAATCAAACAACCTTGTCGGTCCGGTGTTTGAGTCCAGCTTCCGGAACAGGAATCTTTTTCGCGGGGCTGAACTCTTCACGCTCAGTCTTGAAGCCGGGCTCGAAGTTCCATTCAGCGGCGGGTTGTCGGGAGGAAAATCGTATGAGTTCGGCGCGCATGGAGAGTTGGATCTGCCGAAATTCGCTACACCGTTTGTCGTAGAAAGCGACTCCAACCTTTTCGTTCCAAAGACCCGGATCGAGCTTGGCGCAAGCCTGCTTCATCGTCTGCTCTACTATCAGCTTTTCTCGGTTGACGCTTCTTTCGGATACGATTGGAAGGAATCCATCAACACGGAAGAAAACTTCAACCCGCTGTCCATTACGTATGCACATCTGACAAACAGAACCCAGGCATTCAACGACCTGTTGAGCAGCAATCCATTTTTGCAAAATAGCTTTGAAGAACAATTTGTGATAGGGCAGAATTATTTCTTCATCTACAACGACCAGCTCGAGAAAGATCGTACGAACCATCTGTACTTCAAAGGGAGCGCCGATATTTCAGGGAACCTGCTGGCGCTTGTTCAATCTCTGTTCATCAAGCACAGAGCCTCGCCGGAGACGCCGTACGAGATATTCGGGACACCCTATTCGCAGTATTATAAGTTTGATATCGACGTTCGCAAGTACTACAATTCTGCCGATCAATCATCGTCACTTGCCACCCGCTTGATCGTCGGACTGGGGTTTCCGTACGGCAACTCTGTGTCGCTTCCGTATGTCCGGCAGTTTTACATAGGAGGGAGCAATAGCGTGCGCGCGTTTGCAATGGGGAGCCTGGGGCCCGGATCGTACAAAATTCCCGATAGTGTCGCTGCGAATTCATTTATTGACCAGGCCGGCGACATCAAGCTTGAAGCGAGCACCGAGTACCGGTTTCCGATTGTCAGCATTCTTAAAGGCGCGCTCTTTGTCGATGCCGGAAATATCTGGCTTATGCAGGATGACCCGAACCGCCCCGGAAGCCAGTTTTCTACAAAAACATTTTTCGATCAAGTCGCGGTCGGGACAGGCTTCGGTTTGCGTGTTGACCTCTCCTTCTTCGTCATTCGGTCGGACCTCGCGTTTCCGCTGCGCATTCCATCTCTCCCTGTTAATCAGCGTTGGGTCGCAAATAAGATCGCTTTCGGCGATCCGTCGTGGCGAAAGAACAATCTTGAGTTAAATATTGCCATTGGATACCCGTTCTGATCTCAATCACGACAGGTTCATTGGTGTGCGGGAACTGTCTCCGCTTCATTTCCGCGTGGCTTTTTGCGGAGGATTAACTACTCTTTCATCCCTTTGGTCGATTCCATTCGATCACAGCGATTGGTATTGTAATGAAGCGGGAACCGTTGTTGATGAGCTTCACGCCGGTGTTTTAGAAGGACGGATTGCTGTGCGCAGCGAACGTGCGAGTCGGTGAACGCTAATTGTTCTCCACGAAGCTTTTTGAATCAGTACAAAACGCGATGACGATGACCTACAAGGATTATTACAAGGTTCTTGGCGTTGACAAGACGGCGGCGCCAGCAGAAATAAAGAAGGCGTATCGAGCACTCGCCAACAAATATCATCCCGACAAGGCCAAGGGAGATAAATCGGCTGAAGAAAAGTTCAAGGAAATCAACGAGGCCAATGAAGTTCTCAGCGACCCGGCGAAACGAAAAAAGTACGATCAGTTTGGTGCCGATTGGAAACATTACGAAGAAGCCGGCGCCCAGCCGGGAGGATTTGACTGGTCGAAGTACGCGAACAGCCGCGGCGGGCAATCACGCCGACCAAGCGCGCAGGAAACCAACGAAGACTTCTCCGAGGAGAGTGTCAACGATCTTTTCGAAACACTGTTCGGACAGCGCAGCGGCCAGGGACGAGGAAGACGAAGTGCTGTTCTTAAGGGCGAAGATCTTGAAACAGGCACGACACTTTCGCTGGACGAGGCATATCACGGTACGACGCGGCTCATCCAGCTTAATGGTCAAACAATCAAAGTGACGATCAAACCGGGGGTAGCGGACAATCAAATGTTGAGAATTGCGGGCAAAGGCGGAGCCGGAGCCGGCGGCGGACCGAACGGCGACCTCTATCTTGCTGTCAAAATTGCGCCGCATCCGGAATTTCGCCGGAGCGGCAACGATCTCCACCGTATCCTCCCCGTTGACCTTTACACAGCTCTTCTCGGGGGCAAGACTCAGGTCAAAACGTTGAAAAACAAAGTCACGGTCAATATCGCGAAGGGAACTCAAAACGGCAATGAACTCCGGCTTCGCGGACTTGGTATGCCGGTGTACGCAAAGAAGAACGAGTACGGAGACATGCTGGTGAAGGTCGAGATCGTGCTGCCCGAACATCTGAGCGAACACGAAACGGAATTGATCAAAGAGCTTGCAGCGCTGCGGAAATAATCTGCAGAGCAAAAAAATTCGAACAGTGCAGCACACAAGAAAAATTAAACCCATTTATTCACTTATCAATCGAGGATATCATGAAGCTCAACATCGAAATTGCCGACAGCGAATTAAAGGCAGTCGCGCTCCTTCTCAATACGTTACTGGCGGATGAGTACGTGCTCTACACGAAAACACGCAACGCTCATTGGAATATCCAGGGTCAGGACTTTATCGCCCTGCATAAGTTCTTTGAAAGCCAATACGACGCTCTGGATATCATTATTGATGATGTCGCCGAACGGGTACGATCACTCGGCCATTTCGCTTTGGGGTCGCTCAAAGACTTCACAGCGATCACGCGGCTGAGCGAACACAATCACGATTTCGCCGATCAGAAGCACATCATTCAAACTTTGCTGGAGGATCATGAATCCGTTATCCGCTCGCTCCGGAAAAACATCCAGGTCGCTGCCGAACAGCACCGAGACCTTGGTACGGCCGATTTTATGACCGGTGTCATGGAACAACACGAAAAAATGGCATGGATGCTGAGAGCGCATCTGGTGTAATGCTTGCTGCGACAGTGCGCAATGATTAACAGATCCAGAACAATCCAAATGTGGAAACTAAAAAAACAACACAACATCAATTTAAGAAAGGCAAGATATGTTATTCACTATCGCAATTATCTTAGTGGTCCTGTGGCTTTTCGGGCTCCTCACTGCATACACTTTGGGCGGCTTGATTCATATTCTTCTTGTAATCGCCATCGTAGCTATCCTGGTTAGGGTCATTCGCGGAAAAGATTTGTTTGAAACGGAAAAATGATTCTGGCCGCGGTAATACAAGGCCAAAGGAAAAAGGCTGAAATCGCTTTGCAGTTGAACGCAAGCCAGTGCTTTTCATATGTATCGTGAGTGCGACAAAACGAGAAGAATGCGGCATGCTGCGATGGCATCGTAAAAAGTGAAGGAGTCGGTTGGCCGGCGTTCCCGCACTCGATCTTCTAAAAGAAAGCATACTATCAATGAAAGCTACTTATAAAATTGTTGCAGTTCTCGCCGGCGCAGCTCTGCTTGTGGTGCTGGTCGTGGTTGGATCGTTCTCGGCTTTCAGGCATATCGGGGAAGCAGCCGGGTCGCGGATGCATACTTCCATTGTGATACACAGCGCAGACGAATTGCTCTCCGAGCTAAGGGACGCCGAGACGGGGCAGCGCGGCTTTTTGCTGACCGGTGACGAAGTCTTTCTGGCGCCATACCTGATGGTGCACGATAGCATTGTTCCACACCTGGAACAATTGAAAGCGCTCATAACAATCGGTTCTGCAAAGAAACACCTGGATGCCATGACTCCATTGATTGACGGCAAGTTGGCGGAACTGGCGCGGCTCGTGGAATTGCGACGCAATCACGACATGGGCGCCGTCGTTGCTGCGGTAAGTGTTGGAAAAGGCAAACGCCTCATGGATTCCATCCGTGTCGAAATGAGCAAGTTCATCGCGATAGAGGAAGATGCTCTGGCACAGCATGAAATAGAGTTTCAGTCGGATATGAATTCCTTGTATACGATCATTGTTGTCGCCAGTTTGCTCACGATGCTGTTTGCACTGTTGTTCGCCTATCTCGTCTACCGGGAGATACAGCAGCGGCTCGAAAACGTTGTCCATCGCGAGACCCGGCGTCTGCTTGATATACAAGAAGAGATGAACAAACAACTGCAGAATGCCAACGCCACATTGCAGGTGAGCGAAGAAAAATTTTCTGTCACGCTCAACTCCATCGGCGATGCCGTCATTGCCACCGATGCCGAAGGGCGCGTGACATTTTTGAATCCCCTCGCCGAACAACTCACCGGTTGGAAGCAGGCGTCGGCGGCCGGTCTGCCGGTCGAAGAAATTTTTCATATCATCAATCAGAAGACCCGCAAGCCTTCCATCATCCCCGTTAAAGAAGCGCTGGCGCATGGGACGAAACAGAGCCTGATCAATCATACCATACTGATTGCACTGGACGGCAGCGAGTGCGCTATCGCCGATACTTGCGCCCCGATCCGGAACCGTAACGGCGATGTGGTGGGTGCAGTGCTCGTGTTCCGGGATGTGACCGAGGAAAATGCGGCGCAGCTGGCGCTGCGCGACAGCGCCTCGTTGATCCAGACCATTCTCAATGCTGTGGTGGACGGCATCATCACCATCCACGCAGGCAACGGCATCATCGAGACTGTTAATCCGGCGGCCGAGCGAATATTTGGCTATAACGCGGCAGAACTCATCGGACAAAAGTTCAAGCTGCTGGTACCCGAACTTGATCGAGAGGGTCGCAATGACTCCCTCGAGAATTACAGAACCAGCAAAGAAGCGCGTTCGGACGGCCTCGGACGCGAGGTGACGGGTCGGCGCAAAGATGGCAGTTTTTTCCCGCTGGAAATAGCGGTGAGCGAAATGGAACTGGGCGGCAAGCGATTTTTCACGGGGATATTACGCGATGCCACTTCGCATAAGCAAGTCGAAACAGAACGAAATCAGCTGGATCAAGTGCTGCGGGAGAAAAACGTAGAACTGGAGAATTCTAAATCTGTGGCAGAAAAAGCGAACTTGGCGAAATCTGAATTTCTCTCCAGCATGAGCCACGAACTTCGCAGCCCTCTCAACGCCATCCTCGGGTTTGCCCAACTGATGGATTCCGACATTCCGCCGCCAACGGTTTCGCAGAAGGAAAGCATTGACCGTATTCTCCATGCCGGGTGGTACCTTCTGGAACTGATCAACGAGATACTCGACCTGGCCATGGTCGAGTCTGGAAAATTATCGCTGTCGCACGAACCAGTGTCGCTGGCCGAAGTTTTGACCGAATGCCGTACTATTATTGAGCCGCAGGGGCAAAAACGCAGCGTCAATCTGATTTTTCCCACATTCGATATCCCATGTTTTGTTATGGCCGATCGAACCCGCTTAAAACAGATTCTGATCAACTTCCTCTCCAACGCAGTCAAATACAACCGTAAGGAAGGGACGGTCGAGGTGACGTGCACCACTGTCTCTGCGACACGGACTCGAATCAGCGTTAAGGACACCGGCGCGGGATTGCTGCCGGAAAAACTAACGCAGCTTTTTCAGCCGTTCAACCGTCTCGGGCAGGAAGCCAGCTCCGAGGAAGGCACAGGCATCGGTCTTGTGATGAGCAAAAGATTGGTCGAGTTGATGGGAGGCGTGATCGGTGTGGAAAGCGTTGTGGGGGCAGGAAGCGTATTCTGGTTTGAACTCACTTCGGCTGTAGCCCCGCAAATAAAGATTCAAAGCGGCGAAGCCGAACCGATGGTCAGGCTGCAATTGTCAACCGGCGCGCCAAAGCGTAAGCTCCTTTATGTTGAAGACAATCCGGCTAACTTACAACTTGTCGAGCAAATCATCGCGCGGCACCCCGATCTTCAACTGCTCAGCGCTATAGACGGGAAGAGCGGCATCGAACTGGCCCGCACTTCTCAGCCAACCGTGATCCTGATGGATATCAATCTGCCAGGCATCAGCGGCGTCCAGGCCCTGAAAATACTTCGCGAAGATCCGGCAACATCGCATATTCCAATCCTTGCCATCAGTGCCAATGCCATGCCCCGCGATATCAAGATAGGGCTGGAGGCGGGATTCTTCCACTATCTCACCAAGCCGATCAAGATCAAAGAATTTTTGGACGCGATAAATGTAGCGCTGGAATTCGCGGAAAAGAACGTGATCGAGATAACATAACCCGGGGAAAATTCTATGGTCAGTTCATCAGACATACTGAATGCAAACATTTTGATCGTTGACGATAAGGAAGTCAACGTCACTCTTCTCGAACAGACGCTGCGCAATGCCGGTTACGTTTCCGTCACGTCGACGAAAAATCCGGTCGAGGTGTGCGAACTTCATCGTGCGAACCGCTACGATTTGATCCTGCTCGACCTCCTGATGCCAGTCATGGATGGATTCGAGGTGATGGAACGCCTTAAGGGTATCGAAACGGCCGGCTACCTTCCAGTTCTCGTCATCACCGCTCAGCCCGACCACAAGCTCCGCGCGCTGAACGCCGGTGCGAAAGATTTCATCAGCAAACCGTTCGACCTCGCGGAAGTGTTGATCCGTGTGCACAATATGCTGGAAGTCCGCCTTCTGCACACTAAAACCAAAATGCTCTACGATCAGATCGTCGCGGAAAAGAAAGTATCCGAACAGCAGTTGCGAGTTTTTCGTTCCGGTCCTGTTGCCATGAGCATCACTACCGTTGCCGATGAACGGTTTGTCGATGTAAACGAGAGATACTGCAGTTTTTCCGGCTATTCGCGGGAAGAGATCATTGGACGAAGAGTTATGGACCTCGACGTCTGGGCACACCCCGACGACCGGATCTCCGTGATGCATCAACTTCTCAAGAAAGGAGCGTTGCGCGGTTTCGAACTCAAGATGCGCCGCAGATCCGGCGAAGTGCGTGATGTCCTGGCCTCCTTTGAATTGATCGAACTGGCCGGGGAGAACGAACGAGTCTTGATCTCCACGTTCATCGACATCACTGAGCGCAAAAGTGCGGAGGAATCTCTCAGGAAAAGCGAAGAACGATACCGCAATTTTTTTGAAGAGGATTTGACCGGCGATTTTATTTCAATTCCGGAAGGCAAGATCATATCATGCAATCCGGCTTTTGCCCGAATTTTTGGGTTCGCATCGGTCGATGAGGCGCTGACATCGGACGCGAACGCGTTGTTCCCCAAACCGGAAGAACGAGAGACATTTATGCGTTTATTGAAGGAAGAAAAGAAGCTGGAATATTATGAAGTTGAGTATCTTCGCCGCGACGGTTCCCGTGTTTACTGCGTTGAAAATGCGGTCGGCATTTTTGATGCATTAGGCAATCTCATGCAAATTAAAGGTTATATTTTTGATGAATCGAAAAGAAAATCACTTGAGAAGCAGCTTGTCCAGGCACAAAAATTGGAAAGCCTGGGAACTCTCGCCAGCGGCATTGCGCATGATTTCAACAACATCCTCGGGATCATCATGGGGTACGGAACGCTTTTGACCCGGCAGCCATCCGACCCGGAAAATATCAGGCATAGCGCCGAGGCTATCGTCAAATCGACAGTCCGGGGTGCGGCGATGGTGAAGCAATTGTTGACATTTGCCAGAAAAGCCGACATTAAATTGACGTCGGTGAAACTCAACGATATTGTGAATGAAATCTCGCAGCTTTTAGGGGAAACCATAGCAAAAACAATCGTGATCGATCTTGAACTGGAGCAAGCGCTGCCGGCAATATCGGCGGACGCAACGCAAATGCATCAGGTGCTGCTCAATCTCTGCGTTAATGCGCGCGATGCAATGCCAAATGAGGGGACGATTACCATTGCCACGCATCTTCTGCAGGGTGCTGCCATCCGAAACATATTTCCGAATGCCTCTGCACGATATTACGTCGCCCTCAGTGTCAAGGACACGGGGATCGGTATGGATGAGAAAACGCGAAGCCGTATCTTCGAGCCGTTCTTTACGACAAAAGACTTGGGAAAAGGGACAGGCTTGGGCCTTTCGGTAGTCTTCGGCATCATGGAAAGTCACAAAGGATTTGTTACTGTCGAAAGCAAACCTGGAATGGGATCGACGTTCTATCTCTATTTTCCAGTGCCAGAATCGTTCGAAATCAAGCAAGCGGAAACTGAGACACAAAAAGAGGTTCACGGAAGGGGCGAGACCATACTTGTCGTTGAAGATGAAGAGCCATTAAGGGAACTGCTTAAGACTTTTCTTTTGCAGGCAGGATACGGCGTCCTTACTGCTGCCGATGGCAAGGAAGCGATCGATGTGTATCACAATAATCGAGATATGATCCAGTTGGTGCTGGCCGACAACGGATTGCCAAAGATCAGCGGATATGATGTCTTTAGGAAAATGCAGTCGGAAAATCCGAACCTCAAACTCATCCTGGCAAGCGGATTTATCGAGCCCATGCTGAAGTCGAAATTCTCAAAGGAGGGGGCAAAAGACTTTCTTCAAAAGCCGTACACCGAAGCTCGTCTGCTTCAGGCGGTTCGAAACGTTTTGAACAATGGACAATGCTCTTTGTCATCCCCAACCTGAAAACCGCATGCCATACATCTCCCGGTTTATTCCATCAATGCGCTGAAATGTTGTTGGCGCCGGTCTTCGCAACAGAGGATTAACTATTCTTTCATCCTTTTGGATGATTACAATCGCAAGTGACTTATTGTATACTTCTTCTCAACGAAGCCAGTGTAATTCGATCCTCGACACACCGATACCGTTAAGATAAAAAGGAGACAGGATCATCCAGTGACTTCGATAGAACAATAACTACTAACGACGATTTTAAAAATCCAACGTATCCCTCATCGCTCGCATTAATAATATGGATTTCTTCCGGTCAGGTTCAGCACAGAAGCAGGTGATGAAATTCCGTTTGTACTTTCGGCCGCGCAACCCGCAATACTAACTCGCGCTTAACCAGAGGTCGCTCATGTTTCCCCATACTCGCGTTCCAATTGCTCAAAAATCCGTAAACGCAACATCGGACGTTGCAACCGAAGACCGGCGCCAGGAGGCATTGCTCAAAACCGGGGCATTGCAGAACGCGATCCTCAACAGCGCCAACTTCTCGAGTATTGCCACCGACGAAAAGGGAGTCATTCAGATTTTCAATGTAGGCGCAGAGCGGATGCTTGGCTATGTAGCCGCCGACGTAATGAACAAGATTACTCCGGCCGACATTTCCGATCCGCACGAGGTAATCGCGCGCGCTAAGGCTCTTAGCGTGGAGCTTGGGACAGCCATAGCTCCTGGCTTTGAGGCATTGGTCTTCAAGGCGTCGCGCGGCATCGAGGACATCTACGAGTTGACATACATCCGTAAAGACGGCAGCCGCTTCCCGGCCATCGTATCAGTGACGGCCCTGCGCGACGCTCAGAACGCAATCATCGGATATCTTTTGATCGGTACGGACAACACCGCCCGCAAGCAGGCGGAAGAGGCATTGCTCAAGGCCGGAGCCTTGCAGAGTGCGATCTTCAACAGCGCGAATTTTT
>CAZXQG010000041.1:0-25413 GCA_964642725.1 uncultured Chitinophagaceae bacterium
ACACTACCCAGAGATGGTGTGCCGCTGCGAGATATCCGACATCTTCTTTAAGATGCGATGCCAGTTCTCCTCCATTTCCCGTTGCAAGTGGAAAATCAAAGCAGTATTTTGGATCCACACTACAGCGGATTGTGAAATGACGCGATCATTACCTAGTAAAACAGTTGTCTTTCGATTAAGTTCCATTGGCGACATCGTTCTTACGTCGCCATTGCTTCGGGTTCTGCGCGCTGCTGCCGGTCCTAAAGCCCGGATCGACTTTGTCGTGAAGAAACAATTTGCCGATCTGGTGAAATTCAGCCACCGCCTTTCGGTCGTGCACGAGCTTGACGATTCCAGGGGATTTCCCGCTCTGCAAGAGTTGAAAGAAACGCTCCGCATCGAACAGTATGATCTTGTTGTTGACCTTCACAATAATTTGCGGACGATCTATTTGAGAAATTTTTGCAATACCAAAGAAGTCGTGACGGTTGATAAGCGACTTTACGAGCGATGGCAATTGGTCCATCGGAAACGCAATATCTATGCAGACACGATCCATGTTGCAGACCGTTACATCGAGACGGTCAAGGATTTTGGGATATCCAATGACGGCAAGGGGCTGGAACTGTTCATTCCCGATGAAATTCAATTCAAAATTTCGGGAAAAATGGCAAAACTTCGACTCAATGAATTTGAAAAAGTTATCGGTGTCTGTCCCGGCGCGAAACACTACACCAAGCGCTGGCAGAAGGAAAAATTCGCCGACGTGTGCACGCGGCTTGCGAGGAAATATCACTCAAAAATCTTGATCTTCGGCGGAGAACAGGACAAAGACGATTGCAGAACTATCGCTTCAATCATTAATCACGGCGCTTTTGAAAATGCAGCGGCAGATTTTTCGGGAGAGTTATCCTTGCTGGAAGTTGCCGCCGCGATGGAGTTTTGTGATGTTGTCGTGACGAACGATACCGGGTTGATGCACATCGCCTGCGCGCGCCAGCGGAAAGTCGTCGCCGTCTTCGGCTCAACCGTAAAAGAATTCGGCTTCGCGCCGTACGGCACGGAATCCGTCGTGATCGAAAATAATTCACTCGACTGCCGCCCATGCTCGCACATCGGCAGGGCCGAATGTCCGAAGGGGCATTTCAAATGCATGAACGACATCGGCGCTGATGAAGTGTACCGCGCAGCGACTCGTTTCATCGAAAAGTAAATGTACAGCACTCTTATTCGAAAAATAGTTCGCGTTGTGGTGATCGGGACATGCCTCGCGGTGTTTCCCGCCGTGCCCTTTTATATCTACACGTTCAACGCAACGCCGCGCCAGCTTGCAATTCTGGTTCCGCTCTTTATCCCGGCGCTTCTCTCGATGCTCCTCGCCGATTTGTTTATGATACGGCACTACTTGAGGCCGGTGGCGGAGTTTTACTTGCATGAAGATTCCGGACTTCCTCTCGACGAACAGAACCTCTTTCTTGCAAAACAGCGGGCATTGAATTTCCCCGTCTTCGCCGTGCTGCGGGTCTTTTTTCCCCACGCAATTATCGGCTCGGGAGTCTACAATCTCTTTATCATTGTCGCGAATAATTACCTGTCTCTCGGAATCGATCCCGGCGACTTCGCAATGTACTGGGTTATCAATTTGACGGTAGTACCGGTTGCCCATGCAGTCTATGAATACTTTGAAATTGCGAAAGCGATGATTCCGACGCTGCAGCGGCTTGAATCGAAAGCCCCGTCCCTGCCGGAAAAATATTTGTCCCGGGTTGTTAATGTTCGGCTAGCAACAAAAGTGATTGTTATCTTCATCATGCTCGGAATGGCGCCGTTGTTCATTCTTGGCGTCAGCTTGAATAAAAAACACACGAGCCTTCTCGTTGAAAACGAACAACACCATCTGCTCCATGAAGCGCGGTTCCTTGCGTCTATGCTTCCGGCGCTTGGCGCTCCCCAGCGCCTTGCGATGGTCTCGTCGTATGGCGAAAGCGCGACGGTAGTTCTACAAGACAGCGCAGGCGGCATTTCGTTCTCGAATTCCACGCTCGATACGGAGCAGCAGGCGCAAGCCGCTCGCTTTCTCAATAATAAGTTTCGCCAACCACAATTCTTTGCCGGGGGCCGGATCATTGCCGCAAAAGTCCAATCCGGCGACGGAAAACTTCTCGTCGGCGTGGCCGTGTCGACCGATGAATTGACAGGCGAATCGTCTTCGCTGCGGTACGGCACGATCTCGATTATTGTGGTATCGATACTCCTCCTGGGCGCTCTTCTTGTCCTTGTCGCAAGAGATATTAATCAATCCACAAAAAAGTTGGTGGCGGGGTTGAAAGATGTCGAGGAAGGGTCGCTCGACCACGAAGTGAAGATTTATTCGACGGATGAATTTTCGACGATCGGAAACGGCTTCAACCGGATGATCGCCGGGTTGCGCGAAAGAAATTTCATCAAAGATACGTTTGGAAAATATGTCGCTCCCACCGTTATGGAAAAAATTCTCCATGAAGGAATGAATGCAGAGGGGGGACAGGGATTTCGTTTAAACGGCGAACGGCGTACTGTTACAATTCTCATATCGGATATCAGGAATTTTACAAAGAAGACGGAAGAATCGAGTGCTGAAGCCATCGTCGACCTCTTGAACCGGTACCTTGAACGTATGGTTTCCATAGTGGAACGGTACGGTGGAACGGTCGATAAGTACATTGGGGACGCGCTCATGGTCCTCTTTGGGGCACCGTTAGCAAAGGAGGATGACCCCGACCGGGCAGTGCAAGCTGCCTTTGCGATGCGCGCCGAACTGGCGCGATTGAACGAAGAAATGAAACGTGCATCACCAAAGAAATTTTCACCGATTCATATCGGGATCGGTATCCATACCGGCGAAGTGGTTGCAGGAAGCATCGGGTCGGCGAACAGGCTCGAATACACTGTCATAGGCGATGCGGTGAACCTCGCTTCCCGCATCGAGGGATTGACGAAGCAATTCAAGACCGACATTCTGATATCTGAAGCCACTGTCAAAGAGCTAAGAGGGAGTTATCCACTTACCAGGCTGCGCCGAACAAAAGTCAAAGGGAAAAAAGGGGGCGTTGTGGTCTTCAAAGCCGAGAAATCTCGCCGTCATTGACCGACGACAGGTGCGGCGCCTTTTTCGCTGTATTACTCCCTTCAAAATCCAACA
Source organism: uncultured Chitinophagaceae bacterium (assembly GCA_964642725.1). Classification (GTDB taxonomy): domain Bacteria; phylum Bacteroidota; class Ignavibacteria; order UBA10030; family UBA8401; genus JAGVPT01. Next base: position 3,164 of record CAZXQG010000041.1, read on the forward strand.
GAACCCTTAATAAACAAAGTCTTTTCGCGTCCGGCCCTCCCAAAGGTGCATTTTTATTGATTCTCTTTTGAAGATGCTCTATATTAAACCCGTTCGAAATTCAATAAAAATTCACATCTAGAATTCGCAGGTGGTCGTTAGTCAAGAAACGACATCTCTTGTATCGTTGCTCCGAGATTTTTCCGGGCGCAGGTTACACCATGCCGACGACCTGGCAGCCTTGATTGAACTCTCCCGGCTTCATCATCAAGGACAGGTCTTGGATGATGTATGCTTCCTTTCCAAATTTCTTATCAACACAAATGCTGTGATGAAACGTATCGGGAACAATGCAGAAGGGTACGACAAATTATCGTATGAATTTAGAGAGAATCTGGAGAAAGCGTCCTCATTCATTCGACTTCTTGTCAAAGAGGCGCCGGCCGATGTCAAACATCATTTTACGTCGACATACTTTGGCTTGACGCAAGGAGGGTTGAATTCGCTTATGGAATTACTGAACGACATTACGTGGCTGAAAAATTGGAATATCGACAATCGTTCTGTTGCCAAATGAACAACCTCCCGGCTGAGAACATACTGCAACTTCTTCGCCAAACAAGAACTCTCTTGGTGTTGACTGTACTCATGGTGTTCGCTTTAGATTTGATTGATCCGCCGTACTCGTCGTTCGGCGTTCTCCTGAACATCCTTGTCATTGTTGTCCTTGTGTTTACCCTGTTTCGGATTCATCGATCCCTTGTTGCTTTGAAATCATCAAACTCAGTTTCATAAGACGGTGCGAAAGGAGTTTCCGATGGCTCGCGAAAAGAAAAGAACTAAGCAAGTTGGAAAGAAAAAGCAATTGACGCGTGCTCGGGCAAAGAGTAAGACGCCGAAAAAGACGAAGAAGAAAGTGTTGAAGAAAAAAATTCTCGCCTCTCATTCCAGGCCGTCGTCAGCACAGCCTCTTCGCAACTTGAGCCAGCCTGCCAAGCCGATCACAGCCTACGATGTTGTCTTGCATAATTTTGACATTGCGGCCGCAAAGCTTCAGTTGAGCGACGAATTGAAACAGCTCATCAAGACTCCCGACCGCGAATTGCGGGTTGAGCTTCCAATAATTATGGACGACGGAAAACTCAACACATTAATCGGTTACCGGGTGCAGCACAATAACGCTCGCGGCCCGAACAAAGGCGGGATCCGTTATCATCCGCAGGTTGACCTCGATGAAGTGCGGGCACTTTCGTCGTTGATGACGTGGAAGACTGCCGTTGTGGATATCCCCTTCGGCGGCGCAAAAGGAGGCATCGCCGTCGACCCTGGGCAATTGTCGCAAGGCGAGTTGGAACGGTTAACGCGTGTTTTCACTCAAAAAATTGATTGCATCATCGGCCCGGCCGAAGATATCCCTGCGCCGGACGTTAACACAAACGCGCAAGTCATGTCTTGGATGATGGACCAGTACAGCCGGCGCCATGGCCATACCTCAGCTGTCGTTACCGGCAAGCCGGTCGAGCTTGGAGGTTCCGCCGGCCGTGAGGAAGCGACCGGACGGGGAGTGTGCATTGCGTTGCGTGAAATCGCAAAATTTTTAAAAATCGACTTGAAGAAAACTTCGATTGCTATTCAGGGATTTGGGAACGTCGGCTCTCATACCGCAAGAATCCTGGATGAAGAATTTGGGGCAAAGGTTGTTGCCGTGAGCGACGTGAAGGGAGGAGTCTACAATCCGCGGGGAATCCGGTTTAAGGGCGCGATGGAACATGTTGCCGAGACCGGATCGGTTGTCGGCTTGAAAGGGGCTGCAAAAATTTCTAACTCAGAACTACTGGAATTGAAATGCGATGTTCTTATCCCTGCTGCCCTTGGCGGACAATTGCATGGAAAGAATGCCGACCATGTGAAAGCGAAATTAATTATCGAGGCGGCAAACGGCCCGACGACGTACGAAGCGGATGAAATATTCGCAGGGAGGAAAATTCCCGTTGTCCCGGATATTTATGCAAACGCCGGCGGTGTTACGGTAAGCTACTTTGAATGGGCGCAAAACCTCCAGCAGTTTCGTTGGGACTATTCGCGTGTCGTGGCCGAGCTTGAAAAAATTATGACGAAGAGCTTCGCCGATGTCATGAAAACAGCCGAAAAACACAATGTCACCATGCGGATCGGAGCATATATACTTGCACTCGACCGCGTTGCGAAAGCTACAAAGCTGCGGGGAATTTAGTTTTTGAAAAACGATGAGATGAGAGAGGATTGGGCCGGAGAAGGCAGTACGCAGATAACTGTTCCGGAAGCCGGCAGTCTCTCTGGATGAATCGGATTGCTGTTGAATTGTCGAGCGGGCAGGATTTTCAATTATGAAGTTTTTCTTATTCTTGTTTTTCGCAATCTCATTCGCTTCTCTCGCCCAACACCAGCCAACACCCGTTGTCAAGACCGGCATTGATGTACTTGTCGAAAACAATTTTTCCATTCTCAAAGGCAAACGGGTCGGCCTCATTACCAATCCCACAGGCGCGACGGGCAGCCTCATTTCTGCAGTTGATGTGTTCGCGCATTCAAACGAGGTCAAGCTCGTTGCCCTGTTCGGGCCCGAACACGGAGTACGCGGCGACGTAGCGGCAGGCGGCCGCGTTGATTCGTACATCGATTCGGCAACGGGAATTCCGGTCTACTCGCTCTACGGTAAAACAACCAAGCCGACGGCCGAAATGCTTAAAGAGGTCGATGTGCTGGTGTACGATATCCAAGATATCGGTGTGCGTTCATACACCTACATCAACACAATGGCCAAGGCGATGGCTGCTGCCGCGGAACACGGGATCGAATTTGTGATCCTGGACAGGCCAAATCCATTAACCGGAAAGAAAATCGAAGGCAACATTCTCGACCTCAAATTCAAATCGTTCGTCGGCATGTTCCCCATTCCGTACGTTTACGGAATGACATGCGGCGAGCTGGGGACGCTGTTAAACAATGAGGGATGGCTTGAGGGCGGAAGAAGGTGCAAACTTACCGTCGTTGCGATGGAGGGTTGGCGGCGGTCGATGTGGTGGGAAGACACGGGATTGCAGTGGGTTCCGACATCGCCGCATATTCCAAACGCCGCAACGGCGTTGTTCTGCGCAGCGACCGGAATCATCGGCGAGCTTGAAGGATTGAACGTTGGCGTCGGTTACACGATGCCGTTCCAGCTTGTCGGAGCGCCGTGGATCGATGCGTCTCGCCTCGCTCATGCATTGAATAGCAAGAACCTCCCAGGCGTCCATTTCCGTCCGATTTTCTACACGCCCTTTTACGGCGCAATGCAAGGGAAACAAGTGAACGGAATTCAAATCCATTTGGTGGATCGCACGGAGGTGAACTTAGTGAACCTCCAGTTATATGTCGTGCAAGCGATAAATGAGTTGTATCCGGCCGAGGACGTTTTTGTGCGCTCCGATTCTTCCCGGATACGAATGTTCGACAACGTGATGGGAACCGATGCCGTTCGCACTGCTCTCGAAAAGAAAGTCCCGGCGGCGGCAATCATTTCTGATTGGGAAAAGCAAGTCGATTCGTTTATGCCGATACGAAAGAAATATCTTTTGTACGAATAGAATAGTGATTTTTTCCGGCAGGTTTGCAACTCAGATGGAATTATTCTAATTTTGTGTAATGCAAAAGCAGAGTTCGAAGGTCTCGTTGTTTATCCTTATTGTTAGCTCCATTGTGTGGCTGGGCGCAGTCAACGTCCGCGCTGTGATCGGCAACGAGCTTTTGAATTTCGGCACGCTTGATTTTAAAGAACATTTGGACGCTGAACTTGAGCGCGAGGTATTCCGCCTCATCAGCCTCACCTCTCTTATCGTTATCAGCGGCTACCTTGCGACATTCGCCAGCGCAGTAGTATTTGTGCGGACAACGACGCTCCGTTTCAAGGAAAACGGCTGGTTGATGATGAGCGCAATATTGTTCTTCATTTTTTCCCCGGTCGAGTTTTACACGCTTATTCTCGATTGGAAAATGATCGCGCTCGATTTTTTTTCCAACCCGACGTTGACAGAATTTAGAATTTTGTTTATTCATAGACTTGCAGCGCTGGCCGGCGTGCCGATTATTGCACTGCTTTCATACTATACGATTGTTGGTCTGGCAATATGGCAGCCGATGAAAAAAAGAATATAGAAAACGACTTTTGAATTGAAGAGTACCGCATGACAGCCGAAGAAACGCTATCCGAACTGGAAGTTGTAGCCCGCGACATGGGGGTTCACATTCGTTATGAGAAGGGCGATTTTGACGGGGGCTATTGCCTCCTTCGCGACGAACGCATTATTGTTGTGAACAAAAAACTGAATCCAAACCGGAAAGCTTCGGTGCTGTCTCAGGCATTCGGCGAACTCGGGATTGAAAATGTCTACATGAAGCCGGCGATCCGTCTTTTCATTGAAGACGAACTTGTCCGTGCGAGGTAAAGAATTTTCCACGAAGGGCGCTAAGAAACGCGAAGTGAAATGTTTCCATTTTCTTTTCGCACTGCTTCGTGTTCGGAGATGAAAGCTCTAATGAATATACTCGTTATCAACGGACCCAATCTCAACCTGCTCGGCACACGTGAGCCCGAAATTTATGGAAGCCAGACGTTGAAAGATATCGAAGATGAGATCAGGGAAGCTTTCCCTCAGGTTCGGTTTACTTTTTTCCAATCGAATCATGAAGGGGCGATTATCGACACCTTGCAGTCGGCGCAGGCGGGAAAAAATGAGGGGGTCGTTCTTAATGCCGCGGCATATACTCACTACTCGTACGCCATTCGGGACGCCATCGCAGCGCTGAATATTCCTGTTATCGAAGTGCACATCTCCAACATTCATTTGCGGGAAGAGTTTCGAAAGCATTCGGTCACTGCGCCGGCATGCAAAGTGCAGATTTCCGGGTTCGGGTCGGCAGGCTACCGCATCGCCATTGAGACGTTACTCCAACATTCGATGTCCAAATCATGATCAAAGCAGTCGTGTTCGACCTGGATAATACGCTCGTCGATTTCATGTTGATGAAGCGGCAGGCAATTGATGCCGCGATTAATGCGATGATCGACGCAGGATTAAACCTGAGCCGTGAAGAGATCCAATCCCGCATCGATGCGATCTACAAAGAGCGCGGAATGGAATTTCAGAATGTGTTCGACCAGTTGTTGTACGGCGAATTCCAAAAACTGGATTACAAAATTTTATCGGCAGGAGTTATTGCTTACCGTCGCGCGCGCGAGGCGGCGCTGGTACCGTATCCTCATGTCTACATGACGCTGATGGAATTGCTGAAGATGGGTATCCACCTTGCGGTGGTGTCCGATGCTCCGGCACGGGAAGCATGGCTGCGTTTGACGTATCTGAATTTTCATCACATCTTCGACCATGTTGTAACGTTTGAAGACACCGGACAGAGGAAGCCGCACGAGTCCCCGTTCCGCCGTGTGCTGGAGTTGCTTCAGGTGGAACCGGGCGAAGCGTTGATGATCGGCGATTGGGAGGAGCGGGACGTCGTCGGTGCTGCACAAGTGGGAATGAAGACTGTTTTCGCCAGGTACGGCGATACGTTCGGCACGGTCGAGTCAAACGCAGATTTTGAAGTAGACGACATTGCCGAATTGATTGACGTTGTGCGGAATGAAAACAGCGTGAGAATGTAGACTTCGGCAGGTATTCACAAATCCTCCGGAAGGCTGTTGACCCGAACCGTCTGCAGCACAAGTCATGTATTCTGTTTCTAGGAAACCTTCCGAAGTTTTGCCAGAATTCTAAGCGAAAAGGTAACACGTGATACAAGGAATCGGCGTCGACCTTATAGAAATTCAAAGGATTCAATCTTCGATCGACAAGTTCGGCGAGACATTTCTCCGGAAAATTTTCACTGACACGGAAATTGCCTATTGCCGTTCGAGAAAAAATCCGGCTCAGCATTTTGCCGCCCGGTTCGCCGCAAAAGAAGCAGTGAGCAAAGCACTCTCAACAGGGTGGAGCGGGGAATTCGAGTGGAAAAATGTCGAGGTGACGAACGAATTGTCGGGAAAGCCAGCCGTTATTTTGCACGGCATAACGGCGGATGCATTGAAGAAGAGCAGGGTTCACCTTTCGCTATCACATTCGGAATCGGCGGTTGTCGCCTTCGCAGTCATCGAGGTGGGGTAGTCCCGCTCGCGCGATCGGGAAATCAGTATTTCACGGGAGGAGGGACTTGAATGCTTTTTGGACCATCGAAGGGTTGTCGGCAATGATGCCGTCGACGCCGGCCCGCACCATCCGTGCCACATCTCTCTCGGACTTTACGCCGTACACGTACACCCGGCAGTCTTCATTATGTGCATCGTGGATCACATCGCTGTTGATCTGGTATTTGCTGCAAATAAAAATATCGGCGTGGGCGCGTGCAGCGAGCTGCGACGGCGAATGACGGAAGTCGGCGATCGGGTTATAGAGGATGCCGGTGATAATGCTGCTGTCGATCCGCTTGATTGCTTTCATCATGAAATGATTGAACGATGAAAACATCACCCGATGCGTTGCCTTGAATCTCGCCACCAGCCCGACTATTTCTTCTTCGACTGAAAATCCTTCGTGCCCTGCAACGTCCGGCTTGATTTCGATGTTGATCGCAATACCGTGTTTTGTAAGGGGGAGAATATTCTTGAGAAGAGGAATCCGTTCGCGCGAAAATTTTCGCGAGAACCATGAACCATTGTCGAGTTCCGTTAATTCCCGGGCGGTAAAGTTCTTGAGAACGCCTCTTCCCTCCGATGTGCGGTTCAATTTTTTGTCGTGGAAGACGACAAACTCTCCATCCGACGAAAGCCGAACGTCCAATTCTATCATGTCCGCGTTTGCTTCGATCGCTTTGTGAAAAGCCGCGAGCGAATTCTCAGGCGCTTGCTCTGAAAACCCGCGGTGAGCAATGACGACCGGCGAATCGCTTGTTCCAAGGTTATGCAGTATTTTTTTTGCTGGGGGCATGGTTGGCGATCATTTCTTCAACGCAGACAACAACCGCTGTATGATATCGACGATTTCTCCGACGCCGTTGACATTGCGGAGCAAGTCCAGTTTTTCATAGTATTTTTTAACCGGTTCGGTTTCGGATCGATAGATCTCAAGGCGTTTCCGTATCGTCTCCGGCGTGTCGTCCCCCCGTTCGCTCAATTCGCCGCCGCATTTAAAACATTTGTCCGCAACGCTGAAATGGTCAATCTCCGAATTGTAGATTTTGCCGCAGCTTTTGCATACAAGGCGTTTGCTCAGCCGGTCGATGATCTCTTCCTCGTCCACTTCGAGGTTGATCACGTTGTTCACTTTGATGTGGAGCTCTTTGAAAATCGGGTGAAGCGCCCGTGCCTGAGCGACCGTCCTCGGAAAACCGTCAAGGATGAACCCGTTTTTGCAACGGTCGGTCTGCAAGATATTTTTTATTAAACCGATCATCACATCGTCGGGCACGAGTTTGCCGTGCGACATGTATTCGTTCGCTTTAATCCCGAGCGGCGTTCGTTCAGTGATCGCGTCGCGGAGAATATCCCCGGTCGAAATATGCGGGATGTGATAAATGTGTGAGAGAATTTTTGCCTGCGTCCCTTTGCCGACGCCAGGGGCACCGAAAAGTATAATGTTCATCGTCTGGTTTCGAGGATAAGGAATTGCTGAATACGGATGATGTTTATTGTGGATGAATTCTATGCCGCTTCATTCTTCACGGCCAGTTGGCCGCATGCAGCATCAATTTCTTCGCCGGCGCTATGCCGGATGAATACGGGAATGTCCGCATCGCGCAGTTTTTTGGTAAAGCGGGTAATTTTTTCCTGCGACGAGCCCTTCAGCGTTGCGGAAATTCCGTGCGGGTTGGTAAACCCGATGGAATGGAACGGAATCACGTTTACCCTGCACGGAAACCGTTTTGAAGCCTTGATAATTTTTCTTACGTCGTCGTCTCCGTCGTTGATCCCGTCAAAAAGAATATACTCAAACATCACATTTTTTCGCGTCCTATGACAATAATATTCAAGCGCGTCCAGCAGTTCTTCGACGGGAAATTTTTTGGTGATGGGCATGAGCCGGCTGCGTATTTCATTGTCGAGTGAATGAAGAGAAAGTGCAAGCTTCGGCTTTCGCCCTTCGTCGGCCATCCGCTTGATTTGATCGGCATATCCGGCCGTGGAGACCGTAATGCGACGCGGGCTGATCCCCATGCCGATGTCGGATGAAAGGATATCGATGGATGTCATCACGTTGTCGTAATTCAGCATCGGTTCTCCCATCCCCATGTAAACAATGTTTGTGATCGGCTTCTCGCTCATCGATTGCGCTGTCAGCACCTGGTCGACGATCTCGCCCGCCGTCAGGTTTCTGTTGAAGCCCATCGTTGCGGTGGCGCAAAATTTGCAGTCGAGAGGGCAGCCGACTTGCGTTGAGATGCAGAGCGTCAATCTTTTTTCAGCGTCGACGGACTCTTTTCGCGGCGGGATGAGGACACTTTCTATTTTCATTCCGTCTGAAAGTGCAAAGAGGAATTTTATCGTTCCGTCGGACGCCGATTGCTGCCGGTCGACAATCGCAAGCTGCTGAACGGCGGCTGCTTCTTTCAGGCGCTCTCTAAGCGATTGTGAAAAGTTCGTCATACCGTCGAACGACGGTACCCGGTGTCTATACAGCCAGGCGAAAAGCTGCTTTGCGCGGTATTTTGGCTCTCCTATTGAAGCAACAAAAGCTTCCAATTGCTGCAACGGAAGCCCTTTGAGATTTGTCTTGCCCATCTTTCCGGAAAAAATTCTTACCAATGTAGCCATTTTTGGAAAGGGATGCAAGAGTAGGTATTGAGTGGTAGTGTCGTCGTTTGTTTTTATGTCCCATAAGAAAGACGTTCGTCCTGATCCCGCCGATTACCGGCGCGATGCCGCGCCCTCCTTCTCCCGAAGGAATGATTTAGCCATACGCGTTCCGCTTACTCGGAATGAGCCCTTACGGCGGGGTCGAAGGGTTGCAGTCTGCCTGACATTCTTCACTTCGTACATCTATTCAAGGAACTGCTTGCCATCACTTGACATAATTTGCAAATAAAACTTTATATCGCTATTCTTCATTTAAGTTTATTCGAGTTTTATTGGACGAATGGGAATGACAAAGAAGGGTCAAGCGACAATCTCTCCAAAAGAAACCGACACACCTCCCGCTGCGAAAAATCTTCTCAGCATCCGCGGTGCGCGCGTTCACAATCTCAAGAATATCAGCATCGATATTCCGCGGAATAACCTTGTCGTTATTACCGGAGTGAGCGGATCGGGCAAGTCAAGCCTTGCATTTGATACGATTTATGCCGAGGGCCAACGAAGGTATGTTGAGAGCCTTTCGGCATACGCACGCCAATTTCTGGAGCGCATGGATAAGCCCGATGTCGATATGATCCAGGGGATGAGCCCCGCGATCGCCATCGAACAAAAAACAAGCACGCGCAATCCCCGGTCGACAGTCGCTACCACTACCGAAATTTACGATTACCTTCGTCTGCTGTTTGCACGTGTAGGCAAAACGTACTGCCGCGTCTGCGGGCGAATCATTACGAAGGATTCAGTCCATTCTGTTGTTGATCGCGTTACACAAGAAACCGAAGGGACGAAGTTCTTTATTTCATTTCCGATGCGGGAACACGAAGGACACACGCTGAAAGAGGAACTTGCAGCGTTGAAGAAACGCGGTTTCTTCCGGTTGGTTGTGAACGGTGAGTTGATCGACCTGAACGAGCGCTCGTATACCTCGTCAAAGAAAGGAATTTATGTTCTCGTCGACCGTTTTGTTCTTCGGAAGAACGAGAAAGCGAGTGAAACGAGGCTTGCTGATTCTGTTCAGACGGCGTTTGTAGAAGGCGATGGCTACGCGATGCTGTACAATCTTGGAACTAAGGAACAGCTCTCTTTCAACCAGCATTTTGAGTGTCCGGTCGACCACATACGGTACGAAGAGCCGGAGCCGCATCTCTTCTCGTTCAACAACCCGATCGGCGCGTGCCCGAAATGCCAGGGATTTGGACGCGCAGTCGGTCTCGACATGGATTTAATCGTCCCCAACAAAGAGAAATCGCTGCGCGACGGCACCATCCAGCCGTGGACGACTCCAAAATTCCGCGAAAATCTTCGCGACCTCTTTTCGATCGCGGCTGAAGCAAAAATTCCGATGAACGTGCCATTTTCCAAACTCACGCCGGAGCAATTGAACGTCGTCATGAACGGCTTCGGCCGACAATTCGACGGCATCAACGGATTTTTCAAGATGGTGGAGCGGAAGGCATACAAAATTCAGTACCGTGTGCTCTTGAGCAAGTATCGGGGGTACACGACGTGCGACGAGTGCGGCGGGGCGCGTCTTCGCAAAGATGCGCTCGATGTGAAAATTTGCAACACAACGATTGCAGCCCTCGTGGAAATGACCATTGAAGCGGCGGACGAGTTCTTCAAGAAGGCGGAGTTTTCCGATTTTGAGTTGAGCATCTGCAAAAGAATTTTGGAGGAGATCCAGAAACGGCTGCGATACTTGGTCGACGTCGGACTCGGGTACTTGACACTCGACCGGCTTTCATCGACGCTCTCGGGGGGTGAATCGCAGCGCATCAACCTCGCAACCTCGATCGGTTCGTCGCTTGTCGGTTCGATCTACGTCCTGGATGAGCCGAGCATCGGCCTTCATCCGCTCGACAACGACCGTTTGATCCGCATCCTCAAATCTCTCCGCGATATCGGCAACACTGTCTTAGTAGTCGAACACGACTCCGATATGATGAGGGAAGCGGATGTTCTTATCGATATGGGTCCGAAAGCAGGCGAGCATGGCGGTGAGGTTACATTTTTCGGTACGTATGGCGAAGCTGTCAATGATCCTTCTTCTCTTACTGGAAAATATCTCAGTGGAAAGCTGTCGATTCCTATTCCGAAAGTGCGGAGAAAGAAAAGCGGGAAATCGATGCGAGTGCTGAATGCCTTCCAGCACAACTTGAAAAATATTGACGTCACAATTCCGCTGAACATGTTTGTGTGCGTCACCGGGGTCAGCGGTTCGGGGAAGAGCACTCTCGTTCATGAAGTTCTTTACGAGGGATTGAAAAAGAAACTGCAGGCACAAAGCGGGGGCGTTGCCGGGGCCGCTTCGATCGAAGGGAGTGAATATTTCTCGGCGGTTGAGCTTGTCGACCAATCGCCGATCGGCCGTTCGCCGCGCTCCAATCCCATCACGTACATCAAAGCGTTCGAACTGATCCGTGATTTGCTCGCCAATACACAGGCGGCAAAAATTCACGGGCATACACCGGGCTATTTTTCATTCAATGTCCCCGGAGGCAGGTGCGAGACGTGCGAGGGGGACGGCGTTCAGAAAATCGAAATGCAGTTTATGGCGGATTTATACTTAACGTGCGAGAGCTGCAAGGGGAAGCGATACAAGAAAGAAGCACTTGACATCCGATACGGCGGAAAGAATGTTGACGACATTCTATCATTGACGGTAAGCGAAGCAATCGATTTCTTCAAAAGCCATGCCGACGGAAGGCGTGTCGCGCAGAAACTGAAGATCCTGGACGATGTGGGACTAGGATATTTGAGACTCGGCCAACCGGCAACGACGTTATCGGGCGGCGAAGCGCAGCGCGTGAAGCTTGCCGCACACTTGAATGCGCAGCTTGAAGGCCATACTCTTTTCATTTTCGACGAGCCGACCACCGGCTTGCATTTTGACGACATCGCCAAGCTGTTGAATTGTTTCGACGCGCTGATCAATGCGGGACATTCTCTCCTCATCATCGAGCACAATCTTGATGTCATTAAGTGTGCCGACTATGTAATCGACCTGGGTCCGGGCGGAGGTGTGAACGGCGGAAAGGTTGTGGCAACAGGGAGTCCGGAAGAAATCGCCGCCAACGCTCAATCATACACCGGGCATTTCTTAAAAAAAATTCTTCCTTCAAAATAGAAGCGGCCGTTACTCGTAGAGTGCGGGCCGCGCATGGTCTGAACTAGAACCGCTCGAATTGTTGAGATTCGGGAAAGCTATTGTTCAAAAAAGCGAACCGAAATTCAGCGTAATAAAAAATCCTCCGAAATCCTTCTTCTTTTCTATTGTGCCGTCATTGTTCTGCATGCTGTCGATTCCCTGCGCGAAATATTCGAAGTAGTAGCGGATGTTCACCCCCGATAAGATATCCCTCTCGGAGCCGAAGAAAGCGCCGAACCCAACATAACCGCCGAAAGTATAGTGTGCCTGTCCGTAACTCATGCTGTTGAAGAACTCTCTGTCGTACGGCGTAGCATACACTAACGTTGGCCCGACGGCGGCGTTAACGTATGGACGGAAATTATCGAGGATCTCGTCGGCAAATAGGCGGTACTGCACGCCGGCATGAAGCGGGAGCAAAATGAATCGGTTGATCTTTCCGGGCACGACGGTTTGGCCGTCCCACGTCACATATGAGACTTCATTATCATCTTTCGCTTCTGAGATCCCAAGGGACAATGTCCCAAATAGTTCCTCTGAGTATTGGTGCCGATAGAATCCTCCAAGCCCGAACCCGTTGTTGGAGAACAGGATGTCTACTCCCCCGGCATCCGTCAGGAAGGCAGTCTTTTGCGGTGTTATGAAACTCTTGTTTGGGGATTCAAAAACGATATTCGTATCTGGCTGGCTTTGGGAATCTATCCCGTTGATGAACGAAAATGCCGTTCTTCCGGAAGGGACCTCTTGCGAGAAAGAAACACTGGCCCCCAAAAAAAGAATCGCCGCAGCCCGGCGCGTGTGTGACAATAGAGTTGGTTCCATGCTTCGCTCCTGCGATAGAGTCAACTGCGTAAACAAAATCAAGAGAAGTTAGTTTCTAATATTATTCGACCGAAAGTAAAGCGAATTTCAGGTATTTTGTCTCCGGCATTGCCGGTAACGTGGGGTGGTCCGCCGCCGCCCCGCCAAAACGGAGCAGCCGCACTTTTCTTCCAGCTTTGACAGCGCTATCATTGATTATGTTTAAAAACGTTTCTTCTGAAATGTGATGGGAGCACGATGCTGTTGCAAGAATCCCGCCTTCCGTCAGGATCTTCAATGCGTTGGTATTGAGCTCTTTATATCCTTTGGCGGCAGTCGCTACGGTCTTTTTGTTCTTCGTAAAGGAAGGCGGGTCGATGATGACGAGGTCGTATTTTTTCTTTTCCTCAATAGTTGCCGTAAGCACTGCGAATGCGTCGGCGCATGTAAAAGCGATAGAGTGCAGATTGTTCAGCGTCGCGTTTACTTTTGATTTTTCAATAGCGAATTCCGAGCTGTCGCAACCCAAGACAGTTTTGGCTCCGTAATGAGCCGCATATAGGCCGAATCCCCCCTCGTTGCAGAAACAATCAAGAACGGCGGCATCCTTTGAAAAGGGACGAAGCGCCGTCCGATTTTCGCGCTGGTCCAGAAAAAATCCTGTTTTTTGTCCTTCCAACAAATCGACCCGGAACTTGAGGTTGTGGATCTCAATGATTGTCGGTTCAACTGTTCCGCGAATGACCCCTCTCCGGGACGGCAGTTCTTCAAGCGAACGCAGCGGCGATTCGTTCCGTTCGACAATGCCGCGCGGAGAAAAAATCGAGACAAGGACATCGCAAATAAGCGTCAACCGTGAATCCATTCCGGCGGAAAACGTCTGGATGGAAAGGTATTCGTTGTATCTATCTATCACAAGCCCGGAGAGAAAGTCGCTTTCTCCGTGCACTACACGGTATGCGGCATTTTTTGGGTACAATTTCTTGCGCAATGAGAGAGCTGAAAGAATCCGCCGTTCGAAGAACTTGAAATCGATTTCTTCGTCTTCCGCCGAAAGAAACCGCACTGCGATGAGCGAGTGGGAATTGTAAAAACCAGTTCCTATCCGTTTCATGTCGTGGCGGAAAATCTCTACGATGTCGCCGCTCTTGGGAGCGCCGTTGACCGTTTGAATCTCATTACTGAACACCCATTGGTGCCCGGCCTGAATACGGCGTTCCTCATTTTTCTTGAGGACGATATTTTTTTTGTGGATGATCGGCATGGGTTTTTAGTGCTCAATCTTATCAAGGTTCCTAACCTTAGCAAGATTTTCTCCTAATGCAAAGTATCAAGAAAGAGATGGAATGTCAAGGAAAGCGGAACTGTCGTGGTGTTACAGTCTCACGCTAGACACTATTACTTCAAGCACTTTCTCGTTCCCAATCTCCGATTGGGAACGAAGTGTGTCAAGTGATCAATATTTTCAGACGAAAAAACACGTTACGCAACTCGTTCCCAAACTGAGTTTGGGAACGAGAGTGAAAAAGAGATGGAATGTCAAGGGAAGCGGAACTGCTGCGGTTTAGGCATCTGTCGGACACCTTATCCGAAACAACGTCAACGGCGAAATATTTGGCAAAGGTGATCAAGAAGTTGTCCTGCAGCGATAAGAAGGCGCAGCGATGTCATCGCTTCGCGGCAATTCTCTCGCTGAAAATGCCCTTGCAACACAGGCCGCTGTTTCGTATATTTTCGTGAACGTTGGACCACTGAACTTGAAACTTTTTTATCGGAGATAATTATGGCTTTAGATTTAGAAAAACTTTTGGGAGCTGATGCAAAGTTGCTGCTTCAACATAAATGTACCACGATTCCGAAAGAATCGCTCCATTTGCCCGGTCCCGATTTCGTCGACAGGATTTACTCAGTGACCGACCGGCCGACGCCGGTTCTGAAAAGCCTGCAAGCGTTGTTTGGCCACGGGCGGTTGGCGAATACTGGCTATCTTTCGATTCTTCCTGTGGATCAGGGGATCGAGCATTCCGCCGGCGCGTCTTTCGCTCCCAACCCGGTATACTTCGACCCGGAAAATATTGTGAAGCTTGCGATCGAAGGCGGGGCAAATGCCGTGGCATCGACTCTCGGTGTCCTCGGTGCTGTGGCGAGAAAATATGCGCACAAAATTCCGTTTATTTTGAAATTTAATCACAACGAATTTCTGTCGTATCCAAACACATACGACCAGACTCTTTTCGCAAGCGTGAAACAAGCATATTGGATGGGTGCGGTTGCGGTTGGCGCAACTGTTTATTACGGCTCGGCTGAATCCCGAAGGCAGATTTGGGAAGTGAGCCAGGCATTTCAGCACGCGCATGAGCTTGGGATGGGAACGATCTTGTGGTGTTACGCGCGCAACAATGCATTTAAGACAAAAGAAAAAGATTACCACGTTTCCGCGGACCTCACAGGACAGGCGAACCACCTCGGCGTGACGATTGAGGCGGACATCATCAAACAAAAATTGCCCGAGAACAATGGCGGTTATACTGCATTGAATTTTGGCAAGACGAGCAAGCTGGTGTACGAGAAGCTTACAACGGACAATCCGATCGATCTCACGCGTTACCAGGTGGCGAACTGCTACATGGGCCGCGCTGGATTGATCAATTCCGGCGGCGCGTCGTCTGGCGCGGGCGATCTTGCGGAAGCTGTGCGGACAGCCGTAATCAACAAACGTGCGGGGGGGACGGGCCTCATTTCCGGCCGCAAAGCGTTCCAGCGTCCGATGAGCGAAGGCGTACAAATTCTGAATGCAATTCAGGACGTGTACCTTTCAAAAGAAGTGACCGTTGCATAAATGCCGTGTTCTGCAGAGCGCGCGCACGCGCGTTCCCTGCGGATGCATGTTTTTGAGATAAGTACACATCAACCAGTGAAACACGCTAACATTTGAACATGAACGGGCGTCCCGCCGCGGCGGGGCGCCTTCTTTATTTTTGTTCTCATGGAATATTCAACACGACAGGAAACTGAAACATCGACGGTGGCGCTCTCGTCGATAACCGGGGCTTTTTTTATTACCGGATTAAAAATCACCGTTGGAGTTTGGACGGGGAGCCTGGGCATTTTGTCCGAAGCGGCGCATTCGGGACTGGATCTTATTGCGGCAATCATTACGTTCCTCGCTGTGAAATTCTCAGCAAAGCCCGCCGACAAAACGCATCTGTACGGCCATGGAAAGATTGAAAATTTCTCGGCGCTCATCGAAACAGTGCTTCTTCTTGTAACGTGTTTTTGGATCATCAATGAAGCCATCAAGCGGCTCATCTATCACAGGGTCGAAATTGAAGTAAACTTCTGGAGTTTTTTTGTCATCATTCTGTCGATTGTCGTTGATGTCTCCCGTTCTCGCGCGCTATATCGTGTCGCACACAAATACAAAAGCCAGGCGCTCGAAGCCGACGCATTGCACTTTGGTACGGACGTGTGGAGCTCGGGGGTTGTACTGCTTGGTTTGGTCCTGACCTTGTTGAGAATTCCAGTTGCTGATTCCATCGCCGCGCTGATCGTTGCGGTTATCGTTATTGGTGTTTCGCTCTCGCTCGGCAAACGCACAGTGGATGAACTTCTCGACCGTGCGCCGGCCGGCATCGAGGATAAAGTAAAGCGTACCGCCGCGCGAATGGACGGAGTACAGAGTGTGGACAACGTTCGCGTACGGAATTCAGGCTCAAAAACATTTGTTGATTTGACGTTACACTTGAAGAGAACGCTTCCGTTTGAGACCGCGAATACTCTGGTACACGTCGCCGAAAAGGAGATTCAGAAAATTCTTCCCAACGCCGACATCATTATCCATCCCGAACCGACGGAAACGCCGGATGAAACTATCGTGGACAAAGTGAAGTTGATGATGTCGAAAAGCGGCATGAGCGCGCATGACGTGCAGGCGTTTCAGATCGACGGCAAATTTCAGGTCGAATTTCATCTCGAGTTCGAACAAGAGCAGGAGTTTGTCCGCGTCCATACAATGGTCGACGAGATTGAATCGCGCATCAAAAATGAAATTCCAAATGTCGCGTCAGTCATCGTCCATATCGAAGATTCAAGGGAAAAGGTTTTCGATTCGATCGATGTTACCCGGGCATCACAGAGGCTCATTGAAGAAATCACGGAACTTGCGCAAACTCAGCAGGGCATCCAGGAGTGCAGTATTCTTTCCATTCTTGAAGTTAAGGGAAAGTATCGCGTGGCGATGAGATGCATCGTCGATAAGAAGCTTTCCCTGGAAGATGTCCACACGATTTCAACCGCGCTGGAAAATAAAATTATGGTAATGTTTCCGCGTATTCAAGAAGCGAATATTCACGCTGAACCTTCTAAAGAATAAAAAGTTGAAAATTCAAAACTCAGAATTCAAAATCAAAACTAAACGCTAAGCCCTTACGCCTTGATTCCGACTGATACTCCTTCTCGCTTGCGATGCATTATCTTCGATATGGATGGGACGTTGACGCAGACGAACCAGCTCATTTTTGATTCTTTCAACCATGTTGCGGAGAAATATCTCAATAAGTCTTTGACACCGAAAGAGATTGTTGCACTTTTCGGTCCGCCGGAAAAGGAGGCGGTCGAGAACATGATCGGGTCGCAGCAGATCGACAGTGCGATGAATGAGTATTATCACTTTTATCAGGAACGGCATAACGATTTGGCCTCGCTCTATCCCGGCATCAAGGATCTGCTGGAATTTATAAAGAGCAAGGGGATAATTATTAGCCTTTTTACCGGCAAGGGGCGGCGGACAACGGAAATTACTTTGCATGAATTTGGGATTGAGCAATACTTCGACAGCGTGGTCACGGGCGATGATGTCGATCATTTCAAGCCGTCCGGAGACGGGATTAGAATAATTATGCGGAAGTTCTCGCTGCAGCCCGATGAGGTATTGATGGTAGGCGATGCCGTCGCCGACATCAAGGCCGCCGGCGAATGCGGCGTGCCGATTGCCGCCGTCGTGTGGGATTCGTACGGCAAAGACAAGGTTGTGGAGGCGAAAACGGATCTTCTGTTCCACAGCGTCGGCGAATTTCGCACGTGGCTGGAACGGACGCTTCTACAATGAACAATGATTAATCAACAATGAACGCTTAACGGCTGACTTTGAAGTAAAAACTATGACACATAACCAGGCACTACGGACTACGGACGATGAACAGCAACTGCGAACCGGAGTTGTCGGCGTCGGCCATCTCGGATCGCTTCATGCGAAAATGTATTCAGAAATTTCTGCTGCAGCGTTTGTCGGCGCGTTCGACACTGACAAAGCGAAGTGTGATGAAGTTGTTTCTCACTATCCGGGTGCGAGATCTTTTTCGAACCTGGATGAACTGTTGGCCAATGTCGATGCTGTAAGCGTTGCAACGGTAACATCGCGGCACTTCGAAGTTGCGCAACGTGCGTTGAACGCGGGCGTGCATGTGCTGATTGAAAAACCGATCACCCAAACAGTGAGCGAAGCAGATGAACTGATTGCTCTTGCGAATGCGAAGAGATGTATCATCCAGGTTGGGCATATTGAGCGGTTCAATCCGGCAATTCTCGCCCTCGAGTCTTACGACCTGAGACCGATGTTTATCGAATCGCACAGGCTGGCGCAATTCAACCCTCGCGGCACCGATGTTGCCGTTGTTCTCGATTTAATGATCCATGATATCGATGTCATCCTGAGCCTCGTGCGGTCGCCCGTCTCCCGGATCGACGCGAACGGCGTTGCGGTTGTGTCTGAATCGGTCGACATCGCAAATGCCAGGCTCCAGTTTGAAAACGGATGCGTTGCAAACGTTACAGCGAGCAGAATATCACAGAATAAAATGCGCAAGATGAGAATGTTCCAGCACAACGGATACATTTCGATCGATTTTCTTCAGGGACTCGCGGAAGTATTTCGCCTGGTCGATGACGGCGCGGCCACGGGACAAACGACAATGCTTCTCGGACAGATAGGCGAAGGGAAAAAGAGACGGAACATCGTGTACGAGCAGCCGGAAGTAAAAGACGTCAACGCGCTGAAGTACGAATTGGAGTCATTTGTGACATCTGTTCTAGAGAAAAAGCAGCCGGCAGTTTCCGGAATTGACGGGCGGCTCGCTCTGGACGTTGCGCAGAGGATTATGAATTCGATTCAGGTTCAGAAATTTTCCGGATGACGTTAGCATGAGCGGGAAGAAACAACATATTGAGATTCACTCGCAGGAACTCCGGTCAATAGGCCGGCTTGCGGATACTTTGCATGCAGAAGTGTATGTTGTCGGCGGCTACGTTCGGGACAAATTGCTGGGGAAAGACGCGCAGGATGTCGATGTGCTCGTGATCGGCAACGGAGTGGAGTTTGCCAAACACGCCGCGGAGCAATTCGGAATGCAAACCATGACGACGTACGAGAAATTCGGCACCGCCATGATGCATCTGGGTCCGTTGAAGGTTGAGTTCGTCGGCGCCCGGAAAGAAAGCTACTCGAAAGATTCCCGCAATCCCGTTGTTGAAGCAGGTTCGCTTCACGACGATCTTTCCCGGAGGGACTTTACCGTTAACGCCCTCGCAGCATCGCTGAATTCCGCTTCCTGGGGAGAAATTACGGATCCGTTTCAGGGGCATGCCGACCTCGAAGCAAAAATACTCCGCACGCCGCTCGAGCCGTCGAAAACGTTCACCGACGACCCGTTGCGCATTATGCGTGCGATGAGGTTTGCATCGCAGCTTAATTTTTCTGTGGAAAAAGGGACGCTCGAGGCGATTGCGCCAATGAGAGAACGGCTCGCAATCATCGCCCAGGAGCGGATCACTGACGAATTCATGAAGATTCTCGCCAGCCCAAAACCGTCCGTCGGCCTCCGGCTGATGTTCGAAACGGGCACTATGGCCGTCGTCTTTCCCGAGGTCGCCGAACTTTCGGGCGTTGACCAGAGAGACGACCATCATCACAAAGACGTTTTTCTTCACACGTGCATTGTTGTCGACAACATTTCGACGATGACGGAAAATGTGTACCTCAGGCTGACGGCGCTTGTTCACGACATCGCGAAGCCGAGGACGAAGCAATTTCGTGAAGGGATTGGATGGACATTCTACGGTCACGAGGAACTCGGCGCGCGCATGGTGAAACACATCTTTAAAAAACTGAAACTCCCGTTCGATAAAATTTCCTATGTTGAAAAACTTGTGCGCCTTCACCTTCGTCCGATGGCGCTCGTAGACGAGGAAGTGACTGATTCGGCTGTGCGCCGGCTTCTCTTCGACGCGGGTGAACTTATCGACGATCTGATGGTTCTTTGCCGCGCCGATATTACATCGAAGAACCCGAAGCTTGTGCGGGAATACACAATGAATTATGACCGTGTGTATGCAAAAATGAAGGAGGTGGAAGAAAAAGACCGTTTGCGCGCATTCCAGCCTCCCGTGCGTGGGGATGAGATTATGCGGGTCTGTGGCTTGGAACCTGGGGAGCTTGTCGGCTTACTTAAGTCAAAAATTGAGGAAGCAATTCTCGACGGTCTTATTCCAAATGAACACGAACCTGCCCTACAGTATTTGCTCTCTATTAAGGAAGGGGTAATACGGGAGTTTCACACAGTTCTTAAAATCCCCAGATAAATAGAGCGTACAACGACGAGACTATGCTTCTCTCGTCTAAAAATGTTATATTATGCTAAAGAAAATCACAATTATATGAAACTTTCGTTGAAACCGTGCGTCTACTTACAAATAACGAATATCGGTTCATGGATAAATTCGGAGAATGATGTATGAAACAGCTGCTTTTCTCGATTCTTTTTCTCTCTTTTGCATCAACCATTTTCGGCCAGACGCCTCCCACGAAGAAACTCACCTTAAAGCAATCAATTGATTTTGCGATAGGCAGAAACGTGTCGGTGGGGCAGGCTGAAAACAATGTCGATGCTGCCAAAAGCGGCGTGATGGCGGGATATGGCGGATATCTTCCATCTCTTTATGCAAGCGGCGGCTGGTCTCGCGAGCAATTTGATAACGCCGCGACGACAACCTATTTCGGCGGCGTGCCGTTCGCACATCCAGCTTCTACAAGCACGGTGAACAGTTTTACCGCCGGTGTGAGCGCTGGTTGGACAATTTTTAACGGTTTTTCACGCGAGGCGACTCTAAGCAAAGCCATCGCAGGGGCACACTCGACGGACAATTTTTTTGCGAGAACAAAACAACAAATTGTTAACTCAGTGCAAGCCGATTACCTCGCGGTTTTGAGGAACGAACAGCTTGTCAAAGTAAGCGAGGAGAACCTGAAGCGAGACCAGCGGGAACTTGAACGCATTACCGAATCCCAAAAGGTCGGAACGCTTGCGATTGCAGACGTTTACAACCAGCAATCGATTGTCGCCGCGGATGAATTGAATCTTCTTCAAGCTCAGAATACGTACGATGAATCAAAAGCCGACCTCATTGCGTTGATCGGATTAGATCAGTCCGATAACTATGAGGTGGCCGACGAATCAATCTCACAAAATATCAGTCAATCGGAGCTTGATGATACTTCATATACGTATCAAAACATGGGGCAGATTCGAAAGACCGCAATGGCATCTCGTCCTGATTATCAAAGCGCTTTGGAATTAGTGACAAGCGCGCAAGCCGATCAAACAGTGGCGAAAAGCAAATATTACCCCGGCGTGAGTGCGGTTGCCAACTATAGTCTTAACGATGCAGAACTTTCCAAATTGACGGACAACAAAGGAATAAGTTGGGGGATAAATCTCTCATGGACGTTGTTCGACGGTTTCCTTACAAATCAAAGCGTCCAAACGGCTAAAGTTGAACAGATGAACGCAGAGTTGAATGTCCTTCAAACCGAACGCAACGTCAGTGTCGATGTGAAAAAAGCATTATTAAATCTTGAGTCTGGACGCAAACAGTACACGGCAAGCATCAAGAGCCTTCAATCGGCAACCCAAAATCAAAAGGTTGCCGAAGAACGCTATAATGTCGGCGCAGGAACACTTGTTGATTTGTTGACCGCCAATGCCGGCCTCGTGAATGCCGAAGCGAGCAAAATAAACGCGGCCTTCAACTACATCATGTCAAAAATGAACCTGGATCTCGCAATCGGTAATGTTTCATATTAAAAAGATCAAAAAAGACGACATAATTCTTAAGGAGTAGCACGAAATGGCAAATGGAAAAGGGAAGAAATCGAAAAAGAAGCTTTTTATTTTTTCGGGCATCGGCGTAGTGCTTCTTGCGCTCGTGTTGATAGTGCTGCTGGGGAGTAAACGAGAGAATGTGATCAGCGTGCAGACGGAGAAAGTGCAGCGAAAATCGATTACTCAAATTGTCACCGCTTCAGGGAAAGTCCAACCGGAAAAGATGGTAAAGATTAACGCTGAAGTCAGCGGGGAAATTATTTTGCTGCCCGTGAAAGATGGACAAAAAGTGCAGAAAGGAGACCTG
>CAZXQG010000042.1:0-24937 GCA_964642725.1 uncultured Chitinophagaceae bacterium
GCTAACTCAAAAACCACGAAAAATGTCATTCTGTCCCAAAGGGATCCCTTCGGGAGAATCCATGACAATCACGCATCGTGAATCTACGAGGCTTCGGTGTCGTGGATGCTTCGTCCGCCTGCGGCGGACTCAGCATGACATTTACAAGTGCATTCTACATCAAACCATTTTTGAGATGGTTTCTAATAAAAAAGCTCGACCGGCCGGTTGGGCTTTTTTATTTTCTCACGACGTACTGAAGCTGTTCCGGATACTGCCGAACGATCTTAATATTTCTAGGAGTCGTGACGATAGGCTGAATCGACCCGGTTGTGTCGAGCAAAATAGTCTTGTAGTCGATGTACGATGAAAAATCTTTTTGTTCGACCGCCGCTACTTGTTCTATTCCCCCGCGGACAATGATGTCGATCTTCGGAGGAATAAGAACGACCAGCCGATTTCCGGGAACCTGATTGACCTCAACGGGAATCCCCTTGAAGCTCTTTTCTGCAATTGGCTGCACGTCAATTTGAACGGAGACCGCGGCGGGAAACGGAGTAATACCGAACGACATCGTATCGGAGACCCCGACGCGGACGTTAACATCGCTCTTTAGATTAGAAAATTCAAGCGGGTCGGTTTGCCACCGTTCGATTTTATCGAGAAGGTCTTTGGCGCCCGTGAGAGTGATGCTGTCGGGAATCGACTTGATTTCTCCGACAACGCCGTATCCCTCGCGGAAATTCATTGTGACAACCGGCTCTACAGGGACGATTTTCTTTATTTTATCGTCCAGCACTACCACAATGGTATCAGGCTTGATTTCGACGGTGCGTATTCCCTGCGGCAGTTTCATCCGCTCCGTCACATCCTTGTTTGCGACAAAATTGTATCTATTGGAGATGTCTGAAACATCGAGGATGTAACGAACGTCGGGGACGAAATACAATCCGAAGAGCTGCCAGCCGGAAGCGTGGATCTTTACATTGACGGCCGGGGGGAGAGGCTTCGCTAACGCCCGGTTAGGCTTTATGTTTTCTATGACCAGAGGGATTGAAACGACGGTTTGGTATTCGTACCCCATATTGATGGAAAGCCACAACGCCGCCGCAAAAAGGGTGGAAAAAATAACGACGTGGAAGTTTTTGTTCTTCATGCCGGCTTCCGCAATTGCAGAAATAAAAACTCCATCTTCGTTTCAAAACGGCGTGAAGATGGAGCGGAAATGAATTCTTATTATTTGTCGTTAATCACGAAATTTTGCTTTCATTAACTCGTCGAGAAGCTGTTCCTTGTTTGCCATCGAAATTTCTCGTCCATAAATTGCCAATCCTTTGAAGCTCCTGGCGTATGACCGGAGTTCGTGAACCGTCATCGCCGTGAGCTCGGCAAGGTATGAATCCCGCTCGTTTGATTGCGGGGGAAAGAAAGCGACATCTTCTTCACTCTCGACTTCTGTTTTGCCCTCGTCGGCTGCCGGCGGCGCATCGCCGTGAAGCAATAATGCAATTTCTTCCTCGGAAAGAAAAGATTTGGCAAAAATCAAATCCTCAACCCCTTCTGCGGGGCGGGGAATAACATGGTGTGAAACGAGCTGACCAACGCGCTTCGCCGCTTCTGCGCCAGCTTCAACGGCTGATCGAACAGCGGCCGTCTCGCCGATAACTTTTATGGTAATCATGGCCGGGTCCGTTCGTTCCTTTCCCACCAACCGAACGTTTGAGGTCTTCACCATCGCGTCTGCTGCCTCAATCGCGCCAACAAGACCCTTTGTCTCAACCATGCCGAAAGCAAAGTCCATTATACTCCATGCACTCGCATCAATGAATTGAAAAACCGCAGGCCTACTTTGCGGCCGGCCGCTTCGGAAGAATTAATTCGACATCACTGTGCGGCCGCGGAATCACATGGACCGAAACCAACTCACCGACTCGCTGTGCCGCTGCTGCTCCAGCATCGGTTGCCGCCTTTACTGCTCCCACATCGCCCCGGACCATCACCGTAACATATCCACCACCAATTTGCTCCTTGCCGATAAGTGTAACTCTAGCGGCTTTCACCATTGCATCTGCGGCCTCGATTGCGCCGACGAGTCCCTTTGTTTCAACCATTCCAAGGGCATCAAGTGAAATGTCTGACATTTGTTTCTCCTGCTAATTGTAGTTGATATGTTGATTGCCTAGTAAAGTGGGGGAAATATAAATAAGAATGAAATGAGAGTCAACCGGCCATGCTCCTGGCAAAAAAAAACCAGATCTCAATTCTGCCGGATGGTCAGCTTTCGACGTCAGGATCGTTTTTAATCCATCCATCGAATGTAAGTTCATAATCTGGATGAACTATCGCATCGAGCTTCGAAGAATCAAACATCGTATCTCCGGATTCAGTTTTTTTGTCGAGTTGTGTCCAATCTTTGAAATCGACCCCGACACCGTATTTCTCCGCAATCTTTGCGGCGACATCGACGATGGCCAACTGGTCTGGGCCCCCGACGTTAAAGATATCATTGTCCGTTCTCCGATGCAGCCCTCCTTCGATCACGATCCTCGCGATATCAGAGACGTGAGTAAATGTGCGCTTCTGGGAGCCATCGCCGTACACGATCACATTCTTTTTCTCTCTCGCGCGGCTGAAGAAATGCCTTATGGACCCGTATGAGAGTGACTGTCCGACCGCATTTCCATAAGGGACACAGATTCTAAAGACAGTATATTGGATGCCGTAACATTCATGATAGATCTTGAGGTATGTTTCGCACGCCAGTTTGTTCATTGCATACACCGTCTTGCACTCTTTTTCATCATCTTCCTTCAACAGCACGTTTCTCTTCCCTTTGTAGACCAATCGCGTGGATGGAAAAACGACTTTTGTCATAAGCCCGTTCTTTCGCAGGATTTCGAGAAGGTTAAGCAATCCGATCTCGTTTGTCTCGACGAATTCACGGTATTGATCCATGCTGTTCACTGTTCCCGTCAATCCTGCGAAAAAGAAAATATATCCGCAATCCTTCAGAATCTCGACGGCGCTTTCATTGCTCTGCCGGATGTCCCATACAAAATGCTTTGCCGACTGAAAAAGTGCCGGAGGGTGGACATCAATCAGGACAGTGTCGTCGTGTTTTTGCTTGAAGAGTTCTTTTGCGACATGTTTTGCGAGGTAGCCGTTCGCGCCGACGATTGCGATGCGGGTTTTCATGAACCTCCTTGGACGGACAGGCTGGAACGGTACATTTCCGAAATGATCTTCATCCTCTTGAGAATGTCTTCCCCCTCATTGATTCCCGTCGCATCGCGGCCGATAATTTTTTCGTAGAACGCCTTCAGAAGCAGGTTGAATTGGTTTGCCGGTTCGATTGAGACGGTTTTCTTTTCTCCCCCCTCCTTCTGGATCGCTATTTCTCCCGCCATCTCTTTAGGCCTGGTAAATGCCCGGTCCACGTGGAGAATCCCTTTGTCTCCCCATACGGTAAAACTATTTCTGTAACTAAACCCGAAACCGTACGTAATGTCCGCTGAAACGCCGTGCCAATCAATTCTCAGAAAACCTCTGGAATCGATGCCGCGCTCTTTATCCTGGATAATGTGAAATGATCGAGAATGATATTCACCATCGATGAGGTTCAAGCAGAAGCTGAGCGGATATACTAAATTGTCCAGTATTGCGCCGCCGCCTAAGCTTCTATCATTTCTGATGTCGGAACTTGCCAGGAAGGGAAATCCAAAAGACGCTTCGACATGCCGAACCGTTCCGATCTCTCCATTCTTCAGAAGCCGGGAAACTTCTGCGAACAACGGATGGTAGACATACGTCAGCGCTTCCATGGCAACGACGCTATTCTTCCGCGCCGTACCGATAATTTCGGCGGCTCGTTCAAACGTATCGGCAAACGGTTTTTCAAGGAGCAGATGGCTCCCGGAATTCACAACGTTCAGCCCCCACTCGTAATGCAATCCGGAAGGGAGGCTCACGTACACGGCATCCACCAAGTCGTCGCTTATAACGCCGTCGTACGACGTCGCCCGGCAGTTAAATTTTCGGGCGAAGCGTTCTCCTTTTTCTTTCGACCGGGAACCGACCGAGACCAGCTTGAAGAATTTGTTCTCCATGATCGCCGGAATGGTGCTCTTTTCTGCGATTGCAGAACATCCAATGACTCCAATATTGATAACGTTGTCGATGTCACCTCTCCTTTATCATACGGGCGATATACAGGTCAGCAACCCTCTTGCTTCTATGTTGAAGTAATTGTTGAACTTAATAAATTCCTTTGCCTGTTGGAATGTCATCCACGTAAAATATTTATCCACTGTTAAGGGAAACGTATCGTCGACCACGACGACGATATTCCTGTTTTGTTCGTGATAGAATCGGCCGCCTTCTTCCGACTGCAGCACGTCATAGATCACGGTGCCTTTTTTCTTCCCCAGAAAATACTCCAGGTATTTTACCGAATACTCGGGGTTCCGATAGCTGCCGGTAATGCATTGAACGGTCGGCGCCATTTCCAGAACGTCGAAATTTCCCGGTTCTATTTTTGCCTGGACAAGCAGATGGTAAACAGAATTGATCTTACGTATGATGAATCCGATGATCCCCGTCTCTCGCTGCCGGACGATCGGCTGGCACCATTCTGTCACCTCCCGGCTGCCGATCCGTGAGGAGACTCCGAGAATTTCGAAGTACTTATTCTCCCTGTGGGAGATGCTTGAAGGCGTAATGACCCAATCTGAAAGTTCGCTGATATTGCATCGCTCTATCTGCAGGTCTGTCATGGATTTCAGGTTCGTAAACCAGCTGATGATCTCTTCGTAGCTGAATTGCGCTTTCTTTTCAATAAGCAAAGACTTGAGTATCTCATCCTTATACTTTGAAAAAGGTGAAAAAACAGAGTCTCTCGATGGTGTTGATTTTTTTTTCATGAGTTTAGGCGAAATTCAGTTGGGTGCATGACAACACAGTACGCGCGTCCATGTTCACGATATTATCCTTTTCTAAAAGAACTTTTAACTGCCCGAGCGTCAACCAGCAATAATTATCCAACACGTCGACCTTCTCATCCGGCCTGATTTCAATGATCATATTTCGATTTCTCTTCTTAAGAAACCGCGCACCTTGTTCCGATTGCAGTTGGTCCACTATTATTTTCTTGTCGTCGAGAGACTGGAAATACTCGAGATACGGCGGCTTTTTTCCTCCGTGAACTTGGGTGAAGTTGCTCCTTGTTGCCTGCAAGGTGGGGGACATCTGAATTTTATTGACGTTCCCGGGCTCCATTTTTGCCTGCATAAGGAAATACAGTATGCCGGAATGCTTCTGGCAAATGATCCCCAGAATACCGATCTCGGGCTGATTGATGACCGGCTGGTTCCACTCCTTTGTCCCGCTTTCCGTCGAGACTTTTACTTTGATTCCCTCAATGCTGAAGAATTTCCCGGAAGCATGGCGTAGATTCTTCCCCTCATCGAAATACCAGTCCCGGATTTTTTCCAGCTCGATCAATGTGCAGTTGAACTGGAGTTTATCATTTTGTTCCTGCAGCCATGTGAAGAAAAATGAAGTCGGAAAATCGGGATTGTACTCTGTCGATGCCGATACGATCAGGTCCAGGCTTGTCTCGGTGAGCCCGGGAAATCTCCGTTTCATGCTGTTTCTGTGCTTCCGCGCTGCGGTTCTAATGTCTTGTTTCATTGTCGATACTTTTCTTCGGAAAAAAGCTCTTATGGGAGAACAGACCGATCCTCATCGATCGATTCCTGCGAAAGTAAAATTCATCGGTTGTTTGGCCGCCGCATTCCAGACGAAGTGGATGATCATCGCACGCTCTTTTATGCCGTAGCCTTTCGAAATCCATCCTTCTTCAATCTCCGGTTTAACCATGTCCGAATATGAGCACCGCACGATTCGGTTGTTGTTTTTTATCAGGGCAATATCGCCAATTCCCTTTTCAATTGTCAACGATGGATCGAGATGGAAGTAGGAATGTACGCCGCGAACATCCTCGTCGAATCGGTCTTCTATCCGGAAGGAATGATCATGGGGACGGTAAACGATGGTGCGGCTGTACGGTATTCCCGCCGCCTCATCAAATCCGCACTCGACGCTTATTTCTTGACTCGTTTGATCCTCTCGAATAATTCTTCCATCGACGACCTTCTTCCACCCGAACCACTTTTGCGATTTGAAGAAATTCCACCCGGGGCTTACTGTTGTGTTGTGAGCTTCTGCCGAACGAAGATAGTCGCGTTCGGGATCGTTTCCGAGGTAAACAGATGTGCCCGTGTCCGCCAGGATCGATTCGCCATGGATGTAGAGGATCGGCGAAAAAAGATCGTTGTGACTGTGCGAACAGAATCCATCGCCGCCCAGGCCGAACGGGCCGGCACGGAAGAAGCAATAATCCATCCCATCGGTCTCTGCATTCCTTATAACGACATGTCCGCTTTCTCGAGATACGACACAATTCCCGGAGAGAAGATTTGTTCGCTTCTCTTTTGCCGATGTCCACTCACGCTCAGTGAAGAACCAAAAAGATTCTTCATTCAAAAAAGCTGGAATCGATAGCTCTTCGATGTTCAAAGCGAACCCTCCAAGCGCGATCAACCCCCGGACGTCCCGGAAATTGAGGGACGGCGAAAGCGAAAATCCTCTTCCGTCGTCGCTGTCGCCAAACGGCGGCATCTCACACGTTGGAGTCTTGAATCGATAGAGACAGCGCAGCATTTTCTGAAGCCGTTCTGCGAAGAGCGGTGAGAACGGAAAAGATTTTTTTTGCGCCTTTATGAACGCCAGCAAGAGAAGCTCCGTATCGAAACGGTGGTATGCCGCTGACTGTTCTTTTCCGGCGCCATCGTCGAATATCTGTGCCTGGATTTCTTTTTCGAGAATACCCCTGGCCGCCTGCATCCATTGTTTTGAACCCTCGAACGAAAATGAGGCGGCGGTAATAAAGAGCCCGGCGGTCTCACCGATCAGATGATTCGTCCTCACAATTTTATCGACGGAAAGATGCGACGCAAGAAACGATGCCTGCTGCGCTATGCTGGACGTGATTGTTGAACGGACTTCTTTTGTGAGATGGGCTTCAATAAATTGAAAAGCTAGTGTCCACGAGATAAGCCGCAGCCCGACCTCCAGAGGGCTTGCCCAGTTAATGCCGACGCGGTACGGGTTCTCTTTGATCCAATCAAGCCATTGCGATTCGAGTTCATCGGCATACGTTCTGTCTCCCGAGAGAGAATACGCCTGAGCCAGGGTTACGAAATGCTGATGACGGTTCAATTCCCAGACAGGTTTGACGTCGGCAGGAGAACCCTCGTAATAGATGGAGATCTCCCTGTAGGTTTTTTTCTGCCAGGTTTTTTTGCTTACAGGGTCACGATGCCAGTCAATCTTTTCGCCGCATTCAAACGAAGCGCCCAACAGTTGAAAATTGTGCGACCGAATTTTCTGCGCGCGCGAAAGGAAATCGGGGAAAACAGCCGGGAAGATATTCCTAAAGCGTTGCGCAGTCGAAGGGTCAAGGGGAATCACTCCATCAAAGGCTGTTTGTCCAGCAGGATGTATATTCTGAATGCGTTTATCAACACGACCCTCAAACAGATGTCTGCGGGCTTTCACAACAACGATTTCAAAGAAGCGGCGAACACCCGCTTTGCGAATTGCAAGTATGCTAAAATGAAACAGGTTCACGATACCAGGTTCAATGCTGAATTAAAGAGTTCACATCTGAACATCGCAGGTCGAATGTCCACAGAGAAAAACCGTAGCATTCCACAAAAGAGACTATTTTTTCTTGATTTGCCCGTGTTTTTTTCCTTTTCTGATTTCTCGGATTACAAACACCGGTGAGCTATTAGAGTTCATCAGTATTCTGCCGGTATACTCGCCGATAAGTCCGAGAAAGCCGATCTGAAGTCCTCCCACGACCAGAACAACAACCATGAGGGAAGCCCAGCCTTGTACGGGTACGCCCAATAAAATTTTTTCCGCGATGACAATGATTGCCCCGAAAAGTCCAAAAACGGCGCTCGCTGCTCCGACGAGAGATGCGATTTGCAGCGGCCTGATGGAAAAGTTCACGAGAAGATTCAGCCCGTGATTGATCAGGCGTTGAATTGTGTAGTGAGATTCAGTCTCCGCTTTCGCATTCTTGACCGCGACGCCGCCGATGTTGGTCGTCGTCCAGCCGATCAGTCCGTCGATGTAGATATACGAGGATTTGTATTTCACAATTTCATCCACAACCCATTTGCGGAGGGCGCGGAAACTGCTCGAATTGCCTTTGAGCGAAGTTGAAAGGACCTTTTTCGAAACCCACTTGCTGAAGCCGGAGGTCGCCGCGCGGAAAAAACCGTACGCCCGTTCCTCGGGCAATCCGTACACAACGTCAAATCCTTCGAGGAGTTTGTCGATAAGGTGCGGGATCTCTTCGGGGGGATTTTGAAGGTCCTGGTCCAGCGTGATGACGACATCGCCTTGCGCGCATGAAAGTCCTGCCAGTGTAGCATTATGCTGGCCGAAATTGCGGCTGAGTTGCACGACGCACACGCTTGCATCCTTAGCGAGCAATTTTTTCAGCGATGAGAGACTTCCATCGGTGCTGCCGTCGTCGACAAAAATGATCTCGTACTTCCCAAGCGATCGGGCCACAGGCGCCAAGCGGTCATATAACCGCTCTGCCATCATCGCTCCGTTGTAAACGGGGACGACAAAGGAGATTAATTTCATAGTCATTACCGGCCAATTGTGATTAGCTCTATCAAGATAAGGAACACATGCCCCTGTTTCAACAGTTGATTACCATTGCAGGCGATACACTCGAAGCTGGCCGTAGCAATTCACGGGGAGTTCACCGACGAGTGTTCCTCGCAATTTTACAGTTTCCTCCGCTTTTTCACGGATGGATTTCCAAGAGTCCTTGGTCCATACTTCCGGGTCTCCTGTGATCATGTATTCGGGTTTGAACGAATTCAGGTCCCTTAAATAAGTGTATTGAGTCCGAAACGGCTGCCCGTAAAACCCAAACCAGAAAGTCATCGACCCCCACACGCGTGCGGTGGGTGGGATAACAGCGTGCAGCCGATGGATCGTATCTTCGTACGAACAATTTCTATGCCGCCACACCAAGCTTGCGTCACCGGCAATCTGATTCAGAGAGAGTAAAAAGAGAAGAAAACCTGCTGCCGATTCGCGCCAGAATGGCCGCACCAATACCTTTCTGAGACGTACCATGGTTTTCTGTGACCCTTGCAGCAATTCGTCGATGCCGGAAGCGGTCAGGATGCAGAGAAGCGGAAGGACGGAGGTTGAGTAGTAAATCGTTTTGTTTGTGATCAAGAGAAAGGAGAGGAAGGCATGAACGCAGATCGCGATTGCGACATAACGGGTCTCCTTTTTCTTCGACACGATCGACGTGATCCAGAAATAAGCAAAAATCAAAATGCTTGGAACTCTGAATGGAAACTGGGCGTAATCAACGATGCGGTCCCATTCGCCCTGTACGCTTGTGATGATCCAGTGCTGGCGTGAGACGATGTTCGTTCTGTCTCCCAATTGAAGAAAGAATGTGGAGAACGAATTGTGTGCATCGTTAACAGTTACGTAAACAAGATACGGTGCAACTCCCAATAATAATGCTCCGGCAAATGTCCAGCTAAACCGTGAGAAAAAAACCTTGCCCCGATACGTCAGCAGCAGAATCACTCCGACCGCCGCGACATGAAGGACGGCGTTTGGATGCGTCCACAGCGCGACACCGGCGAACAAGCCCGACCAGAAAAAATACTTTTTCGAATTTGCCCGCATGGCCTGGAACAGAAAGAGCATTGAAAAACTTTCCAGCATGACGAGATAAATATCAGAACGAATAGTGCGGTAGGAAATGAACATCATTGTTTCGATCATCACAAACCAGACCGCAAGAAGAGCAGATCGTTTCGAAAAGAATTTTAAAGTGAAAAGATACACCGCTATCATCAGGAGCGCTCCGCATACGGCTGAAACTAGCCTGCCCTGGACGAAACCGACTCCGAATACGGCAAAAACGGGGGCAACGGCGATGCTCAGAAGGAGGCGGGGTTGCAGGAACACCTTGTCGAAACCGCTGTCATGGTCCAGAACGGGGTTATACATTTTCCCTTCGTTTGCAAGCGTCGATGCGGTGATCGCTTCCCACGGTTCATCGACCCAGACGCGCGGGTACTTGTCCAGCATGAACGTCGAAAGGAAAACGTAAAATGCCATGAGGAGGAAAAAGAACTTATGTTCGAACACTTTCGCTTTTATGGCGGAGAGAGATTTATTCGACATCGAATACCCTCATCCACATTTCGAGGTTTATAATTTGCCACAAGACACTATTGCCGATCGATGGGGGTTCACTCCGGAGATGCTGTTCAAGATTCGTCCGGTTGAGGAATTGATTCGAGCGAAGCGGTTCGTCCAGAAGAAGCGCTCGTATCATAGGCCGAAGTATGCGCATCCACTCGTCCTGCGGTGTGACGAAACCCATCTTGTCTTTGCGCCATTGGATTTCCTTCGGGAGGATTCCTTCTCCCGCGCATCGCAGCGGATATTTCGACCATCCGTTGTGAATCTTGTACGATGCGGGAATGCTCATCGCGTACTCCACAACGCGGTAATCGACGAACGGTACCCTCGCTTCAATCGAAAATGCCATTGAATTGCGGTCCTCGTAGTGAAGAAGCTGCTGAAGGTTGAACGACGTCTCTTCCTGGAGCAGACGTTCCTGGAGATTGTCGTTTCGTTTTGCCAGGACAGCCGACGAGCGTTTGTGCTCGGATGAGAATCCGGCATCCATGAAATCAAAACCGGGGCCGAAAAGTTCGAAAGCAGATTGCGGCAGAATATTTCGTGCTGTTTTGCCGATCAGGTCAACAAGCTGCCGGTACACTGAACGCCGCGTTATGGACGACGTTCCGGCCAGTTCTTTCAACAGACTGCCGAAGCGCATTGTGCGAAGCAATTCTGCGTGATAGATTGGCACATGCCATGCATATCCTCCCAGCAGCTCGTCTCCGCCCTGTCCATCCAACAGGACGGTAATGTGCTGTTCGGAGGCGAGCCGCATGACATTCCACTGCGCATACACAGACGTTGAGTTGAACGGTTCGTCCTGGTGATACGCAACCTTCCGGAGTTCATCCCACAATCTATTGCCGTCGGGCCGCACAAAATGAGGCTCGGCGTTTGTACGGGCGATGACTTTTTCGACGAACGGTTTCTCGCTGTACGCCGCTTCGTCGTACACGGCAGTAAATGTCTTTTGATGTTCGCCGATGAGACTGCGGTCGATAACTTTGTTGTCGAACATCAATGAGTTTGCCATGCAGACAATTGTTGAGGAGTCAAGCCCGCCGCTGAGGCAGCTGCCGAGCGCGACATCCGTGCGGAGCCTTATTCTTATTGAATCGAGCAGAAGCTCTCTGAACTTTTCCGCGTACTGACTATTTTCCGTTTCGCGGTACCGCGTTGTCTCGGAATTGCACCGCAGCGTATAATACCGTTGGACTGTAAACGCTCCGGCATCATCGGCGATAAGATAATGAGCCGGGGGCAATTGCTTGATGCCCGAAAAGAATGTCTGATCGCTGTGGTCGATAACGGCGTACGCGAGATAATCATACACCATTTGATGATTCGCTTTGCGGACAACGTCGGGATGGAGCAGAAGAGCCTTGATCTCCGATGCGAACGCGAATGTAGTTTCATTCTTGACATAATAAAAAGGCTTTACTCCGAAGCGGTCCCGGGCGCAGAACAGCGATTTCGTCCGGGCATCCCACAAGGCAAATGCCCACATGCCGTTGAAATGAGCGAGACAATCCTCTCCCCATTCTTCGTATGCGTGGATAATCACTTCAGAGTCGGTCTTCGTCCTGAACGTGTATCCCTTTGCAATAAGCTGTTCGCGCAGTTCGATGTAATTGTAGATCTCGCCGTTGAAAATAAGCCACACCGTGCCGTCGCCGTTTGACATCGGTTGATGGCCTGAAGGGGAGAGGTCGATAATGCTCAGGCGCCGATAGCCGAATCCCAGGTTGTAGTTTTCCTGAAACGGCGCGGAAATATCCGGATACTTTGTTTTCGCAGCGGGAATCGAGTCGCTGCCCGACCGTTGTTCACAGCGGCTGTCCGACGTGTCTGCCAGAAAATATCCCTCGTCGTCCGGCCCGCGATGACGGATGCTGTTCGTCATTCTGAGGAGCAACGCCGGGTCAACAGAGCTGCCGTGTCGGGATAATATGCCTGTAATGCCGCACATATGAAGTTATTGGGTCCGAATTATTTCGTTAGACGAAAGGGAAGAGAGACATAATTTTTGATGGTCTCCAATTCGATAGGGAGAAAGAACTTCATCATCGCCAATGCCACAAGATACGCCGCCAGCAAAAGCGATTTCGCCGCGATGTGCAATAACAGCGAGCCTGCCGGTAACATTGTGTTTGCAGCAATAATGCATGCTGCTGCGATTGCCATTTTCACGACCCGTTTCCACTCGTACCGGATAGGGAACAAGCGATTGGTAAACGCAAAAGTCAATGCCGCCATGAGGAAGTACGCGCTCACGGAAGCAATGGCAGAACCCATCCCGCCCATTGAGGGAACAAGATAGTAATTCAAGGCGGCGCTCACAACTAATGGAGGAATGGTTACCGGAAGTATCGAGAGAGTGTTCTTTGTCAACGACAGTATAATGACGAAGACAAAATAGCATCCATAAAAAAGAAAACTGCATGAGAGCAAGAACACTACTGAACCGGCGCCGGCGTACGATGACGTTGCAAGAAGAGAAAGAATCTCCGGTGTGAACAGTGTAATACCAAGAACAAGGAGAATCCCGACAAAAAGATAGTATGTCAGAATACGCGCATTGGTATATGCCGTGTTCTCGCCGCCGGCGCGGGAAAATGCAAATTGCGGCCAGGCCATTTGGAACGCTGTTACCGCGAACAACACGATTGATGCAAGACGGCTGCCCAGGGAGTAGAGGCCGAGTTCGTTGAGAGTGGAAAGGCGCAAGAGAAAAAAACGGTCGCTTGAACTCAGCAGCCAAATACTGACACTGCCGATAATCAAAGGCGCGCTGAAGACCAGCATCTCTTTTGAAATTTTCGGAGAGACCACAAAACGGAAATCATTTCGGGAAAACACAAATCCGAGTGCAAGGGAAATGCTGTATGCGATCAATTGGGCAAGCATCAGTCCGTACACTCCGTCCCCTTGGATAAGAAACACCACGCTGAGGCCGTACATCGCGATGAAACGGAGAAACGTCAATATGGAATAGCGGCCGGGCTCGCGCTTTGTTTGAAACAGCGCGAGCTGAACGGTATTGATGATGGAAACGACCACCAGCATCATTGTTACATGGAGTGTGCTAACTTGAGTCAAACTGCTGAAGAGCGTGACGCTGATAACCGGCGATAACATAAAGCCGAAACCTGCAAGCATCGCTCCTGCTGCCAATGCAAGAAACAACGAGGAAGAAACAACAAGTGTTCTATGCCGTTCTTCACTGGAGTCATAATAAAACCGGATCATCGCCGAATCCATCCCGAGAGCACCGATTGTGCTCAGCAAAAAAAATAGGACATTGAACGTCTCAAACAAACCGTATTCCGAGGGCTTAAGATAGCTGGTGAATACCGGCAGCAAAAAAACGCCGATAAACTTGCTCGCGACCGTCCCAAGCCCGTAGACGAAAGAAGCGGAAACGAGTGATTTAACAGCTTTCAGCATGGTATGGGAAAAAAATATTCAACAAATCATTCGATATGGAAGTCAATGACGTCGATGAGCACTTATTGCGAAGCGTGCAAGTCGAGAACAACGTAACGCTCATCGTGGTAGACTGTTGGAAGCGAAGACACTGTGCCATGCATTAAACTCTCTTCAAGAACAATATAGTCAGCATGTTCTTGTTTGGCGAGCCTTTGTAAATCCTGAAGTGTTAATTCATAATACCCTTGCTGATCAAATTCGCGTGGCGCGGGGAACGTGATACCAAGATTAACCAGACGTTGATGTGCCTGATGATAAATGGAAGCATCAAACGCGAGCTGGTTCACTTCCGCAATTGTTGCATAGATGCCTCGCTCAGCAACAAGACGAAATGCACCGAAGTCATCCCAGTTCAATGGTGGAACGATGAACAATGATCGTTGAGGCGTTGATGTCCGTGCCCAGTGCATCAGAGCCGCAGTGCGAGCCGGAGCCTCATGCATAAAGATACGTTCCTTTATCCCGGCAATATCGGGTATAAAAGGAATTTGTCTGTCCTTTAACGAAATGATCAAATGATGGCTAAGCAGTACACACAACGTCGCTATAATCAACTGTCGGAAAGAAATGTCTAATCCAGAAGTTTTAGTTAATGATTTGGCTTGATGATTGAGCTTTTTGAAGACGAAGAGCAATGCCATTGCAATTGCAACAATGCTTCCGACAACAACGTTTTCGACAAGCTCTTGAAAGCCCGCAAAAGGGAAGAAATCATCGCCTATGAGAATGCACAACAAGAAAATGCCAGCATAAAGGATAGCTGCAAGGAATAATTTGAACGAATCCGTTTGTCGCCTGATGCGTAAAGCGATGAAGCCGTACGCTACGAAGGCAAGAGTGTCTGCCATAACAGCAAACTTCATCGGAAGAATTGCGGAAAAGAAAAGAAATATGATTGCAGCCGATACTTCCCAGGGTTTCCACCACGAAAGCGCAGTAGCGCCGTTTCTCAACTCGTTGCGCCATCGATATATTCCGTTTACTACCATTATAAAAATTATAGGTTTGATAAAATATGTAGCACGGAAGAGGAACATAAGCATAATCGTCGGATTCTTTGTCACGTACGAATTGAATGCGTACAATGCCATTAAAACAAACCAACAAGTGAACAGAATCCAGAGCACGCCCCGTTTCCACTCATTAATGTATCGTGCAAACCACACTGCACCGGCGAGATTGATGAAGAACCAGCCGTACCCTTCGCGCCAATGGGCATCAATAAATGCATGCAAGGCATAGAGGCGAAACTGAGTATAGAAATCAAATCCATCTACCGTAAAATTCGACGGCACATAGGCGAGGATATAGACAATATTTGGCAGAGCGAACAATCCGCCTCCAACGATGACCATTGCTCGTTTGCCAAAAGAATCTTGCGACTTGAAGAGAATTTCAACACCAACGGCAGAAGCTGTCAACACTCCGACGTATGGGTGAATGTTGAATACAAAACTACTGAGTGCCATCGAAACAAAGTAACGTTTCCGAAGAAGGAGAGTAATCGCTGCGAGTGCTAAAGGCATTGCCGCCAATGCCGTCACAAATGATTGGATTGGAACCGCTGAGGCGTGCAATGATCCGCGCAAAGGGTGAGTGATGGAGATAATAGCGAGAACCAATGCTGAAGAAAACGTATCTTGAGTCAATTCTAACGAAAGAAACCAGAGGGAGAGGAATGTGAGAAACAAGAAAACAAGGAAGAAACACTCCCAAATGATGTCGACATTGGCATTGATTTGATACAAAAAACCGCCGATGTATTTATAGAGATGGTACGGTCCACGGACGCCGGAAGAAACGAGCAAATCATATTTCGAAAAAAGTCCGGGATGCGCAAACTCTTTTCCTATTGGGAGACCGAGAAGTAAATCCCCGTTTGCTGGGACTGCGCGATAGAGCGATTGATACACAACGCAAATCATTGAGATTAGCGAGCCAATGGCCAACGGGGAGCGTTTTGTGGGCATCTTCACCTCATACTCCGCATCAATCGTTCCCACAAACGAATTTGCACGCGGGTTGGCAGAAAACGGGCAGCAAGTGCCATTCCTTTTCCTGATGAGCCGATAATGAGATTGGTGCTTCCTTTCCCGATTTGTTGAATGATAGCTGCAGCAACATCTTCAGGTTGCAAAAGTTTTGCCGCGTCATCTTCTTTTACGCCGGAGTTTTTCTGGAAGTTCGTTGCCGTTCCCGACGGCGATACGAGAATTACTTCGACCGAGCTAGGAATTCTCCGTCCCGCTAACTCTCCTTGTAAAGCTTGGGTGTATCTGATGATAAACGCCTTCGATGCAGCATACACCGACATATACGGCAACGGCTGATAACCTGCAGACGAGCCAATGTTAACGAGTGTTCCGTGTCCATGTTTGATAAAGACGGGTAGAACTGCGTTCGTAAGTTTTACAGGCGCCTCACAATTGAGCGCAAGAACATCAGCAAGTTCATGTGAAGGAATTTCTTCTGTATTTCCCCGCTTACCGACCCCCGCGTTATTCACCAGGAGGTCTATTTGATCAGCGTTCGTTTGAATGAACCGGACAATGTGTTGAACATCGTGGTCATGTGTGAGATCAGCATGGATAAATTCCGCTTGAAGAGATTTGGCAAGTTCCATACCCTTTTCCTTATCCCGGTCAACAACGACGATTGAATATCCACGCGCGTAGAGTTGCTCGGACAATGATCGACCAATGCCGCTTGCACCTCCGGTCACGATCGCAACGCCGAGACCGGGATTCTCCATTCTAAAATGATAGTGTGCGGTTTCCCGGAACCCCTGCGCCAAATCTCTTTTTGGAGCGAATCCCAATGATCGCAATTTAGCGTTTGAAGCAATTAAAAGATTACTGAATAGATTTTGAACCTGCAGCGGTAAATACGGCCGCATAGCTCGAAAAAAACGAGACACCGGAAACGGAACATCCATCGTTCCCGCTTTCTTCCCGAAAATGCGCCCGATTTGTTGGAAGATGCTTCCTATCGAGATTGGCTCATTATCGGCAGCAAAATAGATTTGTCGTAATAACTTTGGATGTTTCGAGACAACTATAAGTGCATCAATGAGGTCATCAACATAAATGAAAGACAATTTGCCTGGAAAATTGAATCGTGTATATGCTTTATTGTTGACGACAGCATCTATGAAGGCGCGCAGATGGCTCCGGCGCCGCATGCCGGGGCCGTACACGAGCGCCGGGCGGACAATAACGAACGGCAGTTCCGAAGCGGTAAGATGCTGCTCGCACGCGAGTTTTGATTTGCCATAATCCGTCAACGGATTCGGTTTTGAATCCTCCCTCAGGGGTGTGGTGCATGGGTCGTGTTTCGTTCGGTCGACGGCGCCAATAGTGCTTGTGAAGACAAATCGTTTGAGTTTCTTTGAACCTTCTGCAATGTGAATCAGCGTGTCGGTAAATTCGATGTTATCGCGTCGATATTCATCTCCGTTACCAAGGTCTGCACGCCCCCCGATGTGAAAGATAATGGCGCATGATCGAATTACGCTTGCATGTTGCTCAATTGACGAGCCGTCGCCGCGTAATATTTTTACGCCCCTGCAAATATCTGTAGGAAGTTTTTTTTCGTCTCGCACAAGACAATAAATGACATTCGTTTTCGTCCTGAGCAGGCGCCGTACAAGATGCTGACCGATAAATCCGCTTGCACCCGTGACAAAATAGTTCACAAAGATTCCTTTCGTACAGCAATTTCAACACATGCAGGGGAGTTTGCCGTCAATGTCACGAGCGACATCACACAGACAATGGGAAGCAAAACAGGTCCGATGGCAGTAATAAACTTGGTCCATCGAGGATAACGCAAATAGGATTCATCGGGGCGTCGTTTTTTTCTGCTATTGTAGAAATAATTGTGAGAACGGCTAATGACATTCAAGAGGGTTTGGTACCATCCGAATGGGTCATACTCTATAGAGAAACGATACGACCGGCAAAGACTGAGTCCATTGACCTCTATCAGACGTTTCAATCCGCGCTGAGTAAAGTGGCACAAGTGATGTGGGACATCGAGGTACGTCCAATAATTACCGCCAAATCTTGCAAGCAAACTGGCCAAATTTGGGACAGAAATCAACAAAACGCCGTTGGGTTTCAGAATGGCATGAATAGTCCGAAGAACCTCTTGAGGATCACTTGTGTGTTCGAGTGAGTGCCACATGGTAACGGCATCGAATGAATTTGGCTGGAGGACGCCGCGTTTGATCAAAACTTCTGAAAACATTTCTGATATAAACGTCACCCCGTGCGACACGTCTGCGAACTTTGCATTTTTTTCATTCGGCTCAATAACCGTCACCCGATGTCCACGCCGGGCAACGCCGTTTGCAAATGCGCATGCGCCGCCCCCGATGTCCAACAACGACGCTTTTGGAATGTCAAGGAGATCAAGGAGTTTTTGTATGCGACGGTTGACAAACCAGCGAAGGAGTGTGTTTGCGCTCGAAGATATCTTGTCGTCGGAAGCATCTGGAAGAAGCTCGTAGTGATCCGGTGGAATATCCGGAGTGGTAAATCCGTTGCCACACGCTTCGCAATAAAACACCTCATAGTTACCAAGATGGCGGATATCTTCGCAGGTTCGCAATCCTGTGAAGTGCGACCGGTTTGACGTATAGCAAATGCGGCAAGTAAGTTGGGTAGACACGTTACGAGAGTTCTTGCTTTGAACCATTTTGATATATGGCATCGACGAAGTATAGCGGACGTCGCTTTATTTCTTCGTAAATGCGGCCGACATATTCGCCAATAACGCCGAGCGAAAGCAATTGAATGCCGCCGAAAAACGAAATCAGCAGTACGATTGTCGGGAAACCGGCTAGGAAAAATCCGGGGTCGAATATTTTTACGACAAGGACGTAAGCTGAAAACAGGACTGCTAACAGGACAATCATCGAGCCGAATAAAGTGAGTAACCGCAGCGGCACAATTGAAAATGAGGTGATGGCATCGATTGAGAACAGCAACATTTTACGCCATGGGTAATGCGTCTCTCCAACAAAGCGAGGCTTACGGTCGTAGGTCACGGGAATTTGTTTGAATCCCGTCCAACTCACCAATCCACGAATGAACCGATGACTTTCACGCAGCCGCTTCATTGCTTCAACGACCTTCCTGTCCATCAATCGAAAATCACCAGTGTCAACCGGAATGCTGACTTTAGTAATGCGGCGTAGCAATCGGTAGAAAAGTTTTGCCGTGAAAAGTTTGAAGAACTTTTCTCCTTCGCGCATTCGGCGTTGACCGTAGACAACTTGATACCCTTCACGCCATTTTGCAACCATTTCTGAAATTAATTCGGGCGGGTCTTGCAAATCAGCGTCGATCAGGATAACGGCATCGCCGACGGCAATGTCCATTCCTGCAGTAACAGCGACTTGATGTCCGAAATTACGGCTGAGGCTCACAACTTTCAGATGTGGATAGGTTTTTGTCAGTTCCACGCCAACGTTGAACGATTCATCAACGCTTCCGTCGTTTACCAATATGAGTTCATAACTCGTTTTCAACTGTTTTAGCACACCATCAGTGCGCTTGACAAATTCCGGCAAGCCCTTCGCCTCATTGTAACAAGGAGCAGCGACGGAGATTTCTATCCTTCTTTTTGATTTTGACGTCATGATGGTTGCACTTTCGGTTTGTGCGCGACAATAACGACATTCCAGCAGAGTGGGCGAAGAAATGGGAAAACTGCAAGGAGAAGACGGTCTACTGCTTCGAGCGGATTATATAACCACGACCATCTGTCTGCCTCTTCTATTACTTTTTTCCAGTAGCGCTCTTTATTAGGATCACGCTGTTGCACGAAAGCCATTAAGACAAAAATGGAGAGTGTTGTTAGCCAAAACCAGCGCGTTTGGACATCGTCAAAATAATTCCGGAACATTCGCACATCGGCCAGCTTAAACGGATGCTCATCAACCGTACGCACTTGCATGGCGCGTTTGCGGTAGACATTAATGGCCGGGTTGTATGCTACCGGATCCCAGCTTACTAAGACTCCGTCTGGTTTAAGATGTTTTAGAATATTCTTTAGGGTCGGTTTAAGGTCAACATGGTGAAAAAGATTACCTGCATATATGATGTCGAATTGCTGGTCATTGCGCAACGCAAGATTTTCCGCAGCTGACTTGTGTATCTTGATGGTCGTTCCATTCTTTTCCGCAAGTTGCTTTGCCACATCGAGCATTTTCTGTGAAAGGTCGGTCGCAGTAACGTCAGCGCCTTCGAGTGCGAAGTAGACACTTGCTTCACCAAGTCCACAGCCGATATCGAGCAGCGTTTTACCTGTTAAGTCGCCAAGCGCCTGCCGAATGTAGCGCATTTCCGGTGCTGTCGAGGCTTCATTCATTTGCCTCACATTAATCTTGAGTGCGTCCTCAACCGAGGCCCAATCGTCATGGAAATGTT
This sequence comes from uncultured Chitinophagaceae bacterium, assembly GCA_964642725.1. GTDB lineage: Bacteria > Bacteroidota > Ignavibacteria > UBA10030 > UBA8401 > JAGVPT01. The sequence continues at coordinate 20,217 of CAZXQG010000042.1, forward strand.
CTTCCGCGTGAAGCCGTTTTGCTGTTTCATCGGTACCATAGTTTGTCCGTAAAAGCCCTGCTTCACCGGCTATCCTCTGAGCAGTCGTGCGAAAGAATTCAAGATTTTCTTTTTGTACAGAATCGTCTCCAAAGAGCAGCCCCGATGTCTTTTGTTGCTGAACTGCTTCCTGATTATCACCGCGGGTGTAAAAATGAACATGTTCGATGGAGAAAGTTGATTTCCCATGTCCGGGCGACGTCCATTCGACAGAAACAAAATTGGGACGGGGATAATCGAATTGCATCGAGAGAATGAACTCTGACCACCGGTGGTAATTTTCAGCTGACAACAGCCGCTCTTGTTCCGCAAAATCGCGGGCTGCACTAAGGAACTGATGGATGGCGCTTTCAAATAGAATTTTCTTTGGCATAACACTCTATCACATTAAGCAACAATACTTGTTTGTTCCTTTGATTTTGCATGTTTTAGAGACCTGATGTGTTCCGCGGTCTCGAGTATTTTTTCGTAGGATAATGGCCAGCGGTTTTTTGGAGGCGAAGCAAAAAATGTTTTTATGCGCTGGATCTTTGCCGCCATGAAGCGCATTGAGATAGTCATTTCAGGATAACTGCCATACATGCAACCAGTACAGGGTTTCGTTTTTTTTAGAACATCATCGCGGAATACTGCGTCGTAATAAACTTTCGGGAAGCTTTGCGAGTAGGTTGGGACGGAGCGCGGTAGACGATGGTCGCAGCACGGCGCAAAATCCCCGTTTGGCAATACAGCAAAATAAAGATTGGGACTATCGCAAACGCCGTCATTTTTATTTCGCCAAGTTGTGGGTTCATTGCGCACAAAGCGTTTAATATCGTCCAAATACTGATCGCTGTCATACAGCAAGTAGCCCTCCTTCTGCATCGCACGCACCCGTTCTATTACGTTCTCGACGTATGGGTACTCATGTGGAAGGAACCTTGCGGCTTGATCGAACGTGCGGAAATTCATCGGATGGAGGTTATCCGTAACATGGATCGGAACAAGCGAAGTATACCAACCGATTTCTGTCCCAAAGCGAATCACGTCTTCGATATCGTTTAGATTTTCTCGCTGCATTACACAACCGAGTGCTGCGAAGCTCCCTTCTTTTGGCAGATACTTTGTGTACGTTGCCATCGTTTGGAGTGCGCGATGCCAAGATTTTTTAAACCCGCCGTTAATATCATCCTGCGTTGGAGGATAAAGCGAATCGAGCGAGATAGAAATATCTTTTCCCCCGTATTCAATTGATTTATGAATCTGTTCTTCTGTCGCTAGCCCATTGGTCTGCATTCGAACGTGAACACCGCGTGTCTCGAACTCGCGAATAATTTCTGGCAGATCCTCGCGGACGTATGGCTCCCCGCCTGTTAACAATACAATCGCAACCCCTAGTTTCGCAAAATTTTCTGCAATTTGCTTGATTTCATCCAGCGAACACTCCCGCACATCAGAATTCGCATAAATGATATTGCATTGCTTGCATGTAAGGTTACAGCGCGACGTAATGTAGAACTGTACATACACCGGCGCATTCTGGAATAGCGCCGCCTTTGCGAGTGTTTTATATGAGAGTGATGAAAACATCGAATTCGTTGGATTGATTGCGGAAATAAGATATAAAAAAAAGGGGGGAAAAACCACGTAATTCATCTCCTTTGAAAGAACAGCCTGCATTCTGTGGGGGGCGGATTTTCCTTGCAACGAATTGCCCAAATTTTCGTATATTCATAAAATTCAAATTGCAATCCCATGAAGTACTTCGACGAACACCCCAAAATAGTGAGACTCCTGATCGGCATTTTGGCGCTCTGCTTGTTTTCGCTTGGCGCAATGACGTTCTATCGCTACGCCAGCTCGCCTACCGATGAAAACTTGTTCATGAACTCCTCGTCGACATTCTATTTTGTGAAGAACCTCTCCGGGATCGTCATCAAGAAAGCATCGTATCTCCGGTTTGTAACGCTTGTGCAGCATAAAACGGATTCAGTTTGTGTCGGAGACCTTCTCGTGTCAATAAACGATTTCGTCCCCGCGGATCCATCGGAGATTGACGGCATCGTCGCAAGGAGTCCTGGTGATTCTCTCTTGATTACTGTTGACCGGCCGACGGAGACTGCCAGAATAGATTTCAAAGTAAAGAAAAATGATGTTTCTTCTGGAATGATCCGTGTCCTTCCGCCGACGGCAAATGTTTGCGACGTAACGGAAGGGGGTGCGTCGGACCGCGCTGGCATGAAGGTCGGCGACCTGATTCTACGAATTAACAAGCAAGGGTTTAGGAATGTTCTCGAAGCGGATTCGATCATGCGCCAGGGACAAATCGGAAAATCGATTGCCTATGAGATTCTCCGCGCCAATCAAAACCTGCGGTTAAATGTAACATTAGCATCTTTCGGAATTCCGATCTCACTGCTTATTGTTTTTCTGTCGGGGACGCTGTTCATGATCACCGGTACATTTCTTTCGCTCAAGCGCCCCGGGCTGAAAGCCGCACGGCTTACCGGACTCTCATTGCTTGCCTTGGGCTTCTTTTTTGTTGTGACGCTGCTTCAGCGCGACACGTATATTGACACGTTTGTTCGGATACGAATTCTCACAATGACCTGTTCGCTTTTCCTGGGGATAGCGGTCACATTCCACAGCAGAAGCTACTTTCCTATAGAGCGGCCGGAAATTTTGGCGCGCGCATGGATACGGATACTCATGTACGCTCTTGCCGCAATCTGCGTCGTTGTCTCATTGACATTTAAAGGACAATCAGGACTCTTCTGTGTCGGAGCAATGGTTCTTGCCACGGCCGGTGTATCTATCTATTTCTGGAAGCAGTGCAGTCATGAATACAAAAAGCTATCGCGGATTATCAATTGGACATCTGTCATTGCTTTGGTAATTGTTGTTGGATTGGGCTATCTCGTCAATATGACAAACAGCCAGACATATTTTGGCTACATGGGAGCGGCTATGGCAGCTATTCCACTGTCGTATCTCTATTCTATCGGGCGGTACCGGTTGCTCGATCTGGATTTGCGTGTACGGCGGAATATTCAATACTCCATCATCTCCTGGGTGTGGATCGTTTTCCTCGCGGCCGTTGCGCTTGAAATTCTTCTCACTCTTCCTCAGGCAAAATTGAATTTGCCGAACGTCCGGCTCACCGGCACTTCTATTGAAATCCTCGGCACGCCGACGCTTCCCGGTCAACAGGAACCGTTCGAGAAAGCTGTGTTGATGGCGATTGCCGCGGCGCTCACGCTCCTTATAGGATTTGTCGGAAGAAAAGGCCAGGAAATTATTGATACGTTGTACGACCGGGGACGGTATGATTACAGGCGGGCGGCGAGCGAGCTCGCCGAGGTGATGGGAACGAAGCTCGGTATGGTGGACCTTGCCAAGGGGATCGTGGAAAAATTGAGCCAACTCATGAAATTGAAACGTGTCGGTATTATTTTTTTCCGCGATGAACGCTCCTGCTGCTGCACTGAAACGCAAGGGTTCGACGGCAGCGCATGGAAAAAATTCTGCCTCATAGCGGACAGGAAACTGGTCGAAGCAATCCAGAAATTCAAAGGGGAGTTCAGCGTCGATTACCTCCCGGCGGATATCAAGGAAAATTTTCGCCGGCAGGAGTTTCACTATGTAATTCCCATCCGCTCGAAGGAAAAGCTGATCGGGGCCATCTTTGTCGGCGAAAAACTTTCCGAATCGACATTCCGGCAGGAGGACTTGCAGCTTTTATCATCGACCGGAAAGCAAGCATCGGTCGCTATTGAAAATGCATTCTTGTATGAAGAACTTGCCGAGCAGGAGCGCATCAAGCATGAACTTGATATCGCCCGCCACATTCAAGAGGGTTTGCTGCCGAAAGGAATTCCTGCCGTGAAAGGATTGGATATTGCCGGAATTTCAATTCCAGCGATGTCGGTCGGCGGGGATTATTTCGACTACATCCGGCTCGGGCCGAAAAAAATTCTCGTTGCTGTGGCCGATGTTTCGGGTAAAGGAATGTCGGCGGCACTCTATATGTCGAAGATACAAGGCATGGTGCAGCTCGCGGCTCATATGTACAAAACGCCGAAAGAAATGCTCATCCACATAAACCGCCGTATCTTTGAAGGACTCGAACGGAAAGCATTTATTACGATGATTCTCGCTGTGTTTGACTTGCAGAAAAAGGAAGTCCGCATTTGCCGTGCCGGCCACAACAAAGCGCTGATCGGCGTCAACGGCAAGCTGCAGTTTCTTGATGCTCATGGAATCGGGCTCGGTCTGGAACGGGGAAAAATTTTCGAGGAAGAACTTCAGGAAATCCGGAAACCGCTGTCAAAAGACGGTATTTTTGTTTTTTATACCGACGGTCTGACCGAAGCGATGGATGCGCAGAATAATCAATTCGGTGAAGAGGCTGTCCAGAAGATTGTCCAATCGGGCAGGAGTCTCACCGCCGCCAATTTGCAGCACTCCATCCTTTCGTCCGTTCAAAAGTTCCGGGCCGATGCCGAGCCGCACGATGATCTAACGCTGGTGGTTGTAAAAGCGTCTGCGTGAACTAAGAGAACCTCACCAAGGGCTCCTCATTGATGTCCGAAACTGAGCGATGCATTCAACCGACGGTGCTGACATAGATTCTCCCTAAGGGATGCCATCGGCATTCACTCCGCTTCGCTCCGTTCAGAATGACAATGATGTAGCATGGTTTG
>CAZXQG010000043.1:0-24866 GCA_964642725.1 uncultured Chitinophagaceae bacterium
GTCTATTCTCAAGTTCCTCCTACGATCGCCTCGTTCTCTCCGTTAAGCGGAACCGTCGGTTCAACCATTACAATCATCGGTACTAATTTCAGCGCGGCACCGTTAAACAACATTGTGTTTTTTGGGGGAGTGAAAGCTGCCGTCAGCTCAGCTTCGCCGGCAGGAACACAACTTTCAGTTACCGTTCCCGTCAGCGCTTCCTATGCTCCCATCAGCTTGACGGTGGGCGGCCTCACTGCATATTCGACTGCTCCATTCATTCCAACGTTCCCCGGCGGCGGCGCACTTTCGTCCTCCAGTTATTTCCCCAGATTGGACTTTACGACCGGCTCTCTTCCATACGGCGTGGCAGTCGGCGATTTGGATGGAGACGGAAAGCCTGATATCGTAGTAACGAACTACACAGACAATACAATTTCAGTTTATCGGAATACGAATGTGGGCGATAGCATTACGGCAAATTCATTCTCATCAAAAGCAGATTTTGCAGCCGGCAGCCACCCGTGGGGTGTCGCAATCGGGGATCTCGATGGAGATGGAAAACTTGATGTCGTAGTATCCGATGGGACAAGCGGCTCAATTTCCGTTTTCCGAAACACGAGTGTCAGCGGCAGCGGTGCTATCTCTTTTGCCGCCAAAGTCGATTTTGCAACGGGAGGGAGCGGCTACGGAGTTGCCGTCGCCGATCTGGATGGAGACGGCAAGCCCGATGTTGTTGTAACAAACAGAAATGGCAATTCGGTATCAGTGCTTCGCAATACGAGCAGCGGATCGATAACATTTGCCCCGAATGTCGATTTCGCCGCCGGCATCCTTCCGTACGGAATAGCCGTCAGCGATTTGGATCGGGACGAAAAGCCTGATCTGGTGACTGCGAATTTGGGCGACAGCACTCTCTCGGTTTTTCGGAATACATCCACGATTGGAAATATTTCTTTTGCGGTCAGGGTTAATATTTCGGCAAGCGCTTCCCCGATTGCAGTTGCGATCGCAGATGTGAACGGCGACGGCAATTCTGATATTGTTTCGGCGAATAACGGCAACAGCACAATCTCCGTTTTCCAGAATAACAGCAGCAGCGGAAACATCATTTTTGCCGCCGGGACGGACTTTAGTTTGGGCGGCCCGCCCAACAGCATAGCGGCGGTCGATGTTAATGGAGACGGCCAACCCGATATTGTTGTCGCAAATGGCGACAGCGCGGTCACCGTATTCCGGAATACAAGCGTCGGAGGCATCGCTTCCTTCGCTCCCAAAACAGATTTCGTAACCGGAAACCTTCCCTATGGGCTTGCAGTCGGCGATTTGAACGGAGACGGCAGACCCGACTTGATCGTGACCAACAGCGCCACTAACGTCAATAGTGTTTCGATACTGCAATCGGTGGTCGGCGCTCCATCCATCAACATAAGCAAGGCGTCCATAGACTTTGGATATGTCGCGATAGGCGATTCTGCAAAGCAAGATTTTGTGCTGCGAGATGTGTCTCCCCCGGACTCTCTGATTGTCGACACAATCTACGCGAACAAAAAGGAAATAGGTTTTTCGAAGACTCATGGCAGCAGTGTAGATTCATTGAAGGTCTCAATAATCTTACGCGCCGATACTGCCGGCCTCTTGACAGACACAATCTTCATAAAGAGTAACGCGCTCACTCCGTTGTTAAAAATCCCCCTCTCCGCGAGAGTATATTCACGGCCCGGCAGGCCGGCGGCATCAGCAGTTACTCCCGCCGGCTGGTCGAATGCGGCAGCGTTTACGATCACATGGACAAATCCTCATAACGGCATGCTGCCGATTGACAGCATACGATATTCTATCAATACATTGCCGAAGAACGCTGCGGTTGTTCAGAGCATTTTTGCCGCCGACACAAGTGCTGCTATATCACTTACTCAGGTTGGAAGAGATACGGTTTATTTTGTTCTCGAGGATTCGCTTGGAAACTGGAATCCGGATTCGACCGGTTCGATTATCATTAAGTATGACAATAACGGCCCTTTAATAACCCCCAACAGCACTGACCTGGATACTATTGTTGTTCGGCCCGACGGAACGCTGGCGGGCATTCCGCCGGTGGTGGCTTCTGCCGCAGAACCGCCGAACGAATCCGGTGTGATGGCATTAACCTTGCTTTACCGGCGGCTCGATGAACCAACATGGACGACGGCTAATTTTTCCAATGATACGTCGGCAATTCCGCCGACTTCATTCATCAGAAATAGAGTCGTTGTCGGTGCCGAATATCGGATTCAGGCGGTCGACAGTGCCGGAAACTTCACTCTCTCTAATCTGCTTTCGTTTGAAATCCGCTTTGCCTCGGATTTGTCTGTAAACAATTTTGCGGATATTCCGAGTGTACACTCGTTGAATCTTCCTGTGGGACAGGAGGTAAAGGCATATCGAATATTTTCGATTCCTTATGTGCCGGAAGATGAACGTCCGAGCAGTTTTATAGAAGGGAGCTTCGGCCCTCATTCGGACAAAGGAGTTCCTTACGTAAATTGGCGAATGGTCAGGTTACTGAACGGAGGCTGGAACGACTATGATTCATTCAAAGATTCGTCGCTCGTTATTCCCGGTTCCGGTTTCATGATCGTTTCCGAAAATCAAGGAAATTCCGCAACGCTCGCCAAACCAAGATTGATCCGAGCGGACAAGATGCTCTATACGGGGGTCAAACTGAATCAAGGATGGAATCTGGTCGGAAATCCATTTCTGGTTGATATTCCTTTCGGCCATTTGATTTTCCAGGGCGGATCTCCACTCGTTCATTACTATTTTTCCGGAACCGGTCCTCAGGGAGGCTGGGAAGGATCAGGTCCTGACGTCGATACTCTGCGAAGCTGGCAGGGATTGGCCGTAAGAGTCGATAGCGCTTGCACGTTGAAATTCGATTTGACCGGAATGCTGCTGCCGCCGGCAGCCGGGTCGAACAAACGGAGTACACAGACGCTCGCGAAAGTGAACAACTCTCAGCAATCAAAAGAATGGACTCTCGCATTCGATGCCGTTCGAGATGACATCGGCATGACTTGTGCGGGGAATGAAGTTGGCATGAGGTTGGGCGCGCTGAAGGGACTGGACAAATCTGATCGCTTCCAGGCTCCGTTCATCGGCAGTCACAATATTCTTGTGAATATTGAAAATGAGGCAGGACAGCTCATGAGGGACATTAGGCCTCTCAACGCGGACGGAGATGTGTGGGAATTGACTGTCACAACGGGTGATGGGTTTGCAAAAACGAAATTAACGTTCAACTCGGTGGATGAAATTTCACGTCAAGGCTTCCAGGCGACATTGGTTGATTTCGGTAAAGGGCTGGCGTACGATCTAAAGACGCAGAAAACAATTCTCGGAACGACCGGGAAGGATGGCGTCGGGAAATACCGCCTCATCGTTGGGACATCTTCATTCATCGAAAAGAATCTGGGAGGAGTTGCACTCGTTCCGAATGAACCAGGGCTTTACAACAACTATCCGAACCCGTTCAATCCTGAGACTATCATCCGTTACGCGGTGCCAAATGCCATGAAGACGGCGCGGGTTCTCTTGAAGGTGTACAACGTTTTAGGACAAGAGGTTCGCACGCTTGTTGATGAAACGGTTACTCCGGGATTCTATGAGGTAAGTTTTGACGGGAAGAACGTTTCGTCGGGCACTTATTTTTACCGTATTTCGATCGCAGGCGGCGGAGTGATATACCATCAGACAAAAAAAATGTTGTTGATCCGATAGGAACGGTTCTATGCTATTTTTCAAATTGCGTAAAATAGCCTCTACGTTAGGAGCCATCCTTCGATGCGTTTTCCCACCCTTCGGGCGGTCGACGGCTCGACTCGTCGAGGATCACTTACTCAGGATGAACAAGAAATCTGTTCACCCTGAGCAAGTCCCGATGTTTTTTATCGGGAAGCGTCGAAGGGCAACAACCGGGGTATTTTTGAAATGCCTTCTGTTAATTATTCCACTCGCGGTAGTTGCAGTTTCGCAGCGGCTTTTAGCGCAGCCTGCTTTTTCCAAATCAATGATCAAAGTTGTTTTGGTTAGCGGCGGAGCAAGCGGATTATCGGCGGGAGAAGCGGACTCTTTCTTTTTAAGCCTGCGTGCAAAATTATCCGAGTTTACTTCTTTGTCCGTCCTGCTTAAGGCAGACTTTGCAAAAGGTTTGAGCAAAGAAAACAGGGCTGCTCTTGAAAAATGTTCGGACGTCAGTTGTGTGCAGACGCTCGCCGCCAAAGCGGGATTCCAAAGAGTGCTTCTTTGCAGAATAACAAAAAAGAACTCAACGTATCAGTTTCAATCGGATGAATTTGACGCCAAGAAGCCGCAGAAGCTTTCGGGGATAACCGACAACGCAGTGTGTGCCTCGGCCGGGGATGTTGACAATTTTATCAGGAAAATTGCGATCAGGGTAGGACAGACTGTTACGCATGATGCTTCAATCCCTGAAACCCTCCAGGAATCGAAATCGAATCTCTGGTGGTACATCGGTTCCGCTGCTGCGGTTGGCGTTGCAGCAGGAGTATACGTTATTGTCGAGCACAAGAAACAAAATCCAAGCACGCCTGCTTCGCTTCCGCTTCCTCCGAACTTCCCGTAATTAACTCCGCTCTGCGCAACAGAAACTAAGTTTCACAGAGAAACAAAGGGGCAGCGCAGAGATCCACAGAGATTTTACGAAAAAACTTTTAACAACGCTTTTTCAGCTGCGCTGATTGTCAGTTCGATATCTTTGTCCGAATGCGCTGTCGACATAAACGCCGCTTCGAATTGCGACGGGGCGAGGTAAATTCCTTGGTCGAGCATGGAAGAAAAATATAGGGCAAATTGTTTCGTGTCGGACTTCTTTGCTGTTTCGTAATCAACTACCTTTTCTTTCGTGAAAAATAGTGTGAACATTGAGCCGACCCGGTTTTGTGTAATAGGGAGGTTATGTTTGTCGATGATTGCCTGGAGTCCGTTTTCGAGCTTTGCAGACTTTGCTTCGAGCTGAGTATAGACTGATCTTTTGGCGGAGAGCATCTTCAGCATTTGGATTCCTGCTGCCATCGCAAGAGGATTGCCGGAAAGCGTTCCCGCCTGATACATCGGTCCCGACGGGGCCACCAATTTCATTATTTCCTTTTTGCCCCCGTAAGCTCCTACTGGCAGTCCGCCGCCGATGATTTTGCCCAAAGTTGTAAGGTCGGGTTTTACGCCGTAGAGTTGTTGAGCGCCGCCAAGGGAAACGCGGAAGCCCGTCATCACTTCATCCATGATGAAGACAATGTCGTGTTTTGTGCAGATTGAACGGAGTCCCTCGAGGAACCCCTTTCCCGGCGGAACGCAGCCCATGTTCCCGACGACGGGTTCGACAATAAGTCCGGCAATCTGCCCTATGTTTTCTTCGACAAGACGTTCCAGCGACATGAGGTCGTTGTAACGGGCCGTGAGCGTTGCGCCCCCGATTGCCGCTGGCACACCGGGGCTGTCGGGGACTCCAAGAGTCATCGCTCCAGATCCGGCTTTTATAAGAAAAGAATCGGCGTGTCCGTGATAGCACCCTTCGAATTTGATGATCTTGTCCTTTCCGGTGAACGCGCGCGCCAGGCGGATTGCGCTCATCGTCGCTTCGGTGCCGGAGTTCACCATGCGAACCATTTCGACCGACGGCATTATTGTCGATATGAGTTCGGCCATTTCAATTTCTCGTTCAGTTGCCGCTCCAAAACTTGTTCCACCGTCTGCCGCTTTTTTCACGGCGCTAAGGATCCGGGGATGGGCATGGCCGAGGATCATCGGCCCCCATGAGCCGACGTAGTCGATGTATCTGTTTCCGTCAACGTCCCACAGCTTCGAACCGAGAGCCTTTTTGATAAAAATCGGTGTCCTGCCAACCGACGTAAAAGCGCGCACTGGTGAATTGACTCCGCCGGGAATCAATCGCAGCGCTTTTGCATATAGTTTTTCGGATTTCGACGTCTTCATTTTTGTTCTTCTCCGTATCTCAATGGTAACGGTTGACATTGTTCTTAGAGCAAATGATTGGAAGTGTACCAGAAGTACGTTTTCCCGATGGCATCGCGGAATGGCGTGATCGTATACCCAAGCTCGTGTTGAGCCTTTTCGGAACTATACCAATTGTAGAATCCTGCGCCCGAAAAAAGTTCGGACGTCACGAACGGCTCTTTGTTCATAACCGTTCCGGCAAGGTCGAAGAATTTTCCTGCAAGCTTTAAAAGAGAAATCGGCATCCGGATCCGGGGTACGATGCCGCCGACTACTTCCGCGGTTATTTGAAAAGCTTGCTTATGGGTCAGGTTTTCGCCCCCCAGGATATAACGCTCGCCCGTCCTGCCTTTGAGCGCGGCGCCGATATGGCCTGCCACAACATCGGCGACGAACACAATATTCATTCCCCCTTTAATATAGAACAGCGCCTGATGTTTCTTCACCGAACGGATGATTTTCCCTCCGTTAAAATTTACGTCGCCGGGACCGATTACTACTCCCGGATTGACCATCACCGCGTTGAGCCCGCGCGCGACCCCTTTGGCAATTTCGCCTTCGGCCATGTATTTTGAATTCTTATAACCGCTGTCGACTTCCTGCCAATTGAACGGTGTCGATTCATTAGCCAGCATTCCGTCTGCGGGATGGCCGATCGCGGCGATGGAGCTTGTATGGACAAGGCGTTCGACATGTTCATGCAAACAGGCGTCGACAACATTCTTTGTACCGGTGACATTGATTTCATACTGGAGCGGTCGCACCGGCTTCCAGAACGAAACCATCGCGGCGGCGTGGAAGACGGTATCGCAGCCGCGCATCGCGCTGCGCAGCGACTCGGGATTGCGCACGTCGCCGATGCGATGTTCAACGGAAAGGGATGCGACGTTAAAAAGATTTGAAGACGGCCGGCGAAGAATTCTGACGCTGAATCCTTGCTGCACTAATGAGGCGGCAAGATTCGACCCGATGAATCCAGTTCCGCCCGTAATGAGGATATTTTTCATGAAGATAAAATCAACGCAGGAGCTTAGCGGCATCCTTCGCAAAGTAGGTAAGAATTAGATCTGCACCGGCCCGTTTGATGCTTATCAGTGATTCCATCATCACTCGTTCTTCGTCGATCCAGCCGTTTCTGCCGGCAGCTTTGATCATCGAATACTCGCCGCTCACATTATAGGCAGCCGTCGGCATCCCGAACTTGTCTTTCACGCGACGGACGATGTCAAGATACGGGAGCGCCGGCTTTACCATCACGATATCCGCGCCCTCGATAATGTCCTGTTCTACCTCACGGAGCGCCTCGTTGGAGTTCGCCGGATCCATCTGGTGCGAACGCCGGTCCCCGAATTTCGGCGTGCTTTCCGCGGCATCGCGGAACGGCCCGTAAAATCCTGACGCATACTTTGCAGCATACGACATTATAGGAATGTTGTGGAAGCTATTGTCGTCCAGAATTTTCCGGATCGCCTTGACGCGGCCGTCAAACATATCCGACGGGGCAACCAAATCAGCTCCCGCCTGTGCATGAGTAAGGGCTTCTTTGGCGAGAAGTTCGATAGACTCGTCGTTAATGATTTCATTTCCGCGAACAATTCCGCAATGTCCGTTCGACGTGTATTCGCATAAGCAAACGTCAGTAATTACGACAAGTTCGGGAACTTCTTTTTTGATCGCCCGGATGGCCATTTGGATAATTCCATGTTCATCGTACGCATCGCTGCCGACTTCGTCCTTCTGCTCGGGAATGCCAAACAGGATGACCGCGGGGATGCCCAGAGATCTTACAGCGGCACATTCTTTTACGGTTTCGTCTATCGATAGTTGGAAAACCCCCGGCATGGAATTGATTTCTTTCCGTATTTGTTTTCCCGGCACGACGAAAAGGGGATATATAAAATCGTTGCGCGAAAGCTCTGTCTCGCGAACCATCGCCCTGAATGCTTCCGTCATGCGAAGCCTGCGAAGGCGTTTGAAGGGTTCGGCTTCCGTACGAGTGTCCGACCCGAGCGTTATCTTTTCATTAAACATCGTCATTGTCCATCCCTCTCGTAAAATTTAACCAAGCCGCTACTTGACTGAAATATAGCAGAAGATCGCGAGAACTTCAAATGATGGCTTTTTGGGGTAGTGTCCTAATTTGATTGTACATGTCATAATCTCTGAGTCATGTCATTCTGAGTCTCCCGACGCTTTTTGTCGGGAGACGAAGAATCCATGTCAATGCGTCTCCGTAAATCCACAAAGCTTCAGCGTCGTGGATCAGGATGACAGTACAAAGCATTTTTCAGATAGCTCATACCCATATTAGGACACTACCCTTTTTGGGCCTTTGCGTTTCACCTCGCTCCGAATGTCTTCGTTGGGAATAAGATACATGGCCGTTAAAGGCGAATTACCCGCTACAGGTCGATAGGCTTTCTCGCTTTTTTGAAGATACACCGCCAAAGGGATGCCAAGGAAGCTGCTATGCTTCCACCATTCTCTGAGCCAATCGAAAAACTTTATCCAGCATCGCCTCCGTCAGTTTTCCTGTAAACGTGTTTTGCTGGCTGGGGTGATAGCTTCCGAGGAGCGTGATTGTTCGGTTGATCCGGTAAGAGACTCCGTGTCCAAACTTCGGCCGGGCTTTCAAATCTGTCCAGCCCAGAAGGCGAAAGCAGTCGAAGGACGCGTCGAATCCCGTTTTGCCGAGGCCGACGACGACGCGAAGATGCTTCAATAGCTGCAGTTCTTGCAGCATGAAAGGGCGGCAATTTTTAATTTCCTTTAGCAGCAATTTGTTTTGCGGCGGTGCGCAATGGCAGACGGCGGTGATATAACAGTCAGATAATTTTAGCCCGTCGCCGCGGTGGGTTGAAACGGCTTGGTTGGCAAATCCGCTTTTGTGCAGCGCGCGGTACAGCCAGTTCGCGCTTTCATCGCCGGTGAAGACTCTTCCTGTGCGGTTCCCTCCGTGGGCGGCGGGGGCGAGGCCGACCACGAGGACGCGCGCTTCGACATCACCAAAACTGGGGACGGGCTTTCCCCAATACTCCTGGTCGGCAAATCGTTTTGTCTTCTTTTGTGCGATGCCCTCACGCCACCGGACCAAACGGGGGCATTTTCTGCAGGAAATGATCTCGGAGTTTAGCGAAGAAATATCATTGTACGGGCGGCGCGGCATCATTAGAGATAGATGGGAATGGAAGAGTTTCTTGTTCTTCTCTTTTAGGGAATTTTTTGAAGGAATGCGATCAGGTGCGTATTAAATTCCGCGGGGTTTTCCATATTGCTCATGTGCGCGGCGTTCGGAATGACATGAAATTCCGATTGAGGAATTTTTTCGTTCATCGCCTGCGAAGCAGCCGGAGGTGTCAGCGCATCGTGTTCGCCAACCATAATCAGCGTCGGGACGGTGATGGCGGGAAGGGAAGAGGTCGTGTCGGTGCGCCCGGCGAGGGCTAACATCGTTCCACAAAGAGAAATAGGAGCTGTCCGCTCGATGATGCTTTGAATGCCCTTCACAACATCCGGCCGTGCGTTGAAACTCTCCGGCGTAAAAACATTGGCAACAAAATTCTGGGCGAATACTCGCGGGCCGTTCGCCTTGACGGCTTTAATGGAAGACGCCCGTTTAATTTTGGCTTCGTTGGAGTCGGCTTCGCTTTTTGTGTCGGAAAAAACCAGCGCACGGAATCTGTCAGGATGTCTCTCAACGGCTCGCAGTGCAATATATCCGCCCATGGAAAGGCCGACGGCAACAACCTTGCTGAGGCTGAGATGGTCTAAAAGCCCGATGAGGTCGTCGACAAACAACTCAATAGTGTACTGGCCGTCGCCAACCTCGCTGTCGCCGTGTCCGCGGACATCGTACGCGATGACGCGATGTGTCGCTGCAAGAGCTTCCGTTTGTCCGCCCGGGAACGTCCACATCTTATGGCTGAAAGGGAAGCCGTGAATAAAAATGACCGGCGTCGCCGTTGAGATCCCGATGTCGATATAGTGGAGGAGGGAATTATTGACGGACACTTTCATGCGGTTACTTTCGTTTTTCAATCGGCACGAAGTCGCGCTTGTCGTTTCCGAGGTAAATCTGCCGCGGACGGGCGATCTTCTGTTCCGGGTCCTGCAGCATTTCAAGCCAGTGGGTAATCCATCCGGACGTCCGTGGAATCGCAAAAAGCACGGGAAACATCTCTGACGGAAAACCCATCGCCTGATAAATCAATCCGGAATAGAAATCGACGTTAGGGTACAATTTCCGTTTGATGAAATACTCATCTTGGAGTGCAACCCGTTCAAGCTCAAGGGCAATATCCAATTTTGGGTTTCGCCCCGTGACCTCAAAAACGTCATCGGCGAGTTTTTTGATGACTTTTGCGCGCGGGTCGAAGTTTTTATAGACACGATGGCCAAACCCCATCAGCTTTCCTTCGCCGGCTTTTACCGCGTTGATAAACTCCGGAACTTTGGAGATGTCTCCGATGTGGTCGAGCATCCGAAGGACAGCCTCGTTGGCTCCCCCGTGAAGCGGGCCGTACAATGCCGCGGCAGCGGCAGCTATTGCGGAATACGGGTCCACATGCGAACTGCCGACATTCCTCATGGCCGCTGTGCTGCAATTCAATTCGTGGTCTGCGTGGAGAATGAAAAGTATTTCGAGCGCACGTTCAAGAACCGGATGGGGGCTATATTTTACCGTCCCGATCCGGAACATCATGTTCAAAAAATTTCCGGCGAAGCTCAGTTCATTGTCCGGGTAGACATACGGCATTCCTTTACTGTGGCGGTAGGCAAACGCCGCAACGGTCGGAACTTTTCCGATGAGCCTGAGCGTTTGCTTGCGCCGAATCTCCGCGTCAAAAATATTCCCCGCCTCCGGATAGAATGTTGAAAGAGCGGCGACGGTACTGACAAACATGCCCATCGGATGGGCATCGTACCGAAACCCTTCCATCAGCAATTTCACATTTTCATGGATGAAGGTATGAAGGTTGATTTCGTTCGTCCACTTCTCCAATTGTTCTTTTGTGGGAAGCTCCCCGTACAGAATTAGATATGCGACTTCGAGGTACGTGCTTTTCTCGGCGAGCTGCTCAATCGGGTATCCCCGGTAACGAAGAATACCTTTGTCGCCGTCGATGAACGTGATCGTGCTTTTGCACAGGGCGGTGTTCATGAAGGCCGGGTCGTACGTCATCATCCCGAAGTCATCATCTTTTACTTTGATCTGTCGCAAATCTGTTGCGTGGATGGTATCATAGGCAATCGGCAGCTCGTATATCTTCCCGGTCCGGTTGTCGGTAATAGTGAGTGTGTCTTTGGGCATTCTGCTTCTCCTGCAAGAGCTTTCGGTGAATATTTATTTCGCTGTTTCATAGTACGAACGAAAATGCGGAACTTCAAGAGGCGGAGAAAAAAAACTGCGGGAATAAACGGAAGAGAAGAACGGCCTCCGGAGCAAGCGGCTCGAGAGACCGGTTCAACGAGATTAGGAGAGACTGGCGTCTGCGAACTTTGAAAGCTCTTTGGCGGAGGCCTGCTCAATTTCTGCGTGAAGGCTGTTCCCGTTTGCATCCATCGTTACGATTGCGGGAAAGTTCTTGACGCGTAAATGCCACATTGCTTCAGGAACGCCAAATTCCAGAAAATCCACGCCTTCAATTTCCTCTATACAGTGCGAGTAATACTGCGCTGCGCCGCCTATGGCGTTCAAATACACGGCGCCGTATTCTTTGAGCGCGGCCAGGGTTTTGGCGCCCATTCCCCCCTTTCCGATAACGGCTCGTATGCCGAATTTCTTTATGATGTCGGCTTGATAGGGCTCTTCGCGGCTGCTCGTTGTCGGCCCGGCGCCGTTAATTCTCCATTTTCCATTTTCTTTCAACACGACAGGGCCGCAATGGTAAAGCACCTGGTCGTGCAGATCCACCGGAGCATCGTGGTCCATAAGGTAAGCATGAAGTGCATCTCGTCCGGTAAACATTTTACCGCTGACCAAGACAACGTCCCCGACTTTGAGCGAGCGGATTGTCTTCTCGCTAATCGGAGTGTTCAGCACTCTTTCCCTGCCGGTGAGAGAAATTCCTTCCTTTATCGCCATTCGAATAACGGGGGAGTCGTCTTTATAGAGCCATCGTTTGATTGTTCCGGTTGTTGCATCGAGAACAACGCCCTGCCGCCGGAACGCCCAGCAATCGTACGCCACAGAAACAAAAAAGCTGGCCGGCAGGCGGTTTTGCGCCGCAATCTTGCAGCCGATCAGCGTTGCTTTTCCGCCGAAACCCATTGTTCCGATGTTCAGCGTATTTGCGCTCTCCATGATGTTCGCTTCGAGCTTCGCAAGCTCGGGATTCGGGTTCACATCGTCGAGCATTCTGAAGAGCTGCTGCTTCGCCTGCTCGTACCCCGTTGCCCTGTCGCCGCCGACGGAGACACCTATCGCTCCAATCGAGCAGCCGTGCCCCTGCGCCTGCCATATCGCGTGCAGGATACATTTGCGAACGCCGTCGAGGTTCCTTCCGGCTTTGCCAAGATGGTCGAGGTTTGCCGGCAGGGAGTATTGGATATTCTTGTTCTCGCAGCCGCCCCCCTTGAGAATTAATTTCACTTCGATTTCTTTTTCATTTTCCCACTGTTCCCAGTGGATCACGGGAGTCCCCGGTCCCAAATTATTGCCGCTGTTTTTTCCCGTGAGCGAGTCGACGGAATTCTCCCGGAGTATGCCTGATTTTGTCGCCTCAGCGATCGCTTCGAGGATTTCTTTTTTCATGCGAAGCTGGTTTGCGCCAATAGGCGTGTGAATATAGAACGTCGGCATGCCTGTATCCTGGCATATCGGGGCAGTGTAGTCGCAAGCCATATCGACGTTCGTCGCGATTGTTTCGAGGGCTAGCGAAGATCGGGTGCCAGGTGTCTCTATGCTTGCTGCCCGCTTTATTGCAAGCCGGACGTCCGGAGGCAAATTTGTTGAGGCGTCCGTAATTAGGGTCAGCATGCTTCTCTTAAAATTGTCCATCATTGCTTCCTTTGGGGATCGGTCACGTTGTCGCCACTATTTTATGATATCGTCGCTCCAAAACGTTGTGTTGTCCGAATTGTTCACCAGAGCGATTTTCACAGGAACGATGGTGACTTGACCTTGAGTTCCAACGAACGCCTGTGACAAGTCGAATCTGAACCAGACTTTGAAAAAGATACTTGCTTCGTTGTTCTTTGCTTTTCGCGCAGTTTCTTTGTTCACATGCCAGGAGTATTCAGGTTTCGTTTTTAGGAGAAGATAGGCGAATTTATATCCGCGTTCATTCTTCTCGGAAAGCACAATATAAGGATTTTGAGGGCATGCAGTGACGATGTTTTGAGCGCTCGGAGGTACGACAATTTGCGTCGGCGAGGTGACGCTGTAGATTTGCGTATCGGCATTGTATTTCACGAGAGTCGCTTGCAATAAAACCGCAAAGAGGCGTTCCCCAATTTTTTTTGAAGCAGCGAACGTTTGAATCTTCGCGGCAATATCACTATGCCTCTGCTGGAGCCGTGATTCAAACTCGGCCGCAGTTTCAAATTCACTTCGAGTTAAGGATTCATCCAGATAATCATCGGCTCCCTTCTTCACGACATCCCATACCGATTTGACGACATCGGAAAAATCATTCGCCGCCAATGTCTGTTCCATCTCGGGCGCTTCCAGGGGAGTTTGTGCCAAGAGGCTGCCTGCTGCTGCAACGATGGCTATGATAATGAGGAAAACTTTCATTCAATGCTCCTTCAAATTCATACAGAAATTGTTTTCTTCTCACCTGCGAGGAACGAAACCACTCGTTCTGCGGTGCGTTCGGAATTGATAACGCAATCACCCACGGCAATTCCGCCCCGGTAATTGCCGGTGAGGAAAAATCCGGAGTTGCGTCGTTCGAATTCGTTTATATCTTCCATAACAGCGAGATGGCCGATGCGGTATTGCGGGATTGCTTTTTCCCACCGTGTTACATACGTGAATACCGGTGTACCAGCGACACTCATGATCGATCGTAGTTCCTGCATTACAAGTTCAACGAGCTCTGCATCGTTAAGTCCTGCAAGTTCCGGTTGCCGGGAGCCGCCGACAAACGAGGTCAACGCCGTATGGCCTGAGGGCGACCTGCCCGGAAAAAGAACGGAACTCCAGATTGTCCCGAGAATGTTACGATGTTCTTTTTCCGGAATGAGAAACCCGAAGCCGTCGAGCGGCCGCCGGATATCGCCGTTGGCGAATCCCAGATAGACCTCTGCCACCGGAGGATAATAAATGTTTTTGAGGGAAGTTGCAAGGGGGATATCAAGGGTTCCTATCATCGCCGCAGCGTGATGGGACGGAATAGCTAGTATTACTGCTTCTCCGATAAAGGCAAAGGGATTCCCATTCTCTTTTCCCATGACGTGAATACTCTTTTTCGCGGCGGTTCCGTTTTCTGAAATGGGCAGGATTCTTTCGACATGCATGTTCACGTGTACCCGTGAGCCAAGTGCTTTACCAATTGCATCCGGGAGCACCTGCATTCCGTTTTTGTATGAGAAGAGGCGCGACCGGTCCTTCGCTTTTTCAGCCCGTTTTTTCCTTTCCCGTGCCCCCAGAATTTGCCCTCGGACAAGCCCGCCATATTTTTTCTCGAGAGCGTATAATTTCGGGAACGCCGCTTGCACGCTGAGGTGTTCCGGGCTTCCCGCATACACGCCCGCCACGAACGGATTGATGGCATAGTCCAGAAATTCTCTTCCCAAACGCCGTATGACAAATTCAGCGATGGTCTCCTCCTTTTGAGCCCTGCCAATGAACGGTTCTTTGAGCAGGCGCAGTTTTCCCCGCAGCGACCACAATTTCGATTTCAAGAATAGAGCCGGTTTCATGGGCAATGGATAGAGAGCTCCATTGCGAAGGATATAGCGATTGTCTGCTGCCTCGTTGGCGTAGATGAGTTCGCTCCCGATGCCAACGTCGGCAGAGAGTTTCTTGAGGAGAGGAGTGGTCTCAAGCGCACTGTTCGGGCCTGTTTCGACAAGCCACCCGTTCTTGAAGAGAGTTTTCATCGTACCGCCGACATCGGAATCGTGTTCCAGCACGGCAACATCCACTCCCGCCTTGTGCAGCCACCAGGCGGTCGCAAGCCCCGTAATCCCCGCTCCGACGATGATGACAGAATGATGTTCAGACATTGTTTTCGTTTAATTCTTCAGTTGTTGAATGACGAGATCGGTGAGGCACGAAATGAATTTTTCGCTTGCGACGAGAGCCGGCATAACGTCGAAATATTTGACGCCGAGGCGATGTGCCTCGTCCCGAGCCTCGATCCCGATCTCCGAAAGCGTTTCAATATGGTCGCTAACGAATGCAATAGGTACGACAATGATGTGAGAAACTTTTTGCGCTGCGAGCGATTCGATTGTTTGAGTGAGCGACGGCTCAAGCCATCGTTGGGGACCCACTTTGCTCTGAAAGCATAGGTGGTGCGGCAGCCCAAAATTTCCGGTGTGGATGACACGCTCGTACGTCTTTTGAATGTGGATCGAGTACGGGTCTCCGTCCTTTACGAGCTTCACCGGAGTCCCGTGAGCGCTGAAGACGAGATGGACTTTTTTCAGATCATCTTTTGAAACCCGATCGAGCGAACGTCTGATGTTCTCGACGAGCGCGGCGATGTACAGCGGGTGCTCATAATAACTCTCAACCGGTTTCGTTGAAAAATGATCCGCATTCATTTTTTTTGCGACTTTGCTCCACTCATTGGCGCTTGACCCTGTCGTTACTTTCGAATACTGCGGGTACAATGGAAGAAGGACAATTTCTTCAACATTGGCTTTTCGGAGTTGTTCAATCACTTCCTCAGTCAGCGGATGCCAGTAACGCATGGCAACGTGCACCTCGGCGATAATTCCGTTTCTCTTGAGCGACTCCTGCAAGCTTTTTGCCTGCAGCATTGTTTGCGGGAGAATGGGAGAAGCTCCGCCGATATTCTTGTACAGTTCCCGCACTTTCGGGGCGCGCCGCGAAGATATGAATTTTGCAAGGGCCTTCCTGAAAAGAAACGCCCCCGGAAGGTCGATGATGTCCGGGTCGCAAAACAAATTGTACAAGAAAGGCTCAACCGCATCAAGCGAATCAGGTCCGCCAAGCTGAAAAAGGACAACCGCTGTTTTCTTTGCTTTCATGCTTTCCCATAGTCGTTTCGATCAAATAGGCCTTTGTTCAAAAATAGAAATCATCCTGAGCAAAGCCGCGACGCTATCCTACTCGCGAAGCCATCCCTTACCGGGAGAAGGACGGCGGTGTCCTTCAAAATAAAAATCTATTTTTGGGGAATGGCATGAGCTTAGACTGTTCGCGAAAAAATAGGCCGTTCCTTCATCATCTTCTCAAGGTACGCATCGAAACCCATCGCAATATTTCTGATGATCAATCTGCCGAGTCCGTTGACGACGATTTTGTCCTTCGTAAGAGTTACCAACCCATCGGGAACAAACGCTTCCAGTTTATACAGCGCATCGCTGAAGTAGTCGTCAAACGTTATGCCGAATTGTTTTTCAATTGCCGCTTTCTCCAATTCCATATCGCACATCAGCCGGATAATAACCGTTTTACGGATTTGATCGTCGGCCGACATTTTGTACCCGACGTTTGTCGGCAGTGAATTTGCCGTCAGGCTTTTATAGTACTCGGGGAGAGTTTTTTTATTCTGTTGATATGTCTCTTTGAAATGGCCGATCGCCGACATGCCGAACCCGTATAAATCGCAGCCTGCTTTTGTCGAGTACCCCTGAAAGTTACGGTAGAGCGTTTTGTTCTTTTGAGCAATCGCCATCTCGTCGGTCCGCTTGGAAAAATGGTCCATGCCGATGTTCCAGTAGCCCGCGTCAATGAGTTTCTCGATCGTCATCTTAAAAATCTGGAGCTTCAATTCCGGCGATGGGAGATGCTCCTGATGGATTAATTTTTGATGCGGCTTCAGCCACGGGACGTGCGCATAATTGAACACCGCGAGCCTGTCCGGCGAAATATCGATGATCGTGTCGACAGTCTTTTTAAAGGATGAAAGAGTTTGGTGGGGCAGCCCGTAGATCAAATCAAGGTTGATGCTTTTGAACCCAAGCTTTCTGCTCCAATTCACCGCGTCCCGCGTGATCGATTCCGGCTGGATGCGGTTCACAGCCTCCTGCACTTTTGGGTTGAAGTCCTGGACTCCCATGCTGATGCGGTTGAAGCCGCTTTCCCGCAGTGCTTTCACATGGTCGAACGTCAAGCCCCGAGGGTCAATCTCGACGCCCGCTTCGATATCGCCGGCGAAAGAGAATCGGTTCCTGATATATGTTCCGATATCCAGTATTTCATCCGGGTTGAGGTACGACGGTGTTCCGCCTCCCCAGTGGAGCTGCGAGACGTTGCGTTGTTTTGAAACCAACGGAGCAACCATATCAATTTCTTTTTTGAGATACGAGTTATACTCGCGAATGCGATCGCGGCTGTGCGTTACGAGCATAGTGCAGCCGCAAAAATAGCAGAGAGTATCGCAAAACGGAAAATGGAAGTAGAGCGAGAGATCCGACGAATCCTCTGCCGAATTTGTGCGGAGGATCTCGTCGCGGTATTCCTTGGCTCCAAATGAGGGTGAGAACACGGGTGCGGTGGGATAACTCGTGTAGCGCGGTCCCGGCCGGTCGTATTTTCGTAACAATTCAACATCAATGGATTCAAACTGCTTCATACTCTCGCGATTCCTTGTTCTAATGATATTGAACGCTAAAATGCTTTACAGCGTTCACGAACACCCGAACGTTTTCTACGGGTGTGTCGGGCAGAACCCCATGGCCGAGGTTGAAAATATGGCCGTTTCCTTTCCCAAATTTCTTAAGGACCATCTGCACCCCTTTTTCAATCCGCTCCGGAGTCGAATACAACATTGTCGGATCGAGGTTTCCCTGCAATGCCGTGTAACTTCCCACCATGTCGCGCGCTTTGCCAATGTCGACTGTCCAGTCAATCCCAACGACGGCCGCACCTGTGTCCGCTATTTTTTCAAGCGAGTGGCCGCAGTCCTTGCAAAATACAATGACGGGCGCGCCGTTGGTTTTGACCAACGAGAGAACTTGTTTGATGTACCGAAGAGAGAATTCCTCAAATTCTTCCTGTCCCAGAATTCCTCCCCAGGTGTCGAAGAGTTGAACGGCTTGCGCCCCCGCTTCGATTTGAGCGGAGAGATACGCTGCAACCGCCCTTGCCAACTTATCGAGAAGAAAATGTGCATCTCGTGGGGATGAAAAAATTAGTTCCTTGGCGTATCGAAAGTTTTTGGAACCGCGGCCTTCGACCATGTATGTCGCAAGTGTCCACGGCGAACCGGAAAACCCGATAAGCGGAACTTTGCCGCTGAGGTTCTTCCGAGTCATCCGAATCGCGTCCATCACAAATTTTAATTTTGAATTCGGATCGGGGACCGGAAGTTTGTCAATATCGGCACGGGATCGCAGCCGGGAAGGGAATCGCGGCCCGCCTTTGCCTTCTTCTATGACAAGTTCCATTCCCATCGCTTCCGGAACGACGAGGATGTCCGAAAATATTATTGCTGCATCGACACCGATTATATCGACCGGCTGAATCGTCACCTCTGCTGCAAGGTCCGGAGTTTTGCACAATGTGAGAAAATCGACTTTCTCCCGGATTGCCCTGTACTCGGGCAAATACCTCCCGGCCTGGCGCATGAACCAGACCGGCGTTCGCTCTACGTTTTCTCGTTTACATGCCCGGAGAAACAAGTCGTTTGATGGAAGTGGAGTTTTCAAAAAATGCCGTTTAAGTTATTTCTGGAATAGAACAATCCGGTTGGTGTTTGTTCCTGATTCGTTGTTTTGTATTCCCCAAATGTTTGCCGTCTTTGTAAATTCCTGTTTGTTGATAATGATCGCATCGCACCGAAATCCGGCATCGCCTCCAAGGGGAATGACGTGCTCTTCGAGCTTCATGGTTCCGTTCTGTACCTCTCCGACTTCGAAAGCGACATATCCGCCCGGCTTTGTAATCCGGAATAGCTCGTTGAAGACGCCTCCCATCACGCCTCTCCATTCGTCAATTGTTCTGGACATCGTGATCTTCGGCGCGGTCGCTTTGTCGTCTATTTTGTTGAACCAACACCGCAGCCAATTGTCGCTGGAGTATTGGACGATGTTCAAAAAAGGAGGCGATGTTACCGTCAACTGAATCGTTCCGCTCTTAATGTGCGAAGTTCGTCTCGAGTCGGTTGAGAGGAATCGCGCGCGCAGCCGAATTGCCGCAAGGTTCTCGAACTCCTGTTCTGAAACTCGGTTTAGCAATGTCCGGGTTTTTTTGAGAATAATATTTTTAATATTGCGGTATTCCGGCGTTTGCTTCCTGAGCCTGTTGATGCGTATCTGGCTTTTCGGCTGCGTCGCCTGGTTCGGCGGCAGCGTATACACGGAGAAAAAGCCTGACGAATGGCCGGTAAGCCTGTTCGTCGCCACCATGCGGATCCATCGGTCGATTCTGTCTTCCTTCCGGTCTCTTTTCCTTTTTGATAAATATTTCTGAAGTGAGACAATTTCCGCTTCAGTCTCCGGGTGGAAGAACATCGATAAGTCGATACTGGCTTTCGCCTTTTTCGTGAACTTGATTTCGGCGAGCCGCTCTTCAATCTCATCCATTTCGGGGATGTCAAGCCGTGGTGCAGCGAGGATTTTGCTCAACGGGTTGACGTCATTTCCAATGACGTTCCTTTTTAACAAGGCCGCTTCGACAATTGTTGTTCCTCTTCCCATGAAAGGGTCGTAGACGATGTCTCCTTCAGCACTGTAGCGCTCTATAAAATACCGGGGAAGCTGGGGTTTAAAGCATGCACGGTATGAAATCTCGTGGAGCGATGATGCCTGCCGTTGTTTTGCCGTCCAAAACTCTCCGACGGTGCGCGTGGGAGCAATGCTGTCACGGATACTTTCTCTTTTTGCCGCGGCGCTATTCATAGTACCGTACAATTGAAGCAACAAGATTCGCCGATGTTGCATGTTCGGCAACAATGTGTACCGGAAGCGACACGTTCTTCGCTGCCGCGCCCGTCGTATGCCCGATCACAGCAATTGTTGTATTGTCCAGCAATTCCCCGGGTATCGTCGCTAAGAAATTTGAGACGCTCGACGGGCTGAAAAAAGTCACAACATCGATTTCATTTTTTTGCAGCTTCTGCTTGACCATCTCGGCATCCGTTTGCGAAGGCTGAATCGTTTCGTAGACGATCACTTCGTCGACGGCGGCTCCGTGTTCCTGGAGGGCAAAGGTCACAACATTTCCCGCAAGGTTTCCCTTCGGAAGAAGGAACCGTTTTCCTTTGACATCCGTCCGTGCAAGCGTGATGGCAAGATGTTTTGCGTCGTACACCGCGGGCATCGCTGCAACCGGAACGTTGTATTTGTCGACGGCCGATCTGGTTTTTTCTCCCACAGCGTAGACCGTCTTCTCAGCAATGATTTTTGCAGTGCGGCCGCCCGCCAGACAGACCCGTGCGAAAAAATTTTCCGCTGCGTTCACGCTCGTAAGAACGATCGCATCGTAGTTCTCGATTTTGGAGATCGCTTTATCGCACTCCGCCCATGACTGCGGCGGGACAATCTGAATTGTCGGGTACAATATCACCGATGCGCCAAGTTGTTGGAGCAATTTAATGAATTCTGCTGCCTGTTCTTCCGTTCGGGTGACAAGAATTGTTTTGCCGAGAAGAGGAGAGTGCGCTTGAATTGTTGAATGCAATGGTGGAGTTTCCGGCATATGGGTATCAGCTTCCCGACATTCTAATTTCCTGCAGAATCTCATCTGCCCCTTGCTTGAGCAATTCCTGTGCAAGCGACACGCCGAGTTTTTCCGAATCATCAGGGGCGCCGCTGATTGTTCCGCGGACCATTTTTTTCCCGTTGAGGCTTCCTACTACTGCATCCAGGTGAAATTGTCCCGCCACGATCCTTCCGTATGTCCCGATAGGAATTTGGCACCCTCCTTCGAGGAAGCGGAGCAACGCGCGTTCGCCCGCCGTTGTTTGACAAGTGGGAGGGTGATTCAACGGCTCCAGTGTCGAAGCGAGGAACGAATCATCCGAGCGGAATTCGATCGCAAGCGCTCCCTGTCCGACTGCCGGAAGGATCAATGTCGGAGGCAATACCTCCGAGATGATTTCCGACCAGCCAAGGCGGGTAACGCCGGCTTTTGCTAGCAGCATTCCGTCCCACTCCGACTCTTCGAGCTTCGCACGGCGCGTTTTCAAATTCCCTCGGATATCAACAATGTTCAAGTCGGGCCGATGGCTAAGCAGCTGACATTTGCGGCGCAGACTTCCCGTCGCGATCGATCCGTTCTTCGGAACGGCGCTCAATGAGCGGTGTTTCTTCTTAGGATGAGAAATGAACACATCCCGCACGTCCTCACGCTCGGTGATCGCCCCGATTGTCAAGCCGTCCCCCAGATTAGTCGGAACATCCTTTAAGCTGTGGACAGCAAGGTCGATCGTTTTTTCAAGCAGGGCATTTTCAATTTCTTTTGTGAACAAGCCCTTATCGCCGATTTTTGAAAGAGGCGAGTCAAGAATCTTGTCGCCGGTCGTCTTAATCACCGTTGTCTCGATCGCGAGCGAAGGATAAAGCTGTTGAAGCCTCTTCGCAACCCAATTCGACTGCCAGAGGGCAAGCTCGCTGCCGCGGGTCCCGATGGTTATCTTATTCTTCGAACTCATTCTTTCGGCGGTTGCTGTTTGTGTAATCCGAACAGGGAACGGACGATGTGAAGCTTTTTGTGTTTTTCTTCTTCGCTTTCTTCGTTTCCGTTCTTCAAATTCGTGGTCGGAAGGTGAAGGAGTTTATTCACGATACGTTTTGTCACCAAATCGACTAACTCCCTGTCCTCTGCGGAAAAGCGGTTAATATTCTTTTCGACCTCCTCATGCCGAACATGCTCGAAATGAGTCCGCAGGTCATGAATTGTCGGATTGACCTGAAGCGAGTTGTACCAATTATAGAACTCCGTCAATTCTTCCAGAATAATTTCGTTGACTCGGGGAATTTCTGATTTTCTTTTCTGGACATTCCGATCAATGATGACCGAAATACCATCCATGTCGTGTAAGAACACGTTATCAATTTTATTTGCCTCGGGATCTATATTGCGCGGCACGCCGATGTCGATTATAAATAGCGGTTTATGGGATCGTTCTTTCATCGCTCGCTGGACGTCGCTTTTTGTGATGACGTACTGTTCGCTCGCAATCGACGAGACAACGATATCCACCTGGGCGAGCATTTGATGGAGCGATTCAAAGTCGACAGCTTTTCCCCCGAGAGCCGCCACGAGTTCTTCGGCTTTGGCTTTTGTCCGGTTTGCAACAAAGATTCCGCCGATGTTCCGCCCGACAAGATGTTTTGCGGTCAACTCGCCGGTTTCTCCGGCGCCGATGAGCAGGGCCGTCTTTTTTGAAAGATCTGAGAAAATCTTGTTTGCCAGTTCTACCGCTGCGTAGCTGACAGAAACGGCTCCTTCGGTAATTGTCGTCTCGGTCCGTGTCCGTTTGCCGACATGATACGTGGACTGCAGGAGGCGGTGAAGAAAAGGTCCTGCCGCTTTCTCTTCGTACGCGATGTTGAAGTCGTCTTTAATTTGACTGAGAATCTGGATATCCCCGATGATCATGGAATCGATTCCGGACGCAACTTTAAACAAATGGCTTATTGCGTTCGTCGAAATCATGTGATACATATGTTCGCGTTTTACGGCGCTCCCCGCAGATTTCATTCCAATCAATTCGTCTTTAAGGAGATTGATATCCGGAACGGCACTGGTACCGCTGCTTCCATTGGCATCGTAGACGCCGTACAGTTCGGTCCGGTTGCAAGTTGAAACGATGAAACATTCGGTAAACGGCTTGCCTTTCAGAGCGGCAACGGCAGCCCGAATTTCATCGCTCGACATCCACAACTTCTCCCGTACCTCAAGAGGAGCGGTGCGGTGATTAATTCCAACAGCAACAAGATTCATAAAGTGGCAATACAGCAAACACGATGGGGATCAATAGAATTTATGGAACGCGCTGAAATATACGTTGATAATCGTCAGCGAAAAGAATGAAACCGCAAACGCAATAATCGAAAGGATCATGATCTTTCTTCCCTGCCAGCCGATTGTTTTTTTTGCCCCCAATCCGACTCCGTACATCGCCCAGATGAACACCGTTCCGATCAACTTCGGGTCAAAGTACGAAAAATGTTCAAATGCGCGGGGGAGCCAGAACAATCCCACAGAAATTGCTATGGTCAAAAATGAAAATCCAACGACGATCGACAGCATCGACATTCTTTCAAGCGTCTCCAGGTTGGGGAGCTTGGTGTATATGACGCCGAAACGGCTCGATTTGATATGGTGATAAAGCATCAAATATAAAAATCCGTAGACCGCAGAAATTGCAATGGCCGCGTAGCCGAGCAGCGCGCTGGAGACGTGGATGCCCAGCAGGTAACTTCGTAATATTGGTTTTACTTCGGACAGGTCTTCGATAAAAAGGGAAGAGAATATTTGGAAAAGAAACGCGAGGATGAGAATAAAGTACCCGGTATTTTTGACTTTCGTTTGAAATTCAATGACGGCGTATGCGGCGGCGATAGAGAACGAAATGATGGACATTATTTCAAATATCGTCGTGATCGGCGGATGATCAAACAATACCGTCCGCAATAGAAGGTAGCCTAAGTGTACGGCTAGGGTAATAAGAAGCAGGGGCGTTTTTACGCGCTTTGCGAGAACCGAGTCCTTGAAGAAGGCTTTGGCATACGCCCACACCGTCCAAAAATAGAGGACTGGAAGGACAATAGTGAACGTATCAATGACTGTCTTCATGCATTTTCCCTGATAATTTCACCCTACTATACAAATTTACGCAAACGTTGAAGGATAAGCAAGGCGGGGTAGTGGGGTCTTTTGCTTCTCATCGTAAAAACTGATGTTCACCCTGATCCCGCCGAAAAGCGGCGGGACGCGACGGTCTCCTTCTGAGTCATAGGCTCATGCGCCTCCGGCGCAGACGCGCTCCGCTTGCTCAGGATGAGCCGTCGCGGCGGAGTCGAAGGGATCAGTTTAGCATCGCTTGGTCTCCACATTCATTCAAAAGACCCCACCTCCCAAGGCGGGGTGGTGTTGCAGTTTGAGAAATTTCACTCTCGTTCCCAAACTCAGTTTGGGAACGAGTTGCTTAACTTTTTTTTTGCGAAAATATTGATCACTTGACATACTTCGTTCCCAATCGGAGATTGGGAACGAGAAAGCGTTTGAAGAATAGTGTCAAGCGTGAAACTGTAACAATATCCAATTATCTGCATCACTTGACATTCTATTGATTTCTTTTAATATTTCATCGCATAATTATGGCTCCCAGCATCATACAGCAGGGACTCCTATGTGCGGGGAACCCGGGGAGCAAAGAATTTAGAAGCCTCTGTTGGCATAAAGCCGGCGGAGGCTTTCTTTTTTTTGCCAAGCCAGAACAAAATAGATCCAACAATTGATACTTTCCAAATTTAACTGCCTGGTTTATTTGAACTCACCACAAAACCCGAAGGAGGACAAATAACATGCATTATTACATTTACAACATAAATATTCGAAGAAATATTTTGGTGTTGGCAATGCTGATAATTTGTGCAGCCACTTTTCTTCCGGCGCAATGGTCAGCTAACCCAGCCGTAAATAATGCGATATGCACGGCGACAGGGAACCAATCTAGTCCTACGATCGTCAGCGACGGCTCAGGAGGTGCGATTATTACGTGGTTTGATCTTCGCAGTGGCAACTATGATATCTACGCGCAGCGCATCAACGCAGGTGGAAC
>CAZXQG010000044.1:0-11845 GCA_964642725.1 uncultured Chitinophagaceae bacterium
TTGCAACGGCAACGAAGCGGTCGAAAGAGCTGAGTGAAATGATTAATAAGTGAAAAGTTAAAAAAATAAGTACACTGATTATTTTAAACTACGGAAAGCAAAAACCTTGTACACTATCACGGTAATACCAGGCGACGGAATCGGACGGGAAGTTGTTGCGGGAGCAGTGAAAGTTTTAGAGACCATTTCTAGAAAATACGGCCATCAGTTTACATTCACGCAAGCGCTTGCCGGCGGAGCGGCTTTGGATGCCGTCGGCATTCCGCTTCCGGAGGAAACGCTGGCAAGCTGCCGCGCGAGCGATGCTGTACTGCTCGGTGCGGTCGGAGGGCCGAAATGGGACAACAATCCCCCGCATTTAAAGCCCGAACAAGCTCTTCTTGGACTGCGAAAAAGCCTTGGGCTGTTCGCCAATATCCGTCCGGCAAAAATTTTCTCCGCGCTTATTGACGCATCTGCATTGAAACGTGAAGTAGTTGAAGGAGTCGATATTGTCGTCGTTCGCGAACTGACCGGCGGAATCTATTTTGGGACCCCGCGCGGTATCGAGACGAAAAACGGCGAGCCGGTTGCGACAAATACTCTCGTCTATTCTGAATCTGAAATCCAGCGCATCGCGAAAAGCGCGTTCGAGATTGCGCTCAAGAGGAAAAAGAAAGTTTGTTCCGTCGATAAAGCCAACATCCTGGAAACATCTCAGCTCTGGCGAAAGACGGTAATAGCAGTTGCACAAAATTATCGGGATGTGGAACTCTCCCACATGTATGTCGATAACTGCGCAATGCAGCTCGTCCGCAATCCCCGGCAATTCGATGTCATCGTTACGGAAAACATGTTTGGCGATATTCTGAGCGATGAAGCAGCGATGCTCACCGGTTCCATCGGCATGCTCGCCTCGGCAAGTCTGGGGGGGAAAGTCGCGCTCTACGAGCCGGTTCATGGCAGCGCGCCCGATATCGCAGGCCAGGATAAGGCAAATCCCATTGCCACCATTGCGTCGGTTGCCATGATGCTACGGTATTCATTTGATCTTCAGAAAGAAGCCGACGACGTCGATTCTGCGATTGAAAAAGTTCTTGATAATGGATACCGAACTCCCGATATTATGACGGAGAATTCAAAACGTATTGGAACCAAGGAGATGGCGGAACGGCTTTGTTCCGCAATTCTAACGCCATGAACGCAGCATTGACAATAACTACGACCACGCTTCCGACGCCCGGCGTCCGAGCGCTTTCGTGTGCATAAATTTTCCATCAACCTCACGAAGCCTCGAAGAACACTCGAGGCTTTTTTGTTTTAGGGATTTCGCACTATGATCACAATGAAATTTGGCGGGACTTCCGTCGGCGACCTTCAACGGCTTCAGGAAGTCGCTGCTATAGTTCGTTCGTATATACACCAGCGGCCCGTGGTCGTTGCATCGGCAATGGCCGGAGTAACGAATACACTTCTGGATACCGCACAACTTGCCGTTCAGCGCGATACCGACCGGGTAAAGAAAAACATCGAGGCGTTAAAAGAAAAACATCTTGATGTTGCGAACACATTATTGAAGCATGCGGTACGGCACAAAGAATTGATTCAACGGCATTCACAGCTCATGGATGAATTGACGAACCTCTACCGCGGCGTCAGTCTATTGAAGGAACTAAGCGTCCGTTCGCTTGACGCTATCGCGTCGTTCGGGGAGATTCTTTCGTGTTTACAGCTTGCCGCGATTTTGAGCGACCACGACATGACGGCTGAATTCGTCGATGCCAGGACGGTGATTCGCACCGACAATCATTTTGGGGAGGCAGCGGTTGATTTTTCTGTGACAAACGAAAACATCAGAAGAGTGCTTCTGCCGCTGGTCGAAAGGAATATCGTGCCGGTCGTGACCGGATTCATAGGGAGCACGGAGGATGGCTTGACCACAACGCTCGGCCGCAGCGGCTCGGATTACACGGGATCGATTGTCGGCGCCGCGCTCGACAGCGAAGAAATCTGGATATGGACCGACGTCGACGGCGTCATGACTGCCGACCCGCGGTACGTGAAAGGGGCAAAAGTACTGTCGGAAATTTCATACCGCGAAGCGGCAGAAATGTCGTACTTCGGGGCTAAAGTCATACACCCGAAGACGATGATGCCGGCCATCGAGAAAAAAATTCCCATTAGAATAAAAAATACTTTCAATCCGTCGCATCCGGGAACATTGATCTCGCAAACCACAAAATCGGTGGAACGGTTTGTGAAAAACATTACCTCCATCGACAATCTGAGCCTCGTTTCTATCGAGGGCAACGGCATGGTCGGAGTTCCGGGAATCTCCGCGCGGATATTTTCTGCACTCGCCCGCGTTAAAGTAAACGTTATGATGATCTCGCAGGCGTCTTCAGAGCACAACGTCTGCGTTGTCATACCGCAGAAAGACTGCGGGAGGGGCGTGAAGGAGCTTCGAAACGAATTCGAGGTCGATGTTTCGAAGAAAATCGTCGACGATATTAAGCTCCAGGAAAACGTCTCTATTGTCGCTGTCGTCGGAGAAGGAATGAAAGGAATGCGGGGGATAGCGGGAAGAGCGTTTACCGCCGTTGCCGACGCCAACGTTAACATCGTTGCCATTGCTCAGGGCTCGTCGGAACTGAACATTTCGCTCGTCGTCGAGCAAACAGAAGTACATAAAGCGGTACAGGCTATTCATGATGCCTTCCATTTGACGTAATGTTCAATCACCAGGATAGACGGCTATGAAGTTCTCAATTCTCAAATGTATTTCGTGCGGGCATGAATTTCCATTGACGGAAATTCGTTTCATGTGCACGTGTGAAAATCTTCTCGATGTCGAACACGATCTGTCTGCGTTGAAGAAGAAATTTCATCTTTCGAAACGATATTTTGACGGCAAGCATTCGCCAGTTAACGGCCAGCCTTCCGGCGGTGTCTGGCATTTTCGCGAACTCGTCCTGCCGTCCGTTGCCGATAAAGAGATTGTTTCGAAGCAGGAAGGAAACACCCGTTTGTATCGCAGCAGGAAAATTTCTTCCTGGCTGGGTCTTCAACGATTGTACCTCAAGCATGAAGGAGAAAACCCGACAGGATCTTTCAAAGACAGAGGAATGACTGTTGCAACCACCCAGGCGAAGCGGCTTCATCAAAAAGCAGTTGTATGCGCATCGACGGGAAACACTTCTGCCTCGCTTGCGGCGTATGCATCGGAGGCGGAAATAACAGGGCTAGTGCTGATCCCCAAAGGGAATGTTGCCGTCGGAAAGATCTCTCAAGCGCTTGCCTACGGAGCCAAAACTCTGGTCGTCAAGGGAGACTTTGATGACTGTATGCGTTTGATCTTCGAGGCGCAGGAAAAGTTGCAGGCATATCCTCTCAACTCGATCAACCCGTTCCGGATTGAAGGGCAGAAAACAATTATTTGGGAAACGCTCCAGCAGCTTCAGTGGAAAGTTCCGGACTGGTTCGTTTTTCCGGGCGGAAATCTTGGCAACACGAGCGCGTTTGGAAAGGCGCTGCACGAAGCCTTACAACTTGGTTTGATTGAAAAAATGCCCAGATTTGCCGTTATTCAGGCGGAAGGAGCAAGCCCGTTTTACAAAGCATACAAGGATGGGTTCAAACGGTTGGCGCCGCAGAAAGCCGAAACAATTGCAACCGCGATCAAAATTGGGAATCCGGCCAACTACACGAAAGCGATCAGGTCTCTGCGATGGACAGACGGCATCGTCGAAAGTGTTACCGACGAAGAGATCCTCGAAGCAAAAGCAGTTGTCGATGCTGCCGGCATCGGCGCCGAACCGGCATCATGTGCAACAGTTGCCGGGCTTAAAAAATTACTTGACAGCGGGGCAATTTCTCCCAAGGAAACCGTCGTCGGAATACTTACCGGGAACATTTTGAAAGATCCTCAAATTATCGTTGACTATCATCTTAAGGCACGGGGTCCGCATGCAAATCCGCCGGTCGAGATCAAAGCAACGATTGGTGATGTACAAAAATTCCTTTAAATAACCGCAAGGACGCAAAGTCGCAAAGGGGGGGAGTAAATGATAAATGATGAACTTGATTTTCTTTCAGGAAAAATACTTTCTGCATGTTTGTCCGTTCACAAAGAAATGGGGCCGGGACTTTTGGAATCGGTGTATGAACTCTGCTTACTCAAAGAATTTGAAAACAATGGAATTACGGCAGAAGGTCAGGTTTCTATCCCTCTTGTGTATAAAGGACTTAAACTATCTAAAGATTTTCGCATTGATATTCTTGTGGAACGGGAAATTATACATGAGGTAAAATCCGTTGATGTGCTCTTGCCGGTTCACGAGGCACAGGTCATTTCATATTTGAAGTTGGCAAATAAACGTCTTGGTTTTTTGGTAAACCTTAACTCGGCACTGTTAAAAAACGGTTTCAAAAGGTTTGTGAATAAATTCTAATCATAGCGCCTTTGCGCCATTGCGGTAAGAACCATGAAGGTAAAAGTACCAGCGTCAACTTCTAATATCGGACCCGGGTTTGACACGCTTGGACTTGCGTTAAACCGCTATTTGTATTTGTCGGTTGAAGAAGGAGATGCGCGCGGACCGTCCATGCATATTTCAGTGGAAGGTAACGGCAAAGAACACATTGCGACGGACGAAACAAACCTTGTTTACCAGGGGATGGCGGCGTTGGCGAACGCCGCAGGGATTTCACACGCGAAGCTATTGCACAACATTCACCTTCACATTAGAAACGAAATTCCGTCGAGCGGCGGGCTTGGGGGAAGCGGTGCCGCGATTGCCGGCGGTGTTTTTCTTGCCAATGAACTTCTTCGCACAAGAGTGTCGCGTGAAGAAATGCTGAACATTGCCGTTTCGATCGAGGGACATCCCGACAACGTTTCCGCCGCGATGATGGGCGGGTTAACGGTCAATTGTTTCGATAACGGAAAAGTTCGATGCCGCAGTATTAAGATCAAATCGAAGCTCTCGGTTGTTGCTTGCAGCCCGAATTTTCAGGTCCTCACAAAACAAGCACGCCAGATTCTTCCCAAAGAAGTGCCGTTGAAAGATGCTGTTGTGAATATTGAAAACGTTGCCTCGCTTATTGTGGCAATTATGGAAGGAGACGTTGAAGCGCTGCGGTATGTAACGGGCGACCGGCTCCATGAGCAGTACCGGGCTGCGCTCATTCCGGGGTTTGAGGAGGTAAAGAACGCTGCCCTTGGTGCGGGGGCGTTGTCATTCAACATCAGCGGATCGGGTCCGACTGTGTTCTCGTTTGCAACGGACCACGAGAAACAGACAGGTGAGGCCATGGTGAATGCATTTTCGGACCACGGGATAACCTCTACGTATGAAGTCATGACGGTTGAAAACGAAGGTGCACTGGTTATTGGCTAAGGACCCTGCCGAATTTGACAGGCAGCCTTCCGAAGGAATTATTTCTTGGTTTTTTGAGTTCCGAAAAGTTGTTTACCCTTCAAAGCAATCTTTCGGAAGGCTGCGCTCAATCATCGGAATAACCCGCCGCCTTCGTCTTGTTTCACTCTAAAAAATCCGCTATCTTTCGCTCCGAAATGGTTTCAAGGTGCCATCATTCAACGGTCGAACATGAGAAAAGTCGTGGTTACAGGCATCGGTTTGATTACTCCGATCGGGTTATCGACGGAAGAGTCATGGAAACGATGCGTCGCCGGCAGTTCCGGAATCGGCCCCGTCACACGTTTTCCCGCTGAGCAGTATCCTACGCGCATTGCGGGGGAAATCAAAGGATTCGACGTAACGAAATATTTTGAGCCGAAGGAAGCGCGCAGGTTCGACCTTTTCAATCACTATGCAGTCGGTGCGGCGCTCGATGCGTTAAAAGATTCCAACTTCGAGATTACTCATGCAAACGCGGAACGGGTCGGCATCATCATCGGCTCCGGCATCGGCGGCGTTGTAAGCATCAGCGACACGGCGATTAACGTCTCGAAGAACGGACCGCGCTACGTGACCCCATTCTTTATTCCCGGGGCGATCATCAATATGCCGTCGGGATATCTCGCAATTCGGACCGGAGCGAAGGGACCGAACTATGCCGTCGTCTCGGCATGCGCGACGGGCAATCACGCAATTGCTGACGGTTTTCATGCGATAAGGCGAGAAGAAGCCGATGTCATGATCGTCGGCGGCTCGGAGGCATCGGTGACGGAAGTTGCATTTGCCGGGTTTTGCTCGGCACGAGCAATGTCGAAGCGGAATGACGAGCCGGAGCGGGCGTCGCGTCCGTTTGATAAAGACCGCGACGGATTTGTCTTGAGTGAGGGCGCGAGCGTCATTATTCTTGAGGAGGAGGAACATGCACGGCAGCGCGGCGCGCGCTTGTACGCAAGAATGTTAAGCTGCGGGATGACGGCAGACGCATACCACATCACCGCGCCTCCTGAAGACGGCAACGGCGCTCAACGCGCGATGAAGCTCGCCGTTGAATATGCAGGGCTAAAGCCGGAGCAAATCGATTACATCAACGCACACGGAACGTCAACAGGCCTTGGCGATATTGCTGAGACGAAAGCGGTGAAAAAGACTTTCGGCGCACATGCGAAAAAACTTGCGATGAGTTCGACGAAATCGATGATCGGGCATCTCCTCGGCGCTGCCGGCGCGGCAGAAGCAGCATTTACTATTCTCGCCTTGCGCGATGGTATTCTGCCGCCGACAATCAATCTGGAGAATCCCGACCCCGAATGCGACCTCGATTATGTTCCAAACATCGCCCGGAAACAGGATATTCACTATGCCCTCTCGAACGGGTTTGGGTTTGGCGGCACGAATGCGACGGTGTGTTTTGAAAAAATTGAAAAGTAGAAGGTATCCCCGAAGGACACGAAGAGGCACGAAGAAAAGATTATGGCAGATCGAAGAGCGATAAAAATCGGATTAGTCCAGATGAGCTGCACGGAGAACCCGGCGGAGAACATGAAAAAAGCTATCGCCGGTATTCGCAAGGCGGCCACCGAAGGCGCGAACATTGTGTGTTTGCAGGAATTGTTCCGATCGCTTTATTTTTGTATCAAGGAAGAGTACAAAGCGTTCGGACTTGCGGAACCAATTCCCGGCGATTCGACGAAGCAGTTTCAATCACTTGCCAAAGAACTTGGCGTTGTCATCATTGTGCCGTTGTTTGAAAAACGGGCGGAAGGAATTTACCACAATTCCGCTGCAGTGATCGATTCCGACGGGAAGTATCTCGGCAAGTACCGCAAAATGCATATTCCGGACGACCCGTCGTTCTATGAAAAATTCTATTTCGCTCCCGGCGACATCGGTTTTAAATCATGGAAAACAAAATTCGGAACAATCGGTGTGCTGATTTGCTGGGATCAATGGTATCCCGAAGCAGCGCGGCTGACTGCGCTGTCAGGGGCTGAAATTCTCTTTTATCCAACCGCAATCGGGTGGGCGAAGGACGAAGAAGCAAAAACCCGGGAGGATCAGTTCCAGGCATGGTGTGTGATTCAACGGGCGCACGCCATCGCAAACGGGATTCCTGTTGTGGCAGTCAACCGTGTCGGTACGGAGGGGAGCCTTACTTTCTGGGGAGGTTCGTTTGTGGCGAATACGTTTGGCGAAGTGCTCCATCAGTCGCCACGTGACATCGAAGAAGTCAGCGTGGTCGAAGTCGACTTGAACCGCTCAAATATCACACGGACGCATTGGCCGTTTCTCCGTGACAGGAGGATTGACGCGTACGGCGGGCTGACCAGCCGAATGCTGGACGAGTAAACTCTTTCAGTGAACAGTGAGCAGTGAACAGTGAGCAAAAGCTAATCAATAGCCGGGGGAGGGACGATGCTAAGCAATTAGAACAATCTATATTCAAAATCGTTTAAGGTTGCTGTTCGCATTGTTAAATTATATGTTTGGATCACCGACAACAAAAAAGAATTCATTCTCTCCAAACAACTTCTTAGGTCTGGGACATCGATTGGTGCCAATATAGCCGAGGCGAATGGAGCAATCTCAGAAGCTGATTTTTCTTCAAAAATTTCAATTTCATATAAGGAAAGCCTCGAAACGAAATATTGGCTTTCCTTAATGAAAGAAACAAAATTTATCGACGGAGAGCTATACGATTCTTTGTTTACCGATGTTGATGAGTTATCGAAAATCCTCTTTGCTATTCTTAAAAGAACCCGAATACAAAGAAACTAACATTATAATCCCCCAAAATTGCTCCACAAGAGCTTTCTTGGTATTCTTTATCATTCTTAAGATATTGATAATTGCTTACTGTTAACTGCTAACTGTTCATTGAATAAAACTCCACGACAACTCGGATACCGTTTTCCCGCAGAGTGGGAGCCGCAGGCGGCAACTTGGTTTTCTTGGCCGCACAATAAAGAGACATGGCCCGGCAAATTTGACCCGATCCCCGGCGTTTTCACAAACATCGTTAAAACACTTGCCCCATACCAGCACGTAAACATTAATGTTGTCGATGACACGATGTCTGACGATGTGCGGTCACGGCTGTTAAACGCGAAAGTCGATCCTTCGCAATTCACATTGTTCAAGATCCCGACAAACGATACATGGTGCCGCGACCATGGTCCCGCCTTTGTTGTCAATCCAAATTCCCCGGAACCGCTTGCCGTCATCGATTGGGCATACAACGCATGGGGAGGGAAATATCCTCCATACGACCTGGATGATATCGTGCCGTCACGAATAGCGGAACAGCGAAAGCTCCCCGCGTTCTATCCGGGAATCATCATGGAGGGAGGGTCGATCGACGTCAACGGCGAAGGATGCTTGCTCACGAGCAGGTCGTGTTTATTAAATCAAAATCGTAACCCAGCCCTTACACAAAAAGAGATCGAAGAATATCTGTGTGAATATTACAACGTCGAGAAGATATTGTGGGTTGAAGGAGGAATTGCCGGAGATGACACCGACGGGCATATTGATGATTCGGCGAGGTTTGTCAGCCCGAACACAATTGCCGCTGTTGTTGAGAAGAATCCTGCCGACGAAAACCACGCCATTCTTCAAAATAATCTAGCGATGCTGCGGGGGATGACCGACGTAAAAGGACATCCTTTTCGGATTGTCGAGCTTCCTATGCCGGCCCCTGTTTTTTTCAATGGGCAGCGTCTGCCGGCAAGCTATGCCAATTTCCTTGTTGCAAACGATGCTCTTCTTGTGCCGACATTTCGCGATTCGAACGATGGCGCCGCGATAGAAATTCTACAGCGGGAATTTCAAGACCGCGCTGTAATCGGTATCGACTGTGTTGATCTGGTGTTGGGCCTTGGAACCCTTCATTGCATCAGCCAGCAGGAACCAAAAGCTATTAGAAGCCATCTCAAAAATGGCTTGCGTTAGCCCTTCTGCCGAAGGCATGGCTTCGCCAGACGCTCCCGTTCCGCTTCTGCGGAACGGGATTGCTCAGGGTGAACAAATGGCCCGTTCATCCTGTCCCGAAGGGATCCCTTTGGGAAGTAAGCGATCCCGCTCGAAGAGCGGGAGAGCGCATCGAAGGATCAAGTGACATGTTTTTGAGATAGGTTCTAACAAAAAAACACAGCAATACCAAAAGATTTAAGCTCCTGAAAAATCAGTAAAGCCTGCGTCGCGCAGAGTCGCAAAGGCGTAAAATACAATATAAATTGGACTTACGCGGCTTTGCGTTTGGCGAAGCATCTTCCAAAGGAATCCCTTTGGAACCTTCGGGATTCGCGCGAAACAATTTTTCGGTTGTCTCCAAAAAAATGGAGGATAAGAACATGCAAATTCCTGGAATAAACGCATGGCATTTCGGGCGATATTTCTTTTTGCTTATTGGACTGTTAGCCGGATGCGCCGCGAGTCAACATTTTCTTCACAGTGGAGAGAGAATCGTTTTCCTCGGGGATTCTATCACTCAACTCGGCGTGAAGCCTAATGGTTACGTTGCGCTTATTCAGGACAGCCTTCATAAAGAGCATGAGGGGATGAATATCGAAGTCATCGGAGCGGGAGTCAGCGGCAATAGGGTTCCCGATCTGCAAAAACGGCTTCAAAAAGATGTGTTGGACAAACGTCCTACAGCGGTTGTTATCTATATCGGCATCAACGATGTGTGGCATTGGGTGACACCGGGCCTGAAGGGGACAACGAAAGAAGATTTTGAATCCGGATTGAAAAGTATCATCTCCTCGATCCAGAATGCCGGTGCGCGAGTTATCCTTTGCACACCCAGCGTTATCGGCGAAAAGAATGACGGCACGAATCCCCAAGATGCAATGCTTGAAGAATATTCAGACATCAGCCGCCGCGTTGCAAAAGAAACCGGCAGCACACTGTGCGATCTTCACAAAGCATTTGAGGGATACTTGACAGCTCACAATCCTAACAACGAAGAAAAAGGGATTCTCACCGTCGATAGAGTTCATTTGAATGATGATGGGAATCGATTCGTCGCTGAAGAGATCCTGGATATCCTGAACCAATAATTTTGCAAAACAAAAATAGAGGAGACGCCGAAGCCTGACCGATAATTTTGCCGGTCGAGTCGTGCCCTCAAACTGGAGAAGAAAATGTATAGAACCATACAGGATTTCACAGAAGATTGGCGCCGGGAAACACTCTCAACGCTGAGAATTTTTCGCGCGCTGAACGATTCATCGCTTGCACAAAAGGTCACACCCGATGGACGGTCGCTTGGATTTCTTGCATGGCACATCACCCTCTCGCTCGGTGAAACAGGAGATCGGACGGGTTTGAATGTCACGGCTCCGGCCGAAAACGCGCCTGTTCCTACGAACGCGCGCGGCATTGCAAATGCGTATAACTCTGCGGCCCAGTCAATCGCAGACCAGGCCAAGGAACGCTGGAATGATGCATCGCTCATGGAAGAAGTGGAAATGTTTGGCGAAAAATGGAAACGCGGCTTTGCCCTGGCCTCGCTGCTCAGGCATCAAACGCACCATCGCGGCCAAATGACGGTGCTCATGCGTCAAGCCGGACTCCGCGTTCCCGGTGTTTGCGGACCGGCACGAGAAGAATGGGCAAAGATGGGAATGCCCGCTATGCAGTAGCCGGATCAAAAATTTCTATGACAACAAATCAATCAATCCGCATCGGGCTTGCAAACAAGAATGACATTCCACTCATCCTCAAGTTCATAAAAGAACTTGCAGAGTATGAACATTTGTCGGACCAGTGCGTTGCAACGGAAGATCTTCTCCGCGAGGCATTGTTTGGCGAGAAGAAATTTGCCGAAGTTGTCATCGCTTACTATCATGACGAGCCCGCCGGGTTTGCACTGTTCTTCCACAACTTCTCAACTTTTGTTGCCCGTCCTGGAATTTATCTTGAAGACCTTTACGTCTTTCCACATTTCCGAGGCAAAAGGATTGGAAAAGCGCTTCTTGTTTATCTGGCACGGATAGCGAAGGAAAGAAATTGCGGCCGTTTCGAGTGGGCTGTGCTCGACTGGAATGAGCCGTCAATTGCATTCTATAAAAAATTAGGGGCAATTCCACTTGACGATTGGACAACGTTTCGCGTGACAGGGGAAGCACTGGATTCGCTGGCAAAGAACTCACCGTAAAAACCATCAAGCTGACCAAACCTCTCAATCTGCAAATTATCCATTTTCAATGAAACAATGTTTCCTTTGTTTCGTATGCCTTAGCGTGCGCACCAATTCAAAATCATAAGAAACTTGCAAAAATAGCAATTATCAGTGTATTTGCATAATTTATCCAGTGTTCGCTATTTTAGAAAAAAGACTTAAAACTATTGACAACGTAACAATGTTATGTTATATTGTAAAATAGGAATCTATGGAAAACGAGCTGATTTCAAAAAAGGAACTTCTAGAGCTTGCGGGTATCTCG
>CAZXQG010000044.1:11945-24526 GCA_964642725.1 uncultured Chitinophagaceae bacterium
TATGGAAAACGAGCTGATTTCAAAAAAGGAACTTCTAGAGCTTGCGGGTATCTCGTACGGGCAACTCTACCGGTGGAAACGAAAAAACCTAATTCCCGATGAATGGTTTGTACGAAAATCTACATTCACAGGGCAAGAAACATTTTTTCCTAAAGAAAGCATCCTGGCAAGGATTGATAAGATAAAAGACATGAAGGAGGATCGTTCCCTGGATGACATCGCCGGAATGTTTTCTCCGGTACTTTCTGAAACCGCTTTAACCGCAGAAGAGATTGTTGGCCGAAAAATAGTGTCACACTCCACCCTTCACAGTTACTTTGAGCAAAGAGATTCCGCCGGCATTCTTTCGTTTCAGGTTCTTCTCTCGCTCTTTGTTTTAGAACGCCTGCTTCAATTGGGCGATGTCGGCATTGAAGAAGCGAAAAGCGCGGTGAAAACAATGGAAGAGGGCTATGGAAAGTTTGAGGGGAAAGCGTGCGATTTAGTCATTATTCGCAAGGCCGGGATATCGATTTCTCTTTTGATTCCGGCAACCTCGCCGCTGTACTTCGAACTTGGCCTTAAAGTGGCCGCCCGCATAAACCTTGAGCGGTGCGCTGAAGAACTAAAAATGCTTGTATAAAAAAGGAAGACTTTCATGGAAAAGAAAAACAGGCACGATTTAAAGATCTCCGGAAGCGCTACCGCCTCGGGGGGATTCTACAATAACGTTGTTGTCAATGGACAGGGAGACATCAGCGGCGATTTTGATTGCATCAATTTGAAAGTTTCGGGAACGTCTGACATCGACGGAACTGTTAAAACAAAGACGGGTAAAATAGTCGGA
Organism: uncultured Chitinophagaceae bacterium; assembly: GCA_964642725.1. Classification (GTDB taxonomy): domain Bacteria; phylum Bacteroidota; class Ignavibacteria; order UBA10030; family UBA8401; genus JAGVPT01. The sequence goes on from CAZXQG010000044.1 coordinate 12,772, forward strand.
CGAGCTGCAATTACCGGCAATTTGGAGTCCGACGATTTCTCTGTAAGCGGGATGCTCGATGTTAGGGGCGCTGTGGATGCGAAAGAATTAAGAATAGATGGAACTGCGGTCGTCGGTGGAAAGCTGTCTGCCGAACACATTCAAATCAAAGGCGGCTTTAAGGCAAAGGATGATTGTACTGCAGAGACATTTGTTTCCAAGGGAGCGTTTAGTGTCGGCGGTCTCTTGAATGCGGGGAACGTTGACATTGTCCTTTACGGTCCCTGTCATGCCAAAGAAATTGGAGGGGAAACAATCAATGTCAGGAAAGGGAATACTTTTCGGCTCGGACGGATAATTAATTCAATCCTCTTTTCACTCGACCTTAACGGCGGCCTTTCAGCCGATACCATCGAAGGAGACGATATCTATCTCGAAGATACAAAAGCAAAAGCAGTACGGGGGAATAATATCAGCATCGGGCAAGGATGCGACATCGGGCTTGTTGAGTATAAAGGTAAGTTTGACCAATCAAATCATTCAAGGGTGAAAGAAAACAGAAAAGCGCGATGAGACGCCGTATGATAGTGTCCTTGTTTGAGTGACTATCTAAAAATTTCTGAATAATGTCTGAAACGTACAAAGTACAATCATTGTCATTCTGATCCCGCCAAAGAGCGGCGGGATCAGGATGACCGTACAAAGCATTTTTGAAGTGGCTCTTACTCAAATTAGGACACTACCCGCCGTATGAGATTATTGATTTTTATTCGGTTTTTTTGCATATTTCACAAAGATCTCTAAATAGGATCTTCGTTCTGTAGGTTATTTTTCCAGCCATCACTCAACAAAAAACTGATTCATGTCATCTGAAACGCAAAAAGCGGATCTGTCGTCGCTCCGCATCAATAGAGGTGCTCCTGAATCGAACGGCACGGGGGGATCGAAAAAGAACTTCATTCTTTATTCTTCGATCGGTGCAGTGTTGATCATCGGCGCTGCGATCCTTTTATTGAGCGGCGGCATGTCTTCGGCGGAGCAAATCGAAACAGCAACCGTCTCCCTGACATATCCGTCGCAAGCCAATACCGTGCTAACGGCGAGCGGATATGTTGTTGCCCAGCGCAAGGCATCAGTTGCGTCGAAGGGGACCGGCCGGCTCGAATACCTCGGCGTGATTGAAGGAGACCGGGTGACGAAAGGGACTATTATCGGAAGGCTGGAAGACAGCGATGTTGAAGCCGCTCTCGGCCAGGCAAAAGCATCTCTTGCTGTTGCAAGGGCTGTGGTGGATCAAGTCAAAGCCGAACTTGACGATGCCACGGCGAATTTTGAACGTGAAAAATCGCTCTACAGTCAAAACCTAGCGTCCAAAGCAGATTACGACCCGGCAAACGCCCGCTATAAAAAAGCCGCAGCGGGAGTAGTATCGGCTGAAGCATCGGTGAGTGCTGCGGAAGCAGCTGTTCGTTCCGCCGAAGTGCAAGTCGAGTACACGAATATCCGCGCCCCTTTCGACGGAACGGTTTTGACGAAGGATGCGGATGTTGGCGATGTTATCACACCGTTTGGCGCTGCGGCAGGTTCGCGGGGAGATCTTGTAACGCTCGCCGACATGTCATCGCTTGAAGTTGAGGCCGATGTGTCCGAATCGAATATAGAAAAAGTTCATACCGGACAGCCGTGTGAAATTACGCTCGACGCCATTTCGGATAAGCGGTATCACGGTATCGTCCATAAAATCGTTCCAACAGCCGACCGCGCCAAGGCAACCGTGCTGACGAAAGTTCAATTTCAAGACCGGGATGAACTCGTTCTCCCCGAAATGAGCGCGAAAGTTATTTTTCTAAACAAGGAAACTGAAAAAACGGCTGAAAACTCAACCCCGAAAATATCCGTACCCGTCTCGGCGGTTACTATGCGAGACGGAAAAAAAGTTGCATTCCTTCTTCGCAATGAGACCGTTGTGGAAACTCCCGTTGTTGTCGGCGATCTTATGGGGAATAGTATTGAAGTGAAGCAGGGACTTTCTGTCGGAGACAAGGTTGTACTGCATCCATCGGAAAAACTTTCTTCGGGCTCAAAGATAACCCTGACGAAATAATAATCATCTCCCGAAGAAAAAACATTTCTCACATTTCTATTTAAGGTCTATGGCGGAACCAATCGTTCAAATTCGGAACCTGACAAAAATATATAAACGCGACAGCATGGAAATTCCCGTGCTGCAGAACATCACTCTCGATATTCCCGAAAGTGAATTTCTTGCTCTCATGGGGCCTTCGGGGTCCGGGAAAACAACCCTGCTCAATCTTATCGCGGGAATCGACCGGCCGAACAGCGGATCGCTGATTATTGCAGGAACGGATATCTCGACTCTCGGAGAATCGGCGCTGGCAAAGTGGCGGTCGCACAATGTCGGCTTTGTTTTCCAGTTCTATAATCTGCTTCCCGTGCTCACGGCGTTCGAGAATGTGGAATTGCCGCTGCTTCTGACCAATCTGTCAAAGAAAGAAAAACGCGAGCACGTTGAAGCGGCGTTGAATGTTGTGGGGTTGGGTGACAGGATGAAGCATTATCCCAAACAACTCTCCGGCGGGCAGGAACAACGGGTTGCGATTGCCCGCGCCATCGTTACCGACCCCACAATCATCGTCGCCGATGAACCGACTGGCGACCTCGATAAAAAATCTGCCGACGAAATTTTGATCCTCATGGAGCGGCTGAACACAGAATTCAAGAAAACCATCGTCATGGTAACGCACGACCCTCATGCCGCAGGCAAAGCGCACAAGGTGCGTCACCTGGAAAAAGGCGATTTGATGGAAAATTAATTTCTCCACTGGCTGCTGTAATACCGTTTAGGGAAAAAACATGAGAGTGTTGAAGCTTGTTTTAAAGAACCTGTTGCGGCATAAACTTCGTTCATTTTTGACGATTATAGGCCTTTCGTGCGCTGTTTTCGCTTTCGGATTTCTCCGGACGGTCGTGTCTGCATGGAATTCAGGCGTTGCTTCGTCATCCTCAAGCCGGCTTATCACCCGGCATGCCGTGTCATTCATCTACCCGCTGCCGTTATCGTACCGCGACCAAATCGAAAAAGTACCGGGCGTTACGAAGGTGTCGTACGCCTATTGGTTTCAGGGGGTGTACAAAGATCAATCGTTCGATAATTTTTTCCCGCGCTATGCCGTCGACGCCGAAGAATTCCTCAGCATGTATCCGGAGTTTATCATTCCAGGCGACCAGCTTGAAACATTCAAAAAAGAACGTAACGCATGTATCGTCGGCAAGAAGATCATGGACAAGTACGGCTGGAAGCTGGGCGAGATCATTCCGATTGAAGGAGATATTTACCCCGGCCACTGGCAGTTTGTGATCCGAGGAGTCTATACCGGCAAGGACAGGACTGTGGATGAAACGCAGATGTTCCTCCAGTGGTCATACCTCGATGAATCGTTGAAACAAACTTCGCCGTACCGTTCGGGTCAGGTCGGGTGGTACGCGATTCAAATCGCGAGTGCAAACGATGCGGCATCTATTTCGGAAAATGTTGACGCCCTGTTCGCAAATTCGTCTGCAAAGACAAAAACAGAAACGGAAAAGGCATTCCAACAAAGCTTCGTTTCATTGTCGAGCGCTATTTTAACATCGCTTGAAGTTATTTCGTACGTCATCATCGGCATTATTCTGCTGGTGCTGGCCAACACGATCATCATGTCTGCGCGCGAGCGCATTCGAGAATATGCGGTATTAAAAACCTTAGGGTTCAACTCGTGGCACATTATAGGGCTGGTGGCCGGTGAGTCGTTGGTCATTGCAATGTTCGGCGGTTGTATCGGCATTGCGTTGACGTTTCCGATGGCCGCTGCCGTTGCCGATGGTTTCCCAACAATGTTTCCGGTCTTCAGCGTTGAACCCCTGACGATCGCGCTTGCACTTGCGTTGTCGTTTCTTGTCGGTCTGTTGGCGGCGGTATTTCCGGCAGTGCGATCGGCGCGAATAAAAATTGTTGACGGGTTACGGCAAATCGGATAATTATTTATATCCACAAAGAACACGAAGTAACTTGAAGTTTCTTATTAGAACCTATCTCAAAAACATGTCACTTGATCCTTCGATGCGCTCTCCCGCTCTTCGAGCGGGATCGCTTACTTCCCAAAGGGATCCCTTCGGGACAGGATGAACGGGTGATTTGTTCACCCTGAGCAATCCCGTTCCGCAGAAGCGGAACGGGAGCGTCTGGCGAAGCCATGCCTTCGGCAGAAGGGCCAACGCAAGACCATTTTTGAGATAGGTTCTAATTGAAACATCTGAAAAATAGTATCACGCGAATCCCTTCGGGATTTGCGCGAGGCAAGCTTTACTGATTATTCATAAGTCTCTAATTATTAATATTATGAAAATTCCCCTTTCGTACACCATACGTAATCTCTGGACTCGAAGGCTGACAATGTCTCTTACCCTCAGCGGGATTACGCTCGTTGTCTTTGTGTTTGCCGCCGTGTTGATGCTTTCGGAAGGTGTTAAGCAGACGCTTATCTCGACGGGCTCGGATGACAATGTTATTATTGTCCGGAAATCGGCTCAGAGCGAACTCGTGAGCGCAATAGGGCGCGAATCGGTTGCGAACATTTCTATATTCCCTGAGGTTGCAACAGGTTCAGACGGCAAACCCGTGGCAACGGCCGATGTGGTTACGATTATTAATCTGAGCAAAAATGGCACGAAGAATATGGCGAACGTCCCCGTGCGCGGTGTTTCTCCGGGCGCGACATCGATGCGTCCGCAGGTAAAAATAGAGGAAGGGCGCATGTTCCGGCAAGGTTCTTCTGAGATTACGATCGGAAATGCCGTTGCATCGCAGTTTGAGGGTGTCGCGATAGGCCAAACAATCCAGATCGGTACCGGGTTTTGGACGATCGTTGGAGTCTTCGATGCGGGAAGGAGCGGCTTTGCGTCGGAGGTTTGGGCCGATGCAGATCAATTGATGCTCGCATTTAACCGGCCGGTGTATTCTTCGCTGACGGTGAAATTGAAGGATGCCAATGATTTCAACGCCTTCAAAAACAGGCTCGAAAGCGACCAACGGCTCGCGGAGCTCGAACCGAAACGGGAAAAAACATTTTATGAAGAACAATCGCAGGGAATGGCAACGTTCATCCGGGTTCTTGGACTTATCATCACCATTATTTTTAGCACGGGTGCTATGATCGGCGCAATGATCACGATGTATGCTGCGGTCGCAAACCGCACCGTAGAAATAGGAACGATGCGTGCACTCGGCTTCCGCCGCCGCAGCATTCTCGCTGCGTTTTTGGCAGAAGCGATGTTTCTCTCGCTTGTCGGCGGAGGATTGGGACTGTTATGCGCCTCCTTCCTGGAATTTGTATCATTTTCGACGACAAATTTTACTTCGTTCACGGAGCTCGCGTTCGGTTTTCATTTCACAGCCACGATTGCCGCCTATACCCTGTTCTTCTCCCTTTTTATGGGATTAGTCGGCGGTTTCCTGCCGGCAGTGAGAGCATCCCGGTTAAACATTATCAACGCACTGCGGGCGTCGTAAAAAAAATACTCAGGCCGCCGGATTGATTCTTCGTTTAATTAATAAACGAAAGACTCTTTCATCCGTCTAACTATACACTTCCATATTTTCTTCTTTTATTTTCTCCGGAGTTATACACGCGGGCTATAACGGTGAAACGATTCTTCTTCGGCGGATGCATGGTCCTCCTGTTTGGGGTATGCACTTCGCACATGAATGCGCAGGACCAATCCAAAGCTGCGGTCTTCAAAGAGCACAGAGCACCAACACTCAACCTGATCAGGCGGTCGGACGAGTCGTACGAACTGTGGGAAGAATTCAAGTTGATGGAGAAAGCGAATAACGGAGATGCTTCCGCCCAGCACGAGCTCGGCATCCGCTATCTTCTCGGCAAAGGTTTCGGGGTTGATACGGTGAAGAGCGCATACTGGATTCAAAAAGCGGCCGACCAAGGTTTTCTTATCGCGGAGTACAATCTCGGAATTTTTTTTAATAACGGATGGGGTCTCCCGTGGAATCCTTTCAAAGCCTTTGAACATTTTCAATATGCGGCGAAACAGGGAATGCCGGAAGCGGAGTATGTCTACGGTTCGATTCTCACCGATAATTTGGTCGCCCCGCAAAACTGGAATGAAGCGTACCGCTGGATGAAGAAGTCTGCGGATGCCGGATACCAGCCGGCCCGCGACGCCCTCGTTGAGTTTGAAAAACGGGGCATTGCAATCCATCCGGATTCGTCGGACACGGCTTCCGTCTCCTCTGTAAACACCGCCCCAGTGAATGATTCGGCGCTTGTCCTGCCGACGCATTCATGGAAGCCGGTCCTCCTTGATTTCAGCGATGAAACGGCGACGGAGCAGGACGAACTTGCATTCCTCAAAGACATGCTGCGGAAGGGGAGTCCGGAATTAAAGAGTGCGCTCGGCATTTCAACTCTTGATGCCGACAAGCTTGTAGCAGATTCATCTCTGCTTCGGCTCATTCAAAGTGCGGCTGACGCGGGAAGTCCCGAGGCGTTGGCAGTGCTCGGACGTTTTTACGAGAAAGGAATTATTGAGCGAAAGAATTTGATGTTTGCGGCGATAGAGTATCTTCGGGCGATCCGGCTCGAGTTCCCTCGAGCGCCGGCGCTTCTTTGGAATGTGTTTCAGGATAAAAAGTTTGTTCAGCAAGTGCATGCCCTTGTCCTGCAGGGAAATGCCGACGCGGAATTCGTGTGTGCTGGATTGATCTCGGTCGGTTTTGACACGGAGCTGCCGCCGGATGAATCGTTTAAACTCCTGCTTAAGGCGTCCGCACAGCATCATATCCAGGCGATGATCGAAGCCGGCCTTTGCTATTTTTCGGGAAGAGGCGTTGAGAAGAACAAAGAAAAAGCTGTCGAATTTTGGAGCCGGGCTGCGGCTATGGGAAGCTATGAGGCACAAATACGGCTTACCGCAACAAATGCCATCGCAGATTTACATCTCCAAAATTACTCGGCTTCGATTCCCGACCTTGATTCTGCTGCTCACAAAGGATCGCTCTTGGCTCAAGTGGCGCTTGCGTATTGTTACGAAACGGGAACCGGTGTCGGCCAGAGCAAACGGGAAGCGGTGCGTTTGTACCGCGAGTGCGCATACAGGGGAAGCCAGATAGCATATTATGCGTTGAAAAAAATGTACGATGAGCTTCGCCCGGACTCAGCGCAATACCGGATAAAGGAAGAATAGACGTTGAACGGAAGCACGAGAGATTTCGCTTCTTAAAGAACAATGAACTGGTCAAATACGAGAAATAATAATCGGAGAAAACATGTCTGGTCAAATACTCGTCGGGCTCATCATGGGCTCAAAATCGGATTGGGAAACGCTTCAACATTGCGGAGCCATGCTCGATCAACTGAAGATTTCGTACGAAGCGCGCGTTCTCTCGGCGCACCGTACGCCGGATTTGTTGTTTGAATATGTTTCGTCTGCGGAGGCGCGCGGCCTCGAAGTGCTGATTGCCGGTGCCGGCGGTGCAGCGCATCTGGCGGGAGTTGCTGCGGCAAAAACATTGCTCCCCGTGCTCGGCGTTCCTATGGAATCAAAATCATTGCACGGGATGGATTCGCTTCTTTCGATGGTTCAAATGCCTGCCGGGATTCCGGTGGGAACGCTTGCAATCGGGAAGGCGGGAGCCATCAACGCAGCCCTGTTCGCAGCGGCGATTATGTCGGGAAAACATCCGGAGTTTCGCACCGCAATTAAACAGTACCGCGAACAACAGGTAAAAGCGGCGCTCGAGCATCCGGATCCGCGGCAGTAAGTGTATCGCGCGCTTTTTATGGTTTGGGATGGCCGACGGAATGCGCCAGCAGAATTCTCTGTTCAGGACTCAGCTTGAGTTTTGAAATTATCGCATCACGATTGACGGTCGCTCTCGCCCCGGTAACCAGGCCCTCAGACGTGCAATATAAATACGTGTTTTGCGAGATATAACCGCAGTCAATGTCGGCCATCCTCAATTTTTCCTCTTCCGAGCTTCCCCCTCTTTTTGTCAAGTCGGCTACAAAGATCAGCTGGACCGGTGCGTCCGCAAACCGCTGATCCGATGCCTGGCCGCGCAGATCTTCTGTTGAAACCAGGTTCAGCTTATTGTTTAGAGCGTCGTATATGTACGCCCCCGTTTTTAAGAGCACATAAATATCAATTTCCTGTTTGTTATTGGCGGACGGCGCAGTTCTTCTGCCGTCAGGGCGATTGACTCCAAACGATGCCCAAAGCAAATTGGAGATCTGCTGTACCGAAATGTCTGTTGTGTCGAATGCCCGCACGGTGGCTCTTTTCGACAATACTTCCATGAGAGGCATGCCTCCGGTCTTCTGCGGCGCCGGGAGCTCGAGAGTCTGGCCGGTGAGCAGGGAAGCAGCAAACAGTGAGATCGTCAGAATATGGAATTTTTTCATTTTTACTCCAGGTCATAATTGAAAAGGGATTGATCCAAAATTAACACGTTGATTCCGAGGAACAAAAGGCGGGCTTCATCGAATTTCTTTTTTACTTTCGCCAAGCAAGGAAAAATGTTTCCGATAAGAAGAGCAGAAGCTGTACCAAAAAAACTCTGAATGTCATACTGAGTCCCGCTTTACGGCGGGAGAGGTTCCGCGAAGGATTTATGCCGCCGTACCCGCATAGATTCTTCCGAAATGAAGGGTGATCAGGAATTGAAATATTTGTGAGATCTCCTGCCGCTTACTTTGCGTTTGTCAGACTTGTAAAAGAAAACTCTTCGAGAGTGAACTTCGCTTCGCCATCCGAGACACGCACGCGTTTGCCTTCTTCCATTCCGCGCTTGCTATCGGTAACATATATGCGAAGTTCTTTGACGTTAGCGGGAAAACCGGTCAGTTGAACAGGCCGTGATGCGCCGTGATTCACAAGATGAACGGTGAACGTTCCGTCGGCAAGGTCGCCGAACGCGGCGCAGCTGATGTCCTCATTGCTGCATGTTGTAGGGAGGATGAATGAACCTGGCGGCACCATCCCTAATTGTTTCAAGTTCCAGAAACGTTGTGTCGGGCGCAGCGGCCCCTCGACCCCGTACATTCCTTGTCCGGCAAGCAACGAATAATCCGAGGTCAGCTGCCATTGCAAAATAGACCGCACGTGAGCGACATTGCAGGCGCGCACATAGATATCAATTTCGTCCTGCGCGAACGTTGGTTCCTGAAAAATATCGGGATACGAGTGCGCTTGAGCATCCGTGCCCCCCTCGGCAATCATCAGCGGAACATTTAATTCTTTTGAAGCGTCGGCCCAGTTTGAGAGCGTCCAGTTATCGCAACCCCGCCACGCGTGAAACGATATTGCCCCGATATATTGATGAGTTGCGGGATCCTGCAAAGCCGGTTCGATGAAATCAATCGTCGTTGCATCCGAATTATCGCCGAGAAGCATTTTTGTCGCGAGGTCTTGTGATGCGAAATACGCCCCGAGTTTCTTTATAAAATCGGCATGTTCTTGTCCGGTCATCCGCACGTTGATGCCAAGATCGGATTCGTTGAACGAGAAGAGAGCTGGTTCAACGCCGAATGCTTCTTTCAGGTAAACAAAATAGTCGCCGATGGATTTGATGATACTTCTCATTTTTTTTGGATTCAGAGGATTGCCCCATATTCCATTTTCATTCCTAAAATTAACCTCGCCGGCGACGGCCCACGAGGGCGGAAACCACGCACTGACGATGAGCGGAATGTGACGCCTGGCCAGCTTTTGCGCCATCTCCATCGCCCCGCGAACGCTTTCATCAAGCCTGCCGTGTCGTGCCGATTCAAGAGGGTTGGCGCTTTCTACGGGATGCCAGCTGCGCCATGGCATTTCAACTCGAGCCCATCGAACATTGAGATTATCCAAACAGTAGTCTATGATTTGCGGGTCAGACTTCTCGTTTTGAATGCGGAAATTGCCGCCGATCCCGTCAAATTCCCTTCCAGGTTTCTGCGGATCGATTGAGATTTGAACTGGTGTTCTGTCTATTTCTCCGGAAACTTTGAGGAGAAATGTTTTGTCGGCAGTCTGAGCGTCCTTTGTATGTCCGGTTAAGACGGCGAGATAAATTCTATCGTTCGCATTTCCGAAACGGGGATTTCCTTTTTGGATAATTATTTCCGTCGGCTGTTCGGTTTTCACCTCAAGCCGCCGTGTCGGTGTAATGACACGAAACCCTTTTACGGACGCCTGCACGAGAAAATTCCGCAGCCGGAATGCGGGAGGCGTTCTTCCCATTCTGTTCGGAAAAAGAGGAACCGCTTCGATTGTCGATGCTGTTGAATCGATAAGCTGGATGTTTGCGCCCGAGTAATCGTCGGCAGGGAGGTCAAAACAGATGAACGCGCCGGTCAGCGTCGTGTCTGCGACGGCTTTCTCTTTAATGTTGATTGCTGCCATGCCGTGGTCGGTATCCTGAACCGTTTCCGCAAACGAAAACTGCGAAAGCTCGGTAGTAACGATTTGTTTATCACCCTTGCGTGTATACATGGGGCGCTGCTTTTCTTTGCCGGTTGCCGTTACATCCGCCATCGAAGGCCCGATTAAACAAATGCTCGTGGTGAATTTCAATAGCTGGCCGTCGATCCGTACGCCGTTCACATTGCCCCATGCGGTCAATTCAGCCTGGGCGAAAGAACTTTTTATCCCGACGCCAAACATCAAAAAAACTATCACAAGGAAGGACAGGAAGTATTTCGTGTTCGTCGCTCCAATCTTTTTTTTCATATCATTATTGAAATGCATTCGTTGTGAAAAAGACGATGTTTGTTCATGGTAGACCCTGTTCATCGAACATCTCCATCTGATTATGGGTGAAAGCCTGGTGTTTGCCGGTACGATCCTGTAAGAGTTTTCATCTATCGGCAAAAGAAATGTAATTCGACTCATTGATCCCGCCCTTTCCATCCCTGTCAGGGGAGGGAATATGTTCTTTCCCCTTGCGCCACATCATGTTTACGGCTCCTTTTAAATCAGGCTCTTGCCCAATCACCTTATTTTATTGGACTCAACTTCAGCATAACAACATCGTGTGACGGAATGTCGGCAGAAAGATCAACATCCGTTTTGCCGATGCTTTTCTTAAGCCAAAGATCTCGTAATTGAAAAACTCCTTTGAGAAATGGAAGATAGGCCCAATGCACTCTCATTTTCAAAACATCATCACCCGAATTGAAAAAGCAGACAGCCCATTCGCCGTTCGATAATTCCTTCACCCAAATTTCTTTGCTCGGATGTTCCATGAATCTGTACCCCTGCTTTCCGAGAGAGTCCTGGTCGACCGCAATCACTTCTTTATTTGTGAGTATCTCGCGCACTTCGGGCGACATTTTTCTGACATCGTTACCCGCCATCAACGGCGCCGCGAGCATAGCCCAGAGACTGAAATGCGCTTTCGATTCTGTCATTGACAGCCCTTTATTACCAACCTCGAGCATATCGGGATCGTTCCAATGGTCCGGCCCGGCATATTTTTCCAAGCCATCTTGTTTTGCCAAAATATATTTCCATCCTGTGGCGTACACATCCTGGCAGCTGTAACAGTCGGTAATGTCGCCGGTAGTCCTCCACAGGTGAGCCATTTTTGCTCCCCACAGCCAGGGTTGATTGTTTCCCCATTCACAAAGGCTGTAGACAATCGGCCTCCCGGCAGCAAACAACGCGTCGCCCATCGTTTTATACGTTTCTTCGGCGTTCGCTGTGCCGTGATCGCACCAAT
>CAZXQG010000045.1:0-24438 GCA_964642725.1 uncultured Chitinophagaceae bacterium
TTATTTTGTCGGCAACCTCCCCGGCGACCCTAATATCGGCGCTCTCGGCGTCTATGTAACGACAAAGGTGAATGCTCAAGCGAATTCAATTCCGTCGCGCTTTGCCTTGAATCAAAATTATCCGAATCCTTTTAACCCATCGACGGTGATCAGTTATCAGCTGCCCGCCAACAGCCGCGCGACTCTAAAAGTGTATGATATATTGGGAAGAGAAGTGGCGACGCTATTTGACGGGTACCAAACTGCTGGAGTGCACCAAGCTCAGTTCAATGCACAGAATCTTTCAAGCGGCATATACTTTTATCGCCTGAGTGCGTCGGGTCAGGATTTCGTCAAAAAAATGCTTCTGCTCAAATAGCTTCTTGGCAACTGGTTGAGTTATTACTCGATGCAATCCCGCGAGGGGTTGCATCGAGGTTCTATTAATCGTACGGAGATATCACTACTGTGAAATCAAAGCTCTTTTTTATTCTCGCTACCGTCCTTCTAATTCTTGGTGCCGCAGCTTCGCCGTCTGAAGATCAGAAGATTGATTCATCCTCGGCCCGCTTTCTGGTTCTTGGCGACTGGGGTGGGTTTGCTTCACAACATCAGAAAGCAGTTGCAGCAGCAATGGTGAAGGAGGCTCGAAAGATTCAAACTCAATTTGTCGTTACAGTGGGTGATAATTATCACGGCGATGGAATCGCAAGCGCAACCGATACTCGTTGGAAAACGGAATTCGAGGATATTTATAGCGATGCCTCACTTCAAGTGCCATGGTATCCGACCTTTGGTAATCATGACTATCGTGGCAGCGCCGATGCCGAGATTGAATATACACAGTACTCGAAACGGTGGAAATTCTACTCCCGCTACTATGCGCAGGAAGCGAAGATCGACGATTCGACAAAAGTTCTCATTGTTCATTTGGATACGCCTCCCTTCATCAAAGAATATCAGCAGCAGGATGAACAATACCACGTCAAAGGCCAGGACGTTGCCAGGCAAATACGCTGGCTTGATTCACTTCTGTCCGCATCAAACGACCGATGGGTGATTGTTGTGGGGCATCATCCGATTTATTCTGCGGCCCCAAAACATGGTGATACACCCGAACTGATATCAGCAGTATTGCCCTTACTCGAACGGCATCATGTTCCTGTGTATATTTGCGGACACGATCATGTGATGCAGCACCTGTCGCATGGAGCCATGGATTTCTTTGTTTGTGGCGGTGGAGCAGAACATCGGGATGTCATCGAGCGCGGCGATGTTGTTTTCGGGAAAGGCTCCCTCGGTTTTCTATCAATTGTGGCGTACCATGATTCGCTGTCATTTAGAATGATCGACGAGAACAATGTTTTCCTTCATCGGGTCACAATAACAAAATAGCGAACACTCATTGCGGCGTTGCATTCCGGATTCACGATACGAATTTTAATTCCACAAATCATAGCGGAGCTATCATGAGATGGAAGGTCAAACGTAGTGTTTTCGTACTGTTCACGCTTTTTCTCTTTAATTGCAGCCCATCTCAAACCGGGCTTTTTGCTCAGCAGAGAGTCAAGATAGCTCTCTGGGGCGATTCGCGGGAAAACGTGGACAATGCCTGCTCGGATATTTCACACATCCTGCTGTATAATATTACTGATTGGGATTTCCAAATTCACACCGGAGACTTCACACACGACGGAAGCGAGGCGGCCTGGCAGAAGACTCTTCATTACCCAGGAGTCGACAGTATTTTCGTCCGCGGGAAATTCTATATGTGCACGAGCAATCATGAATTCAAAGATAGCTCGGGCAAGGAAAATTTTGATAAACACACTGCAGGAGTTTTGCCGGTAAACTCAGCAGACGGCACGACTCATTTCTACTCGTACCACGTTTCCAACGTCGATGTCATTTTCTGCGATGGCTACGCAACACAGAAAGACGTCATGCAACACTGGCTTGATAGTCTTCTTTCGACCATTCCCGTTAATGATTGGATCATCGCCGTCTGGCACAATCCGACATACGGCGACTTATCGTACAAAGAAAGCTATGCCGAAACCTGCATGCCTTGGGTTGAGAGCCTCTACAAACGCCACTGCAAGTTTATCTTCAATGGACATGCACATATTTATCTAAGGACGAAGCCGTTACGTCCCGATGGACTGATCGATAACGAAGATGGAATTATTCACGTCATTAACGGAACCGGCGGGGCGAGTTTCAAAGACCCTGCACCAAACACAACGAAGACTGCGTTTACTCCTTCTGAAAAATCATTTCCATGTATTACTTTATTGACCATTGAAGGAAACAATGCGGAGTTAAAGACTGTCGATGCACGGCCGGGACGTCATCTTCAGGTCATCGACACATATAAACTGACACGATAAGGAATAACTATGTATCGCACATTCAATTGTTTTTTGATTGTTACTATATTTTGCTGCAGTGCAGTCCAATTCGTTTTTGCTCAGCCGTCTCTTCCCGTCGTTCTTGACACCATCGCCGTCGGGGGTACCGGAGGAATGGATTATATCACGTGCGATCCGGCGGCACACAGGCTTTACATTTCGCACAGCACGCGTGTCGAGGTTGTTCAATATGATACGAAAGTTCATGTTGGGACTATCGACAAGACGCCGGGTGTACATGGTATTGCTCTCGCTCATGAATTCGGCAGAGGCTTTACAAGCAACGGCAAGGACAACACTGTGACAGTTTTTGACCTGAATACGCTGGACGTTGTCGGAACTATCGATACAAAGGGAACGAAACCCGATGGGATACTCTACGAACCGGTGACGAAACGTGCTTTCACGTTCAACGGCGGGAGCGAGAACTGCACCGCCATTGACGCTGCAACGATGAAGGTAGTCGGTACACTCGCGCTCGGCGGCGGGCCGGAAGCCGCTGTGGCAGATGGTAAAGGAGATATCTACGTAAACATCGAGAGCACAAGCGAAGTCGTTCGGTTCGATGCCGCAACTCTCACCATTCAATCGCGATGGCCGCTCGCTCCCGCACAAACTCCGACAGGAATTTCGATGGACATTGCACACCGTATTCTTTTTATTGGCGGACGAAACCAAGTGTTCGTTGCGTGCGGTGCAGATGATGGCCGGGTACTTGCGAACATTCCAATCGGCCAGGGGGTTGACGGGACCGCGTTCGACGCAGCGACAGGATTGGTTTATGTCTCCAATAAAGACGGAAGCCTCGACCTAATTCATGAAGACGGACAGTCGACGTTTACCGCCGTCGGCAAAATCCAGACTTCTCCCGGGGCAAAAACACTCGCCCTTGACCCGCAATCACACCGCGTATTTCTTCCTGCCGCTCTCCAGATGGATGTACCGGGGGGAATGAAGGGTGAAATGATAGTGCTCGTTATAGGAGTCCGGTAAGAAATAGGATTGTTCTTTGCAACATCAGTTGTCAAACATGACCTGACAACTGATGTTAATCATCACTCCTTTTTCCGCCATCACTCTTTGCCTGTAAAACCTCTGTCTCACGAAGTTCGTCGTTAATTTTTTCCCCCGAGTGTTTTTATCCGCTCGTAACCGCCCCCTTTGCTCTATATCATAAAAATTCCTAACTTCATATTGAATTGTGATTTGAGGGATACGTCATTTTACTCCGAAGATGAAACAATGAAAGAATTCGTCCACCGTGATTTTCTTCTCAAGACAAAACATGCGGAAAGACTGTACCACGAATATGCCGAGGCGATGCCGATTATCGACTTTCATTGCCATCTTTCCCCGAAAGACATTGCCGAAAACAGGCAGTTTCAGAACTTGACGGAAGGCTGGTTGTCCGGTGACCACTACAAGTGGCGCGCGATGAGGACGAGCGGCGTTGACGAGCGTTTTATAACCGGGGATGCAAACGATTGGGAGAAATTTCAGAAGTGGGCCGAAACCGTTCCCAAGACACTCCGGAATCCACTCTATCACTGGACGCACCTGGAATTGAAGCGCCCGTTCGGGATCTCCGATCGTTTGCTGGACGCAACGACGGCAAAAAGCGTATGGGAGGAGTGTAATCGAAAACTTGCAGATCCTCATTGTTCAACGCAAGGTATTTTAAAGCAAATGAATGTCGAGGTGGTGTGCACCACGGATGATCCCGTCGATTCCCTCGAATATCACAAACACTATTCGAAAGTCTCCGGCGGCACCCGGATGCTCCCCGCATTCCGGCCGGACAAAGCTCTCGCTGTGGAAAACAGCAAGACCTTCGTCTTGTATCTGGAATCTCTTTCGCGTGCTGCGGGTATTGAGATCACATCATTTGCCCGTCTTCTCGACGCACTTCGCTCACGGTATGAACATTTTGCAAAAAATGGGTGCAAAGTATCGGACATGGCATTGGTTACGTTGTATGCAGAAGACTACACAGAGGCGCAGGTCAAGACGATTTTCAAAAAATTGCTGCAGAAGAAGGCGTTGAATTCCAACGAGGTTGCAGTATTCAAATCGGCTATGCTGTATGAATTGGGCATCATGAACTGGGAATACAAGTGGGTTCAGCAATTCCATATTGGCGCAATGAGGAACAACAACACGCGCATGGTGCGGACACTCGGTCCCGATACCGGGTTCGATTCCATCGGCGATGAGCCGGTGGCGAAGCCGATGGCGAAATTCTTTGACCGCCTCGACATAGAAAACAAGCTTGCAAAGACGATCCTCTACAATCTTAACCCAGGCGATAACGAGCTGTATGCCACGATGATCGGAAATTTTCAGGATGGGTCCGTTCCGGGAAAATTGCAATTCGGCCCGGCGTGGTGGTTCCTCGATCAGAAGGACGGCATGACGAAACAGATCGAAGCGCTTTCAAATATGGGATTGCTCGGCCAGTTCGTCGGCATGATTACGGATTCTCGGAGTTTTCTTTCATTCCCCCGGCACGAGTATTTCCGCCGCGTTGTGTGCGACATCCTCGGCACGGAGATGGAGAACGGGATCCTTCCGGACGATGTCGGACTCGTCGGCGCTTTAGTGAAAGACATTTGCTACAACAACGCGAAGCAGTACTTTCAATTCAGATGAATTGGCGGTGAAATGAAAAAGCGGGGCTTGGAAATTTCGAGCACAAAATTTTATTTTTACGTAACTTAACTGTTCAATCAGTTGAAAGAAGGTATGGAGAAGATCATGATTTTCGGACATGACTCTTTGACGATGGGGGGATTTTTCTAAGACTGCAATTCAATAAGAAAGATCATGACCGATACGATAGCATCGCATCAGGAGCTCGGCCGCCATCGGTGGACAATATGCGGATTGCTTTTTTTTGCGACAACAATCAATTATCTCGACAGAAATGTCCTCGGCATCCTTGCACCGACACTGCAAAAGGAAATCGGGTGGACTCCCATTGAGTACGGCTACATCGGAACAGCCTTTCAAGCTGCCTACGCAATCGGCCTCGCTCTTTTCGGATGGTTTGTTGATAAGTACGGAACAAAGATCGGCTATGCGATTTCCATTACGGGCTGGAGTATTGCCGCAATGGCACATGCTCTCGCAAGCACAGTGGTCGGTTTCGGCATTGCCCGCTTTTTCCTTGGTCTGGGTGAGTCCGGCAATTTCCCAGCGGCCATCAAAGCAACGGCAGAATGGTTTCCTAAAAAGGAACGTGCCCTGGCCACCGGAATTTTTAACTCGGGCGCGAGTATTGGAGCAGTGGTAGCTCCGGCTGTAGTTCCGTGGCTGACGATCACGTTCGGCTGGCAAGCTGCGTTCATTGCAACCGGTGTAACGGGGTTTCTTTGGCTCGTTTTGTGGGAAGCCTTTTATGAGAAGCCTGAATCGGCCAAAAAAGTTTCAAGAGAAGAGATGGCGTACATTCTCAGCGATCCGCCGGAGATCGTGCCGGTGAAAGTGCCTTGGTTACAATTGCTCAAGTATCGCCAGACATGGGCGTTTGTTGTCGGCAAGTTTCTGACTGACCCGATTTGGTGGTTTTATCTTTATTGGTTGGGCCTTTATCTGAATAATAACTTCGGCGTTACGCTTCTTCACCTTGGTTTGCCGCTCATTCTTATTTACACGATGACGACGGTAGGAAGTATCGGCGGCGGCTATCTTTCCGGGGCAATGATCAACCGCGGAATGGCGATCAACAAGGCGCGAAAATTAACGATGTTGATTTTTGCGCTGCTCGTTGTTCCTGTTGTCACAGCCGCCAACATTTCGAATATGTGGCTGGCGGTAGGCATCATCGGTTTGGCGACAGCTTCACACCAGGGATGGTCGGCGAATATCTTCACAACTGTTTCGGACATGTTCCCCAAAAAAGTGGTTGGCTCAGTTGTCGGACTCGGCGCGTTTGCCGGATCTCTTGGGGGGATGATTTTTTTGACAAGCGCGGGATACATTGTGCAATCGACCGGCAGCTACATGATCCTTTTCATTATTTGCGGCTCGGTCTATTTGCTGGCTCTTGGCTTGATGACGGTTTTGACTGCCAACACCAAGCCGATCGTTTTTTAGCTTCCTCAAGCAGCATACAAGAAAAGACAAACACAAAATAGGAAGAAGAAAATATGTCCTATGTCGATGGTTTATTCAATCTGGAAGGTAAGGTAGCGGTTGTTGTCGGCGGCAGCGGAGTTCTGGGAGGGAGCATGGCGCAGGCGTTGGGGAAAGCATCTGCGAAGGTGGCTGTCGGCTACCACAGCAATGCAACGGGCGCGAAGAATGTCGTGAAGGCAATCGAGAAAGCGGGGGGTACCGCGAGAGCTTTCAAAATTGATACGTCGTCGTCGGCGGGAATTGAGAAGGGGAAAAAAGCGGTCGTCTCCCTCTGGGGGAAGGTCGATGTGGTCGTCAACGCACCGGGAGTGAATTCACCGACGCCCGTTTTTGAAATTCCCGAAGAGGAATGGAATAGAATTCTTGATACCAATCTGAAGGGAGTTTTTCTTTCGTGCCGGGTTTTTGCCAAACAAATGATCGAACAGAAGAGCGGTGGGAGTATCATCAATATTTCTTCTGTCTCTTCCGAACTTCCGCTGTCCCGAGTTTTTACGTATTCAATTTCGAAAGCGGGTGTCAACAATATGACCCGATTTCTGGCGCGGGAATGGGCGCAGCACAAGATTCGCGTCAATGCAATCATGCCCGGCTTTTTCCCCGCTGAACAAAACCGGAAGATTTTGACGGAAGAACGGCGAAAATCAATTTTTGGCCACACTCCCATGGCGAGGTATGGTGAACCCGGCGAATTGTCGGGCGCCCTGCTCTGGCTTGCCTCCGAAAAAGCATCCTCATTCGTCACCGGCGCAGTCATTCCAATAGACGGCGGGTTCACAAGCATGACGATTTAGGAATAGAGACTTCTGAATAATCAGGAAAGCTTGGTTTATGTAGGTCGGACATTCATGTCCGACCTGTAAGTAAAAAGTAACTATGCATGTCGTCGTAGACAAAAATAATCCGCTTGTTGGAGAAGCATTCCGCCAATTCGGCGAGGTGCAAGCGTGTGCAACTCGTGAAATTACAAAAGAAACGATCCACGATGCCGACATCATTGTCATCCGGTCGGAAACAAAAGTGACGAAAGATCTTTTGGATGGGAGCAAGGTCAAATTCGTTGGGACGGCGACGATCGGGACTGACCACGTTGATCTCGAATATCTTCGTTCACATGGGATCGGATTTTCAAGCGCCCCGGGCTCGAACGCAAATTCGGTGGCAGAGTATTTTGTCGCGGCTGTGCTCACGATTGCGAAAAGGATGGGATTCACTCTCTCCGGAAAGACGCTCGGCGTTGTCGGAGTCGGAAATGTAGGAAGCAAGATTGTCCGGAATGCCAGGGTTCTGGGAATGAAAGTGCTTCAGAGCGATCCTCCGCTTGCCCGCAAGAGTGCGAATTCTTCTTACCTGCCGCTGGATGAATTGATGCAAGCGGATATTGTCACCCTCCATGTGCCTCTCACGAAAACAGGGAGCGATCCGACATATCATCTTTTTGAGGACTCACGAATCAACAAAATGAAAAAGGGTGCCATCCTGATGAATACCGCACGCGGCGCGGTTGTGGACGGCAATTCATTGAAAAATGCCATCGAACGCAAACATCTTGCGGGCGCAGTTCTTGATGTTTGGGAAGGTGAACCGCTCATCGACGTTGATCTCCTGAGCAACGTTGATATCGGAACATCGCACATCGCGGGGTACTCTTTCGACGGCAAGCTCGCTGCGGTGAAGATGACCTATTCGGCGGCATGTAAGTTCTTCGGCCAGCCGGAAACATGGACGCCGGGGAATTCGCTGCCGAGACCGGCAGTAGAACGCATTGTTGTACCCCCGAGTGCCGATTCATTGGAAGACATCTTCAGGAAAATCGTGAGCCAGTGCTACGATATCGAAGGCGATGACCGCTCTCTCAGATCAATTGCGAATGTATCACAGGATGATCGTCGCGGGTTCTTCGCCCGATTGAGGGCTGAGTACGGTGTAAGACGCGAGTTTTTTACTACCGTCGTTCGAGTGCCCGCTTCAATGATGGCTTTGGTGGACCCGCTCAGGACAATCGGGTTCAGTGTTGAAATCGACAGAACATAGGAAAACTATGATTATAGGGAATGACCGGATTCCACCTCAGAAAATGGAGGAAGAGATCTACATCCTCAGCGAGCAGGCTCTCGCATCGGTCCATCTTGAGGGACTGCGGATCCTGGTCGTCATTCCTGATACGACCCGGCATGCGCAGCTCCCCGTGTTCTTTAAGACGCTTGGCCGCATTCTCGGCCCTAAAGTGAGTGCGCTCGATTATCTTATTGCGACAGGTACTCATCATCCATTGGAGATGGGAACCATCCTTAATCACGTTGGCATCACTGCTGACGAACACAGGTCAAAGTACACTAAAACAAAATTCTTCAATCATTCACACAACGACCTGGCGCAACTCCGGACGATCGGGAAAATTCCGGCGTCAGAAATGTCCGACCTTTCCGGAGGATTGTTTACCGAACCGGTAGAGATTACCATAAACAAACGTATCTTCGACTACGATCGGATCATTGTGATCAGCCCGGTCGTTCCCCACGAAACGGTCGGCTTTGCCGGAGGAAATAAATATTTTTTTCCGGGAATCGGCGGCGAAGAGATTATCCAGACATTCCATTGGATCGGAGCCCTCATTACAAACCCGGTCGTTAACGGGGTGAAAGATACGCCGGTACGTCGGGTAATAAATAGAGCGGCGTCGTTCATTTCTGTCCCGCGGATATGTTTTGCGTTCGTGGTCGATGGTCAGGCAGTGACGTCTCTTTACATCGGTTCACCGGAAGAAGCTTGGGAGAAGGCGGCGGATGCTTCTTCAAGGGTTCACATCAAATATGTTGACCATGCCTACGACAAAGTTCTTGGCATCGCACCGGCAATCTATGATGATATGTGGGTGGCCGGGAAGGTGATGTATAAGCACGAGCCGATCGTCGCAGACGGGGGTGAGGTGATTATTTACGCCCCGCACGTTAAGGAAATTTCCTACACGCATGGACAAGAAATTCGGAAAGTGGGATACCATATCCGGGATTATTTTTTGCGGCAATGGGAGCGGTTTTCCGGAACGTCGAAACTGATTCTTGCCCATTCCACGAATGTGAGAGGCATTGGGACGTTTGAGAACGGCATGGAATTCCCTCGTATCAAAGTCACTCTTGCTACGTCTATTCCCGAAGATGTATGCCGATCTGTCAACCTTGGATATATTGACTATCGCTCGATCAACGTTCCTGAGTGGAAGGCAAAACAAAATGGCAACTTATTAGTCGTTGAAAACGCGGGTCAACTTCTTTATCGTCTAAAGTAAAATGACCTTAGCGTGAGGAATGTCCATGGAAATGAATATCGTGAAGGTATTGAAAACTTATTCGGCAGATAAGAAGTAATGAAGATAGAAAAATATTCAATCGGAATCGGCGATCGTTTTGGCCATGAAGGAGTGGCGCAGCTTGCTGCGTTCGTCAAGGCACGCGATCGTGGAGTGGATGTTGTTCCGGTGTGGAACAAATCTAATCGCGAACATACGCTCATCGGGACACAGCCGCAGGACACGCGTTTGGAGGCGGACCAGGCGGTGAAACAGTTGGGATGGAAGTCGTCGTACTACGTCGACGCCGACCACATTGGGATCAAAACTGTGGACTCTTTCATCGAGCCGAGCAATTACTTCACTCTCGATGTCGCCGATTTCATCGGAAAGGAACCCGAGTCTGACGAGCTTGCCGATTTCACAAAGTTCTGCGGAAAGTATACCGGAACGCTCAACATCCCCGGCCTTGACAAAGGCATTGACGTAACCATACCGACGATTGTTTCCGTAGGGAAGAAATATCTCTCCGCTGTAAAGGAAGCGGGAAATATTTATCGCTCTATCGCATCCCGGAAAGGGAAGGAAAATTTCATCACTGAAGTGTCGACCGATGAAACGAACGCTCCCCAGACGCCGGTGGAGCTTTTCTTTATCCTTGCCGCACTTTCAAAAGAAGAGGTACCTCTGCAAACCGTCGCTCCGAAATTCACGGGACAATTTCTGAAGGGAGTCGACTATGTCGGGGATGTCGCGCAATTTGCCGCTGAGTTTGAAAAGGATGTCGCGGTCATCGGTCACGCAATCAGAGAATTCGGCTTGCCCGAAACGCTCAAGATCAGCATCCATTCGGGAAGCGATAAATTCTCCATCTACCCGGCGATCAACAAGGCGATCAAGAAATTCAATGCGGGAATTCATCTGAAGACTGCGGGAACGACGTGGCTCGAAGAGGTTATCGGTCTTGCAAAGGCTGGCGGCAGCGGTCTTGTTATCGCGAAAGAGATTTATGCTCAGTCGTATCTCCGCTTCGAAGAACTGGCAAAACCGTATCTCACGGTGATTGATATTCGGAAGGAGAAGCTTCCGGCACCCGCCGATGTCAAGAACTGGGGAAGCGACGATTTTGTTCTGGCGCTGAAACATGATCTGTCGCGCGCGCGCTACAGTACATCGTTCCGTCAGCTGATTCATATCGGATTCAAGGTCGCGGCAGAAATGGGAGATCGGTTTACAGATGCTCTCGACGAATCGGCTCGCACGATAAATGAAGGCGTTACCGAAAATATCTATGAACGCCATCTCCGTCCGATCTTTCTCGGCGGCGACTGATTCGCAATGCTGATTGAGTGGTATTGGCCAGCCACATGATTAATATAAGGATACACACCATAGGATAAAAAGAAGGAGCAATAGATGAGTAATGGTTTGAAAATTCAGCCTGGCGGTGCCTTCGATTTGGTGTCGCTCGGAGCGTTGGTTCACCGACTGGATCCTGGAATTATACCGTTTAGAAAAGCAACGGAATGCCAGATTCACACGAGCGGCGGAGAATTCAACGTCGCAGCGAACTTGGCAGATTGTTTCCGGATGAACACCGGCATCGTTACTGCAATGGTCGAGTATCCGATCGGCGATCTCATCGCAGAACGAGTGAGGGCGATGGGAGTAAAGCCTTTCTACAAAAAGTTCAAGCACAATGGTGTCAATGGCCCGAACATGGCCGCGGTCTACAGCGACCGGGGCCAGGGCGTCCGAGCTCCGGTTGTTTTCTATAACCGCTCGAATGAGGCAGCCGCGCAGCTGAAGCCGGGAGACTTTGATTGGAACTCTGTCTTTGCCGGCGGTGTCCGCTGGTTTCACAGCGGCGGAATTTTTGCAGCTCTTTCACCAACGACGGGAGAGCTGATCATTGAAGGGATGAAAGCGGCTAAGAAGGCGGGCGCGATCGTAAGCTTCGATTTGAATTTCCGCGAGAAGCTCTGGAATATCTGGGGCGGCGAGAAGAAAGCTGTGGAGGTGATTGGCCGGATCGTTGACAATGCCGACGTCCTTGTCGGTAACGAGGAGGACTTGCAGCGCGGCTTGGCAATCCCTGGTCCAAAGATTGCATCAAAATCAAAACTTGACCCGAGCACCTTTTTCGGGATGATCGACAAAGTTGTCGCAAAATATCCGCATGCGAAAATCGTGGCGACCACGCTGCGGGAAGTTCATTCTACCAATCATCACAGTTGGAGTGCTGTGGCGTGGATAGATGGGAAGACCTACACTGCGCCGACCTGCGAATTGGATATTGTCGACCGGGTCGGAGGCGGCGATGGATTTGCCAGCGGATTCTTTTACGGGCTTTTGACGGGAGAATTGCCGGAGGAGTCGGTCAAACTCGGCTGGGCTCATGGAGCACTTTTGACGACATTTCCCGGCGACACAACGATGGCGACTCTCGAGCAAGTCCGTGCGTTCGCTAAGGGCGGATCGGCACGTATCCAACGATAACTTTTAGCAATCAGAAAGCGAAAACTTTTACAATGAATGAAAAAGCAGATTTAGGATTAATTGGACTTGCGGTAATGGGTGAGAACCTCGTATTGAACATCGAAAGCCGCGGCTTCACGGTGGCGGTTTATAATAGAACACTGGAGAAGGTGGACAATTTTGTCCACGGGCGGGGGAAGGGGAAAAACATTATCGGGACGTATTCAATTGCCGAGCTTGTCGGTTCTCTCAAGACGCCGCGCAAGATTATGCTGATGGTGAAAGCGGGAAACCCGGTGGATGAATTCATTGAACAAATAATTCCCCATCTCGAAAGAGGAGACATTATTATCGACGGAGGCAATTCACATTTTCCGGACACGATTCGCCGGACGAAGTATCTGGAGTCGAAGGGCTTTCTCTTTATCGGGACCGGAGTTTCCGGCGGCGAAGAGGGGGCTTTGCGCGGACCGTCCATCATGCCGGGCGGATCACCGCCGGCATGGCCGCACGTGAAACCGATTTTCCAATCGATTGCTGCCAAGGTCGCCGACGGGACGCCTTGCTGCGACTGGGTTGGCGAAAATGGCGCGGGACATTTCGTCAAGATGGTGCACAACGGAATCGAATATGGTGATATGCAGCTTATCTGCGAAGTTTATCAGATCATGAAAGAGCTTCTCGGAATGTCGGCGCCGGAAATGCACGATGTCTTTGAAGAATGGAATAAAGGCGAACTCGACAGCTACCTCATCGAAATTACGCGCGACATCCTCGCATTCAAAGATACCGACGGCACTCCTCTTGTGGACAAAATTCTCGATACTGCCGGACAGAAGGGAACAGGGAAGTGGACAAGCGTTGCCTCTCTCGACCTCGGCATTCCTTTGACGATGATCAGCGAAGCGGTATACGGCCGCTGTCTCTCGGCGGCGAAGGAAGAGCGTGTGGAAGCGTCAAAGATCCTGCAGGGTCCGAAACCGAAATTCACAGGAGACAAAAAAGCTTTTCTGAACGACCTGGCAAACGCTCTTTACGCCTCGAAGATAGTCTCCTACACGCAAGGGTACGTTTTGTTGAAATCGGCGGCTGAGGAATATAAATGGAATTTGAATTACGGAGGCATTGCTTTACTGTGGAGGGGAGGATGCATCATCCGTTCCAAATTCCTCGGAAGGATCAAGGAAGCGTTCGACAAAAATCCGGATCTGACAAACCTGCTGCTCGATCCCTTCTTTAAAGAGACGATCGACCATTCGCAAGAGTCGTGGCGGCGAGTTCTCTCCACGGCAATTCTTAACGGCATTTGGGTCCCGGCAATGGCGACAGCTCTCAACTATTACGACGGATTTAGAAACTCCCGGTTGCCGGCGAACTTATTGCAGGCCCAGCGCGATTATTTTGGTGCGCACATGTACGAAAGAGTTGACAAACCGCGCGGGGAATTTTTCCACACGAATTGGACGGGCCGCGGAGGGGAAACTGCATCATCCGCTTATGTCGTGTGAGAAATACTTTTAGTCGGTTCACGTCCTCGACGGTATCGTGTTTTCGATATTGTTTTCACAAGGACTTTTACGATATCCTCGTGCATCTGGTCACTTCTTACATTGGGATGATTTTGAGTTAGCGGGCCTATTAGCATTTGTTTCACATCCGCGTATTCTTGCTCGAGACATTGACGACCGAGCAATTTGCTGCCAGTTGATTGCTTGTAACTCAGGAAATGTCGAGGGGACCTACGAATCATCTTCTTGCATTCCCAATTATAATTCTCCGCAAGCTCTAAAACGGCGCTCAGCCAAATTCGAGGTAATTTTATAGAGATATTTAAGACTTGAAACATCTGAAAAATAGTATCACGCGAATCCTGAAGGGAAAAGACGCATAAGCTTCATTTTTAATATACTTTGCGCTTTGGCGGCTTGGCGAGAGGCGATTTTTCAGTTGTCTCATATTAATTATTAAGGCGTCATGGATTCTTGACAATATAATGAGGAACTGAAGAGAAGAAGTCAGCCCCCCCCCGCGGTTTTTTGAAGATGTCCCTGGTTTGGGAGATTTCATAAAAAAACACTTGACTTTTTAGAAAATGTGATTAACTTATGAATCGGTTCAATTATTCTAGAATTAGTTCAACTTCAAATGACATTCCGGGCAATCCTAGTGTAATCGCAACACTTCAAACCTAAAAGCTGCAATCGATTTCGTCCACGCAGATGGGAATAGCAAGCGATATGTCGTCACAAGACACGTAACACCCTCAAAGTTTAAGAATCCAGAGTTCAGTTGTGGATTAGAATGCAAACGTTTGCAGATAAATGAAAAAACTCTGTTATGAAAAGTTGTGACAGATTGATTGTTTTTTTATTGCTGTCGTGTTCGCCGGTCAAGCTCTCAGCGCAGAGCACTCCGAATTGTTTTCTGAACGACTTTGAGCCTAAGACGGCCGCGATTCCTGCATTCGAACCAGCCGACAAGCCCTCGACCATCCCAACGGTAACGGTGACAATTGCCAATGACACACTCGGGCAAGTCTCAAAATATGTTTTTGGAAATGCCGTTGCAGTTTGGGTCGGTACAAATGTAAACAATCCAACTCTCGTTTCTCACCTTCAGCAGCTAGCTCCCTCGATAATCCGTTTTCCGGGGGGAAGCTGGTCCGATATCTATTTTTGGAATGGAAATCCGGGCGATCTGCCCGCGAATCTTTATTCATGGGGAGGAGGCACCTCGTGGACGCTGTCAGGTTTCTATCCGCAAATTGGTTCGTGGTATTCATTGACTGTTGATCAGTATTATAATCTGCGTCAACAGATAGGCGCTCAAGGTTTGATTACTATTAACTACGCATACGCGCGTTATGGCACGAGTGCGCATCCGGTAAACCAGGCGGCTCATTATGCAGCCGACTGGGTTCGTTATGATAAGGGCCGCACTAAATTCTGGGAAATAGGCAATGAAGACGGCGGACCCTGGGAAGCGGGCTGGCGGATTGATCCTGCTACAAATCATGATGGGCAGCCGGACACAATCTCCGGCGCATTATACGGACAACATTTCAAAATTTTTGCCGACTCGATGAAAGCGGCTGCCGCGGAGGTAGGGGCCACGATCTACATTGGAGCACAGATTAACAGCTTTGACGGTACAAACGATTGGAATATTGTTAATCACACGTGGAATGCAGGAGTCTTCTCCGAAGTCGGCGACGCGGCGGATTTCTATCTCGAACATAATTATTTTGGCGACAGTTACACCTATCTTAAGCAACAAGTCGACGATACTCGTTTAGCGATCGACAACAATATGACGTTCATGAGGGGAGATATCGCGGCAAAAGGGGCACCCTCAAAACCGATTGCCTTAACAGAGTGGAATTGCGGCGGACCCGATTCAATCTATACATCGACGATCAACGGTATGGAAGCAGTGGTGTCGTATTGTGAGATGATAAAGAATAACTATGGAATGTCCTGCCGCTGGCTTCTGGCAAGTCAGGCGAAGGATGGAATGTTTTATTACCAGCTTCCGACGGATCCCGGCGTACCGTTGTGGAATCCCCGGCCCGATTTTTACTACATATCGTATTTACAGCGCTTCACGGGAGACCATACAGTGGGCACGACTGTCACTACTTCACCGACGTACAGCGACATGCTTGCGTATGCCACCAGGTTTGCTTCGGGAGAGCTGGGGGTTGTAGTGGTGAACAAGAACAAAACTGATAAAGTGGTAAAACTGGAGATGGGTACCATTGGTGTCGGCGACCGGTTCTACGTTTACTCATTGACGGGCGCCAACGTTGACAAGTATGGAAAGTCGCAGACGGTTGTTGTGAATGGAGTCGGTCCAACAAGCGTACCCTGGGGACCGGGACCGCAAGATTTAGACAGCGTCAAGGCATGGGGATATCCCATTGGAAGCCAAATCAGCTTTGCGTCGCCGGCATATTCAGTGCAGTATGTTATGATCGAGTCCGGCAGCAACGTCGTGTCGGTCGGAAAAGAAAAACAACCTGTGATTGCTGACCGATTCGCCCTGCATCAAAACTATCCCAACCCGTTCAATCCATCAACAACATTTTCTTTCAGCCTTCCTTCAAAATCATTCGTAACAGTGAAAGTTTTTGATTTGGTAGGGAGAGAAGTGGCGACAATTGTCAACGAAGAGATGGAGGCCGGCAATCATTCGAAACAATGGGTTGCTGAGGGATTATCGAGCGGTGTCTATTTCTACCGTCTGCAAGCCGGGAGGTATGTTGATACGAAAAAACTTATTGTGCTCAAATGAAAGAATCGAACTCTGGCTCATTCCCGTTCATCGAACGATGTAAGGAGTGGAGCACGATAGGACAAGTTGGCAACATTCTGAAAAAACAAAACCATGTCAGCATTACATGAAAAGTGTTTTCTTTTCTGTTGGCATACAACCATAAACAAAACATGCGCTGCAAAACATTTTTGAAAGACCAATCAAGCAGAGCTAGAAAGAAGGAGGTGAGACAGGCATAATAAAGGTTTTTCTTGTAAGAAAAAAAAATGAAACGGAAAATACACTAAACAAAACGCAAGGAGACAAGCATATGAAGTTTGCAAAAGTATTTCTCCTATTCCTCTGTGCAATGACATTTATGTTTCTTCAAGTGTACGCACAAACACATATTACAGTGATAAATGCAAGTTTCGAGAAACCTGATTCAGGTAAGATCGAGGGCTTCAACGGAAAAACTACGCACTCGGGAACCGGCTACAAAGTTCTTGTAGTCCCGGGCTGGACAGTTGATTCTCCCGATTCGTCAGCATTTGATTCCGGCATAGAAGCGAAGGCTACTTCTGACGGAAAATATGATGCATTTTTAATGAGCGGCGATTCTGCAATATATCAAACCTTGCCCAGGCGAGCTTTTGATGACGATCAGCTCAAGCTGTCGGTAGACGCAAGAAACAGCTGGAATGTAACTGCATTCTTATTGGAGTTGTATTACTTGAATGGGGACTCAGCGACGGCGCCAAGAGTCGTCCTTGCCTCAGGAGTATACGCACCAACAACTACGATGGCGACATATAGTCTTTCTCTTGCTTCAATGCCGGCAGAAGCTACCGGTCATAAATTGGGTATCCTCATTCACAATATTTCCCCCGCGCTTCCACCGAACGCATCATGGCTTGAAATTGACAATGTACGGCTAGCAAACGTGGATCCTACAATCATAGAAGTGCCAAATTACAGCTTTGAACAGCCCGACTCGGGCAAAATTGGAGGCTTTAACGGTCCGGGATCCGGCACCAAATTACAGACTTCCACTGCAGACGTACCGGGATGGGCAACTGATGATACTGTGTACGATTCCGGCATAGAAAGCAATCAGGGTCCCCAGGACGGTGTTTACACAGCTTACTTAATGGGGAGCGATACAGCTATCTGGAACACAACAAATTACACAATTCAGACCGGTGATGTGCTCTCACTAAGGTCAATGGGAAGAGTCACGTGGGCATCCACCGTGTTGCATTCAGAATTGTACTATGTCGATGGGACTGGCAATAGGGTCACGCTCGCCTTCTCAGAAGATGCGCTCAACGCCGATTATACATGGGCTGAATACACGGTTGGGGTTGACATTAGCACTGTTCCCTCCGCCGTTGGCAAAAAACTCGGAGTGTTGTTCAAGAACGCATCTCCTGTAGGTAATTCATGGATCGGATTAGATTTAGTACGGGTCAATGCCAATCATAATGTTACCGGTGTTGCCGCAACGAAACTGCAGCCGACCGTATTTTCACTGGCACAAAACTATCCGAACCCGTTCAATCCTAGCACGAAAATTGCGTATACTTTGAAGAACAGCGGCAAGGTAACTCTTACCGTGTTCGATCTGCTGGGCAAACAAGTGGCGACACTTGTGAATGGCATACAGTCAGCCGGTCCGCACGAAGCAGTATTTTCAGCCGGCGGTTTGAGCAGCGGTATCTACTTCTACAGAATAGAAACCTCCGCAGGGTCGTTGACACATAAGATGGTCCTGATGAAATAAGGACATCGATCCTCACACATCAATCAACAGCATGTTGATTTCTTGCATTTGGCGCTTAGGGGATGACCCTAAGCGCCGATGCGGGAAAACGATAAACCGAACAAAAATGCAGTCGTATCAGGAAAAATCAATCAAGGCCTTTGAACCCGTTCATTGCGAAGACAGAGGTTACTTGTCCAAAAATTCTGCAAAAGGATTTAGAAGAGGCTCCTATGCCAAATAATCAACTCACAATCAAACATGCGTTAAACTGGTTGTGCGTTTTTACAGTCATTCTCGTTTCGCTATCGATCGAGAGTAATGCTCAGACCACCGGGAAAATCTTAGGGAAGGTGACCAACGCTCAGACGGGCGCACCTATGGTTGGAGCCAATATCATCCTTGAAGGGACGAACTCGGGAGCTGCCGCAGATGTAAACGGAGATTATTTTATCATCAACATACCGCCGGGAACGTACCGGTTACGCGCAAGCAGCGTAGGGTATGAATCAATGGTCATCAAGGATGTTATCGTCTCGGTCAACAGAACAACGACGGCAGATTTCAAATTGAAAGAGAGTCTCGTTGAGGGACAGGAGGTTGTTGTTACCGCCGAGCGTATTCAGCAGAAAAAAGACCAGACGAGTTCAATCAGGAATGTGACCTCCGATCAAATCAAGGAACTTCCGGTGGAGAATCTTGATCAGGTTGTTGGGTTGCAGGCCGGTGTCGTGCGCGGTCACTTCAGGGGCGGCAGAGACAAAGAAGTGGCATATCTTGTGAACGGGGTTCAGGTGCAGGAGCCGTACAATCTTGATCGCGCAGTAACGGTAGAGAACGACGTCATTTCGGAAGTGGAAGTTATTACGGGAACATTCAACGCCGAGTACGGCAACGCGATGAGTGGTGTC
Source organism: uncultured Chitinophagaceae bacterium (assembly GCA_964642725.1). Taxonomy (GTDB): domain Bacteria; phylum Bacteroidota; class Ignavibacteria; order UBA10030; family UBA8401; genus JAGVPT01. The sequence goes on from CAZXQG010000045.1 coordinate 19,222, forward strand.
GTCAACGCCATTACGAAGGACGGAAGCAACACTTTTCAGGGTTCCGCGTACGCAAGCGGGAGCAACTTTGGCACAACGCACAGCAGTGTTTTCCCGGACATCAAGACCTCGGGTATAGCAAATCTGCCGGGAAGCCAGGACTATAAGCTCTTGCTTCAGGGACCCATCATCGAAAATCTTCTTACTTTTATTGTCAACGGGCGGTATCAAAATAACGTCGGTCCGCGCAACGGCATCCGGCGATTTATGCCGGACAACTATAGCGACTGGAGCGCTCAAGATTCAGCGCAGTGGCGTTCAGATCATACCGGAGACAACGCCTCTGTCGCTATGGAAACAAGCGAGTACACAACGGCGTTCGGGAAAATTTCGTTTAAACCTTTGCAAACACTCAGGTCTTCTCTTGAGTATTCTTACAATGATAGTAGAGGGGATAATGGCTCTTCGGGACTGGGGACCTACAATCACTTCTATAAATATAATCCTGAAGGCCGAAAAACCGATTATGGAACATCACAATTATTGACCGGGACTTTGAATCACACGCTTAGTCAGTCTGTCTTCTATGAGTTGAAAGCAACCTATCTGAAAGATTGGAATGCTAGCTACGTGTTCAAGAATCCTTTTGAGATCACGAAGAACTCCAGAGGCGGGGACAGCCTCAATATCATTGGCTTGCCGGTCTATCGTTATGTGAGCGATGAGTATGCGCTTCAGAGCAGCGCTAATCCCGGATTTTCCACCGGTGGACAAGACAAAGGGTGGAGCGAGAACTGGAACGAGGATTACAAAGTAAAATTTGATGCAACGGCTCAGTTGAACAAGCACCATACATTCAAGGGGGGATTCGATATTACCGATCATAATATTCACCGTTTCAATACACAGATTCAAAATGCCTACCAGGGCACGTCCATGGAAAATCTTTCCTATGACGATTCGGTTACCGGAAAGAGAATATTTGTCTTCTACAAACCGGTGGTTGTCCTCGGAAGGTCGCAATATACCGATATCTATAAGGTGAGCCCGTGGGATGGTTCGGCATATTTGCAGGACAAGATGGAGTTTGATCTCATGGTGATTAATCTTGGCTTGCGCTATGACTACTTCGATGCAAATACAAGGTATCCCTCCGATCCGCGAAACCCGGGCAATGATGTGATCAACAGCCCGCAGAGCACGAACCTTCTAGCTCCTTCAGTTTCCCAGCTCAGCCCCCGATTCGGTATTTCGTACAAGTTGGGCGATGCGGCACTTCTCCGGTTCTCCTACGGACATTTTTTCCAGATGCCTCCATTGTATGCTCTGTACGTAAACTATCAGCATGTCGTCCCTCCGGGCGATTATCAGACGCTGATGGGAAACCCGCTTGTGAAACCTCAGCGCACTATTCAATATGAATCGGGTTTGTGGCAGCAATTGAGCCCGAACATGAGTGCAGAGGTTGCCGTTTTTTATCGCGACATTTACGACCTGCTCGGAACGAAGATCGTCGAAACATATAATGCCGTTAAATATGGGCTCTACACCAACCTCGATTACGGAAATGCACGTGGACTGGAGCTCAAGTATGATTACTATTCCGGCAACTACTCTGCGGGACTGAACTATACCTTGCAGTATACACGCGGCAATGCCAATAGTCCCCAGTACACGTTCAACCGTGCCGGACAGCAGCAAGATCCGGTGAATATTCTTATCCCGATGGATTGGGACCAGCGTCATACGCTCAACGCAACGGTTGCCTATAATTCGGAAAGGTATGGCGGTTCGCTTACCGGCCGTTATGATTCCGGTCTTCCATACGGCTGGACACCGCTTACTTCGAGTTTCCAGGCGTTGGCATCTCTTCAGCCAAACAACTCCGCAATGCCATCTCTCTTCTCGCTTGATTTGGACGCCTACGTGGAGCTTTGGTCGGTTGGTTCGACTCGCGCAAGGCTGACGCTGCTTGTCTATAACTTGCTTGACAGGCTCAACGAAACGTCAGTGAACAGTACCACCGGTAGAGCCGACCAGCAGATAATTCTGGACACGGATATTGCTTCCTACAGGAGCAACTTCAGCACGATCTACGATCGGATTAACGATCCTTCTTCATACAGTAATCCGCGTTCCATAAAACTTGGAATCGAATTCATATTCTAAGGAAAGAACTTGAGTACTACATTCCTTAAGGAGAGAGTAAAAATGCTTTTTCGACATTACGTCCCAACGACATTGGTAAGCGGCATCATGCTGTTTTTCACGATGCAGGTCCAAGCTCAAAATCCTTACCAAGGACCGACCGATGAAGCCGGTGATCCGAGCGCTCAACGCTTAGGGTTAATGAACGGCAACAGAGTATCACTCCAGATCAGCAACAGGGTTTCTTTCGGAGGCTGGCCAAGCCCGTTGGTCTCTCTTTGGCCCAACGATGCGACCGGATTAAATACTTTTGACAATTTTAATCTCATCATCGGGAATATGGAATTCATAAAGAAGTGTTCATCGTGTGCGTTCGATTCAGTTCCGGTTACCGACGAAGGAGACATTGCTTCTCTCGGAGCGCAGGGACAATTAGATACACTGTGGAATGCGCAGAGTTCTTCCATTCAACCCGGTTTCATGGATCTTGATCCCACGGGAACCATCGAATGGGGATTCGACCCTGTGTTCGGCTATTTTAACAAAGCAAACGAATATCCCGCCATGAGCAATATTCCGGGTTCGTGGCCCCCCGACGGCTGGCCTTCCCGAGGTTTGGAAACGAAGTGGCCGGGTGAGTGGGACGGGCGTTTCGGCAGAGGCGTACACTATGCCGATCTCGAGGCATTTTGGGTTTGCAATGACGCACAGGATTTGGAAAACATAGAATCGCGTACGAATGCACCGTTAGCGGTACGCTATTATCCCCGTCCCGGAGTTAAGATTGGTGATCTTCATCCCGATGAGGTCAGCATCCAAAAGGGATCGGATTGGGGCGGATTGGGATTGCGGGCAGAGGTGAGAGCTTACCAATGGAATAATCAACAAACGCGTGATGCTGTGTTTTTCGAATACAATATCGCAAACACTTCTGATTACGATTTGACCCGGGCCGTCTTTGGATTCTATCTCGATGCAGCCAACGGCAACAAATCTCCTACGTCGGCGGCGGAAGATCAGATCGGCTATTGGGATAAGTCTCTGAATCTCACCTATACGTGGTCAATGAGTGGAAAAGGTTTTGGCGGCGGAACTCCGGCCATCAGCGGATGGGCTTTTCTTGAGAGCCCGGGTGTCGCGACGGATGGGATTGACAATGATGGTGATGGTATGATCGACGAACGGCGCGACAATCAGGCAGAAGGTCCATGGGGAGGTTACTCCGGTGTGATTAAAGGCCATGACGCTGTTCTCCAGGCGATTGTTGCTTCACGCGATACGGCGAAGTTTATGGCGTTCTTCGGATACAAAAGTTTAGAAGATGTTCCTGCCGTGCGTCAGGGAGAATGGTGGCCGGGTGATGAGGATGCAGACTGGAAAGACGGCGTGGATGCGAACGGTGACGGAATTTACGAAATAAATGAAGATGCCGGGGATGATATCGGGCTCGACGGCGTCCGTCCGGGCGATCTTAATTATACCGGACCCGACGCTGACGGAACCGAGTGCAACCACCGGCCCGACTATAAAGAGGGGATCGGTGCAGAGCCGGACTTTGCAGCGACCGACGTCGCTGAATCCGATATGCTTGGCCTTACTTCTTTTGTCATGTTTCCGCATCCGCAGCAGGGATCGCCGCAGATCAAATACGACCAGGCGTGTTACGACACTCTTGCCGCCCAAAGACTTGTTCCTTTCTTCGGCACCCCGTCCAATCTCTATTGCGCATTCGGTTCCGGCACATTTCGTTTGAGGAAAGGGCAAACCGAACGCCTCTCTATGTGTAATGTCAATTCGTACGAAGACCTGAGCGGTCTGAACGATGCATCGCGCAATCATCCCGCGCCGTCTCTTTTTGCCAAGAAGAAGATCGTCGATGCGGTGTACAATAACGACTACCGGTTTTCACAACCGCCTCTTCTCCCGACGTTGAAGGCGACAGCCGGCAACGGCGTAGTCTATCTCTCTTGGGATGACAAAGCCGACAAGCTTACACGCCAACCGTTCCTCGGCGGCATTAACGACTTTGAAGGCTACAAGCTGTACAAATCTACCGATAAGTACTTTCAGGACGCCGAGGTGATTCGCGATGCCTTCGGCAATCCCGCGGGAAGGAAGCCGATCTTCCAGTGCGATCTCGTCGATTCTATTATGGGATTCCCATCGTACTCGGCGACCAGCGGCGGCGTTCTGTATTATCTCGGAAACGACAGCGGACTAAAACATTATTTTGTCGACAACAACGTGCAGAACGGGCGCACCTACTACTACGCAATTGTAGCGTATAACTATGGAATGCCGGAGTCAGGAGGCGGAAAATTCAGCGTCAGCATCCCTCCTGCAGAGAATAATACCGTGATCGATCTTGACGAGACCGGGAACATTCGATCGGTTGGTTCAAACGTTCAAATTGTAGTGCCGCATCAACCGGCGGCCGGGTACGTTCCGCCGAATGTGAAGATCTCGGACCCAGGAAACATTCAATCCAAAGGAATAATTCGACCGACGGTTTTCAGTCAAGACGCGGTACAGCCCAATCACGTGTACAAAATCAAGTTTCTTACGGACACAGTTTCTGCGTACGTCCGGTCTGCAGTTCTCCGTCAAAAGCGGGAAGGATACATTTCTACTGTCGGCTATTCCGTGTATGATACCACCGCAGCAAATGCTCTTCTCTACAAAGAGACTCCGGCATCCAACGCGGCAAATTGGGAAAAGGCGGCATTCTCCCCCACACTCAATTACTACCGGCCGGCAAGCAACGGCATGACGTCGGATGTGATTGATGGCGTGCAGCTTTTCATTCAGTCGTTCGAGTCTGTTCCGGGATTTGACACTGCGCAGAGCGGCTGGCAGAAAGGGACCGTACCGCTCGACGTAATTCCGAATCTTGTGCGCTCTCCATACTTTGCGTACAACTACAGCATTGTTTTCATCGACACAACTCGGGAGCCTTCCTATAGGACGAAGACTACCAACAAGAGTTCAACTCCTGTTTTCAGTGCGGCCAACATCCAGCTCGCCTCGTCACGTGTGCTGCTCAATCAATCGTTTCCATTCCACGTGATCAACAGAGATTGCCCGGATTCG
>CAZXQG010000046.1:0-24428 GCA_964642725.1 uncultured Chitinophagaceae bacterium
TAGCTGTTCCGCAGCATACCCGGAGCCGAAGCGAGGCCCGCATACTATTTATTTCGAGACATCTGAAAAATCGTCTCTCGCCAAGCCGCCAAGTCGCAAAGAGTCTATTTTTTTAATTATTCTGCGACTTTGCGTGAGTCATACTTTTGGAATTATTCAGAAGCCTCATTTCATAAGTACCATCTTCCTGAGACTGACGGTCGTTTCCGCTTTCAGTTGGCAGATGTACACACCGCTTGCAAAATTTCCGGCTTCGAAATGATATGCGTATCTGCCGGGAGCCAATTCTGCATTCACTAAAGTTTTTACTTCCTGACCGAGGACATTGAAAACTCTGAGGTCTACATGGCTTCTCTTGTCCAGGTCAAAAGAAATAGTGGTTGATGGATTGAAGGGATTCGGATAATTAGGGTAGAGGAAAATTTTCTGAGGAACCATGTTCTGATTCCCTGCGATCACTCCCGATACCGGTTTGTCCGTCAATTGATTTGCGGGCGTTTTTCCGTTGTCGTAGTAGCTCCAGTCGAGGCCTAGATCATAGTATACGGTATTGTTGATGTCAAAAATTTTCGCGTCGAATGAGACATCCGGTTTGCTGGTGTTTCGGGAATGGACTTCGAACGAAAAAACATTTTCCCCTTCACGCAAATAGTTGAGTCCGTTTACCTGTGTCATCACAATCGTTGATGTGTACGTCAGCGGCTTGAGGGCGCGCGTTGTGAATGCAACGTCCGTGCTCGGATCAATGTTGACACGGCCGAACTCATGGCCGTTCACATACGCTACGACTCCGTCGTGCCCTTTCACGGATACGCGCAAATCCTGAATGTTCGAAACATTTTGCAATGTCAGACTTTTCCTGAAGTAGGCTGTTTGGGTAGATCCAAGCTGGGTATTGTAAAGCCCGGAAGGATCGTTACCGAGGGGAGCGGTTCCGGTTTTCCATGTTGAAAGATCGTAGCCGACCGATTTCCATGCGAGCAGTATCTTTGTTGTATCGACGGCAAAATGAACAACGGAGGCAGAGTCAACATCGTTGCCGTAAGCGTCCATCGCCCGAACATAGTAGGTATATTGCTGGTTTTGGTCGCATGAAAGCGCGACCGAGTGCGTGCGCGTCCCGGTCGTCGTGAACGTATGCTCCATCTGGTTGAACGGTTTGTCCTGTGTACTATAGCGGACCGTCGCATACCTGTCGGTCTTGACCGTGAGGATGAACGGATCGTTCGTCGCGACCAACGGCGTGTCGGGAAGACTTACAAATCGGGGAGAAATTGTCTCTGTGAAAGGAGTCCATGCATCAATGCCGTCTATCGCATTCTCTAAAACGGTCGCTATTTCATTGTGTGCTGTAACATCGGGATGTCCGTTGTTGACAAAATCTGTATAGTACGACGGGAAGTAGGTATAAGAGACGTTCGTATGACCGATCGAATGTTCATCGGCTGCTACCTGTGAGATCTGCTGCTTCAGCCATGTGATGTCGTTCGGCGCAACGGTGAGAATCTTTGCGAAAGGATAGTCATCCATGATCGTTGAAATAAAATCGTGGTATGATTGCTGAAAAATGTACGCTTCGTCCTGGGATAGCGGACCGTTGTATCCGCCCCATCCGCTGTAATCATTTAATCCAAGACAAATCACGACAAGGTTTGGATTCCATTGCGAAAAATTCCATATGGGGAGAGATGTGTACCCCAGAGTCCTGTCAAAAACGCTTGGAAGACTGTTGCCGTAGATGCCCTGATAGTCGAGAACCAGGCCGTAGCCGCTTCGGCCGGTAGCCGTATACTGCGCACCGTAGTGCCGGGCAGTGATCGAAGGAAATCCTTTGTAGAGATCGGTATAGTCGCCCGACGGAGCGGAGGTATTGCTGGTCCAGAGATTTCCCGATGCACAGGTGTACGAGTCGCCGATGAACTCTATCTTCTTCGCCGGTCGATCGGGCGGCGGCACAAGATTTTTTCCGTTGTCGAGATAAAATCCGTTGAAGGAAAATTTCGTCCAGTTCGTTTCATTCCTGAGCGTTATCAAGATTGTATGCTGGGTGTCCGGCAGTCCGGACGCCAGCGTATAGGAAGCTGTTCCGTTCTGGGTTCCATGGAATTCTGAAAACACTGTATCGTCGATGAAAACATTGTAATAGGAGAAATTATCGTTCGTGCTGATCCCGATGCTCGTCCCTTCGAACTTTGCGAAGATGTAGACTCCGGGCCATGAATGCGTCGGCGCCGTCGGAACCGAAAAATCCCATCTTCCATAGTACTGGATGTTCGGATCATTTGCCGGAACAAGATTTGCCGCGGTGAGAAGAGTCATTGAGGCGGACAATTGCACAAGAAGAGCGATGCATGCTTTTACATTTTTCATTTCTACCGACCTTTTCTCAAAGATGTGTTCGGCTGTTTCTCAAAACACATTTCTTGTTTCGTGTTTCTAGAAGCTATCTCAAAAACATGTCACTTGATCCTTCTCCCGAAGGGCCAACGCAAGACCATTTTTGAGATAAGTTCTAGAATCTATTTCAAACACTCCGGAGGATGATCTTCTGCAATAATCTTCGGCTCGCGCACTTCAACTCCGCAGGCTTTGTATTATCAAATTCTATTCGGGCGCAAGGGACTTTCGAAAAAAGAGGCGGAATCAAACTCGATCCCGCCTCTTTATGTGCAGCTTATTTGAGGAGCATTATTCTCTGCGTTTTGACAAAACCGCCCGCATCCATACGAACGAAATATACGCCGCTGGAGAATGTCGAAGCGTTAAACTCAACGTCGTATGAGCCCGCTGCTTTCTTCTCGTTCACCAGGGTCGCTACCTCTCTGCCCAGAATGTCGAATACCCGAATCTGGACTTTCGAATCACTCTTAACATCGTATTTGATTTTCGTCGATGGGTTGAACGGATTCGGATAATTGTTATAGAGCCGGTACTGGTACACAACACCGTCGGTCTGCTTTACGCCGGAAGGAACGCCGGAAGCGAACCAGATGCCGACGGCAGTGACGTCATCCAATTCAATCGAACCCGTCCAGTTCGTCGTATCATACGGAGCTGGATAATAAATCACGACACCGATTCTTGCCGGTTTTGTCGGATCGAATTTCCCTACACCGGCAAGCGAATCGAGTTTTGTGATGGCAAGGGTATTCCATTTGAAATGCTTGATCTGCTTGCCGACGGTGTCTGCGACGGCAACGGAATCGTTCGCGCCGCCGTTGACATAGAACTTAACGATAGCATTGTTCGGCATCTGAACGGGCAAGTAGAGCGCGCAGGTCAGGCTCGTCACGATGGAATCGCCCTTCTGCATGACGACGCTATCGCGGACAGCCGCGAATTTCGGGGTCGCAGGAGAGAAGTTAGCGTTCCCCTGGAGAACAAATCCGGGTTTGGTCGTTGCATCGTCGAGATAGCGTTTCACAGATCCGGTCGCCCACGATGGAACGTAGAAACCTTGCCGGCCGCCGTTTGTTGCACTGTCGAAGTTCGCGATAACCCAAACCGGCGTGGATAACGGCTTCGGAGCGGCAACGATCTGATTGACAAGCGAAACGTCTTTGATGTAGATCTTCCCTGCCCATGTCACACTATCGTTACCGGCGACTTGAATGCCAAGCTTCCTCAGATTGTCGCCTTGATTGTTGAAGGTGTTAAAGAAGCTCCCGGAAACGGTGTCGACAAGGCTTGCTTGAGCAAGGTCGAAATACAGCGGGAACCATTTTTCTTTTGGAATATTTTTCCCCAGGTAGACACGAGGACCATTCGGCGGCCAATTCCAGCCCGGATCGCTCTGCGCCCACGTCTGAATTTGAAACGTATCGGGGAATGATGCGGGAACATAGACCCAGAAGACCAAGGCATTCATCCCTTGCGCTGCAATGCCGTTGCCCGACGGCTGAAATCCGAATGCCGTCCCTCCTGTTGTGGCCGAACCATCTTTAAGCTCAAACACTGCAACGCCCGAGCTGTCTCCTATCGGCCCTGCATTCCAATAGACACTGTCCTTCCAGCCGTTGTTCCACTGCTCGCTGAAGCTTTCGAGACTTGTTTTGAAATCTCCAAGCACGGTTGGCGTCGCTCCGATGAGCGAAACGCTGTCGACGTAGATCGCACCTTTCCATACCGCCGATCCGCAGCTGTAACTGTTCCACTGCAATCCGAAATCTCCGAAGCCGTGGCCGGCAAGAAGATCGTTTGCCGGATCAGCGATGCTCGAGTCCATGATCGGAGCCGAGAGGGGGAACCAGTGCCCTTTCGGGATATCCTTTGCATAAAAGTCGGTCTCATTGAATTGCCAGCTGCCGACGGCAACCTGCCACCACAACCCGATCGTAAGGCTGTCCGGAATGTCGCTGTTCGCAGGAATATACACCCAGTACGTAAGGTAGAGTGCACCCTTCGTGTTGGTGATTAACCCTTGAGAGACGGGTCGAATTGCGTTTTTATCCCCTGTCCCTTTTAGATCGAGTGCAACCCCCATGACACCGTTGGCGCTGTTTGTCGGATCGGTAGTCTGATAAATGCTATCCGTAAGTGTCCCCCATCCGGCGTCTTTGAAAATACCGAGACTCCCTTTAGTCCCGAAGCCTTCGAGCACTTGTGCGCTGCCTGTACTCCCGAACAAAAAGAGGCCTACGAGAACTGGTAGTATTTTTTTCATCTTACCCTCCTATCGGTTTTGAATTGTTAAGTAGCTGGAATATGTTCCGATGAATTATAGACATTTTCAATAAAGAAAACCTTGCATGAGCGCTTTTGCTTGAATAATACAAATTTAGTCTCTAAAAAGTAAAGCGCGAAAGCGGGTCGTTTTGATTTCTTTTATTAGAAGTCATCCTTTGGGAGAGGATCAAGTGGCATCTCAAAAAGGGTCATGCGGTTGCCCACCTTCGTATTTTTAGCGAATCCTGCTGAGATTGCTTAACGAGGCCAAGTGTCAGTTCGGAACGACGACGCGGGCAATCCCTCTCTATTATAGAGAGTGGCAGCCGGCGCATTCGTAAAAGCATAACGAACCGCAGCAGGATGAAGAATGCCCGGACTCGAGACAAGCAATGTCGATCCCTTTATGCTCACCGTCGCATTTTTGAATTGCCTGTCCTCTCCCGCTATCTGGAATCCACTGCCGCTTGAATCTTCCTTGAGAACCAAACCCCTCCCCGTATTTTCAAATGTCAGAACCGCAACGTTCTTTTTGACTTTTATAGAACGAAAGGCCGGCCCTGAGAATGTGATTTTCTTTTGGTGATATGTTTTTGCCAACGCCAACAACGCGAGCCGCTTGCCGACGTCTTGTTTGTCCGCCGGATGGATGCTGTTCGGGTCGCCGATATCGAGCGTTACCGCCATCCCTGTGTTCTTGACAGAGAGAGTTTTGAGCTGAGCTTCCCTCAGGAATTCAGAATGAGAGAGTGAATCATATTTATACGGGGCGATCTGCACATAAAAGAACGGGAGCTCCGCATTTTGGAAAACGGACCGCCATTCCTTAATCATCATTGGAAGCAGCGAAGCATACATTTCGGGGTTGCCGACATTGGCTTCCCCCTGATACCAGAGCACTCCGCCGAGCGTGAACGGTACTAACGGAAAAATCATTCCGTTGAACAACGTTGTCGGTGAATAGCCGGAGAAATCGATCGGTACTTTTGGGCGTTTGAAATATTCCTGGCCTTTGTATCCATACACATAAAAGATGCTGCTGCGGTATTCTGCCACGGGCAAATATTTCCAGTTTCCCGCCAGCGGAATTGACAACGATGTATCTGCCCGTTTCAACTGAAGCTCCTCTGGCTTCCCGAATATTCCTCCGTTGCCGCCGTAGTCAAGAACCCGAACCGCAACATGGACAATTGAATCCTGCACAAGCTTCGCCGGAAGAGAATACGTTCGGGGAACATCATACATGCCTTCGGTGAGATGGCTTCCGACCATAACCCCGTTAACGTAGGTTTCATCCATATCATCGATGGGCCCGAGGCTGAGAATGAGATCTTTCCCATGCCAACTGGAAGGAAGAGCGACTTGTTTTCTGAACCAAACCGCTCCGTCGAACTCGCCCATTTCCGTCCGCTCCCACACTGTCGGAAGGCGCATTTCTTTCCAGAGCGAATCGTTGAATTCCTTTGTACTGCATGCGCTGTCGGAGAAGTCGAGACCCAGCCATCTGTTTTCCGGTTTGCGTCCGTTAAGCTTTATTGCCGGATGCGCAACGTTCCATTTGTTCAGTACGACAATACTGTCTCTGCTGTCTTCCATCTTTTGGAGTATCGCACGATACGCATCTATCGTGCCGAGATCCTGCTTGCCTATCCATGATTCGATCGCAGTCCCTCCCCAGCTCGCATGAATGAGCCCGATTGGAACGTTGAGCTTTTGGTATAACGTCTTCGCGAAAAAATAACCGGCGGCGCTGAACGTCCTCACATTTTCCGGAGTGCACTCCGTCCACCTTCCGTCGCACGAATATTCCGGGTCAACAGAATACGCTCTTTTCATCCCAAACAATCGTATGTTCGGATATTTCGCGTTCGCTATCTCGCTGTCTGAATTCATGACCGGATTCGCCGGAGGCCATCCTTCAACCGGCATTTCCATATTTGATTGTCCGGAACATAACCAGACTTCACCGAGAAGAACATCGTGCAGAGTGAGTGTCGTGTCGCCGTCCGAAACCGTGACCTGATACGGTCCACCCGCTTTCACAGTTTTCAATTTGACAGACCAGGATCCTCCACTGTCGACAACAGCGGACGCGGTAGTTTTCCAGGAAGTTTCGAGATTGATTCTCTTTCCAATCGCGCCCGTTCCCCACACTGCCACTTCGCGCTGCTGCTGAAGCACCATGCTGTCAGTAAATATTGATGCAAGTTGGAGCGGCCGATTTTGTGAAACCGAACCGTTGAAGATGAGAAAAGTAAGACAGAAAATTGTCCGAAAAGTCGTCTTCATTTTGCAGAGCCTCCTTAAACATGATTTTGAGAGACGTACAACGAAACTCTTTTGCAAAAGGAATTTCGGAAATTATTCTTCCAACAACAACCCTCGCGCGCGCCCATTTTTTGACCGCTTTATCATTTCCATAATCATTATCACGTTGATAAATCAGGGGAATCTCCAAAACGCTAAAAAAATCGGCATTGCCGAAAAGAGAAATGGCACCGTTTGTGCTATTGTAGATTGGAACCAACCAAAATTTCTTAAAGAAAGCGAGTTTTTATGTCAATCAACCCGATCGACATCGCCATTATCGTGGCATATTTTGTCGTGGCAATGACGCTGGGGATCCTTGTGTCGAAGCGTGCAAAGAAGAGCATGAGTTCTTACTTTCTTGGCGGGAACCAGCTTCCATGGTGGATGCTCGGCGTTTCCGACGCTTCCGGAATGTTTGATATTACCGGAACCATGTGGCTTGTCTATGTGCTGTTCGTCTATGGATTCAAGAGCGTATGGATGCCGTGGATATGGCCTACGTTCAACCAAATATTCCTGATGGCATACCTTTCCATTTGGCTTCGAAAATCGAAGGTCATGACCGGTGCACAGTGGATCGAGACCAGATTTGGCCGAAGTACCGGCGCAAATCTTTCCCACATCAGCGTGGTAATCTTTGCCTTGATCAGCGTCATCGGCTTTATCGCCTATGCGTTCAAAGGAATCGGAAAATTTGCGGCGATTTTCTTCCCGTGGCATTTATCGCCGGACATGTACGCGATGATTCTCATGTCGTTCACAGCCATCTATGCCGTGAAGGGAGGGATGTTCAGCGTTGTCATTACCGAGGTTCTCCAGTTCATCGTGCTGACAATCGCTTCGCTCGCAATCGGCTTTCTTGCGATAACGACGGTTTCGCCGGCGCAATTGCACCAGTTTATCCCTGAGGGCTGGGCTACCCCGTTCTTCGGCTGGACGCTTAACTTGAATTGGACGGGGCTTATCGACGCAGTGAACACCAAAATTCAGGCAGACGGCTACGGCATGTTCGGATTCTTTTTTATCATGGTTGTCTTCCAAGGCATATTGAAAAGCGCGGCCGGACCTGCGCCAAATTACGACATGCAGCGAGTCCTTGCAACCCGTTCACCTAAAGAAGCGGCAAAAATGAATTGGTTTGTCAACCTCGTCCTCATGTTTCCTCGCTACACGATGATCTCGGGAATCACAGTTCTTGCGCTTGCATTCTTTTCGCCCGAACTCAAAGCGATGGGCCCCAACATCGACTTTGAATTGATCCTCCCCTACATTATCAAGAATGTCCTTCCCGTCGGCATCGTCGGTTTGCTGCTTGCCGGATTGCTGGCGGCGTTTATGTCCAACTACGCTGCAACAATTAACGCGGCGCCGGCTTACGTAGTCAACGATATCTATAAAAGATTTATCAACCCGCATGCAAAAGAAAGCACGTACGTTACCCTCAGTATTTTTACGACGATCGCATTCGTGATCGTTGGTTTTGCGTTCGGATTTATGGTTGAATCCATCAACCAGGTAACGCTCTGGATCGTCAGCGCGCTGTATGGCGGATACACCGCCTCGAATGTATTGAAATGGTACTGGTGGAGACTCAACGGCCACGGATATTTTTGGGGAATGATGTCCGGTATCATCGCGTCGATGATTATCCCGGCTGTATTTCCCTCGATTCAACCTATCATGGTGTTCCCGTACGTTTTCGGCGTGTCGCTGATCGGCTGTATCGTAGGAAGCTTGACGACAAAGCCGGAACCCGATGAGGTGCTGCTGAAATTCTACATGCAGATCCGTCCGTGGGGATTTTGGAAGCCGATCATCAAAAAAGCGCACGCATACTATCCTTCGTTCGAGCCAAACCCGAATTTTGTTCGTGATATGACCAACGTCGTGGTCGGGGTCGTCTGGCAAACTTCAATCGTCATCATTCCAATCGCGCTCGTGACGCGTGAAATCAACCTGCTCATCGGCGTCGCTTGCAGTTTTGCGGTCACGTCTGTCATACTGAAGTTCAATTGGTGGAACAAGTTGGATGATCTCAGTAAAGAGACATTGCCTGTTGATTTTGACGAACGGGTTCTGCACATAAAGCCGGCTAAAGAAAATGAAACTGCAGCGGCAACAGTTTAAGGGCAGGCAGTTTTTTCAAAATAACTTATCAAACGGGGAACATTATGACTAAAGCAGAGTTCAATGGAAAAGTTAAACGTCTCGCCAGCGAGCACGAAAAACTTATCAACGCACGAAATACAAAAATTAAGAAGAGCAACGGTGTTTTCCATCGGTACGTCAACCCCGTTCTAACGGCCGAGCACATCCCGATCTTCTGGCGGTACGACCTTCATTATTCGACAAACCCCTTGCTCATGGAACGGCTGGGAGTCAACGGAACATTTAACGCCGGAGCATGCGAACACAACGGCAAGATTTTACTTTTTGTCCGTGTCGAAGGAGTTGACAGAAAATCTTTTTTTGCCGTTGCAGAATCTCCGAACGGCGTAGACAACTTTCGCTTCTGGGATTACCCAATCGTCTTCCCCGAAACGTCCGAGCCCGATACGAACGTGTACGACCTGCGCGTAGTGAAACACGAGGACGGTTGGATCTATGGATTATTCTGCACGGAACGCAAGGACCCAACCGCTGCAAGGACGGATATGTCCTCTGCGGTCGCTCAATGCGGAATTATTCGTACCAAGGATTTCAAAAAATGGGAACGGCTCCCCGACCTCAAAACGAAGTCGCAACAACAGAGAAACGTCGTTCTTCACCCTGAGTTTGTCCATGGCAAATACGCGTTTTACACGCGCCCGCAAGACGGGTTTATTGAGACCGGCTCAGGCGGCGGCATCGGCTGGGGCCTTTCCGACACAATAGAAAATCCGGAAATCCGCAGCGAAATCATTGTCGACGACCGCGTGTATCACACTATTAAAGAAGTCAAGAATGGCCTCGGTCCCGCCCCGATAAAAACGGATAAAGGCTGGCTCCAGCTTGCCCACGGCGTTCGGAATACTGCGGCCGGTTTGCGGTATGTGCTGTATTTGTTTTTGACCGATCTGAAAGATCCTTCGAAAGTCATTGCCCGGCCGCAGGGATATTTCATCGCTCCCGAAGGAGCGGAACGCATCGGCGACGTTTCAAATGTCGTCTTCAGCAACGGTTGGGTACAACGGAAGAACGGCGACGTCCTCATTTATTATGCATCGTCGGATACACGAATGCATGTTGCGACATCGACCGTGGAGCAATTGTTGGATTATGTCTTCCATACACCCGAGGACGGGTATCGCAGCGCCATGAGCGTGAAACAACGATGTGACTTGATTGCAAAGAATCTGAAGCTTTTAAAAAAGTAGCGTTTTCTCCTTGCACAACGCAAATGCCTTGCCCAATCTATAGGAGGATTGGATGCAAGGCATTTGTGTTTATTAGGGTGAGTTAATTCCTGTTGCGGCAAACGATTCATCAACCCCGCCTCCGAAGGAGTCTGGCGAAGCCATCCCGTCGGGGCTTCGGACCTAGCCCTCCTCTTTCGGGGGAGGGAAAACGCCTGAAGATGCAACAGTATGCCAGGCCTGTGCCAGTTCTATAATTTCTTTTTTCTTCGTCTGGCTGGCGGAGTTCTCTTCGTTTAGAAGATCGATGCAATTCATCAGCGCCCTTCCAGTGTGGTAGGTGCACTTCCAAATATGGCTCTTGGGGCCGGTTTTGAAATGCGGCTCTTTGTCTACTCCACCTTCAAACCAATCGCCGTTTTTAGGATCAATGATGTATGTTTTTACATACTCCCATTGCCTTAAGAAATAGTCGTGATATTTTTTCTCCTGCGGATAGATTTTTGAAAACAACAAGAGCGCGTTCAATCCTTCGGCTTGTGCCCACCAATTTTTTGTGTCCTTGATGATCTTGCAATCACTCTCGCCCTTGAAGTAATACCCGCCGTCGTAAAATCCGCCGACAGATTCGTCGAAGCCATACCGGAGCGCATGGTCGAGCATTCTCTTTGCGACAGCAAGCGTCTTCGCATCATTCTTCAGACCTAAGGCGTGCGATGCTTCCAGCATGAGAAATGCCGTTTCGTAATCGTGGCCGAACGAAACATGGTCGAGGCCGAAATTTGCTTTTCGGATATCGTCCGGCGATTCTCGAAACGATACCGGCGTCCAATCGGAATGAAAAAATAATCGCAGCGATCCTTCTTTTGACACCATCGTGTCTCGGATGAGGACAAGCAGCTGCTCGAGTCGCGTTCGCAGCAGCGGCGACTTCCATACGTTGTACAGCTCGGTGTACGCTTCGAGCAAATGGATGGATGAGTTTTGATCCTTGAACCCGAGTTCGTTCTTATCGCCCGCTGCCGTTTTGTGCTCCGAACTCGAGTCAAACGGTTTTCCCTCACGCGTAAGAAATTCAAAGTAGCCGCCGCCCTCCGGGTCGAAGGAATGGTCTTCAACCCACTGAAATGCCTGCAGCGCAAATTCCAACACCTCGCTGCTTCCGGTTTGATGATACAACGCCGCCAGTGCATAGATGCCAAACGCATTTCCGTACGCACGTTTCTCATCGCGCCATCCGTTGACATCGGACATTCCGCCGACGCGACTCCGGATCTGATAAAATCCGCCGTATTCCGCGTCCCACATATGGATTTTCATTGAATGACAGCCGTGCAGCGCCATCTTTTCGTACTCTCCCGCACCCTGCAAAAATGACTCAAGTTTAGAGAGCGTCCATACGTGCCTTGCTTGTGTCACGATCATCTTTTCCTGTTCGGGGGGAAGTTTCCAATCGTACGTTACGTTCGTGTAGTAACCGCCGCATTCCTTGTCCACAACAAGCGGATACCATCGTTCGATAATTCCTCTTCTCAACGCTTCGGTAAATTCAGCCTTTAATTCTTTTTGATTCATCGTTTCACCTGCATTTTTGCTCAGTTAGTCCGCAATTGACGTGCCGCAAATTTTCCGCAAATAATATAGCGAACATATATTTTTATCCCGGAAGCGGAACACAGCCCTATTATTTTGATAATCTTTTACAAATTAATAAGAAAAACTAGACACGCAATTTTTATTTTTTGCATTTTCTAAGGAGAATGTCTACAATGTATGGCACTACATTTGACGCTTATGCAGCGAATTAAATTCTCGTTAACATAAACCCGGCCTGAACCGTGAAAAGAATTCTCCCGATGTTCGTCCTTCTTGCCTTCTGCATTTTCTTCTCGAATGCCCAGTTCAAAAACTTTATCTCGGTCAAAGGAGACAAATTAATGGACGGCGAGGCTGAGCTTCGCTTCATTTCGTGCAACGTTCCGAACCTTCATTATATCGAAGATTACCTCCCTTTCAGCGGAACGAATCAATGGCGTTTACCGGATGAGTTTGAAATCCGGGACGCGCTGATGTCGGTCAAGCAAATGGGAGGCAAAGTCGCGCGCATCTATGTCTTCTCTGTCAAGAAAGAAGGGGATACGGTCGAAATCTTTCACGTTGAGGGACCCGGAAAATTCAATGAAGAAACTTTCAGGACGTTCGACAAGGTCCTTCAAATCGCTAACGAGGTCGGGATCAGATTGATTGTGCCGTTCGTTGACAATTGGTGGTGGTGGGGAGGGCCGAAGGAATATGCGGGATTTCGCGGGAAACCAAAAGAGGCATTCTGGACCGACGGGCAGCTGATCGCCGACTTCAAGAAAACAATCGAGTTCGTTCTCAATCGAACCAACACCATTACCGGCATCCCATACAAACAGGACAAAGCCGTCCTCGCATGGGAGACCGGCAATGAAATTTCTCCCCCGTTTTCATGGACAAAAGAAATAGCAGCCTACATCAAAAGCATCGATGCGAATCATTTGGTGCTCGAAGGCTCCGGGGCGCGGGAGATTTCAAAAGAAGCCCTCGAAGACCCGAACCTGGATATCCTCGCGACGCACTATTACCACAACGCAAAGACCGCGGTCAATTTTATTGTGAAGAACCGGCAAATGACAAAAGGAAAGAAACCGTTCGTCGTCGGCGAGTTTGGGATTGTCACGACGGAAGATATCCGGATGATCACCGATACTGTCATCAATCAAGGCGTCGCCGGTGCCATGATCTGGAGTCTTCGCTTCCGCAACAGGGACGGCGGGTTTTACCACCACTATGAATACAATAATTACGAAGCGTATCGATGGCCCGGCTTCCCGAGCGGCGATTTTTACGATGAACGCAATGTCCTCACGCTCCTGCGCGAAAAGGCGCATGAGATCGACGGAACAACAACCGAGCGGCTTCCCGCCCCCGCTCCGCCCCGACTACTTGACATCAAAGATGCATCGGAGATATCGTGGCAAGGCTCGACCGGCGCGGAGTCATATACCGTTGAACGAAAAACGGAGACCGACACGGCATGGACTGTTGTCGGTTCCAATGTAGACGAATCCCGTTATCAGTACCGACCTCTTTTCTCGGATGAGTCGGCTGAAGTCGGAAGAAAATATTTGTACCGCGTCAACGCAAAAAATGGAACCGGTCAATCGGAGTATTCGAACATTGCCGGGCCCGTGGAAGTAACAACCAGAACGATCGTCGATGAGATGGAAAACTTCGATAAAATATTCCAGAAGGACGGCCCGCTGAAGCTGCTGACGATGGAGGATATCCGAAGGGCGAAAGAAGACCGCAGCCGGTTGGCCGGAGGCGCGGGCAGTTATATTATCTACAAGCTCAACGGAAAAGGGAGCGAAATTACCGTCGACTATTTCGCCGCCGATTCGACAAAAACAATCGGCATCTCTGTATCAAATGATCTGAACAAATTTTCAGCAATAACTGCAACAAAGAAAATCTCCGTTTTCGGGAAAAACGATTACGATTTCTTCGACGCGGTGATGCTGAAAGGAACAGCTTTTCCCGATGATTCGAGATACGTCAAGATCTCGCTGGAAGACGGAGTTCAAATCGGCCGGATTGAAATACGGTCGCGATAACCGAATGCAAAGGATGATTTGAAGTTTTCTCGAAAATTCTCTGTGTTATCGTTTAGATGTCCATCTTTTGTGTCACCCTGAGCGGAGCGAATGCCGAAGGCATCTCCCCAAGGGATCGCTTCGCGACCTTCGGGAGGGTCTGGAATGCGCGCGGACGTTGATTGCTGCAGTCTTCATTCTTTTCCTCTCCCTCGTACCGTCTGGAGTTCCACGAATCTGCGATTTTACGGATTGTAGATAAACGACTCTGCGAGCGGTCGAAGGGCGGGAGTAAATCACTTTTTCCAAGATGCGTTATTGGATTCAAAACAGATTTTTTTTATGATTCGCTGCACGCACATAGCTTTTTTTCTTCTCACACTTGCAACAAATCTTCCGGCTCAGTTTCAAGATTTTGTTACAACGAATGGGGACAAATTAATGGAGGGGAACACGGAGCTCCGGTTTGTTTCATACAACCTTCCCAATCTCCAGTACATCGAAGACAACCAGGAATTCACGAACCCGAGTCCGTGGCGCCCGGCAAACGAATTTGAAATCCGGGATGCGCTCATGGCAATCAAGCAGGCAGGCGGAAGAGTGACGAGAATGTACGTGATCTCCGTTCGAAAAGAGAATGAGCCTCTTGACATCCCCCGCCACGTCGAGGGACCGGGCAAATTTAATGAAGAGGCATTTAAGGCCTACGACAAAGTACTGCAAATCGCAAATGAGGTCGGAATTAGGGTCATTATTCCTTTTGTCGACAACTGGTGGTGGTGGGGAGGGCCGAAAGATTACGCGGCATTTCGCGGAAAACAGAAAGAAGAATTCTGGACTGACTCCCTTCTAATTTGCGACTTCAAAAAAACGATTGAGCATATTGTGAACCGCGTTAATACATATACCGGTATTCCGTTCAAGGAAGACAAAGCGATTCTTGGATGGGAAACGGGAAACGAGCTTGAACCGACGACGTACGCATGGACACGAACGATTGCCGCGTACATCAAAAGCCTCGACCGGAACCATCTTGTTCTCGAAGGGACGCATAGCAAAGTTGTCAGCGACTCGGCTCTTGCAGACCCGAACATCGACGTCGTCTCCACTCATCCATATGCCCCCAAATATCAAATGATTTCGCTGATGCTTAATGCACGAGCAAAAGCAAAGGGAAAGAAGCCGTACTTCATCGGGGAATTCGGGTCGATGCAAATCGACAGCATCAGGTGCGCACTCGATACGGTGATTGCCAACGGAATCTCGGGAATTATGATATGGGATATGCGGCAGCATAACCGCGACGGCGGATTCTACTACCACGGTATGACCTTCCGATGGCCGGGGTTTGCTTACGGGGGGCGCAGAGATGAGGCCGATGTTATGGGCCTGATGAGGCAAAAAGCGTACGAGATCAACGGCCTCACTCCACCCCCGCTGCCCATCCCTGCCGCGCCAACAGTTCTGCCGATACAGTCTCCCTACAAGATTTCGTGGCAGGGGTCAACGGGCGCAAAATCCTATATAATAGAGCGAAGGCCGACATGGAGGCTGATGTGGTGGCAGTGGGATGTGGTGGATTCTAATGCGAGCGATGCCAATGTGAGGTACCGCCCCCTCTTTTCCGACAATTCGGCCGAACTCGGCAAGGGGTATGAGTATCGGTTTATCGCTAAGAACTCCTCCGGGGTTTCCGAACCGTCCGAAGCGACTAATTCCGTTACAGCATACAACCGAATGCTCATAGACGAGTTTCAAAATGACTCATGCCTGTTTGCCAGATCCGCCGGCGTGAAATTCCTCCTCGGAGGGCGGGCGAATAGGACCAAGGAAGATCCGAGTCGGTTGCAGGGAAGTTCCGGAGAATATATTATTTACAAGTTGCCTGGAAGCATTGATTCTTTGTATCTTGATGTATTCTTCACAACTTCTGGACGCGACAGCACTATTGAGTTCTCGGCCGGCGTGACGCCGGAGAACTTCTCTCCGGTCGCCTCGAGACGGGACGTGTTTGAACCATACATCAATGATTATGCATTTTACGCTGCTGGACGGTATATCCTTCACGACATTCCTCCGGAAGACCGTTATATAAAAATTAATCTCGCGAACAGCATTCAATTAGGCAGGATCGAAATTTCGTATGGCAGCATTCGGTAGAGCAGAGTTTAAAGACACGGCGCTGGAGGGTTTTTAGCTGTTATCTGTTGGCTCTCCGCATTCAAAATCAGTTAAGTTAAATGCAAGAGCCAGATGCTCGCAAACGCGTAACACGGTATACAAAATAACCTTCGATAAGGAATAAAACATGGAAACAATCGGGTTATCATTTATTGATTGGGTCATCATCGCCATTTATTTCGGTTTTGTTCTTGGCATTGGCATGTATCTTCGAAAGTACACGGTGAATCAAGAGGATTTTTTTCTTGCTGGACGTAAGAATTCGGTTTGGGTCGCGGGCCTTGCCTTCCTTTCCGCGAACCTCGGCGCTCTTGAACTGCTCGGAATGACCGGCAACACTTTCAAGTACGGAATGTACGTTGCTCATTTTTACTGGATCGGCGCGATCCCCGCGATGCTCTTTCTTGGAGTGTACATGATGCCGTTTTACTACAGCAGTAAAATCAATTCCGTCCCTGGGTATCTCAAACTTCGGTTCGACGAAAAAACCCGCGTGCTCAACGGCATCGCCTTCGCGATCATGACACTTCTTGTTTCGGGCATCAACCTGTACGCCATGGCACTTGTGCTTCACACGTTCCTTGGCTGGAACTGGGACGTGAGTATGTGGGCGTCCGCCATCACGGTAGCAGCCTATGTCTCGCTGAGCGGATTGATGTCTGCGATCTTCACCGAGATCATACAGTTCTTCTTGATTTGGTTCGGGCTCTTCCTTGTTTCTATACTCGGCATCATTGAGATCGGAAGCCTGAAAGAAATCATGACGCGAATCAATGCCTTCAGCTCGCAAGTTTCTTTTACGACGCTCTGGTCAACATCGTCCGACCCGACACAGAACGGAATGTTCATCAGTTGGGGGGGGATTGTTTTGGGACTGGGATTTGTCCTGTCATTTGGTTATTGGACTACGGACTTTCTTGTCGTTCAACGCGCCTTCTCCGCAAAAGATTTGCGGACTGCCCGATTAACGCCTATCCTCGCCTCCTTTTTCAAAATGGCATTACCCTTCATCGTTATTCTCACGGGCTTGATCGCCATTGCATTGTCGATCGACCCGCACAGCGGATTCAAATTGTTGCACGACGGTGGCCAAGTAAACTACGACTCAGCGCTCCCTCTGCTGATTGCGCGGTACTATCCGGCGGGATTGGTCGGACTGGGAGTGACGGCGTTGCTCGCGGGCTTCATGGCAGGACAGGCGGGAAACGTGAGCGCGTTCAACACTGTGTGGACATATGACATTTACAAATCAGTGCTGAACAGGAAGGCTTCAGACGCGCATTTGCTTTGGATGGGGCGCGTTTCGACGATCGTAGGTGTTGTGCTTTCTCTTATCACTGCATATTGGGCAAAGAGTTTCCCGAGTATTATGGATTATATGCAGGCAATTTTTTCGTGGGTCAACGCGCCGCTGTTCGCGACGATGCTGCTCGGCATGTTCCTCTGGTGGATCACGCCCACCGGCGCATTTTGGGGGCTGGTTGCAGGAATGTCGTCTTCGTTCTTGATGTACCTCGCCGTGAAATTTCATTGGTTTGCCGAAAGTTACATTACGATGTCGAGCGTGCAGAGCGATATGGCCGCAAACTTCTGGCGAGCGTGGTGGGCATGGGTGATCTGTGCTGCGGTCACGGTCGGTATCAGCCTCTTCACCAAGAAAAGACCGAAATCCGAATTGGTAGGCCTTGTGAAAGGCTTGACCGAAGAGAACTACGACCAACACCTGCCGTTTATTAAGCGGCCGGAGTTTTACGCACTGATATCCCTCGCCGTGCTTATTGTGTTAAACGTATTATTCTGGTAATAAAAGGAGAATGGTTATGTCAGAACATGCAATGAAACCTATTTGGTATTTTGTCGGGTTGATCCTTATGATTATGGGCGCGCTCATTTTGATGAGCGGAATCTACCATCTTATCAGCCCGCCGGCGGTTGCAACTGTCCTCGCGGAAATTCATCCCGATATTTGGTGGGGCGCGCTGATGATTATTTTCGGCGGAACAATGTATGTCAAGACACGTAAGCAATCGCGGTAAAGCTATGACAAACTATACTGAAACGGTAATAAACAAATTTAGAGAGCTTTTTAACGAAGAGCCGGTGGTTGTTCGTTCACCCGGACGAGCCAACATGATCGGGGAGCACACAGATTACAACCTGGGGTTCGTTCTCCCGTGCGCCATTGACAAAGCGATTTTTTTTGCCGTCACTCCAAGGAATGACAACTATTGCAAGATGTACGCTCTCAACATGAATCAAAGTTTCGAAACCAGCCTTGATGACCTGAAGAAATCCGAAAAGGGCTGGCCGGACTACTTGACGGGCGTTCTCGACCAGTTGAAGAAGGCGGGCTACACGTTTACCGGCTTCAATTGCGTGTTCGGCGGAGATATTCCGGTCGGCGCTGGTTTATCGTCGTCGGCCGCGCTGGAAGCGGGCCTGGCCTTTGCGCTCAATCATATTTTCAATTTGGGCATTGACAAGCTTTCCCTCGTGAAGCTAGCTCAAAAAGCTGAGAACGAATTTGTCGGCGTCCAGTGCGGGATCATGGACCAGTTTATCAACATCTTCGGTGAAAGCGGTGCGGTTCTTCGATTAGACTGCAGGTCCCTGGCGTATCAGTATTTCCCATTCGTTTTCGACAATGTCTCAATTGTCCTCTTCAATTCAAATGTCTCTCATTCCCTCGCCTCATCTCAATACAACCAAAGAAGAAAAGAATGCAGCGATGGAACCAATCTCATCAAGAAACATGAGCCTCATATTGAGAGTCTTCGGGATGTTTCCATTGACATGCTGAACAAGTATAAATCTGAGATGGACCCAACCGTCTATCGCCGATGCAAGTACGTTGTTGAGGAAAATGACCGCCTGCTGCAAGCCTGTGTTGCGTTGGAAAAAAAAGATCTCAAAGCATTCGGCCGTGCGATGGTTCAAACGCACGACGGTTTGAGCCGCGATTACGAAGTGAGCTGCAAGGAACTCGACTTTTTGGTAGACCTCGTACGGGACAATCCTCACGTGTACGGCTCAAGAATGATGGGGGCAGGATTCGGCGGATGCACGATTAATCTTATCGAACCAGGCTCCGTTGACAGTATCGGTAAAATGGTCAATGAAAAGTACCTCCAAAAATTCGGGATCGAAACAACAATCTATGTTACCTCGATCAGTTCAGGAACAAGCATTATAGATGTCAATGAAAGTGCAAGGGTCTGAGTCAGCACAGTACCCTCATCGCAGAAAGAATATTCTCACCGATGAATGGATACTCGTTTCGCCGCACCGGACACAGCGTCCGTGGCAAGGAGAAATTTCATCCCGAGAGACCGAAAACAGGCCTGCATACGACCCGAATTGTTATTTGTGTCCCGGCAACAAGCGGGCGAACGGCGAAATAAATCCGCAGTACAACGACACATTTGTGTTCACGAACGATTTTTCCTCTCTCCTGCCGGATATTCCTTCCATCAAGAATACTACCGACGGCCTGCTCAAGTCGAAAACCGAAAGAGGGATTTGCAGAGTAGTCAATTTTTCGCCGCGGCACGATCTCACTCTGGCCGAAATGGATGAACGCGGGATCGAAAAAGTCATCACTGCCTGGCAGGAGGAATTCAAATCATTAGGTTCAGACCCGCGCATCAATCATGTGCAGATTTTCGAAAACAAAGGAGCGATGATGGGAAACAGCAATCCCCATCCGCACGGGCAGTTGTGGGCGCAGGAGAGCATTCCACGGGAATCGGCAAAAGAGCTTCAGCAATTCAAGCGTTACTACTCAAAAAAAAGGCGGAGCCTGCTTTCCGATTACCTCAGGCTCGAACTTCGGCTGAATGAAAGAATCGTTTTCGAAAACAACTCTTTTGCCGTCGTTGTGCCGTTCTGGGCAGTCTGGCCATACGAAACAATGATTATCCCAAAAAGAAAAATCTCAACCATCCTTCTCTTTACTGAGACGGAAAAAAAAGATTTCGCGAACGCCTTGAAGACGATTACAACCAAATACGATAATTTATTTACGACGTCGTTCCCGTATTCTGCCGGATTACATCAGGCCCCGACAGACGGAAAGGATCACAGAGAATGGCATTTCCATATGCATTTTTTTCCGCCGCTCTTACGGTCGGCAACCGTTAAAAAATTTATGGTGGGATATGAAATGTTAGCGGAGCCTCAAAGAGACATCACTCCGGAGTACAGCGCGGCGATATTGCGGGAACTGCCAAACATTCACTATAACACTGCGAAAAAGGTCCCATGAAAACATCAATGAAAATCCCGGCACTTATTTTCCTCATGTTTACTTCGACCGCTTTTGGCCAGAAGTTCAACGGCCTGGCGTTGACTCCCCCCATGGGATGGAACAGCTGGAATAAGTTCGGATGCAATGTTGATGAACAGATGATTCGGAGCATGGCCGACGGAATGGTATCGAGCGGAATGAAGGATGCCGGTTATCAGTATATCGTTATCGACGATTGCTGGCACGGCGGGCGAGACAGCCTTGGTTTCGTTTATCCCGATCCGCAGCGATTCCCGTCAGGCATGAAAGCCCTCGCCGATTACATCCATTCAAAGGGATTAAAATTCGGGATTTACTCATGTGCGGGAGATAAAACCTGCGCAGGAAGAACGGGAAGCCGCGGTCATGAGTACCAGGACGCGCTGATGTATGCAAAATGGGGTGTGGACTATTTAAAGTACGATTGGTGTAACAACGAGGGGCTGAGTTCCGTCGGGGCGTACACCACTATGCGAAATGCGCTGTACGCCGCCAGCAGGCCGGTGGTTTTCAGCCTCTGCGAATGGGGCGACACGAAATCATGGGAGTGGGCAAAAGATGTCGGCCATCTCTGGAGAACCACCGGAGATATTTCTAATTGCTTTGACTGCGAAAATAACCATGGGAGCTGGTCATCATGGGGTGTTATGAGGATTGTCGAAATGCGGAAAGACATCCGGAAGTACGCCGGTCCCGGCCATTGGAACGACCCCGATATGCTGGAAGTCGGAAACGGAATGTCGGTCAACGAAGACCGATCACATTTTACTCTCTGGTGCATGATGGCAGCCCCCCTCATTGCTGGAAATGACCTGCGAGCGATGAGCAAGGAAACACATGAGATCCTCACCAACCGCGAAGTGCTCGGCGTGGACCAGGACTCACTCGGCGTTCAGGGTTATCGTTACAGTACCACAGACAGCATCGAATTCTGGGTTAAACCTCTTGTGCATGGAGACTGGGCCGTTTGCTTCCTCAACCGTTCAACCGCACCTCAAAAAATTGATTTCGACTGGTCTAAGAATATTATCGCCGATGATCTCTCAAAACGGACATTGAATACAAATACTACAGTGTACAAAATCCGCGACCTGTGGGAGAAAAAATTTCTTGGCGACACCAAAAAGAACATCAGCGCCGAGCTTGCAACGCATGACGTTCTGGTGCTGAGATTGATCCCGCAATAGGCTTCAACGAGAAGAAGTGATCAACGAATGAGCCGGAAAGATTCGAATCCTATTCTTAGAAACCACCCGAGAATATCTTTTATATATAACGCGCATTTTCAATCATCGAAGAGAGGCGTCGCAATGAAAAATATCATATTGTGCCTTTTCGTCTATATGGCTGCTGCGTGCCCGACAGGCACATTGAACGCTCAACAAGTAAAAGAGAAAACAAACTATTACGATTGGTCAAATACCCCGGACGTCAACAGACCAGTCAACAATCCCAACGCGAAGAAACTCTCTCTGATCCGTGTGCTGGGAAACAAGTTCGTCAACGCCAGCGGTGATACGATTCTGTTTCGAGGATTAGCTATCGCCGATCCCGATAAGCTTGAGCAACAGGGACGCTGGGACAAAGGCCTTTTCGTACGAGTGAAAGAATATGGCGCCATGATTGTCCGCATCCCGGTCCACCCGGCCGCGTGGCGCATGCGAACCCCGGCGAAATATCTTCAGCTGCTCGATCAGGCGGTGGATTGGTGCACAGAACTCGGAATGTACGTCGACCTCGATTGGCACTCAATCGGCAACCTCGGCATGGAGCTGTTCCAAAATCCTGAATACGAAACAACACACCAAGAAACGTATGAATTCTGGCGTACAGTCTCAGTACATTTTCAAGGGAATAATACGATCGCATTTTATGAACTCTTCAACGAACCGACGCTCTTCAACGGCCAACTTGGGAGTATGTCATGGAGTGAGTGGAAGAAGATTAACGAAAACATCATCCACCTGATTCGGGCCTATGACAAAGAGAAAATTCCGCTTGTTGCAGGGCTCGATTGGGCGTACGACCTTACACCGCTTCACACCGAACCGATCGAAGCGGAAGGAATCGGATACGTTTCACATCCATATCCCAACAAGCGATCAAAGCCTTACGAGCCAAAATGGGACGAGGATTTCGGGTTTGCGGCAGGACGCTATCCCGTGGTTGCGACTGAATTCGGCTTCGTCCTGGGGAACCAGGGCATATCAGACAACGGCGAGTATGGAAAGGAAATCATCGGCTACCTGGAACGCCGAGGCATCAGCTGGATGGTGTGGATCTACGACCCGGATTGGTACCCGAGGCTGATCGAATCGTTGGATACGTTTAAGTTGACTGAAAGCGGAGAGTTTTTCAAAAAGGCCATGCAGGGAAAAAATCCCAGGTAATCTGCCGGCAGCGCAAAACACATTACCAACTGAAAGGAGAATGTGATGACAGGAAACACTTACACACGCAAAGACTTCATCAAACTTTTAGGCTTGGGCGCGGGCACTCTTGCCTTCCGGCGATTGAGCCTTGCGGATGAAAAGCCGTATGTTGCAGACATAGGATTCCAGCTCTACACCGTCCGCCATGAACTGGAAAAAGACTTTGCCGGCACAGTACGCAAAGTTGCCGACATCGGATTTATCGGTGTTGAGATGTACCCTTTGCCGTCTAACGCAACACCGGAACAAGCAGTGAAAGTGTTTAAAGATGCAGGGTTGAAAATGTTCAGCATGCACACAGATACTATGCCGGTAGGCGACGAACGGGATAAAGTCCTAAAACTCGCCGATATCTATCAATGCGATCACATCATTTATCCGGGTTGGCCGAAAGGGCTTTCCGGCCAGGCCGGGGACCTTTACAAACAGGCCGATGAAATATTTTCAACTCTCGATAAAGTAAAACAACGGTCAGACATGTACGCCGAAACCGGCGCTTTCTTTGCGAAAAAGGGATTGCATTTCGGGGTTCATAACCATTGGTGGGAATTCGAGACCGCTAACGGAGTGATCCCATTTTACTACTTTAAGGATCATCTTGACTCAAGCGTTTTCTTCGAGATCGACACGTATTGGGCGAAGACGGGCGGGGTAGATCCCGCACAGGCGATGGCCGACTTCGGCAAACGCGCACCGTTCCTCCACATCAAGGACGGACCGGCAAAAAAAGGAAGCACCATGTATGCTCACGTTCCCGCCGGACAGGGTGCAATGAATTTCCCTGCCATCGTAAAAGCTGGCGGAACCAACATCAAGTGGATGATTGTCGAGTTTGATGAATACGCCGGAAATATTTTTGAAGGAATGCAGCAGAGCTACACATATCTGACCAAGAAGGGATTGGCGAAAGGGAAAAGATAACAATCAAAATAATATAAACCCACAACTTCAGTTGTAGGTTTCAAACGAAGACAAAGCCGATGAAGCCGTTTCAACGGCTTCATAAGGGGGGGACAATGGGGCATTCACTCTGTAAAGTATATGTTCATTATGTTTGGACAACAAAAAATCGCGAACGCTTATTTTCGCCGTCAGTCCGTACACAACTCTATGAGCATTTGGATAAAAATGCCAGGGAGAATTCAATTCTCATCGAGGCTTTGAATGTTCAACCGGAACACATTCACCTTCTGGTCAATCTTTCACGAACTTCCGCAATTGAAGAGTTGGCGAAGTTACTCAAAGGAGAATCGTCGCATTGGATCAATCATAACAGTATCATTCCTGCCAAATTCTCCTGGCAAACCGGGTACGGGGCTTTTTCCGTTAGTTACACACACTATAAGAACGTCATTATCTATATCAACAACCAAGATAAACATCATCAGCGGACAACATTTATGACGGAATATGAAACACTGATGAGAAAATGCGGTTTGTCAAATATACAAACCGATAAATCGGTTTTCGGGAATTGATGATTCGGACATTGAGCCCACAACTGAAGTTGTGGGCTCAATCGTTGTGGGCTCAATCGTTGTGGGCTCAATCGTTGTGGGCTCAATCGTTGCGGGCTCAATCGTTGTGGGCTCAATCGTTG
>CAZXQG010000047.1:0-24388 GCA_964642725.1 uncultured Chitinophagaceae bacterium
CCGACATCGCCACTGCTTTCTTAATCGTTCGCTGCTGAACTAACATCCATCCTCCGAATAGTGCAAACCAAAAACGCGTTCTTTATTTTGCCGGAAGCTTTTGGTTCCGGCCTTCCAACTCCTGGATTTTTTTTTCAAGCTCAAGGATTCGATTTTCCAATTCCCGAATCGTAAAGAGCAGCTCCGGTAATTGCCGAAGGGCACCCTCGATTCGCCGTGCCCTTCCAGCTTCTTTCGCCGGATACCCAAAATATGATTCGCCCTCTTTCGTAAGCGACTTCGAAACGCCGGCCCCGCCGGCAATGCTTATTCTATCCGCAATCGTAACGTGCCCTGTGATCGAGACACCCCCGCCGATCATAACGTTGTTTCCGATCTTCGCGCTGCCGGCAACCCCTGCATTCGCCGCCATTACGACATTCTCACCGATAGTGACGTTGTGTGCAACTTGGACAAGGTTGTCCAGCTTTGTTCCTCTTTTTATTCGCGTTTCGCCCATCGTTGCGCGGTCGATGCACGTGTTCGATCCAACTTCCACATCGTCTTCAATTACGACGATTCCCAATTGGGGAATCTTTTTGTATGAGCCGTCTTTTCTCGGGGCGAAACCGAACCCGTCGCCTCCGATAACGGCACCGGGTTGAATGATCACGCGGCTGCCGATGAGACATGCTTCGCGAATTGAGACATTGGAGTAGATAAGGCATTCATTCCCCATCTGAACCCCGTCGCCGACGACGGTGCCCGGAAGGATCGTCGTGTTATCCCCGATCACGCACTCCCTTCCGACAACAACATAGGCGCCAATGGCGCAGTTTTTTCCAAGCTTTGCAGAGGAATCAACGGCCGCTGTCGGATGAATTCCTTGCGGAAGCAGCGGCGGGCGGGGAGAAAATTTTTGGATCGCGATGACAAAAGAAGCGTACGCATCTTCCACCTGGATGACCGCCGGCGGAAGCTTTTTGTACTTGGAAAGATTCAGCGACCTGCTGACGATAACCGCCGCAGCATTCGTGGACTCGAGGAATTTTTCGTACTTTGGATTTGAGATGAAGGCCAGATCGCCGGTCTTGGCTTCTTCAATTTTGGCGACGCCGGCAATTTCGAGTGCGGCATTTCCAACAATGTCTCCATCAAGAAGCGATGCAATCTCGCGGACAGTCATCGTGGTGCGTTCAGTTGTTTGCGCGGTGTCATTTCTGCTGCAGCTTGGCGAGTATCTTTGACGTCAGGTCGTTTTTCTCGTTCGAGTACATCAGGAGTGTTGTGCTGCTCTTATCGAAAACGTAATCGTAGCCCCCCTCATCGGCAACGTCTTTCACCGCCTTAAACACCTTGTCCTGAATCGGCTTCATCAGTTCGTTCTGCTTCGTAAACAGTTCGCCATTCGCGCCGAATTTCGCCGTCCGGAAATCCACCATCTTCTTTTCAAGGTCTTGCAATTCCTTTTCCACTTCCGCGCGCCTCTTATCGGACATGATCAATTTCTTTTTATCGTAATCTTCGAACCTGTGCTGAAGGTCGGTCTGCATCTTCGTAAGTTCGTTCTGCCAGTCCGTCGAGACACCGTCCAATTGCTTTTGAGCGTCCTGGGCTTCCGGAAGCTGCTGCATGATCGCTTCCGAATTAATGTACCCGATCTTCATTTGAGCCGACGACGGAATCACTGCTGCGCACACCAGCAGCATCATAAAGAAAATCTTTTTCATGTCAACCTCTTCCTTGAAGTTCAGGAGTATTAGTCCCCGCGTTTGAGACGGTCAATAACTTTGTAGGTGTAATCGGCGCTCGTCTCGCCATAGAGCAGCACAACATCGCCGGCTTTATCAAAAACAAACGCGAGTTTGTTTTCAACCGCAATTTTTTTGATTGCGGCAAAAATCCTCTCCTTGATCGGCTGCATCAGCCGGTCTTGCTGCATCGCCAGTTCGCCCTGCTGTCCGAATTTCTGCGCTTTGTAATCGTTCATTTTCTGTTCTTCTTCGATCAGCTTCTTCTGTTCGACTTGCTTGGTCTGGTCATTGTACAGTCCCTGCTTCTTCTGGTAGTCTTCGTATTTGTCTTGCAAGTCCTTGGACATCCTGTCTAACTCGCCCTGCCAGATTTTTACGATACTCGCCAGCGAATCTTTTGCTTCCTTCGCTGCGGGAAGCTCAGCCAAAATTTTCTCGGAATTGACGTAGCCGATTTTTTGCTGTGCGTTTCCGAGCGAAACCGCCGCGATAGTTGAAAGAAAAAGTGCCGCCAGCACTCTTGTTGTTGTAGAGATAGGAGCTTTCACTGTACCCTCGTTGTTATTGCATGATAAAATTCCACTGGCCCGGGAACTCTGCTGCCGGACAGTGTATGATGATAATTGCCGATTAAAATCCTTTTCCAAATTGAAAATGGAAATGCCACCCCGACGGGCTGCCGGTTTTCGTGGGGTCGTCAAACCCGTAGCCGTAATCAAATCCTAACAGACCTATCGGATTAATCAAAAGCCGTGCACCGAAACCCGCAGAACGATTGAGGCTGAACAACTCAGTCGACTTCACGTCGCTCCACACATTTCCCCCTTCTGCGAACGACAACAAATAGATGGGAATCGGATTCATGGATACGTTGAACCGAAGTTCCGCCGTGTGCTTCTCCATCACCAAACCGCTCAGTACTTCATTCAGCGAGTTGACGGGACCGACACCCCGGTCTCCGTAGCCTCGAAGCGGTGTAACATTTATCTGTCCAAGCCCTGTCCCGCCCATTGAGAAATATTCTATGTACGGAATATCGTTGACCGCCAGAGTTTTCTGGAGCGTTACAATCTCTCCGTATTGCGTTCCTAAATATAACGCGAAGCGCGAACTGTTGAGAACCGGCGTATACCAATCGAGACTGATAATGTGTTTTGTATATCGTGCGGTTCCAGGCAGGAACGGCGGCCCCGAAAGTTCCGTCGACAGCGAAAGGTTGCTGCCATGGGACGGAAATAATGGGTTGTCGATGCTGTTTCTTGTGAGAATCTGTGTAATGCTGTACTGGTCTATTACACCCGGCGGCCCGTAATAATCGCTCTGGCTGAGGTTGTCAATCCGTTGTATTCTAAAAATCCAATCGCCTCTCGAGTAGTCGTCGGGGTATTTAAATTGACGGCCAAGACTGACCGTGCCGCCCGTTTGCTGGACCGAGTAAATATAGTTCTGTTTTGTATCGAACAAACTAAAGCCGAAAGACGTCCGCGTGCCGAACATCCACGGTTCGCGGAACGAGATGGAAAAGGTCCGATAGGTGCTTGCCTCGCCGAACTGCCAGTCGAAGCTCAATATTTGGCCTCCGCCCCCAGAAAACGGCTCCGATAACTCGAAGTTGTTGAACGTCAATCCCAACGCACCGGTAAACCCGAATGCGCCGCTGTACCCTACCGACATGTTGAACGTGTCGCTCGATTTCTCTTCGACATCGTAAATAACGTCCACAGTTTTGTCGTCGACGATGCGCGTATCGGGTTTAATTTTATCAGGATTAAAGTAGTTGAGCACCGAAAGCTGTCGTACGCTGCGAATGATCGCTGCCCTGCTGAAAAAATCCCCCGGCCTTGAATACAATTCCCGGCGAATAACTTTTTCTTTTGTCTTCGTGTTGCCGTGAATCTCCACCGTGCCGACGCGAAATTGATTTCTTTCTCGAATATGGATCGCAATATCCATGCTGTCGCGCGCCACCTTGATTTCCTCCGGGTCGATCGACATCGTGAGATATCCGTTGTCGAGGTACAACGAAGCCACGTCGGTCTGGTCCTCGTTTTGCTTCAAGTTGCGCTCGAACTTTTCCATGTTATAGACTTCGCCGGACTTCACACCGAGACGCTCATTAAGAGCTTCTGTTTTGAAAACGGTATTTCCTTCCCATGTGATGTTGTGAATCTTGTACTGAGGGCCTTCAGAAACAAAAAGGCGAATCATCATGCGATCCTTTTTCTCGGTGTAGGAAATCGAATCTGCGAGTATCTCGGCATCGCGGTACCCGTTTTTATGATAGAAGTCCAAGATTTTTTTCTTATCGTCCGTATATTTCTTTTTCTCGAACTTCGACCCGCGCCAGAATTTCCACCAGACCTTTTCATGCGTATCGTCCATCTCTCCCTTCAAATCGCCGTCGTCGAACGCTTTGTTGCCGTAGAACTGAATCGTCTTGATATGAACTTCCGACCCTTCGTCAATCGTCAATTTCAATATCACCTTGCCGCGCGCCATGCTGTCCGGGCTCTCGACGGTTTCCGCTTTGATGCTTGCCTGCAGGTACCCGTCTTCTTCGTATGCCTTCTTTATCGTCCTGATAATTCTGCTGATTTCCTCCGGCGTGAGGATCTGCCCCTTCAACAAATTAACCTTTTTCAGGAGGTCGTCTTCGCTGATTTCATCCGCTCCGATAATGACCGTTTTGTCCAGACGCGGATGTTCCTGTACTTTGATGAGAAGATAGACACCCGTCCCGATCGTGTTCTCAATATCGATCTCCACATCCGAAAAAATCCTCAAAGCCCATAACCTGGTAATGGCCGTTCGGGTTTGCTCGCCGGGCACGGTGATCTCGTCTCCCAGCTTCAACCCTGAATTGGCGATGATTGCCGGGGTCTCGGCCGATTTATTCCCTTCAACAGAGATTCCAAGAATTTTGTACTGTTGAACTTGCGGCCGTGCCGCTTGCGAGAATAGAAGTGAGCATCCAAACAACGAGAGGTACAACAGAACAAAACATCGGGTGAGCATGAAGCTCTTCACATTAAGTACCTGTAACACTTTTGAGAAACTTTTCGACATACGATGTTGCCGCGTCTTTCCTTTTAGATTTCACCTGCTCGCTCACCATGCCGTAGCGGCGTTCGCGCCCTTGAAACGATGCGATCGCTTCGTAGAGCGAACGCCGTCGGAATTCCGGCCAGCAGAGGTCGGTGATGTACATCTCCGAGTACGCAAGCTGCCAGAGCAAAAAATTACTGATGCGGAGTTCGCCGCTGGTACGGATCAATAAATCGGGATCGGGAATGTCTTTCGTCGAAAGATATTGTGAAATGAATGCGTCGTTGATCTGGTCGGGTTTTATTTTTCCATGGCCGGCTTCGGTCACGATCTTTTTCACCGCATTGGTGATATCCCAGCGTCCGCTGTAGCTCAACGCCAGCACTAATGTTAGACCCGTATTGTGCTTCATAAGTTCCATCGCGTCGAGCAGTTCATCCTGCACGTCATGGGGAAGCGCAGAAATATCGCCGATGCTTTTCAGGTGGACGTTGTTATTATGAAGCCGGTCCCGTTCGTCGCGCAACGCCTTCAAGAGCAGCCGCATGAGCATCGAAACTTCATCTTTCGGGCGTTTCCAGTTCTCGGTCGAAAAGGCGTATAGGGTCAGATATTTGACACCCAACTGACCGCATACTTCGACTATATCCCGGACCGAATTCACCCCTTCGTGATGCCCTGCCACTCGCGGAAGCGTCCTTTTTTGCGCCCAGCGGCCATTGCCATCCATGATAATTGCGATGTGCTGCGGAACTTCTCCACTGTGGCGCAATTGCTCTTGCAATTTCTTGTCCTGACCTGTCGCATGAACCGGACCCTTGTTCAACCTTTAACTCCTTGTTTTTAATAGCGGGAAATCACGGCAACGCTAGAGAATAAGTTAACCTTTTACTGAAAAAAAGTCAATCATAAAAGGGAAAAGGGGGTGTCACACTTTGCTTTGGAAGAAGAAAATGCGTCGCGGAGTAATCTACACACCCCTGACGCTTCGCGTTGTCCCCTCTCGCATTCCCTCTTGCTTGCACTCAGAGGGGACTGTCTAAAGTTAAACCCTGCTTTAGAACTCCCCTTTGTGCGGAAGCTTGTGGCGACGGCGAGAGGGGCAGGGGGTGTGTCAAGAGCATTCGCTGTCCGCGTGAGCCAAAATTTTTCCAAACTGTAGCACTACTAGGGAAAGACCGATTTCACACCAGACAGTGTTCCGAAACGATTTCGATCCATCCTCAATTGATTTGTCTTAAAATCTTCTTATCTTCCTGCAAATTACTTCCTTCGGAATTATGTTCCATCGATCAACACGTTTTTCAGTAATTCCATTTTCTTGATGAATTCTGATCAACCACTCCTCCTTGTTGTCATCGGCGGCGGCGCCGCAGGAATGATTGCGGCGTGGCGCGCAGGATCGCTCGGCGCGAAGGTGGTCCTTCTCGAGAAAAATCCTAAACTCGGTATCAAACTCCTCATCTCCGGCGGAGGCAAGTGCAACATCACTCACGGCGGAGATGTCGAAGACCTTTGCAAGCAATTCAGGACGAATGAATCGAAATTCCTAAAACATTCTCTCTATCACTTCACCAACCGCGACGTTCTGCAACTCCTCAACCGGTTCGGAGTTGAAACGTACGAGCGCAAAAATGGGCGGGTTTTCCCGACAAGCGGAAAAGCGGGAGATGTCGTTCATGCTTTGCGCAGAATGATGGAAAAAGAAGGCGTTGAGATTCGGCTCTCAACGCCGGTTGCAGAAATACTGAAGGATGATAAAGGCGTCTGCGGTGTAAGAGTACCGGGGGAAATAATTAAAACACGGCACGTTATTCTGGCAACCGGCGGTGCATCCTACCCCAGAACGGGAACATCCGGAGATGCGTTTCCCTGGTTAAAAGAACTCGGACACACGATTGTTCTTCTTCGCCCGGCACTGGCGCCAATCCTCCTCCACCCAACACCCTCCTCGGAATGGCAGGGTGTGTCAATCCGAGATTGCATTTTAAAAGCGAATTCTGCCGGAAAAGCTGCGGCTGAATCGCGAGGCGATATACTTCTCACTCACCAGGGCATCTCCGGGCCGGCAACTCTTGAACTCAGCCGTGATGCAGCTATCGCGATGGAAAAAAATCCGCGCGTCGATATTTTTGTCGATACGGTGCCCGATGAACCGGAGCCCAAACTTCAAGAACATCTTCTCGCACAAATCTCCGCTAACGGAGGACGAAAAGCGGAAACGCTGGTTGAGTTTTTCGTGCCGCAGAGGTTGGCAATTTTCATAATGAATTCCGCCGGTGTCGATGCTTCACAGAAATGCCATCAGCTAAAAAAAGAGGAACGGACGGCGATTGTTCGGACATTGAAGAATTGGAATATCGGCCGCGTGAAAGAAATTCCACTCGACCGCGGAGAAGTAACGGCAGGAGGAGTTGATCTTCATGAAGTTGACCCAAAAAGCATGAGATCAAGCATTCTCAATGGATTATATATTTGCGGTGAAGCATTGGATGTGGCGGGACCGATTGGAGGATACAATTTGCAGGCGGCGTTCTCGACCGGCTATGTCGCCGGGGAAACAGGGGCCGAAGACTGCAAAGGCAACTCCTCGACCGAAGACTTACCCAAAAGCTAAAGGCTAAGAGCTAATAGTCTTTGGCTTTTGGCTTTTAGCTTGTAGCTTTTAGCCAACATGTTTCTTCGCACAGCGAATCATTGCCATCAGGCTTTTCTCGACGTCGTCATCTGTCGTTGCCCAAGAAGAAACGCTGATGCGCATCGCTGTTTGTCCCTGCCATACAGTGCCGCCGCACCAGCACGTTCCGTCCGCCTGAATTTCTGCAATCACGCGCTGTGTTGTTTCAACATCTCCGAAAGAAACGAGAACCTGATTCAAAACAACGTCGTTCAAGATTCGATAACCTGCTTCCGTCAGACCTTCTGCAAACCGCCGCGCCTGGCGGCACGAACGCTCTATCATTTCCTCAAGGCCTGAACGTCCGAGCGAAATCAACGCCGCCCATACTTCCACTCCCCTCGCGCGGCGCGACAATTCCGGTGCGTAGTCGGAGGGATTACGAAATTCAGTTTCCGTAGGCAAATACTCCGCCGTGATCGCCATCGCTGCCCGTAGCGCTTCGCGATCGCGCACGAAAGCAAGGCCGCAGTCGTACGGAACGTTCAACCATTTGTGAGCGTCGGTTGCCCATGAGTCTCCATCCGCGATCCCTTCGGCCAGATATTTTCTCGTCGGCGCAACAGCTGCCCACAAACCAAAAGCACCGTCGACGTGAACCCATGCGCCCGATTCGTGAGCGCGCTCGCAGATCTCATCCAGCGGATCGAACGATCCCGTATTCACATTGCCTGCCTGCGCACAAACGATTGTCGGCCCTTTGATAGATGGAATCGCTCCAGAATGCATTCGCCCCTGACCGTCAACCGGGACCCTCAGCACTCTGCTTCGACCCAATCCAAGCATGCCAAGCGATTTGACGAGCGATGGGTGGACTTCTTCGCCGACAATAACCGTGATGGCCGGAGCGCCGAACAATCCATCGGCTTCAACATTCCATCCCGCACGTTCAAGAACTGCATGGCGCGCCGCAGCAAGTGCCGTGAAATTTGCGAGTGTTGCACCCGTAACGAATGCACCGCCGCTTGATCTGGGTAAGCCGAAGAGAGTGATAAGCCATTGAAGAGCGACTTGCTCGAGATGTGCAGTCGCCGGCGTCACCTGATAAAGAGCGCTGTTCTGATCCCATGCGCCGGCCATCCAATTCGCAGCGAGTGAAACCGGGAGCGACCCGCCAATAACAAAGCCGAAGAACCTTCGTCCCGCCATGGCCATTGTTGCCGGCGAAGAATATTCATCGAGCATTCTTAAAATTGCCAAGGGATCAACCGGCTTTTCAGGAAAAGCGATATCGAATTCTTTCAACCGTGCAACGGCGGCGGGGTCGGGCCTCACGTCCCGATTATCCAATCCTTCAAGGTAATGTATTGCACGCTCTGCAGCGGAGCGAAGAATGTCTTTCATCCGATCACTTGAGAAACTATTTTGTATTGCGGCATTTGAAAAACTGTTTCTCGCCAAGCCGCGAAGGCGCGAAGATTTTTCGACTCATTTTGCTACCTTGCCTCTGGCGAAGCCATCCCTCCGGGATTTGGCGAAACACAATCTCAGGATTTTTCAGAAGTTTCAAATTCTACTTGGCCGTGTAGTCCTGAAACGTATAGCCTTCATGCCTCTGTTCGCTGACAAGCGTGAAGCGAGTTCCGATAAGGTGTTCGTAAGAGGGAAAAAATGTATCGCCGTCAACATCAATGTCAACAAGCGTAAGATGGAGTTCGTCGGCCCGGTCTAGGAATTGTTCAAATATTCTACCGCCGCCGATGACAAAAATTTTTCCCTCTTCTTTGAGCACGGCAAGAGCCTCGGCGATTGTGGAGTAGGTTTCGACGCCGGGGATTTTCTTTGAGGAGAGAATAACATTGCGCCGGTCGGGCAGCGGTTTTCCCATCGATTCAAACGTCTTTCTTCCCATCAATACGGTGTGGCCAACCGTAAGCCTCTTGAACCGTTTCAGATCTTCCGAGATATGCCAGGGGAGTTTTCCGTTGTTGCCGATGACACGTTTTCTATTCAGTGCGGCGATGATTATAAGTTTCATCGGCAATGGCTATTGAGCAATAGTGATTGGTTTACACAGCGACTTCGAACTTGATCGGCTCATCGCATTCATATCCGACGAGGGAGAAATCTTCGTACTGCAGCTGGTCAAGCGGCTTTTTCGCAATAAGAAGTTTCGGGCGGGGCTTCGGTGTCCGCTTCAACTGTTCTTTCAAACCGTCGATGTGATTAATGTAAATATGTGCGTCGACGATTGTATGGCTGAAGTACCCGACGTCGAGCCCCACTTCCTGTGCAATCGCCTGGGTGAGGAGAGAATATGCCGCGATATTAAACGGAATGCCGAGGGCGATGTCGCCCGAGCGCTGCGTGAGATGGCAGTTGAGTTTGTTCTCCTGGACATTGAACACGAACGAGTAGTGGCACGGCGGCAGTTTACTGTGAAGCGCGTTCCCCGGTTCCCATGCACTGACGACCATCCGCCGCGAAGTCGGGTTCGTTTTCAACAGATGAATCACTTCGGCGATTTGATCGACTTCTTTTACTTCGTATTTTCCGGTCGCAGGATTCACCTGCGCACTCGGGAACCGCCGCCAGTAGCGGCCGTATGCGGTTTCGAGATTTCCGTTTTCGTCCGACCATGCATCCCAGATTTTTGTCTGCTTGCGAAGATTGCGGATATGGTCTTCACCCGAGAGATACCACAGGACCTCATAGAAGAGCGATTTCGTCTGCATCCGCTTGGTCGTCAGCAAGGGATACCCTTCACTCAAATCAATCGTGTAGTGTTCTGCGAAACACGATACGGTATCCACGCCCGTACGATTTTTTTTCATTATGCCTTTCGACAGGACACGGTCGACTAAGTCCAGATATTCTCTCATCACATCTCCATTGTGGATCAACAAAACATGAATGCACAATCATAAATACTTTCGCGCTGAAAATCAAGCGAAGTATTTCTGTCTGGGCAGTCATTACTTCAGCTTGGCGTCCTTAGCGGTTTTCTCTTAACCGCCATGGACGCAGAGGATGCCAAGGCAATCAGAACATATCAGAACTTGAATTTGCCCTTTCAACCTTTTTCCATTATCTTTTTTCATCGGCAGATAATCCTGTCTCACCTCGATAAACAAAGTCCCGAAACATGGGATTCTGACGTACTGAAATCGATCAATCCTTCTGAAACTAGGTGATTTCCATGCCTGAAAACAAACGGCTAATTCAATCGCTGCGAACAAGTTGGAAAAAAGAAAAAACCGGCGCTGAAACGTACCGGGAGCTCGCCGCGCGGGAACGGGACAATATTCAAAAGGCGATCCTCCTCAAGCTTGCCGACGCCGAAGAACACCATGCGAAAAAATGGGAAGCACGGTTGAAAGAACTCGGTGCAGCACCTCCCAAAAAAATTGATTCGCCGCTTGAGAGATTACGACGATGGCTTTTGGTCCGCAGCGGAACCGCAAATGCCGTTCAGCGGCTCGAAGAGCAGGAAGACCGGGACACTGAGCGCTATGAAGCGGAAGCGACTCTCGCAAACAATCCGAACGACAGCGCCGCGATGAGCGATATCAAGAGGGAAGAAAAAGTTCATGCAAAGATTCTTCATTCGATGACGGAGAACGACCAGCCGCAGGCGAAGCTCGAAGCGATCTTTAAACGGGAAAAGTGGCACGCAGGGCATTCTGGCGGGTGGATCGGGCAAGCCGTGTACGGCGCAAACGACGGACTTGGAGCGGTTTTCGGTATCGTGACGGGGATGGCGGGATACACCGGCGGGAGCCACGTCGTATGGGTGGCCGGGGTTGCAGGAACGCTGGCAAGCGCTCTCTCGATGGGGTCGGGCGCCTACCTCGCGCGCAAATCGGAGCGCGAAGTGTACGAAGCTGAGCTTGACAAAGAACGGAGAGAGATCGAAGAAAATCCCGAAGAAGAAAAACAAGAACTTGAATTGTTCTATCAATTGAAGGGTTTCACTCCTGAAGAATCTGCCATGATGGCGGAGCGGCTCACACAGAACCCAGACCAATTCCTGAAAACATTGGCCCACGAAGAACTTGGGCTTTCGGCGTCAAGTTTCCCCAACCCGATAAAGGAAGCGTTTTCCGCAACGGCGGCGACGGCTGCCGGCGGAATCATTCCCGTCATCCCGTTCATGTTCTTCTTCGGAACGACCGCCATTATTTTCAGCCTCAGTATTAGCACCCTGGCGCATTTTCTCGTGGGAGTTCTGAAAACGATTGTCACGGGGCGAAGCTGGTGGCGAAGCGGTTTGGAAATGACGTTGGTCGGTTTGCTGACGGCAGCGATAGCCTACGGCGTCGGCGTCTTGCTGAGTCCTGAAGTTCACGCAGCGCCGTAATGTATCCGGCGCACATCGGCGATGAGGGGGGCAAATGATTTTGAATCCAAACGGTAGGAATTCTCCATGAATCGTGTTCGTAAAGCGAAGGAGGACATTTTCCTCAGCGCCCGGTGTATGAATTATTATTCAAAACTCGCGGCAAACGACCTGACGGAAAATGTGGAAGGCCTTTCTAAACCGCGTTTTTTCCGAAATATTCTCGTTCGCGAACCGATTGGCATCGCAGCAGCAATTATTCAGTGGAATTTTCCTCTGGAGATGGCTGTCTGGAAGCTCGGTCCAGCACTCGCCGCCGGCAACACGCTCGTATTAAAACCCTCGGACCTTACTCCTTGCACCGCGATGGAGCTAGCAAAAATTTGCCACGAAGCCGGAATTCCGAAAGGAGTCGTGAACATCGTTCCGGGATTCGGCGAAGACTTTGGCGAGGAGCTTGCAAAAAACCCCCTGGTGGACAAGGTATCGTTAACGGGTTCAACGGCGGTCGGAAAACGTGTGATGTCACTGGCCGCCTCCTCGCTAAAAAAATGCACACTTGAATGCGGAGGAAAATCTGCCAACATTGTTCTGGATGATGCCGATATTGCCCTTGCGGTCGATGGCGCTATTTACGCCATCTTTTATCATGCCGGGCAATGCTGCGAAGCAGGAAGCCGATTGCTGCTCCCCGAGAAGCTTCGCAACGAATTTATAGAGAAACTAGTAGCAAAAACGAAAAAAATAAAGCTCGGCGACCCAAAATTGGAAGCCACTGATATGGGGCCGGTAATATCCAAAAAACTACAAAAAAGAATTCTTGATTATATCTCGGAAGGAACGTCGGAGGGAGCGTTCCTCGCTTGCGGCGGCAATGTCCGTTCGTCATTGGAACTCAAAGAGTTTTTTTTATCGAGCCTACGAATTTCACCAGCATGAATAACCAGGCTTCAATTGCGCAGGAAGAAATTTTTGGACCCGGTCTTTCCGTTATCAAGTATAAAACAACCGAGGATGCAATCCGAATCGCAAACGATTCAGCATACGGACTTGGCGGAGGCGTCTGGTCATCGGACAAAGATGACGCTTTGAGTATCGCCCGTGAATTACGTGCAGGAACCGTGCGGATCAACGAGTGGCATCTGCTTTCCGAGAAAGCGCCGTTCGGGGGGATACAAACAAAGCGGCATCGGGCGCGAGTTCGGCATGGATGGGTTGAACGAATATGCCGAGACGAAGCATGTGCACATCGACGAGGTCGGAGCGCGGGAAAAAAATTCTGGCATGATGTCGTTGTGCCGAAAGACTGAAAATTATTGCAACGTACTCTAATTCTTAATTCGAAACATCTGAAAAATAGTATCACGCGAAGACGTAAATACGCATAAGCTTCATTTTTAATATACTTTGCGCCTTAGCGAGTGGCGAAGCCATCGCTTCGGGATTTGCGCGAGGCAAGCTTTCCTGATTATTCAGAAGTCTCAATTCTTAATTCATAATTCTTAATTGCATTTTTGGAGAAGCCATGGACCATTCACTTGTAACAACAAATTTTCAGCTTGACGGATACAAGGTTGTAAAGAGCATCGGCGTTGTTCGCGGCATCATAGTCCGTTCGCGCTCGCTGTTCGGCAATATCGGAGCGGGGTTTCAGATTCTCTTCGGCGGCAACATTACGCTCTACACAAGTTTGTGTGAGCAAACCCGCCGCGATGCATACGAGGTAATGATCCAGCACGCGGAACAGCTTGGCGGCAACGCGGTGATTGGTTTTCGGTATGATGCAACCGAAATTATGAACGGCGTAACCGAGGTGCTGGCATACGGAACTGCCTGTGTTGTGCAAAAGGTTTGAAGGTAGAATTACGAACCAGGGATGTTTGTGCATATCCAGTCTCAAAAGCTGTCAGGATCCACATCATTCCTCATTCATGTTTATTAAGAAAATTATCGCATAAGGAATCTCATGGATATTCAGAACAAAACTGTCTTGGTGCTCGGCGGCTGGGGGCTCGTCGGTTCCGCAGTATGCCGGTCGCTGATGGAAGAGCATCCGAAGCGGATTATTATCACGTCGCTGAAGGAATCAGAGGCGAAAGATGCCGTTGCACAGATGAAGAGAGAATATCCCAAAGCTGGAAAGGATTTTTTTCTTCCCTGGTGGGGGAACGTGTTCACCCGGCATGAATTGAAAGACGTGAACCGGGAGGATATCCTCGGCGACCCGAAACTACGACGGATGTACATTGACGACATCGTGGACGAGCTTACGGAGCCCGTGCTCCATCGTTCTGCGCTGTATCAACTTCTTGCGCACTACAAACCTGACGTCGTCATCGATTGTATCAACTCGGCAACGGCTATAGCATATCAGGATCTTTTCCAGAGCGCGCGCGACGTGATGAAACATCTTAAGGATGCAACATCGGCCGGGGCTCACGGGCTGCATGAATCGATCGAAAAGCTTCTTTGCACGCTCTATGTTCCTCAACTCATCCGCCACGTGCAGATTTTCTACAAATCGATGAACGAAGCAGGAACGAATGTATATGTGAAAATCGGAACAAGCGGAACCGGCGGGATGGGGCTGAATATCCCCTATACCCACAGCGAAGAAAAGCCGTCGAGCGTGCTGCTGAGCAAATCCGCCGTCGCCGGGGCCCACACTCTCCTTCTCTTTCTGATGGGCCGGACGCCGGATGCTCCGATCACAAAGGAAATAAAACCGACTGGCGCAATCGCATGGAAAAAAATCGGCTTCGGACAAATTGCAAAACGGGGCAAGCCGATAGAACTGTATGATTGCCCTCCTGAAAAAGGAATTTCCCTCAAGAATACGTTCAGAATTAAGACAGATGGAAGCGTTGCTAAGTCAACCCATCAATTGCTGCAATCCGTATTCATCGATACCGGTGAGAACGGCATTTTTTCACGGGGAGAATTTGAGGCAATATCCACCCCGGGACAGATGGAGTACGTCACCCCGGAAGAAATTGCACAGGACGTTATCTACGAAATCAAGGGAGGGAATACGGGACACGATATCATCAACGCACTCGACAACGCTACCCTCGAGCCCACATACCGCGCTGGATTTATGTTTAATAGTGCGCTTGAAAAGATGAAAGCACTCGAGAAGGAACATCACGTCGACAGTGTTGCTTTTGAGATTCTCGGCCCGCCCCGGCTTTCGAAGCTCCTCTACGAAGCTTACCTTCTCAAAGTCGCCTTCATTACAATGAGAACCGTCGTCCAAACGTCGGCCAAAGAGCTGTCAAGCGCACTTACAACGCTTATCAAAGAAAATCAGACGCTCCGCTCGCACATTATCTCTATCGGAATCCCCATTCTCCTTCCGGACGGAAAAACGCTGCTCCGCGGAAAGGAAATCAAAATTCCGCCATATCGAGGAGAAAATGAGTTGAAGGTCAACGATAAACTGATTGACGAGTGGGCGCGTAACGGCTGGGTAGATCTCCGGAGAAGCAATATGGAAAAGTGGAAAAGCAGGTTTGCGGAGGCGATAGACGTCGCGGACCGGCTTTCGAAAACCG
This sequence comes from uncultured Chitinophagaceae bacterium, assembly GCA_964642725.1. Classification (GTDB taxonomy): domain Bacteria; phylum Bacteroidota; class Ignavibacteria; order UBA10030; family UBA8401; genus JAGVPT01. The sequence goes on from CAZXQG010000047.1 coordinate 15,289, forward strand.
AAACCAGTTCCCGCTACCTGCGCAATAGCGAGTATTGGAAAAACTTCACCGAAATCGACCCGGGAAAAATTGTCGGGTGGATATTCACGGAAGAGGAAAAGGGAAAGAGAATGAAAGCGTGAGATCAATGAATAATCAACAATGAACAATCAGCAAATAATTTTACCAAGAGAAGGAAAAACACCAATGAACCGATTACAGAAAAGAATTCTGCTTGTTACTATTGCCGCTGCATTTGGATGCTGCCTCGTCCTGCCGGCATTCGCAGACGACGGCATGTGGACATTCGATAATCCGCCGACAAAACTGCTTCAGGAAAAATACAATTTTACACCGTCGCAGGAATGGCTTGACCATATCCGGCTTTCCAGCGTTCGCTTTAACGACGGCGGTTCGGGTTCGTTCGTCAGTCCAAACGGACTCGTCCTCACCAATCACCACGTCGCACTTGGGCAGCTGCAAAAAATGTCTTCAAAAGATAAAGACTATGTTGCTGACGGGTTTTATGCCAAGACGCAGGCGGAAGAAATAAAATGCCCGGACCTCGAACTGAACGTACTCATTTCTATGGAGAACGTCTCGGCACGAATGCAGGGCGTTGTGAAGCCCGGCATGTCGGAAAAGGAAGTGTTCGATGCGCAGAAAGAGGAAATCGCTAAAATCACTAAGGAGAGCACGGAGAAAACGGGTCTTCGGTCCGACGTCATCGCCTTTTATCAAGGGAGCGAGCACTGGTTATACCGGTACAAAAAGTATACCGACGTCCGCCTGGTCATGGCACCGGAACAACAGATTGCATACTTCGGAGGCGACCCCGACAATTTCACATTTCCGCGGTACGACCTTGACATGACGCTTTTCCGCGTGTACGAAAACGACAAGCCGGTTCAACCGGCACACTATTTGAAATGGAATTCAAAGGGGGCGCAGGATGGAGAACTTGTCTTCGTCTCCGGGCATCCCGGATCGACAAACAGGCTGCAGACTGCCGCGCAGCTTGAATACCTTCGTGATTACAGCTATCCGTTGCGTTTCAAGGTATTTCAGCGACGCCTTGCGGTATTGAAGAAATATTCGAAGCTTGGCCCCGAACAGGAACGTCGTGCACTCAACCAGATTTTTAGCTACGAAAATACTTTAAAGGCAACCCGAGGCGAATACCAGGGGTTGCTTGACAACGGCCTCATGGATAAGAAGAAAAAAGAAGATAACGATTTGCGGTCTCGCGTGAACGGTAATCCGGAATGGAAGAAGGCATACGGCGACGCGTGGGATTCAATCATCGTCGTGATTGAGCGATCAAAAGCAGTGATAACGCCAAACACGTACAGATCGCTTCGCGGGTCGCGGTTAGCCGCTCTCGCTGTACAAATCGTCCAATACGTCGCCGAAGTGAAGAAACCAAATGAGAAACGACTGGCGGAATTTCAGGACGCCAATCTTGGTTCATTGGAATTCCGATTATTTTCACGCGCGCCGATTTATGCTGACATGGAGGAAATGTTGTTCGCCGACGGGCTGCAGGAGTCGCTCGACGAGTTAGGACCGAACGATCTCTTTATTCAAACCGTCCTTGGCGGACGCGCACCGGCGGATGTCGCAAAAGAATTAATCAACGGAACAAAATTAGGCGACGTAGACTTTCGCAAAGCCCTCGTCGCAGGGGGCGAAAAGGCTGTGGCAGAATCAACAGACCCGCTTATTGCTATCGCACGGAAACTCGACGCAGAAGCACGAGAGAGAAGGCAATGGACCGAAACCAATTTAAGCAGTGTACAATCCGCCGCGGTCGAAAAAATTGGCAAAGCGCGATTCGCTGTCTACGGAAAGAACACCTATCCCGATGCAACGTTCACGCTTCGATTATCGTATGGGACGGTAAGCGGGTATCCTATGAACGGAACGAAAGCTCCGTCCAAAACGACTCTCTACGGACTGTACGACCGCGCTTACAGTTTTGACAATTCAGGCGATTTCGCACTCCCGAAACGGTATGAGGAACGGAAAGAGAAATTAAATCTCGCAACTCCGATCAATTTTGTCAGCTCGTGCGACATTATCGGCGGCAATTCCGGGTCCCCGACCATCAACAAAGATGGAGAGCTTGTCGGGTTGATTTTTGACGGGAACATTGAAAGCTTGCCGGGCCGATTCCTTTTTGACGGCGAAAAGAACCGTGCGGTCTCTGTTCATACTGCTGCGATGATCGAATGTCTGCGAAAAGTCTATGACGCAGCTCCGCTCGCAGACGAGCTCGAGGGTGTTGTGACGAAAGCGGAAGCCCCTGCCGTACAAACGCCGGCGGCAACGCCCCCCGCAAAAACTGCAAAAAAGAAAAAATAGAATTTTTTGGCCGACAAGAAAGGCGTTCCGTTTTTGCGGAACGCCTTTTTTTTGACTAAAGCAAAGAAAATAGATACATTTTATATAAACATCCATATCTTTTGAACGCGCATGCGACTGCTCTTTTCGATCTTTCTTATCCCGGCATCCCTTTACTCTCAATCGAACCCGAATTTTAACGTCAACCTGCAAGTTGATTATTCATCCGCGGAACAATTAATCGAGGTTAGCGAAGGCCGGTTGCACAACGTGAACAGCGTTGCAGACCTTCGGGGCAGTCAGCTTGCCGCAGCCACGAGCGTGGTGCTTGCGCGCAGGCAGTTTCCGCCCGGGACCTTTCAGCATGAACTCGAACTGTTGCGCGACAGTTTCAAAAGTCCGGACGATATTTTCGGCTTCGGGCCAACGCGAGCCCACCTCGCCGAAATTAAAGCTTTGCTTGCCGAAGTAAAAAAGGGGGAACTCGACCGGCGCGTCGTCGCAACCGTCGAACAATTCTTTCCCGCCGATGCGAGGATCTCTACCACCCTTTCCGTATACGTCGTCGCATTTGGAAACGAAAACGCTGCGGCGTTCGTTCGCCGGGTTGTCTGGAATGGCAACACACCGATATTTGTCGGCGAAAATGAAGGCGAACCGGTCATCGTCGTGAATTTGGTCCGGCTGATCGGAAACAGCATGCCAACAAACGTACAATTCATCGAAACGCTCAGCACGCTCGCTCACGAGACGTTCCATGCCGTTTTTGCGGTTTACCAATCAACTTCGCCGGCATGGAAGGAGATTCATTCGCGCCGAGGGCCGTTCTGGTCGCTTGCGGAGCTTGTGCAGAACGAGGGGATCGCATACCGCATTTCTTTCCAGGAACGGACGGGGAATTCGCTTCCGCCATACATCTTCAACCAATCGAAAGATGCCGTTCTTTTCTTGAATAACGCAATGCGCGAGCTTCAATCCCCCAGCCTTACCGATGCACGCGCGAAGGAATTGGTCATGAACGCAAACCTTTCCGGTTCATTCGAAAGAAACTACGGCGCCGCCGCCGGCTTGCTTATGGCATTCGCGATCGACACAAAAATGGGACGCGATGCTCTGACGGAAACGGTAGCAAAAGGGGTTGGGGATTTCTTCGACAAGTACGATGCTTTAACGAAGCAGTATGACGAGCTGCCAAAATTGTCGGAGGAGGTCAAGGGAGGGCTGTTGAAATGATTTACAATTTACAATTGCTTTGAGTCTGATGTCTGCTTTTTCCAATCGTCAATTGCAAGTTGAAAATCGTAAATATCTTACTCGTACCGCAGGGATTCGATCGGGTCGAGGTTTGCCGCCTTCCACGCAGGATACACGCCAAAGACAATCCCGATAAACGAACAGAAAATCAGTGCGATGAAATTCAAACCGAGCGCAGAGAAGTTCATGAAGGGCGTCGAAAGAATTGCGACCGTGCTATTCCATGGAAGTATCGCAGGTGCGCTTGTGAGCACTGCGACGATGTTCCCAAGGATCGACCCCGCAATAATCCCGATAGTCCCGCCGATCTGACTGAAGATGACCGATTCGCTCAGGAATTGGGAGAGGACGTTCGCTTTCGTCGCACCAAGCGCCTTGCGAATGCCAATTTCTTTTGTCCGCTCCGTCACCGAGACAAGCATGATGTTCATAATGCCGATACCGGCAGCGAGCAGCGCGATACACGCAATACCGAGCGTTCCGATTTTCACCATAAATGTGAGGTCGTTGAACTGTTTGATGAGCGTGTCATTGGAAAAGATCGCAAAGTCATCATCTGCCCCGGGGGCGACATGGCGGATCGTTCTAAGAATGGACGTCGAGAGTTCGATGACGTCGTTATAGCTTTCCTGGTCCCGTGTCTGGACCATGATGTTGATCGACCGTTGTCTGCCGTAGAGCGCCATCGCGGTCGTAATCGGTATCGCAAAAAAATTATCCTGGTTTCCCCCCAGAAATGAGCCTTTCGATTCAATCGTACCAATGACTTTAAATTTATTCCCGTCGACCCTGATTTCTTCACCGATCGCCGAGCCCCGTTCGAATAATTTTTCGATCACTCCGTTCCCCAAAACACAGACGAAATCCCCGTATTCAACTTCCTGGGTCGTGAACGCTCTTCCATCTTTGATCGTCCAGTTGTTTGTCGGAAAACCCTCGACCGTTTCACCAACCATGCCCACGTTCGGATTGGTTTTGTCGCTGTTGTGAAACACCTGCTTAACCCCAAACCACGATTCGAGGCCGATGTACTTCGCCTGCGTCATCCGCGTGGCAAAAATTTCTCCCTGGTCGATTGTTATATCTTTCCGGTTCCGGAACTGATTGCGGTCGCCGCGGAAAAAGCCGGCCGGGAATTTCTGTATTTGAAACGTATTCGTGCCGAGGCCGCTGAGGCCGTTGTCAATCGCGTTCTGCAAAACGCCCATCGACGTCATTACGCCAATGATGGAAAAGACTCCAACGCTAATGCCGAGCAGTGTCAGCGAGGAACGAAGCTTGTTCACACGAATGGCGTTGATCGCCATTATAAAACTTTCTTTTATCTGCATAGTCCTCTTAGAAAAAACTCCCGCTAAGAATTTTTATTTTTCCCCCAATTCAAAATTCTTAATTCATAATTCTAAATTTTCACTCGTACCTCAACGCTTCTACCGGATCCAATTTCGACGCTCTGTTTGCCGGAAGGAAGCCGGACACAACTCCGACGATAATCGAAATGAGAATAGCGATAGCAACGACGCTGATCGGCATCGACGTCGGCAGAATCTGGTTGATGAGCAGGCTTAGCGGGTATGAAATAATGATGCCGATAATCCCGCCAATAAGAGAAAGCGCGGCAGATTCAATAAGGAATTGAAGAAGTATCGTGCCGCGCCTTGCGCCGATCGCCTTCCGTATCCCGATCTCTTTCGTCCGCTCGGTGACGGAGACAAACATGATATTCATGATGCCGATCGCGCCGACAAATAAAGAAAGGGCCGTAATGAATAATCCGATTCCTGCCACGACAACGCCGATGGCGTTAAAGGTCTGGACAAACAATTCTTGTTGATTGATTGCAAAGTCATCTTCCGATTTCGGAGAAACATGGCGCGCTTTGCGAAGAATGCCCCTCAGTTCTTCTTTAGTGTCGTCGAGATTATTGATGTCGGCGGCCTTGACATCAATTTCAATACCGCGATTAGCGCCAAACCTGCGGAAAAATGACTCGATTGGAATGACGATTCGATTGTCAAGACTTGCAATCCCCAGAAAACTTCCTTGTTTCTCTATCACACCAATAACACGAAACGTCGAGGTTCCAATTCTGATGGTTTTGCCCAGCGGAGTTTCATTCGGAAAAAGATTGTCCGCAACTTCAGACCCGAGCACGCATACCGGCCTGCCGCCGTCCGCTTCCGCTTGATTGAAGAATCTGCCGATGTCCATATTAATTCCAGACGTCGCCAAATACTGGTCGTTGGCGCCGAGAGTAAGAACACCATCGGAACTCTGGTTTTTGTACTTCACCATTCCTTGTGTCCAGCATATCGGGGTCACGGATTTAATCAGCGTTGCATGACGTTCGACTGCCTCATACTGCGGGTATTTTACTTCTTTCCGATTCCGGTATTTCCACCATTCATCGCCGCCAAACCAAGGCCACTTTTGGACATACAACACATCGGCACCAATCTTCGATATGCTGTCATGGAATCCGCGGCTCAGTCCTTCGATAGCCGTACCCATCAACGTCACCGACACAATGCCAATCACAATGCCGAGTGTCGTAAGAACAGAACGCATTTTGTTCGCACGAATCGCCTGGAAGGATATTGCCAACCCTTCCTTTACTTCGTATGCAAAATCTGCAATTTTCATTCCCATACACTTCCTCGCCTCAAATTTCTAGTCCGGGGAAACATTGTTTCGGAGGTTAATTACCATCACGCCAACTTCGGAATAATGCGCTTCTCTACCATTCCGTCCCGTTCGACCATTCCATCGCGAATACGAATGATCCGATTCGCATGCTCTGCGATGTACTCTTCGTGCGTAACGAGAATAATGGTGTTACCGTTATGATGAAGTTCTTCAAGCAATGCCATAATCTCTTCGCCGGTCTTTGTATCCAAGTTTCCCGTCGGTTCGTCCGCAAGAATAATCGAGGGTTTCGTCACAAGCGCCCGTGCAATCGCTACACGCTGCCGCTGTCCTCCGGACAATTCGTTGGGGCGGTGATGCATTCTGTCCCCGAGGTTGACATGCTGGAGTGACTCGGCGGCCAAACGCTTGCGTTCGTGGGCATTGATGCCGCCGTAGATTAACGGCAGTTCAACATTGTGAAGCGCATCGGAACGGGGAATAAGGTTGAACGTCTGAAAAACAAAACCGATTTCCTTGTTGCGAATTTTGGCCAGTTCGTTATCGTTCATTTCGCTGACGTTGACGCCGTTAAACTCATAAAGGCCTGTCGAAGGCGTATCGAGACACCCGAGAATATTCATCAGCGTTGACTTTCCTGAACCCGAAGGGCCCATGATGGCAACATACTCGCCCTTGTCGATGTGTATTGTGACGTCGTGTAATGCATGCACTTCCTCAGTCCCCATGACGTATGTTTTGCTGATGTTCTTGATGTTGATGACGTTCATAGTCCGACCTTATTCATGAGTTTATGACAATTCTTTGATTTTCTTCTTTGCAACATCGGCAAACCGCCCGCCCGGCGCAACCGATAGATACCACTGATATGTCTCAACCGCTTTAGCATTCATCCCCTTTTTTTCGTAGCACGCTGCAAGCTGGTAGATTGATGAAGAAAAACTCTTATCTAAAAACAACGCAGCATTGTATTTTTCAATCGCATCGTCGAATTTTTCTTGGGCGAACAGCGCATCTCCATAGCTGTCAAAGGCATCCGGATTTTTAGGGTCGAGGTCGATGTATTTCTTGAATTGATCGACCGCCTCATCATATCTCTTCTGCCCAATGTAGAAATATCCTAACGATTTGTAGCCGCCCGTCTTTTTCGGCTCTGCGCTAATTGCCTTCTTGTATTCACTTTCCGCTTCGGCAATTTCATTCTTTCGCTGGTGGAAATTTGCAAGCAGGATGTGGCCGCGATAACTATTCAGTTTCAGAACGACACCCGCTTGCTCCAGCGCCTTTTCATCGCTGCCCCCCATGATTCCCGGCGCCATGATGTAATAATTGTACAGTCCTATATGAGCTTCGACAAATGTCGAATCGATCTCGACGGCGCGGAGAAATGCGTTCTTCACTTTAGGCGCAAGGAGCCCTTGTTTGAACACATTGGCATTGGCAGCAATTTCTCCAAGAATTTGTCCGCGCAAGAAATGAAACCGTGCATCTCTCTCGTTCAGCTCCAGGGCCTCATCAATCGCGTCCTCCGCCTCGTCCATTTTCCGTTGAAACAAGAATACGCGGGCGAGCTGGTACTGAGATTCATCATCCTTCGGGTTCGCCTTGAGTTTTTCTTCGAAGAACGATTGTGCCTCGGCAAGCTTTCTCTCTTCGATGAGCTTGATGCCCGTGCTGTCGGTGTGCGCTTCGGCTGGAAAGGAGGACGAAGACACAACGCATACAGCGGCAAGAGTTAAAAGAAATCGTTTCATTGCACTGACAGGTCGATTCCGGAGATTAAGTTCCTTCTTTCTTCACCATACCGAAGCGTTTTGCCGTGTTATCGATCTTTATCGTTGAGCCGTCTTCCAACTCGCGATTGATCGCCTTATAGCTCCCGGAAACCACTTCATCGACATCCGATACACCGCTGATGATCTCGACCGTGGTTTCGTCGCTTATGCCGCGCTTCACCGGGACTTGTTTGACTTTTCCTTTATCAACAACAAAGACGACTTCGATGGGTTTGTCTGCCATCGTCCCATTGCCATTTTTTGCATCGGCGCTTTCGTTGTCCGGCTTCTGCACCTTCGAAACCGAATCGGCTTTGACGCCTTCCTTCATTTTCGGAGTGCGGGTGGTGACGCTTTGGATTGGTACCGCCAGCACGTTGGTTCGCGTTTCAGTTTGAACGTCGGCGGACATCGACATACCGGGACGGAGCGGGATATCTTTGTCAAGGACGCGGATTTTTACCTGAAAATTCGTTACTTCATCTTGCGTCCCTGCGCCTGTCGTTGTTGCAGTATTTGCAAGTTCGTACACGACGCCTTTGAGCTTTCTGTCCGGATAGGCATCGACCTGAATCGTTGCTGTATCGTTGACGGCAATTAAGACAACGTCATTCTCGCCGACGTTGATGCGAGCCTCCATCCTCGACAAGTCCGAGACCGTCATAATTTCGGTCCCTTCCATGAAGCTGCTGCCGCTTACTCTTTCACCGAGTTCAGAAATTAATTGGGATACTGTTCCGTCGATCGGCGAATAGATAGATGTTTTTGCAAGACTTTCTTTCGACTGATTGAGGTTTGCAACCGCCTGGGTGACACCGGAAGCCGCGGATTCATGCTGCGCCTTGGCAACCTTATATGCCGTTTTCGATCCGACAAAATCCTGTTCGGACATCAAAGTTTTTTCGTACAGTCCCTCCGCCCGTTTATACTCGCTTTCAGACTTCTCCAGGTTGGCTTCGCTTAATGCAAGTGAAGCTTTGGCTGCTACAAGAGCCGCTTCCGCGCCGTCGACCTGCGCCTGGTAGATATCCGGATTGATGCGTACGAGCAGGTCTCCTTTCTGCACTTTTTGTCCATCTTTCACGGGCAGCAAAATAATTTCC
>CAZXQG010000048.1:0-23483 GCA_964642725.1 uncultured Chitinophagaceae bacterium
CGGGCAACAGGTTCCCGACCGTGAAATTGCCGAGAGAATCCGTGTCGACAACGTATGAACTCGGCTCCCCGAATTTATCTACTGACGTCCACCGGTCTCGCGTCGCAATAATCCGTGAAGGAACTCCCAGATCGAGCGCCGAATCAACTACGCTGCCGTCAATCGTGCCGAGCGTGATCGGGGGAAGTTTGGGAAGCTTAAAGTCGATGCCGGCACTGTCTTGTTGCAGCACAAGCATTGTCGCCGAAAGCAAGTCAGACTGCGCGGGAAAAAATTCCGTTCCATAGCCGGGAGCCTTTGCAAATGCGATGTACGCTCCCTTCGGGATTTGCAGTGAATAGATTCCGAGCGAATCAACCTTCGTTTGAAAGACCTCCGCAGATTTTCCATCAAGACGGAAATCTTCGCTCAAATCATTCATATCGAAATGCTTTCGGAAGTCGTCGACACTGGTATTACTGTTGAGAGCAAAGCCGGCTCGAACAAAAAATACATGCGCTGTTTTGACTGGATTAAGAGTTGAATCAGTAACGATTCCTGAGACGGTAACTTTCGGCATTCTTGCCGCACCCCCAGTAAGTTTAAAGTTTACGAGCGTAACGATATTCGACAGGCTGCTGCCAGCAACAGTGATTACGTCAGCATCAGCGGCAGTTGCTTTCCCATCGTACCACTGGCTCGCATATTGAGGAGAAGGAGAAACCGCGTGCAGTTTGTAAGTACCCGGATCGATTCTGGATATGCGATAGTTGCCATTGCTGTCCGTTCTTGCCGCATACGCGTAACAGTCGCCATTCAGCAGGCTGGGACCCGTTGCTTTCACTTGCAGCGCTTCGACAACGACGTTAGGAATACCGACATTTAATGTATCCGTCACTTTTCCTATGACCAAACCATTGCCTCCGGCGACAGCCACCATAAAGTGCTGCTGGACAAGCATCGCGAGTGCATGCATTTTGTAGCGCACATTTGCCACCAACGAAAGAGAATACCAGCCTCTCGCCTCGGGCGTCCAACTCACAACACCCGATACTGGATCAACGCTAAAACCGGAGGGATCCAAACGATCCACACTGTAGCCAATAACAGCTTGCGCAGTATCAACCCCAGCAAGATGGACCGTGTAGACATAGGGAACTCCAACCTCACCGGTTAGCGGGGGTTGAGAGTCAAAGTGGATTGGAGATGGAGGCGGAGTAACTTGCGCATCAGCAAATTGAACGAGGCCCCCCGCGATGACGAGGATCGCAATCGTCATTAAAAAGTAACGTTTGAACATAAATACTCCTATTAATGTATAACAATGATCGTGAGAACCTGATTTTGTTTTCCTGAATGCGTGAAGAAGACGTAACAATCTAATGTATCTCAAAAAACTGCAATTCCAATGCCAGTGATTTTTCCTAATTTTTGAGTCGATAAGGGGGATTTCGGAAGTGCGGGTGCGCAGATTTTGCGCGGCACGCGCACCGATTGCGCTCTAAAATTTTATGCTAAGGGAAAGAGTGTTCGATCGATTTGACGGAACCGGCGGTTCAAAAGAAAATGAAGCGGAGTTTGAGTGGCCGAAGACATCAATCTCTGAGGTGATATAGATAAAGGCAAAAGCCGAAAACGCGTATGCTTCTGCTTTGCGGTATTTGTTGTATGTGGAATATTTTGCTTCAATGCTTGACGCTGTCGTTGCGGATAGATATTCACTGCGTGCAGAACTTCTGAGCGCTTCGAAAGCAATTCCGGCGCCGAGCGTTCCTATTCCTCCCCCAAGAAAGAGATAGCCGGCAGCCGTTCTTCCCGTGTAGATCTGCTCCCACCCCGGAAAGACGATTGTCCGGAACGACACCTCCATTGATTGCCTGAAAGAGTGAACGACAACCGTGTCATTTCCAGGATTCACATGAACAGGCAGATGAGCTTTTGTTTCGTTGAACACTGCCAGGATCTTCGGCGAAGTAAGGATTGGATCAAGCTCGAATTGAGGATTAAGTTTGAGAAGTGCAGCGAAATGATCGCTAGCGAGCGACGACTTTCCCTGAGCAACGAGTGAGAATGCAATCCATTTCTCGGCAACAACGCGCACGGAATCTGAAAGAGCTGGTGTTTCAACCAGACGGCGCGCCTCTACTTCCGCATTTACATACGAACCGGATTCAAACAGCGATTCGATCGAGCGAAATGTCGAATCAATGGAATTTGACTGAGCGAAAGCTGACACTGCGGCAAAAAGTATGAAAAGGACAATACGCCTAAGTGTATTCATTGGGAAAATGAAATGGAAAGATTTACAGTGTCGTGTGCAACAATTGTTATCTCCTGCCGGATATCCTGAAACACCGGGTTATGAAATCGCAAGTTATGTTTTCCTGCAGAAAGCACAACCGCTTTATCCAACGGAGTTGTATCTCTGTAAACATCATCAACGTAGATCTCAGCCCAGGGGGTTGCAGTGCAATTCAGAAATCCCGCGCTCGCAAGAAAATTGCAGCCGATGTGAAGTTGCGAACCTCGGCTGACGGTCACCGTTTTAACGACGGGTTCGAAAGAAGGATGAGTGAATACTATTGTGTGAGATCCCGAAGCAAGGACAACGGGATCAGCGAGCGGAGTTTCGCCGATGAGCGTATTGTCTACAAACACTTTCGCCCAGGGTGTGCTGGTTATTGTGACCAAACCGGAATCGCTTGAACTTTTAATTTCATTCGACACTGGTTTTGCCGGCTCTTTTTCTTTCGATGCCGCTTCTTTCAGCGGCACGGCAGATTCTTCCGAAAGAGTAACAATCGGCATCGATGTCACGGCGGGCTTCTTCGCCGTATCCATTTTTGAGAAACCGATACTGTCATTTGCAACCGGAGAGTTTCGTTGCGGCGGCAACCGGTGGACAAATAAATTCACTCCGTAAATTACTGCCGCTATGATCAGCAATGCAGCAGCGGCACGGAACGGGCGAATCCATTGCGCTCTTAATAAATTCGGCGAAGTAACGGAAGGGTTGGGATGTTCGCCGGAGATAGCGGCCAATGCCTCGTCGGCTGAAGCAAACCGTTGACGTTTGTCGGGATGCATCAGCCGTTTGATAAATTCTACAAATTCTGCAGACGACAACGGAATAAACCGGTCCAGCATGTCGGCTCTGAATGAGCTGACTTTGTTGAGGCATTCCGAGTACGTCGTCCCCTCGAATATGCGTTCTCCGCTCAGTGTTTCAACGAGCGTTGCACCGAGTGAAAACAAATCTGCACGGGCATCCGGCTGCTCGCCGAGAATTTGTTCGGGTGCGATATAGGCAGGAGTGCCGACAAGCATTCCTTCCGTCGTCATCGTAGACGGAACGGAAATGCGGGCAAGACCAAAATCACTTAGTTTGACCGTCCCGTTCACATCAACCATGATATTCCCCGGTTTGATGTCGCGATGGATGATCTGTTGGCCGTGAGCCACGCTTAAACCGCGCAAAACGTGAAGTGCAATCTTCGATGCGAGGGTGAATGTGCGTTGCGATTCGTCCGCGATCAGTTCCTTCAGCGACGTCCCCTCGACATATTCCATGACGATCGCGGGGGCGCCTTCCATCTCGGTGAGGTCGTACACCTGAACAATATATTCCGACCGAAGCGCAGCGCATGCACGCGCCTCGCGCACAAACCGCTGACGCAGCTGCTCGTCGTGTGCGAGATGCCGGTGAAGAACCTTCAACAGCACACGCCGGTGAAGTGTCTCATCAAAAGCGCGAAAAACACGCGTCGTGCTGCTCTCGCTGATCGTAGCCTCGATCGTGAACGCCATTTATTCACCGCTCCATTCTTTGAGGCGGTACTGAAGCCAGCGAAGCGATACTCCCAGCTTTTCGGCGGTGCGCGTTCTGTTCCCCCCCATTTCTGCAAGAGTTCCTTCGATGATTTGGCGTTCAAACTCGGCCAGCGTGGACGCACTTCGGGCGATAGCGGCCCGGTCTCCGGCATCGAACATAAAATCCTCTTTGTTCAGCTGAATGCCGTTGCAAAGAACCACAGCGCGCTCGATGACATTCTGGAATTCACGCACATTTCCGGACCATTGATTCGCCAGAAGGATTTGCATTGCATCGGGATGAATGCTTTCGACGGGACGCTTATATGTTTCCGCTGCGCGGCGGACAAAAAACGAAGCCAACAGCGGAATGTCTTCCTTCCTTTCGCGCAATGGCGGCAGGTGTATTTGCACGACATTTAAACGAAAATAGAGGTCTTCGCGGAGCCGGCCCGATTTCACTTCCTCAAGCATGTCGCGATTCGTCGCCGCAATGATACGGATGTCCGCCGTTCGGTTCTTCGTGTCGCCGACTCTTCGGTATTCTTTTTCCTGAAGCAAGCGCAGAATTTTCGGCTGCAGCTGAACCGGAAGGTCGGCAACCTCGTCGAGAAACAGCGTTCCTTCATTCGCCACTTCGACCAGTCCTTTCTTGTCGGACGATGCGCCTGTAAACGCCCCTCTTACATAGCCGAACAATTCGCTTTCGAGGAGCTGCTCGGGAATCGCGGAGCAATTGACAGTCACAAACGGTTTTCCCCGGCGCAATCCGCCGTCATGCACGGCGCGGGCAACAAGTTCCTTCCCCGTCCCGCTTTCTCCGGTGATGAGGACGGCAACATCGACGTCGAGAACGCGCTTGGTGATTGCGAGGACGCGGTTCCAGGCAGCGCTTTTTCCGATCATCGTTGTGAAAAGGCGGGTAGAATCAATCTCGCTTCGAAGCCGTTCGTTCTCGGCACGCAGCGATGAGTACCGCTGCGCGTTCTCAATTGCGATAGCGGCAAGATGACCGAACACGGTGAGAAACTTCAGAGATTCTTCCGTAAATGCTTTCCGCGAAACGCTGCTGTCAAGATAAACTGCCCCCGATACCCTGTCGCTTGACCGCAGTGGAATGCAGATGATCGAGAGAATCTTTTGTGCTGCGATACTTGTCGACGATTCGAACCGTTCATCGGTCAACGCATCGAACGTAAGCACGGGGGTCCCGGTCGAAAGGACTTGCTGAATGACCGATGAGGATGCAGCAAATTGATGGGTAGATTGCTCTGAACCAAAATTTTTCGCGGCAACGACAGAATAGCCGCGCTGCTTGCTCTCATCTACAAGAAGGACAGACCCCCGTTCAGCATTCAAATGAGCCATCGCCTTCTCAAGGATCTTCTCAAGGAGAGCGACCGGCTCGAGGATCGCGTTGATGCTTTTCGTAATCTCGTACAACGCTTCAAAACTGGTTTTCTGTTCTTGAGCCACGGCTAATTCACCACAAATGATGATTCTTTCGAACGGCTGTAATTGCCGAATTCATCGACCACAGAGATTGTCCAGACATAATTGCCGGCTCTCAGAGGTTGCCCGTTGTTGTCGCCGATAAATTGAAATTCCTCATTGCCAACACTAAGTCCCGGGTACGTCCATACGATTGACTCGGTCCCTGAATTTACGAGGGAAATAACCAGAGTGTACGAGTAAATGAACGTCACGTTGGGGGGAGTCCATTTTAAGAGCGGAGTTGATCCCGTCGTGTCATTGTTCAGCGAAGATGGATAGATCGGCGACGCCTCGTCTTCGATGATGCGCGTAACGTAGAACGGAGCCCCGGCACCGCGGGCATTCGACCGGTCTGTCGATACAATGGTCAAGGGTTTGCCGACGAGCCATTGAATTGTGTTGGTCGGCAAGCTGTATTTGTAGATCGTGGTCTGGAACATTTTTGTCGTGGGGGAATAATCCAGCGCAAATTGCACCGAATCAACGACGAACCAGACTGAATCAACATCTTCGATCCCATTTGGATCGGAGACAGAAGCAGAAATGTCGACAAAATATTGAGGGCTCGGATAGTATTGGTCGATTTTTCTCGTCAGGATGGTTTGCGAAACAACGTAGGGAAAACCGTTTAAGCCAAACTGAATTTGTTGCGGGGTTCCGGCATGCAGAACAATCTTTTGAGTATCGGAAACAAAACCCTCTTTTGAACAGACGAACGTCAGCGAACCAACGTCAAGTTTGCTGAATTGGAAAGCACCGCTGGAATCGGTGACGACTGAAAGCCCTTTTTCAAGACATGTGATTTGAGCCTGTGCGACCGGAGTATTCTGGTTCAATATATATGCTTTCCCGCTCACCGCAGCATTGCCTTGATACCGCGATGAAAGTGGATCCAAAGGGTTATCTCTTGGCGCATCGCTGCAAGCGGAAAAAAACAACATAAATCCGAGCGCTATTGAGCGAGAAGAATTCATCGTATCAAATATATGCTTTAATACGTTAATAAATCAAGAAGCGGTAGTGTCCAAATTTGAGTTAACAAATAAGAACCCCTGAGTAATGTCATTCTGATCCTGCCGTTTTTGCCAACGGCATTCGTCCCGCTTCAGCGGGACTCAGGATGACAGTGCAATGCATTTTGAGGTCCTCATTATTCAAATTAGGACGGTGGGAAGAATCTCATTTCAGAAGAAAATCAGAGAAATCCGTCTATTACCTTGCAGAATTGTCGCCATGCAGTTTCGCCATCGCTGCAGACGCTGCAATCACTTTCGCGGCGCCGGCATCCTTCAACAGTTTCGCAAGAGACTGAATTGTCGAACCCGTCGTGATAACGTCGTCAACAATGAGAAAGGTCTTTTCCTTCACTCCGTCTCTCTTCTTAACATTGATTCCGAAGGCGTCCCCCACATTTTTTCTGCGTTCATCGGCGGTCAAGTGAGTTTGCGAAACGGTGTTTTTCGACCGCTTGACGAGCGCCGAGACAACCGGCCGCTGTATAACGGCTGAGATTCCCGTGCAAATGAATTCACTTTGGTTGTAACCGCGTTCCCTTTGTTTTGCCTTGTGGAGTGGAATGGGAACGATGACCTCGATTGATTGAACGTCGATGTTCTCTTTCAACAGCAGCCCAACATGCCTGCCGAGTTCAACCCCTACCACCGTGGTTGCGTTGTATTTCAACGAATGAACAAGGCGTTGAAATACGCCGCTCTCCTCGAAATAATAGCACGAATAGAATTCATCGATATATCCTTCGGCGGAAAATCGTGCGCGCAATATTCGAACGGTTTCATCATCGGAATGAACGGGCTCTATTGACCCCCAGCACGAATTACAGAGACGCGATTCGGTATCCGTCAAACGGGCAGCGCACGAAAAGCAAAGCGGCGGGAAAATAAAATCTTTAGCGGGTGCTGCAATCGCCCGCAGCAGCGTTGACAACGATCGTCCCCCCATGGGCTCTCTACTTTCTTTTTTCCTCCGTTAAACGGCGGATTTCATCGCGCAATTGAGCGGCACGCTCAAACTCCAAATCGTGCGACGCTTTTGTCATTTCGTTTTTCAACTCTTCAAGCAAATCTGCTTTTTGCTCGGGCGTCAGATACCGGACGATGGAGTCGGCAACAAGCGGAAGGGTCTCGCGTTCTTTTCTGATGTCGCGGGCCGATTTAACGTCGGCGATGGATGTCGACGCCATGACTTCATCGTACGTCTTAAAAATTGTTTTCGGCGTAATGTCGTGTTCCTTGTTGTAGCTCATTTGCTTCTCGCGGCGGCGTGTTGTTTCATTGATCATCCTCAGCATTGAATCGGTGATCTTGTCGGCATACATCACCACTTTGCCGTTGACATTGCGCGCCGTTCGCCCGGCAGTCTGGATAAGCGAACGTTCCGAACGCAGAAACCCCTCCTTGTCCGCATCGAGGATTGCCACCATCGAGACTTCCGGCAGATCCAGTCCCTCGCGGAGCAGATTGACGCCGATGAGCACATCAAAATTTCCGAGGCGGAGATTGCGCAGGATCTCGACCCGCTGCAGCGCATCGATCTCCGAATGAATGTACTGCACCCGTATGCCGATATCCGCAAGATACTCAGTGAGATCTTCTGCCATCCGCTTCGTGAGAGTCGTGACGAGAATGCGTTCTTTTGCGGCAGCCCGTTTTCGAATTTCGGCGGTCAGGTCGTCGATCTGGTTCTTCACGGGACGGATTTCAACTTCCGGGTCAACCAAGCCGGTCGGGCGAATCACCTGCTCGATAAAGGCGCCTTTGCATTTTTCCATTTCATACGGTCCCGGCGTCGCACTTACGAAAATAACCTGATTCACCATCCGTTCCCATTCATCGAACTTCAGGGGACGGTTATCGAGGGCAGAGGGGAGACGGAAGCCGTACTTCACAAGCGTTTCCTTGCGCGACCGGTCGCCGAAGTACATCCCGCCGATCTGTGGAACGGTGACATGAGACTCGTCGATCACAAGCAAAAAATCCTTCGGAAAATAATCGAACAGGCAGTATGGACGTGATCCAGGCGGACGCCCGGCAAGATGACGTGAATAGTTTTCGATGCCGCTGCAGTAACCGACTTCGCGCATCATTTCAATATCGAATCGTGTCCGCTGTTCCAGACGCTGGGCCTCCAACAGAAGATTCTGCGACCGCATCTCTTCGAGGCATTCATGCATCTCCACCTCGATAGCCTTGATCCCGCGCTCCAGCGATTCACGGGTCGTGACGAATTGCTTGGCGGGGTAAATGACATCATAATCCAACTCCCCGATGATTGAACCGTCCGTCTTATCGATGCATGAAATCTTTTCGATTTCGTCGCCGAAAAATTCAATCCGGATCGCTTCCTCGTTTTCGTACGCCGGAATCACTTCCACAACGTCTCCCCTCACACGAAAGGTGCCGCGCGAAAACTCGTAATCGTTCCTCGCATAATAAATATCGAGCAGCTTTCTCAACAGAACGTTCCGCTCGATGCGGTCCCCTTTTTTGACGACAACCATCAGCTGCATCCATTCATCCGGCGCACCGATGCCGTAAATGCAGCTGACAGAAGCCACGACGATGACATTCGGTTCCCCGCTCAACAGGGCACTTGTCGCCCGTAGCCGCAGGCGGTCGATTTCGTCGTTCACGGAAGAATCTTTTTGAATGTATGTATCGGTCGTCGGGACGTAGGCTTCCGGCTGATAGTAATCATAATAACTGATAAAGAACTCGACATGGTCTTTCGGAAAAAAGCTCTTGAACTCTGCATAGAGCTGTGCCGCGAGCGTCTTATTGTGAGACATGATCAACACGGGCTTGTTGATCCGGTTGATGACGTTCGAAATGGTGAAAGTCTTCCCGCTTCCCGTAACGCCGAGGAGCGTCTGGAATTTCTCGCCGCGACGCACTCCTTCGATTAACTGGCGGATCGCTTCGGGCTGATCCCCTTCGGGTTTATACTCAGACGTAAGTTCGAAAGGCATTGGTTGCTCGTTGTATTAGTGCGACGCTCGTTTCAATCTATCCATGAGTGCAAGCCCCAATCCTTTTGGTTCGACGGATTGGCAGTAGATAATTGAAATGTCTGCATCGTCGCAATGACGAAAAAAATCGAAGAGTTCATGCGCGTATTTTTCGACGTGCGTACAGATGCGATGGAGCCGGAATTTTTTGATCCCAGGAATTGCCTCCATCCCGATAAAAGCCGCATTCGCCGCCGGCCGGATCTCACAGAGGTTCGACACGATAATAACGCGCGCCCGGGGAGAATAGTGCCGGTATTTCATTCCGGGACTCTTAGGCGAGTCCGCACTTTTCTGAATTGCGATCCGCGTCGACGGGATGATTTCCCTCAATTGTTCCAACGTTACGGCACCCGACCGTAAAACCTGAGGCACGGCGCCGGTACAATCCACCACGGTGGACTCCAGGCCGACCCTAGTATGTCCGCCTCGCAAAATACAGCTAATGCGGCCGTCGAGGTCGGATAATACACTCTGCCATGTTGTTGGGCTCGGCGTGCCGGAAAGATTTGCCGATGGAGCAGCAAGCGGAACACCGCACGCTTTCAAAAAAGAAAGAGCAACCGGATGATGCGGCATTCGAATGCCGATCGTCGACAGCCCTGCCGTTGCGATCAGCGGAACCGAATGCTGTTTGGGCAGCACCACCGTCAACGGCCCGGGGAAAAAATGCTCGATGAACTTCTCGGCAGAGCGCGGTACACGGCTGGCAAGAAGTGCCAGGTCTGCAATGTCCGCGATGTGGCCAATACATGGATTATCGGCGGGACGTTTTTTTGCGATAAAAATTTTCCGCAGCGCTTTTTCGTCAAAGACATTTGCACCGAGGCCATAAACCGTTTCGGTGGGAAAGGCAACAATATCTCCCCGTTCAATGTAGGCTGCGGCCCTCTTCGGGGACTCGGTGAGCACGGTGCGCATCACGCTCCCTCTTTCAATTCATTCCTCACAACTCGTCAATCGGACGGCGTCCGGGGAAACCGTCGTCGATCATGTGCCAGTAGAGAATATCCTCCTCGCCGAGCAAAAAGCATAAATACACTTCCTCGCCGTTCTCCCGGATATGTGGAAAGTCGATCAACCCCTGGTCAAGACCTTTTATTTGAATGCCATCATTGGAGAGCATTTTTACGATTTCTACGAGTCGTTCCAGCTCTTGCGGATAATAACGCTCGCCGTTGGGACCGGAACCGCCAAAATACGTATGGCGATAGGCGTCGAATCCCTTTTTGTCCAACACTTTTTTCAAGCCGGCCATCTCCTTAATGAGCGGAATGATCGCCATCAGTTTGGTGCGGGCTTGATTAAGCGTAAAGTGTTTAGGATGCAGTAGTGTGCTCATAGTGATTGATCGATCGCTGCCGCGCCGTCAAGCGGCGGAGTTGTCTTTTCCTCCGCTGCGGGCAACATTGAGAAATGCATCGCACACAAATTCAGCCGCGTTCGACGCAAACGACTCGGGCACTCCCCGCTGCAGTTGCTCGTACGTGATCGGAGTGCCGCCGGCAGAAATGCTGAGGTTTGGATTGATGATAATCATCCGCGCAGCTCCCGAACATTTGAGAAGAACGCTGGCCTTCGAATTCGGAAATACCGCTTCAATAATCGGCTGAACGACGATCGGCACGCTGAGGACGCCCATGGTATCAAGGCTGTCACATTGAACCTCGAGGTTCTGAGCCTTGAGGAACTGCAACTGTTCCAAAATGACCCTCGAAGTAATTGCGGCGATGTCATTTGCAACAAGAGAGAGCTTGATCTGCTCGGTCTTGAATTTGTTCCATTCCTTTACTGTCCCGGCAAGTATCGCCTTCGTTGTTTCGGATATCATGAACGCTTCCTTTCGGTAGTTTTTTAAATTGACGATTTACGAATTCCGAGTGACGAGTATTAATTTTCGATTTGCAATTTTCAAATTTCAATTATTCGATACGCTCGGGATTCTTTCTCCGAAGACCTTTTATTGTGATTCGAGAAGATGCCATGATCGCGGTTATTTCCTTCACTTCTTCTAAAACGTTTCTCAACCCACTGGCTTTCATCAAGCCGGACTCGACTATCAGCTCAATCCAAAGCTGGGTTTCATCGGCTTCTTCTTCCACAATACCCAATTTATTCAAAAAATCCGCTTTTGACCGGGCTTTGCACGCAGAGTAATAATTTGCTGCAACCGAGGTTACAGACCGAATCAATTGCTTTCCAATTACTTCTCCAGTTACATTTTTCGGCAGCACTTGTACAAGGTGGATAACCCTCAACGCTATTACCTTCAACCTTGATTTTAATTCTTCCTCTGTCATTGTTCCCCCCAATTGAAAATCGCAAATTGAAATTTGAAAATTACTTCGCCGTAATCGTCTCCAGCCCGTGGGCGTTCGCTCCGGTTTCACTCCTCCGCAACAATAAGGCAAATGCAAGACCGACAATACCGAGCATAGAAAACATGATCATGCTAGCAGTATACGTTTGTGTCGAATCACGCAAAAGTCCGTTCAGCCATGGAAAGAGCGCAAGCCCGAAATTTTGTATCATGGTCGTCAGGCCAAAGGCCGTTCCCACACGGTTTTCTTCAACGATCAAAGGAATCGACGGCCACATCGCGGCGGGGACCATAACGAACGCACCGCCAAGAATAATCATCGGAAATGCCGGCGGAATCATGGTGAACGCCATTGACAGGAATGCCGGAATCATCAACACTGAACCGATGACCATTACTGTTGCGCGGCGCCCGAACCGGTCAACCCACTGGCCGAAGAACGGCGCAAAAACCATCGAGGCAAAAATAATGATGGTCGTCGTACCGCCGGCAGTGCTGAACATGTGGATGACGTTGTAGAATACCTGATAGAAGAATCCTCCCTCAGAACCGGCGGTCATCGGTATTCCCCATTTGGAGTTGAAGAAATCGGTCGAGAGCGCGGTAAATGGAAAAATTGCAGAATAAAATGTTACACAAAGAAGCGTGACATACCAATACGAAGGGTTGAACCGCTTCACATCGGCAAGCACGATTTTATCCCCTGCTCCCTCTCCTTTCAGTCCCAGAATCTTCTCTCCCTTTTTATCCAGCAATATAAAGAGCAAATTTGCCATCACCGAGATGACGCAAAATACTACTGCTGCCCAGAGAGCCATTTTGTAGTTGCCAAAGTATTGAGCGATGAGCGCCTCGGTGTTGAAACTGAAAAGCGTACCAAGACGGCTCACGGTCAACCCGACTCCGAACGAAAATGCAAGCTCTTTCCCCTTAAACCAGCGTGCGAAAATAGCGCTCTGAGCGACGACTAACGATTCGGAACCCCAGCCAAACACAAACCGCCCGGAATTAAGAATCCATATGTTCGGCGCAATCGCAACGATAGCCGCACCGACTGTAACGAGAAGTGAGAAAAGCAAACTTGCTCTCCTCGTGCCGATTTTGTCGATGAGCAAGCCTCCTATGAAAACGGAGAGAATCGCAGCAACGCTGTACAGCGTGTACATCTGTCCGATCGCTTCGCGTCCAACGCCGAGAGCAGCGATAAGCGTCGGTGCAATTGCGCCGACGCTGTCGTACGCAAAATAGCTTCCGAACGTCAGCAAACTCACGGTGAGGAGAACGCCGTACCGATACGGCCGTCGTGAAGGATGCCAGAATTTTTGAACTGCAGCAGTCTTTTCGTCCATAATAACATCCACCGTTTTCGTTTGATGAATTATCCACTAAGTTCACGAAGAACACGAAAAAAACATATTTCTAAGAATTGGTGCCTTAAAAATTCCGTAAAAGTGAAAGCATCAGCTCTTATACAGCGGAAATAATTCTTTATATCCTTCGTGCTCTTCGTGGATTATTGTAATGCATACCGTACGTTGCTAATTCACGTTTTTCAGAATTCCAAGCAGGAAACTCCAGAACTTCTCAACGGTATCGATTTGAATTTTCTCGTCTGGAGAGTGGACTCCTTCGAGCGTCGGTCCGAACGACACCATATCCATTCCCGGAAATTTCTCGCCGATGATGCCGCATTCGAGCCCTGCGTGAATCGCTTTGACCTCCGGCTCTTTTCCGTAGAGAGATTGATACGTGGATTTCGCAACTTTCAAGATATGCGAATCAAGGTTGGGCTTCCAGCCGGGATAGCCCTCCGCACGAACGACTTTCGCGCCGCCGAGATCGAAGACTGCCGAGACGCATTGAACGATCTCGTCGATCTCCGATGCGACGGAACTTCGCTGGCTGGTCGTAAGCATTATTTTATTCCT
Organism: uncultured Chitinophagaceae bacterium; assembly: GCA_964642725.1. GTDB lineage: Bacteria > Bacteroidota > Ignavibacteria > UBA10030 > UBA8401 > JAGVPT01. The sequence goes on from CAZXQG010000048.1 coordinate 13,556, forward strand.
TTCCGTCCGAATAATCGCCACGTTCGTCGAGGTCTCGACCAAACCCGGGATGTCCGCGCTCATTTTGATGACACCGTGCGGCAGGGCGGCAATCGTTTGGGCCAACATCTTCCATTGCGTCTTCTTGATCACCTTTTCATTCTTCTTCACCTGAACTTCTTCCATCGTAATTGAAAGGTCCGGTTCCACCGTCGCCAGCTCGGCTTTCTGGATGGAATTCCATTGTTCGACAATCGCTCGCGCTTTCTTGATGTTTTTCTTCGGGAGGTAGACCAGAGCTTCAGCTTCGCGTGGTATTGCGTTGCTTTTGTTGCCCCCTTCTATCATTGAGAGCCGTGCATCAACTTTTTCCAGGGCGATAAGAACGCGGTTAAGGATTTTGATCGAGTTGCCCCGCCCCTTGTCGATTTCCAACCCCGAGTGGCCTCCGCGCAGACCTTTCACATGGAGCGCGACAGCCGACGAGTCGCCGGGAGCGCTCTTAAAACTCACGGTCCACGTACCGACGGTATTGCGTCCTCCCGAACAGCCGACATACAGCGCTCCTTCTTCTTCGGAGTCGAGATTCATTAGTGTTTTGCTTTCGAGCTGCCCGGGTTTCAAATTATTGGCGCCGGTCAATCCGGTTTCTTCATCACTGGTAAAAAGGAACTCGAGGGGTCCGTGGACAAGCGACTTGTCCTCCATAATCGCAAGGTTCGTGGCGACAGCGATACCGTTGTCTGCGCCAAGCGTCGTTCCGTTCGCCATAAGCGCATTTCCCTTGCGGACCAGTTCGATCGGATCTTTTTCAAAATCGTGCACTGTCTCTTTATTTTTCTCGCACACCATATCGAGATGTCCCTGAAGGCAGAGGCTCGCAATATTTTCGCGCCCCGGAGAAGCGGGCTTCTTGACGACAACATTCAGGCACTTGTCTTGCTTTGCTTCAAGCCCCAGGCTCTTCGCTGTCTGCACGATGTATGCGGATATCTGCTTTTCGTTCTTTGAGCCGCGGGGAATCTTGCTGATCTCAGCGAAGTATTTCCATACCAGCTCGGGTTTTAATCCGTCAATTGCGCTAGCCATTGTATTGCCCTTTCATGGTTTAGTCAGTTTTTAGACTCAATTGTGAAACCCTTCGTTTTACGATTCACAATTCACTTTTCACTCTTTTCGAAGATCATTCCATTATTCGATTTTCCCGTGATTAACAGGGATTGAGACTCATCAAGCCTGCGAATGAAGAGGCCTATGCGCTCATACAATGAATCAACATCTTCACCGAACTTCTCCGACATCTTCTGCCCGATAACTCTAATCGTTGTGTCGCCGTCGCATGCGTTCCAAATGTAGCTTCCGTGCCTGTCAAGCTTCAAACGGATATTGGGTTTTGCGAGCAGCGGGATAAGCCAACGAACGGTCCATTGATTTTGAAATTTCGGCACGAAGAGGGTTACCAATCCCTCTTCGTTTGTTTCCGACCGGGTATTCCGGACCGGTTTTAAATCAAGCAGGTTCAGCGCCTGCGCAGTTTCAGAATTCACGCGTAACACCAAGAATAATGAACCTGCGACGGCTTCAAACCCCCGCAGGTTTAGTTAAGTACCGAAATCACGGTGCCTTAAAACACCGCCGTAGGCGGCGCCGGGTCCTCAGGCTTTCCCGCATTCTGCAGCGGTATTTGGACAAGAAGCCAGCCGATCGCCAGGAATATGAGAAGGCTTACGCTGAACGGAAACGGCAGAAAAGAGAACATCGACGGCAATGCATCGGCGTATTTGATCTCAAAAAATGCAAGGCCGGCAAACAAAAGACCGATGAGCGCTTCGCCCGCTATTAATCCGGCGGCTATGAGCACGCCGGTATTTTCAACACGGGCTTTCTGTGCATCGTTATGTTTCTTCTTTTCGTTCATCCGTTCCACGATTCCCTTGATGACTCCGCCGATGAAAATAGCGAATGTGGTTTCAAGCGGCAGGTACATTCCAACGCTGACGAGCATCGGGCTTTTCACCTGCATCAAAATGAAACCGAGTCCCATTAACATGCCAACGATGATCAGCGGCCACGCCATCTGGCCGCCGACGATTCCTTGCGACAAGAGGGCCATAAGACTCGCTTGCGGAGCAGGAAGCGCTTTGCCTCCGAACCCCGTTCCTCCCGTATTGATGTCGCCTTGATGCAGGACAACGAGAGGTATGAACATGACAAGCGACGCGAGAGCAACTCCGGCCAAATCTCCAACCTGCATCTTCCATGGCGTTCCGCCGAGAATGTGCCCGACTTTCAGATCTTGCAGCATCTCTCCCGCGACGGCGGCGGACACGCAGACAACAGCCGCGACACCGAGAACGGCCGCCACACCCTGTGTTCCCTTCATTCCAAGGGCAACCATCAACAGTGCCGCGACAAGCAATGTTGAAAGCGTCAGCCCGCTGATAGGGTTATTGCTCGATCCGATAATACCGACAAGATATCCTGATACCGCCGCAAAAAAGAATCCGGCGATGACCATGACAATCGTTGCAACAAGGGCCGCGACAACATCCTGCGCAAAAAAATCGTAAATGAAAAATGTTGCCACCGCAGCAGCAAGTATTCCGAACATCACCCATTTGAAATCCAAATCCTGTTCAGTCCGCTTTTGAACATGCTCTCCGGTCGCGGCTTTCTTCACATCGCCGACGGAGCGCCCGATTCCGGTGATCAAACTTTTTCGCATTCGGAACAGGGTAAACGCCGCGCTCACGAGCATGCCGCCGATGGCGATCGGACGGACGATGAACCGCCATACGTTGTCCGCCAAGGCGATCCACGATTCGTTCGTCGGTGAACCGCCGGCCGGCGTCAGGGTCGGGCCGATGAAATACGTGAGAATCGGAACAAAAAGTCCCCACGCGAGCAAGCCGCCGCTGAAATTCAACGAAGAAAGTTTCGGACCGATGATATAGCCGACGCCGATATACGCAGGGCTGACCGCCGGCGAACTGAGCAACAGGCCGCTCTGTGCGGTCACGTTCCCGCTGCCGCGCAACCCGATCGTCGCTTTTGAGAACTCAACAAACTTTTCCCACGCCGCCGAAAAAATATTAAACTGGACTGCTGATTGAATCAACGCGCCGATACCCATTGCACTGAAAAGAAATTTTGCGCCTGTTCCGCCGCCGCGTCCGGCTTTGTGAATTTCCGACGCCGCAACAGATTCGGGGAACGGTAGCTCGACGTCTTCAACCATCACACGCCGAAGCAGCGCAACGAACATTATTCCCAAAACACCGCCGACAAACATAATGACGGTGGAGATGAGATAATGGCCGGCAGTCGCAAAGTCGGGCCATATCCCGGCAATAAAAAATGCCGGGATCGTAAATATCGCCCCGGCAGCAACCGACTCGCCGATGGAGCCCACGGTGCGGGCGAAGTTCTCTTCGAGGATTGAGCCTTTCATTAATCGCAGCAGGGCCATTCCGATCACCGCAGCCGGATATGTTGCGGCAATCGTCATGCCGGCCTTCAATCCGAGGTATGCATTTGCAGCGCCGAGAATGACACACATGACAAGCCCGATCAGGAGCGCGCGGATGGAAAATTCCGTCATCGATGTCTCCGCCGGAACATACGGCTTGAATGCCGATCCGCTGCTTCCTGTGGATTTTGTTTCAGCCATGATACTCTCCTTCTATAAATAATGAATTACAAGACGATGGTGCGGGACATTGGTCCACTAGAGATCCGGTCGAAAACCCATCTTCTCTGTGGAACTCTGTAAATCTCGGTGCCACTTTGTGCCGCAAAAGAACTGTTTCACAGAGAAACACAGAGGCGGATCAGGGAATCACGGAGAAAAAGCCCGGAGTCGAACTTATCGACCGCATTTGTATTACTGTTTCAATTAAAGCCATCTCAAAAATGGTTTGATGGTTAATGCACTTGTAAATGTCATGCTGATCCCGCCGTTTTTCGGCGGGAGAAGCATCCACGACACCGAAGCCTCGTAGATTCACGATGCGTGATTGTCATGGATTCTCACGAAGTTCGCGAGCGGTAAAATACAAAATCATTTCCTTGGATGGCGCTCTTTTTTTACGAATCGCCCAGAAAAATACTTTTTACGATGTACCCTGCCATTTGGGGGTTTTCTTTTAAACGGCGCACCGAGTATGCGTACCACCGTTTTCCGAACGGCGTGTAAACGCGAAGACGATGTCCGCCGCGAATCAATTCATTGCGCTTCTCGCTTCGGACGCCGAGCAGCATTTGGAATTCGTACTCTTGCGGCAAAAGCTTCATTTCACCGATCATCGTTTTTGCCCCGTTGAGCAGCACGTCATCATGCGTCGCGATACCGACATAGCAGCGGGCGTCGAGCAATATCCTGAGCAAACGAAGATAATTCTGCTGTATCTCCCCCTTCCCTTTGAACGCAATCTCGGCTGGTTCATTGTAGATCCCTTTGCAGAGCCGGACTTTCGCTTTCTCCGCGGCAAGCCGGCGGATATCGCCCTCGCTTCTCTTCAGATACGCCTGAATAACGATGCCGACATTCGAATATTTCTCTTTGACTGTTTGAAATATTTTCAGCGTATCGTCCGTGCAGGTGTGGTCTTCCATGTCGATGCGAACAAAATTATTCTGCACTTTCGCGGCGTCGAGAATTTCTTCAACGTTCGACAGGCAAAAACCGGTGTCAATTTTGAGGCCGAGCTGCGTCAACTTGATCGAGATGTTGGAATCGAGCGCGTTGCCGGAAATTGCGGCAAGCACCCGTTTGCATTCTTCCCTCGCGGCAATTGCCTCCTCGCGCGTAGTGATGTCCTCGCCGAGCACGTCGACTGTCGCCATGGCCTTGCCGGCGTTCAACGCCTTAACGGTTCGCACTGCGTCTGCAAGTTCCTCTCCGGCTATGTATGGCTTAGCGAATCTGGCAACAATTGATTTCGGAGTTAAGGGGAGGAGTGAAACGATGAGTTGATTGAAAATATTCATTCTGTTTTATTCGATTCCGGATACAGCGGTTCCCTGCGGGTATTCTACATTGAATTTCAATTTCCAGCTTTTCTTTTCACCGGGGTTCAGCGCGATGTTCCAATTGATGAATCCTTGATCATCCCGGCGCACTTCCTTCTCTGCAGGTTCTATTTGTTCGACAACAATCTTTTCGTTTTGCGATACCGGCAGCTGGTCTTGCACAACAACTTTTTGTCCTGTCTCTTTTGTATTCTCAAGGGAGAAACTAAACTCGTACGTCACCCTGATGTTCTTTGTAAACATTCCGGTATAGTCGGTGAATTTGGTGATCAATTTCCGATCAATTTTGACAGCCGGGTCAACGCCAAGGTACACCTCGAACGATTCATCCGGGGGGGTAACTTTCATCGACGACGTTGCGACGAAATCATCGTTAGAAAAAATATTCGCATTCCCGGCGAGCAACGGTGCTGCGGTTGTATTCTTCACAACTGCCTTAAGATACACAAACGGCGAAAGTTTAGGCGTTGACGAATACGAAAATTCCGCATGCAATTTATCAATAGCAATCGTAACCTTGTGCGGCACGTTGTCCGAAGGAATAGTCGATTGTGCCGGGATGTGAAACATTGCGGATGTCAATTGTGTTTCGACTTCTGCAACCGGCTCTTCAATCGCTTGCATTGCGCCGCCGGCACCAGCTCTTTCAGACGATTCAGCGGAAACAACCTGATTCGTAGCTGTCGGGCGGCTCTTTTGCAGTACAGGCATCGGTTGTGCGATATTAAGATACCATGGAAACAATTCCGGCTTCACTCCGCCGACATCCGGCCGTGCAGTCGATAAGGAAATATCGGCGTTCGTCCAGTCCTCTCCCGTGTTTTGTTGTACGAATCCATAATAGCCGAGCTCAACGTCCTGCGATTCCGTCGACACGCGCACATCGTACTGCGGATACCAACGTGCGCCGATGACAACGTACGTCGGGAAAAGCCGAACCTCGCCCGCTTTTACAACCTGCACCTCCACGACGATATTCTTCACCGACCTCCGCGAACGCGGAGCAATCTGATTGATTTGCTTCTGCAGCGCGTCGATTTTATTTTGAATGTCTGTGCGGTCCCGGACAATTTTGCGCTGTTCGGCAAAGTTCTTATTCAAGTTCGAATCGAAAAATGCGAGTACCTTTTGCCAGTCTTCAACAGTCGGGCGTTGTACTTTTAAATCTTTGCTGATATTGTCGGCGGTCTGGGCCTTGATTTGCAGTATGAAGTCGCGCTCAGTGTTCAGCGTGCTGATGCGGTCGTTGAGTTCATTCACCTCAGCCTGCAGCTCCTGAACCTTCGACTGCAATGTGTGCAGCCGTTCTTCGGGAATTGTGTCAAGGAATGCCGTCTCAACATGGACATCCACAATCTTCGCGCCGGGGGATTCACCGGAAACCCGGACCGACTGGTCGAGAATGTTCGCCGGAAGATTGCTGAACGAAAGAAGATAACTTCCCTGTTGAAGCGAAATTTGCCCCACACGTGTTACAGCCGCACGGTCGTTGTACACCGTTACCGATGCAACCGCTGAAGGAAGCACCTCAGGTTCAGCACAAAGCAATGACCCTGCGGCACACCACATCAAAAAAAGGTACAATTTTACATTCATGCCAATCCCGAATGCCGATAGTGCGCGCTGCCTTTCAAATGAGAGCGCGTTCGTTTTAGAGAGGAAAAACAATCGATACTTTCGGTTCGATACGCTTTTGTATCACAAAATGTGTGTTGCCGTTAGCGTCAAGCACCGGCGCGAACGTCCATGTATACAGCATTGACACAATCATGAACGGATACGGTTTATATCCGACCGAAGCATAGAGAAGCGAGCGTTCATCGAGCGTGAAGACATCTTTGTTGTTTTTGATGTATTTTTTATCGTACCCTGCGTCGACGATAAACATCGGAAGCATATTCCCGGTCGACGTGCCGATGTGGAGCGTTCCGCTCGTGTCGATGTTGTCAAGTTTTGAATACATTCCGCGGACTTGCAGTTTGCCAAGAATTGAGATCGTCAGGTCGCCGAAATATCCCGGTTCGGCAGTCGTGACGTTGGCGAGCATTTGTGCTTTGCTGGAAAACACTGAACCGGCAAGCTCGTAACGGTCGAGTTCATAAAATGTATCAAAGTAATCCGCGATAAATTTTTCCCCTGAAAAGCGGCGCTCAAACTTTGTAAAGATGCTGACGAGACCCATTCCGGAAAAATTTGTCTGGAGCCCAACCGCTTCTCCGCTCCCGAACGAAAGTATCTTCGCATAATCAACATACAGTGTCGAACTCACTGTCGGAACCCGCACCAGCGGGAAACCAATGTCCGCGCCGACAATGTTCATCGCTCCGCTGTTAAGCTGCTTCACTGTTCCCCCCGTCGTGTCAATCGCGGTATCTTTCGAGTCACGGCGCATATCCCCTGCCCACGTCGCACCAATTTCCAATCCCCCGAGCACCGGAACGCTGCGGAGAGTCGTGAACTGGAGAGGATTGACATGCGCCCTCACGCCTACCACTCCCAGCCTCGCAAAATCGCTGTAGACGGTTTCCAGGCCGTACTTGCCAAAACTTAAGTCGAATTCTGTTCCGAGCCGCCTGTCGTCGTAACTCGGGCTGTTATTATAGAGGTACATGATAAAGCCATGACCAAGCTGTGAATAATCCAGTACTCCAAGGCGCGCGTACACATCGTCCCCCTTATGTCCCCAGCGCACATAACGGATCATACGAATGTAATCGTACGTCGTTGAATCGAAACCCGCTTTCCGGATCTTGTGGTCCGAGCTTCCGATGAGAAGATTGAGGTCCAGTCCCACGCCGAAGTTCCCGAAGGCCAGGTCCGGAGCAAGACTGACCAGATAGTACTCCCGCCCGTTGATCCAGGTAACTCCAAGACCGCCGGTAATCGAACTCGGATCGGGTTTACCCCCCATCGCAGAAGCGGATCTTTGGGAAAGCGCAATCGAGGAAAAAAGCGTAAACGTCATCAATGAGAGACAACAGCGTATTATTATCGTTTTCATTTCACACACCGAAAAATATTCGACAGATAAAGAGCGCGCCGAGCATTCCAAAAATATCGGCGATTATTCCCGCCGGAAGAGCGTGCCGTGTATTCTTGATACCGACAGCGCCAAAATAAACTGCGAGGACATAGAACGTTGTTTCCGAACTGCCGTACATCGTCGAAGCGAGAACACCGATGAACGAATCCGGGCCGTGTACTTTCATTAATTCCGTCATCAGTCCCATCGAGCCGCTCCCCGACAGCGGCCGGAGAATTGCCAGGGGGACGGTCTCGGGGGGCATCCCGATAAGATTCGACACCGGCGAAAGAGCCGCAATAACAACATCCATGGCCCCGCTTGCGCGGAAAATTCCTATGGCAACAAGCATCGCGACGAGATACGGAATGATCTTTATTGCAACGTGAAATCCGTCTTTCGCCCCCTCGACAAACACCTCATAGACTTTCACCTTCTTTACAATTCCCCATGTCAAGAAGACAAAAAACATCAATGGTATCGCGGCGACAGAAATAATATTGATAATATTTCGGAATAGTTCAACCATGGGTTGAATCGGAAGGATGACTGTCAACGAGCAACTCTTTTTTATAGCGGGGGAGGCGTTCCAGCAATTTTACCGAGACAATGCCCGCAATTGTCGCACAACCGGCCCCAAAAATTGATGTTCCGATAATGATACCCGGCTCGGAAGAGCCTTGTGCCGCCCGAATCGCGATGGCCGTCGCGGGTATTAACGTCAAACCGGCAGTATTGATGACAAGAAACGTGCACATCGCATTTGTCGCCGTTCCCAATTTCGGGTTCAGCTTGTTCAATTCTTCCATCGCTTTCAGGCCGAGCGGCGTGGCAGCATTGTTCAGACCGAGCATGTTTGCGGCGATATTCATGATCATCGCGGCAACGGCCGGGTGGTCGGCGGGAACATCGGGAAAAAGCCGGGAGGTCACAGGCGTTAACAGTTTCGTCAGAGCTTTGAGCAAGCCGGCTTCTTCCGCTATCTTCACAACTCCGAGCCAGAGTGCCATCACGCCGATAAGGCCGAGCGAAATTGTGACGGCAGTATCGGCATAGTCGAGCGCTGCTTTTGTGATGGCTCGAATTTTAACGAACTGGATTTTTTCGAGAAGGAAAGAAATCTGCGCGGATTGTTTGTCTTCAGAAAATTTTATGGAATTGACCGTCCCGAGCAGTTTATTGCTGCCGCCCGAATTTTTTGCCATCTCTTTCCAGAACGCCGGCGACGAATCGTCCGCAAGAATGGCGATGGAGGTCTTCCCGGAAGGCATCGTCGTCATCTCCACCGGTTGATGAATCTCCGATGTTGCCGAGGTTATCCCGTAGAATCGGTTGAAAGCTTCGGAGGAGATCACCAGTTCCCCCTCCCATGTTTGGCGCAGCGCTGTCGGTGTTTTTTCTACGTGAACTGTGGCATACATCGGAATGCCGTTGCGATAAGTGTTGCGTGCCTCATCGCTGATATCTTTTCCGACACCGACAAGAAGCCCGATGACAATGAGCGACATCCAAACGTAATTAAGCATGTGCTATCGGTAATGGTGTAACGAGGGATCGGGGATGAACAGTTGTGCCGGCAGGCTCGTACGACACACAGACGCGGCCGTTACTCTTTCAATTTGTACGAGATCCTTCCGGACCCATGCCCTTTTCCCAATATTAACAGCGGTATTTATCCAGGAGGCCGCATCCGGATAGAAGTATCTATAGAAGAACCGAGTCAATATACTTGATTTAGAAAGGCGAATCAAGCTGATAATGTACGCAACAATGCCACGTAGTGTGGATGTACGTGGCATTGTGGTTACGCCTGAGTTACGTCCTGGAACAGGCCGAGAGAGTTATTTAATCAACGACATCTTCTTCACAGCATTATAGTCTCCCGACTTCAGCGAG
>CAZXQG010000049.1:0-22930 GCA_964642725.1 uncultured Chitinophagaceae bacterium
AAATGGACTAACGTGCTTTCTTTTTTAATATCGGTACTAAATCCAAATGCTCCCATGTAAAGTCCTTATCGTCGCGTCCGAAATGTCCGTACGAGGCAGTTTTTCTGTAAATCGGGCGAAGAAGATTAAGCCGGTCGATGATACCGCGGGGCGTCATATCGATTTCGTTTTTGAGAATTCGGGAAATTTCCGAATCGGGAATTTTTCCCGTTCCGAATGTATTTACATAAATCGACACCGGTTCCGCAACGCCGATTGCATAGGCAACCTGAATCTGGCATTCCGTCGCAAGTCCTGCGGCGACGATATTCTTCGCGAGATGCCGGGCTGCGTACGCGGCGCTCCGGTCAACCTTTGACGGATCTTTGCCGGAGAATGCACCGCCGCCGTGAGGAGCGCGCCCGCCGTATGTGTCGACGATAATTTTTCTTCCCGTCAGTCCGCTGTCGCCGTGCGGCCCCCCGATTTCAAATCGGCCGGTCGGGTTAACATAGTATTTTGTTTTCTTGTCGAGCAAATGTTCCGGGATCACCTTTCCGATAACGTGGTGAATGACGTCTTCGCGAATTCGTTTCTGCGAAGCGTCCGGGTCATGCTGCGTGGAAATAACAACGGTGTCAACGCGAACCGGCGTACTGCCGTTGTACTCGATGGTCACCTGCGATTTCGCGTCGGGCCGGAGGTACGGCATCAGGCGGAGGTTTTTCTTCCGGATTTCCGCAAGCCGGCGGACGAGCTTGTGGGCAAACATAATTGGCATCGGCATCAGCTCGGGGGTTTCATTGTTCGCGTAGCCGAACATCATCCCCTGGTCGCCGGCGCCGCCGGTATTCACGCCGCGGGCGATGTCCGCAGACTGCGAATGGATGCTAGAGATTACCGAACACGAATCAGCATCAAATTTGTATTCCGCTTTCGTGTAGCCGATTTCCCGGACGGTTTCGCGCGCGATGGTTTGGAAATCTACGTACGCATTCGTCGTAATCTCGCCTCCGATCATGACGAGACCGGTGGTCACAAAGCATTCGCACGCAACGCGCGAATATTTGTCCTGCCTCAGCAATGCATCTAACACGGCGTCTGAAATTGCATCGCAGACTTTGTCTGGATGCCCCTCGGAAACGGATTCGGACGTGAAAAGGTACCTCATTGAATTCTTGCTCCTTCTACTGTGGGGATTGTTTATGATTAGGCTTTTAGTAAAACTCTAGCTCGGATGAATCGCCGATGTTAATCCTCTTGTAACCGCCCCTCACCAAAGCATTGCTGCCGATAATAGATTCTTCAAGAAGCGCACCTTGAACGGTTGCGTCCTCGCTGACGATGGAATTCCTCACGACGGAGTTTTCGACCGTTGCCCCGGCCGCAATGGTCGTGTTCGGGCCGATGATAGAATTCTTCACCGTAGATTTTGGGGAAATAAAAACGGGCGGGATGACGACGACGCCCTCGGGGATTGAGTGGGTCGAGTTCTGACTTAACAGATGCTTGTTCGTAGCAAGCAGGGTCTCCGGCTTCCCGCAATCGAACCATCCGTCAATCGTGAAGGTTTTGATCTTCTCCCCGGCCTCAATCATCATCTGCAAACCGTCGGTGAGTTGGAACTCGCCTTTCGTGCGTATATCGCTTTTAATCATCTTCTTCAGGCACTCAAGCAAAATATCCGGATGCTGGATGAAATAGAGTCCGACAATCGCGAGATTGCTCGCCGGGTTTTCAGGTTTTTCTATTAGCCTGGTGATAAAACCGTCCTGTGTTTCGGCCACACCAAAACGCCGCGGGTCTGCAACTTCCTTCACGCCAATATTTGAGTACTCGCCTTTTGTCATTGCTGCAAGATTCACGTCGAACACGGTGTCGCCGAGGATAATCAGGATCGGATCCTTTGAGATCGTATGACGGGCTAAATAGATTGCGTGGCCCAAGCCCAATCGTTCTTCCTGTTCGACAAAATCTACGCTGATGGAATAATTTTCCGTGATATATTCTTTGACTTTGTCGCCCAAATAGCCGACGACGATCGTGGCCGAATCGAATCCGCCGGCTATAATTTTATCCATAATGTGGCCGATAATCGGCTTTCCCGCCACATTGAGGAGTACTTTCGGTATTGTATACGTATGGGGCCGCAGCCTGCTTCCGACTCCGGCGACCGGGATAATAGCGCGCATATTCCTTAATTTTTAGGATTGGTAATATACCGAACTCCCCCCCGAGAATCAACCGGCGGCAAATGAAATTATTTCCCGGATTTTCCATTGCACAAGTAACCCGGCGTAACTATATTTGTCGTGCAATTCTCTTACCGCGGGTATGTACCGCGCGTGCGAGCCGGCGCTGCCGCGCATGATTCACGGTACCGAACTTCATCACCCTTAACGCACAATGGCCTGGAAACTATTCTATAATCTTTTCGTCGTCCCGGTGATGTGGTGCGCATTTCAGTGCGCCGGTTTCTTCAACGAAAAGATCCGCCGCGGCATTCATGGGCGGCAGAATCTCTTAGAAAAGATCAAAGGGGAGATCGACCGTTCGCGCGCGCATTACCGTCTGTGGTTTCACTCCTCTTCGCTGGGGGAGTTTGAACAGGCGAAGCCGATCATCGCCGCGATAAAGAAGTCTAACCCCGACGTCAGCATCATCGCCACTTTTTTTTCGCCGTCCGGGTATGAACACTCCACGTCGTACAAACTCGCGGACATTATTTCGTACCTCCCGTTCGACTCTTACCGCACTGTCAACGACTTTGTCGACATCGTTCGACCGACCGCGGTCATTATGGTTCGCTACGACGTGTGGCCCAACCTGATCTGGGCGCTGAACAAACGGAAAATTCCCATAATGATTGCGAATGCGACCATGAAAAAAAACTCGATTCGCAAGGCTTTCCTTTTGCGGCAGTTTCACTGTGCGCTATACAATTGTTTTTCGTCTATTCTTACCGTGTCGGACAGCGATAAAGCTTCCTTCGGCGATTTCCGGTTGTCGCACCCTGTCGTTGAAACGATCGGCGATACCCGCTTCGACCAGGTGAAAATACGGAGCGATGAAGCGGCGAGGAAACACATCCTGCCTAACCGGGTTATCAAAGGGAAAAAAATATTCGTCGTCGGCCAAAGCTGGGAGGCCGATGATAACGTGGTGCTCCCCGTCCTTTTCAAGATGCAAAAAAAGATGCCGGAATTACTCACCATCCTCGTACCGCACGAACCGACGGTCGAACATCTGGAGCAGGTTGAAAACCGCCTCGAAGGACAAACCTCCTTTATCCGCTTTTCCGAAATGAATCAATACGCCGGAGAGAAAGTAATCCTTGTCGACAGCGTCGGCATTCTCGTGCCGCTCTATAAATATGCCCACGTCGCGTACGTCGGGGGAAGTTTCCGCCAGGGCGTGCACAACGTGTTGGAGCCGGCCGCATTTTCGCTCCCCGTTATCTTCGGTCCGAAGCATACCAATTCGCAGGAAGCCGTCGCACTCGCGGAGCAAGGAGGCGGGTTTGTTGTTGGAGACGAAAAAGAATTGTACCGGATACTCCGCACGCTCCTCGAAAACGAATCGAAGAGACTAGAAGCCGGCAAAAAAGCACGGTTCTTAGTGGACAAAAATCTCGGCGCAACGGAACGGTTCTTAAAATATTGCATGCCGTTGTTCGCGCCGCGGTAGCTCGCGCCCCCCCTCCGGGTAGTGTTACAGTTTCACGCTAGATACTATTACTTCAACCGCTTTCTCGTTCCCAATCTCCGATTGGGAACGAAGTGTGTCAAGTGATCAATATTTTCGGTGGTGGGGTCTTTTGAATGAATGTGGAGACCAAGCGATGCTAAACTGATCCCTTCGACTCCGCCGCGACGGCTCATCCTGAGCAAGCGGAGCGCGTCTGCGCCGGAGGCGCATGAGCCTATGACTCAGAAGGAGACCGTCGCGTCCCGCCGCTTTTCGGCGGGATCAGGGTGAACATCAGTTTTTACGATGAGAAGCAAAAGACCCCACTACTATATTTTCAGACGAAAAAACAAGTTAAGCAACTCGTTCCCAAACTGAGTTTGGGAACGAGAGCGAAATTTCTCAAACTGTAACACTATTCTCCTCCGTAGACAGTTCGTGTTCTTCTATAAAAATTGCTATATTACGAATAGAATCCGATGAACATCATTTTGCATATATGACGATCGCATATTTCGATACTATCGGCGGCATCAGCGGCGACATGACGCTCGGCGCTTTTATCCACGCTGGAGTGCCGTTGGATTTTCTCCGCAAGGAATTGCTGAAGCTTCCTGTGGAAGGATATTCGCTCGAGCAAAAAATCGTAGAACGGAATGCGATAGCCGCAGTGAAGCTGAGTGTGCTGGTTGAAGGAGAGAACACCGAACCACATTCTCATGAACACGATCATCATTCTCACGACGCGCACTCGCATCATCATGACGGCCCCGCTCATCCGCACCAGGCGCGAAGCCTTACGGACATTCTTGCACTCATCGAAAAGTCGAGTCTTGCGGCAAGGGTCAAGGATCGGGCGTCAAAAATTTTCACCGTCATCGGCACGGCGGAAGCGAAGATTCACAGGAAAACTCTTGAGTCCATACATTTTCATGAAGTGGGCGGAGTCGATTCGATTGTCGATATCGTCGGCACGGCAATTTGCCTGGAATATTTTGGGATCGATGCCGTCTATTCATCCCCCGTCAAGCTTGGAAGCGGCGGTTTTGTTGAGACCCAGCATGGAAAAATGCCCAACCCGACTCCGGCAACTGTCGAAATCCTGAAAGACTACCGAACCGTGATGACGGACGTTCCGTTCGAGCTTACAACACCGACAGGCGCCGGTATTATCAAAGCCCTCTCGTCGGGGATGCTGTCGATGGAACAACTGAGCGTCAAATCCATCGGATACGGGACCGGTACGCGGGACATTCCGCAACTGCCGAACCTGCTGCGCATTTTCATCGGCGAGCTTGAAGCCGGGCATGACCATGACGAACTCGTTACCGTCGAAACAAATATCGATAACATGAATCCGGAGGTTTTTCCCTTCGTAATAGAACGACTCCTTTCCGATGGAGCTCACGACGCATATATGGTACCGGTTATCATGAAGAAAGGAAGGCCGGGAATTCTTCTCTCAGCGCTCGTCAACAGGGGAAAGCTTGATGCCGTGCTGAAAGTTTTTTTCGCGGAGACGAGCACTCTCGGCGTTCGCGTTCAGCCCGTTGAACGGCGCAAGCTGCAGCGTTCCTCCAAAACGGTAAAGACTCTTTTTGGCGAGATGAAAGTAAAGGTAATTACCATCGACGGTGCCGAACGGCTATCGCCGGAATTTGAAGAATGCAAACGCATCGCCATCGAAAAAAATATCCCGCTGCTCGACGTCTATAAACAAGTTGAGGCAGAACTTTTGTGAAGCGTTGACCGTGCCCGCCACTCCGTTGCCATGAAGCAAACTCTCGTAGACGTCGCACTTCCTCTCCCGTTGCATCAGTCGTTCACGTACACCGTCCCACCCGAGCTTGCCCAGCGTGTCTGCGCGGGAAGCCGCGTCCTGGTGCCCTTCGGCAAAAAACAAATTACCGGCATCGTCGTCGGATTTCCTTCTGCTACAACCGTTACCGCGCTGAAGCCGATTCAGGATCTGCTTGATGCGGTTCCGGCTGTTTCACCAGAGCTGCTGAAGCTCGGCACATGGATCGCCGACTATTATTCGTCACCGCTGGGAGAGGTGTTAAAGGCTTTTCTTCCCCAGGGAATTTCGATTGAAAACAAAAAACTGGTCTCGCTGAAACGATCGATCACTCCCGATGAACTTGCCCGTTTTGGGATCTCGGCACCCCAGCGGGCGAATGTCATCATCGCATTGTCAACGGAAACCCGCCTTTCCATCGCGCAACTCCAGAAAAGAACAAAGATCAAAGGCATCTACTCTGTCCTGTCCTCACTCGAGGATGCGGGCATCATAGACATCAGTGATCATTTGCCGGCGGCGAAGACGAAGCCAAAGCTCGAGAACTTTCTTATCAAGAAAAACATTCCGGATAATTTTGCGCCGCAAGGGAAATTACAGCAAAAGCTTCTTGCCCGCATCGCACAGCTCACAAATGAACCGTATCCGCTTCGTTCGCTTCTTAAGGAAACCGGCGCGACGCTCTCCTCGCTCAAGGGATTCATAAAGAAGAATATTGTGGAGATCGTCCGGCAAGAAGTCGAACGGTCGGTAGAATTTTCGCCTGAAGAGAGCGTTTCACCCGTGTCGCAATTGCAATTAACCCGCCGCCAATTAAACGCGCTTGAAGAGATCGGCACTCCGATCAGATCGGGCGGGTCAAAAACTTTTTTGCTGTACGGAATTACCGGAAGCGGAAAAACGCAGGTGTATATCGAAGCGATTCGCGAAGCGCTGGCGAAGGGAAAGACCGCCATCGTGCTTGTCCCGGAAATTTCGCTCACGCCTCAAATCGTCCGGCGATTCCGGCTGCATTTCGGAAGCTCTGTTGCCGTCATGCACAGCCGCATGTCGGACGGCGAGCGGTACGACGCCTGGAGATTCTGCCAAAGCGGCAAATATAAGATTGCGATCGGACCGAGGTCGGCCGTATTCGCGCCTCTCGCAAACCTCGGCCTTATTGTCGTTGATGAAGAGCACGAAGCATCGTACAAACAATTCGACACTTCTCCCCGTTACAATGCACGCGATGTGGCCATCGTACGCGGGAATAACACCGGCGCCGTCGTTGTTCTCGGCTCCGCGACACCGTCCATAGAATCTTTCTACAATGCACAAACGGAAAAATACACTCTGCTTGAATTACCCGAGCGGATCGACGATGCCGTGCTCCCTTCGATCAGTCTTGTCAACATGGGGGATGACCACAAACGGCGTTATGCGGCGATGAAAGAGCAGGCTTCAACAATCGGGAAGAAGGCTTTTGAAAAAGGATTTCATTCCATTTCCTTCCTGCTCGAAGAAAAAATCCGCGACAGGCTGCGAAAAGGCGAGGGAATAATCCTTCTGCAAAATCGTCGAGGCTTCGCTCCGTTTATCGAGTGCCTCGAGTGCGGCCACGTCGAACGGTGCGAACAATGCGACGTCACGCTCACGTATCATCTTGTCAAAAAACATTTGCGCTGCCATTACTGCGGTTCGGTGAAGGCGGTACCGACCATGTGTTCGCAGTGCAAAGGAACTCAACTGAAACTCCAGGGCTTCGGTACACAGCGGGTCGAACAGGACCTGGCGGCGTTGTTTCCCGAAGCGAAGGTGCTGCGAATGGATTTGGACACAACGACGCGAAAAGGCTCGCACGACAAGCTCCTTCAACAATTTGGAAGAGGCGACGCCGACATTTTGCTCGGAACACAAATGGTTGCGAAGGGATTAGACTTTCCCCGCGTGACACTTGTCGGAGTTATTTCCGCCGACACGCAAATGCTGCTCCCCGATTTTCGTTCCGCAGAACGGACGTTTCAATTATTGACTCAGGTTGCGGGCAGGGCCGGACGGAGCTCATTGAAAGGAGAAGTCGTTATCCAGAGCTATCAGACCGATCATTACAGTTTGAAGTACGTTATCGAGCACAATTACCGGGGGTTCTATGAAGAAGAATTGCGCTACAGGCAATCGGCAATGTACCCGCCATTCGCGCGGCTGGTACTGATCGAATGTAAAGGCGCCGATGAAAAGGATGTGAGCCGCGTTGCAGAAAAATTTGCTGACCGGTTAAGGCGTTTAGCTCCGCAATCGATTATTCTTGGGCCGGCAGCAGCCGTCATATCTAAAATCAAAAACAATTACCGCTGGCAGGTCATCGTCAAAGCCGTAAAAACGAACGACCCGAATTCGGCATCCGTTCGGAATGCAATCACCCGGGTCGTTCAGGAAATCTCGTCATCGTCCGACGTTCGCCGGGGCGTACAACTCACCGTCGACGTCGATCCGCAAGGAATTATGTAATACGTCAAGCGCCAAAACTAAGCAGCACCGATGCAGCTGTAAACAACACCCACAGTACACCTACTCCCGCAAGCGCTTTTCCCACCGAAACCGAAAATATCTTCCCTAGTCCAATCGAAATAACAAAAAGAAACCAAAAAGTGAATACGCTGATAGAGCTGAGCAGCTTGTGGAGTGTATTTGCCGGATCGTATTGAGAGACCGCAAGGGCAAGGCTGGGAGTTGCATACAGCGAACCCATCGCGACGACGAGGAGCAGCGTAACAATCGATCCGAGCACGGATATATACATCGATAGTCCCACGACTTCAACGACTTTTCCGTATGTGGCAGTCGCTTTGAATACCCATTTCCCCATGAGCCAAAACGCAAGAGCAAAGCCAAACAGAACAACTGCCGTCACGATCACAGCGCCGACAGAACCAAAGATCATGAACAGCGGCGAACCGGGCTGGGCCGGATTTTTTGTCAACGCCATGTCTGCCTGTTCTTGCGTCATCTTGCCTTCAGCAACTTTCTTCTGAATCGTTTTTTCCGTTTGGTCCTTCATCTGATCTTGAATCGGCGCTTGAGAGAATGCAACGAGTACAAAAATAACGCTCACGATCATCGTGAGAATAAGCGGCACGGACCAGTTGGAATTTTGTTTCTCGCTTTTTGCGACATTTTCAAACAATTCACCCGGCGCAGAAAAAACGTTCATTAACTTATCGGAGAAGGACATTTCTGAGCTTTCTTCCGAGACCGGCGGGGTTGTATTGGCTTCATCCATACTTGGCTCCTTTTCGCATAGGGAACAAAAATGAGTTAATTAGTCATGGTACGCATTTGTAAAGTATCCACGAAGGGTACGAAAAACACAAAGGTTTAGATTCACCTATTTCATGAAATGCATTACTTTTCTGTAGGGATTTTGCGCGAGGCAGCTTTCCTGATTATTCAGAAATCTCAAGTCTCTAATTAGTGCTTTAGGAAACTCATCCTCCGCGTCAAGTATAATAAATATGAGTTGCAGTGTCAACGCTTAAAAAGTGGAACGATGCCGTGATTTCTTGCTTGATCCGAGTCAAGGCGTCAGTTTTAAAATTTATACACCCGCAAGCTCATCTTCCTTGCAAAATCAACGTAAATTAAGTACCATGATTCAGCGAACAGAAAGTAAAGCATAATGTTTATTTCTTTTGAAGGATTAGACGGTTCCGGTAAAACCACGCAGGCGACTCTGCTCGCGGAAAAACTGCGGAGTCAAAAACACATCGTGGAGTTCTTTCGGGAGCCGGGCGGGACTGAAATCTCCGAACGCATCCGGGAAATTCTTCTGGATAAGAAAAATCTCGGCATGAGCCAGATTACCGAACTATTCCTTTTCTCGGCAGCACGAGCTCAACTCGTCGGCGAGGTCATTAAACCGGCTTTGCTCGATTCAAAAATTGTCATCTGCGACCGCTACGTGGATTCGACAACCGCGTACCAGGGATTCGGAAGGGGGTTGCGGCTTGGGGCTGTGAAAACAATTAACGCAGTAGCAACATTCGGATTGCTTCCGGAAATGACATTTCTCATTGATGTACCGATCGACGAAATAATCGAACGGCGGCATAGGAGCGGGATCGCAATCGACAGGATGGAAAGCGGTGGGAGAGAATTCTATGAGAAGGTCCGGCAGGGATATCTCGAACTCGCAAAAGAAGAACCGAAACGCGTCCGGCTCATCGACGGCTCGCTGCCGATCGACGTCGTTCAGGACGAGATCTGGAAAACCCTTTCTGTACATTTGCCTCGAATGCTCTCCTGAACGGAATGCCGTTCGGCGGACTTGGCTGGTAGAATCTTCTGCCCTGCCGAGAGATCGTCAATCAAACACCCTTCAATGCTGAAATCAGTTTCTCCAGGTCCACAACGCGTTCCATCACAATCTCGCTGCTGTTGGCCGATTTTCCTCTTGCGTCGATCGCTTGGAACGACGAGTGCATGCTGAGGTCGCCGATCTCGACGATCTTCATTTTTTGTTGAACAACACCCCGCGAGTCAACCGTTTCTTCGGTATTAAGCCCGACGTCGACAACAACAGAAGCAACGCCGTTTGCAAAAGTCAACGTAAGACCGCTGATAATAATATCGCAAAGGTTCTTCGTGTTCTCCGGGAGCCGTTCGTAGAGTGAAACATCGGCATGTTCGTACTCTCCGGCAGCGATGGAATAACAAATTCCGAGCAGCGCAACACAGTTCAATTTCCGGATCGACATCTTTTCGGGATCCCCCTTCGACCCGCCCGATTCAATCAACACAGTGCTGGTTCCCCATTTCTGAATATTATCGCCGAAGGCACGCGGTTCAAAGGAATCGTCGTAACGCGAGATATGCCCTCCGATGAATTGGGAAAAAATAGTAACGAGCGCTGCAGCAACTTTTTTCGCACGGAGCCGAATCGCATTTTCACTTTTTGCGTAATCGTACGCCGGTGCGAGAAGCGCTATTGTGGCGACGTTCCCCGATGACCCGACCGTATACCGCGGTTCCTGGTCATGAAGATTGAAACCAAACTCCGGCGAATATTCATCGCGCGTTTGTTTTAAGAGCTTCGCTTCGTTCGTCTGAAGCTGCAACGCGTCCCTGTTAATGTCGATCCCGTGAACACTGCGCCGTTGAAATCGCTCTGCACCGTCGGGATTCAGCATGGGAATAATGAGGAGCGTGGTCTCTGCAAGAATTTTTTCAACTTCCCGTGAAGCCTGATTCTGCCCAATATACGAGAGCATGTCAAGCACTCCCATCGTCGCCGTCGGCTCGTCGCCGTGCATCTGCGACCACATGAAGATTTTCTTTTTTCCCGAACCGATCGTCAGCAAATTGATCGAACGCCCCTCGGAAGATACGCCGATTTGCTCGATCCTGAGAATGTTTTTCATCGACGCTTGCAACAAATGCAAAATATCCATCATAGCGCTGTGTTTAAACCGCTTGGATGTAACGTCCTTTACTTTGTATGCTTCATACGAATCATAGAGATCCCGAGTATACCTGCGTATATCCGAGTCCAGCGATGGAGCTGCCATAGTCGATAGTATCGTAAGTGGAAAAATAGTTTCTTGTTGCGCCGCCAGAAGCGGTCAGGTGACTTGAGTAAAGAAGCTTGAAACAACCGGAACTGCGAAAAAACACTCCTCTGTGAATAATGTACAAACATTTTTCGGGAAAAACATAAAGCCGTTAGCTTAAGTTTATTGATTTTCGCGGCGATGTTTCGTATTTTAATATAAAATAAACGCAGAAAGTTAAGAAAAGGAGTGTTTGAGTGGAAGTATCTTTCAAAACAGTAACCGAGTGCGACCAGGAAATTGCAATCAGCCTTTCACCGGAAGAGCTTGTGCCTCATTTCGAAGCCGCATATAAGAAGGCAGCGCCTTCGATCGAGATCAAAGGATTCCGCAAAGGGAAAGTGCCGATTGCCCTCATCAAAAAATACTATGGCGAAAGCGTCGAAGCCGATGCACTGGACGACATTGCCAACGAATCCTTTAAGAAAACCATCGAAGAGAAAAAGATCCAGCCGATCGGCACTCCCTCGATGGTCGACATGAAATACAAGCGGGGCGAACCTTTTTCATTTACAATAAAATACGAGGTCAAACCGTCTATTACATTGAAGGAATACAAAGGCATTCCCGTCGAGAAGTTTGTCCATCCCGTGAAGGAAGAAGAAATCGCCTCAGAAATAAAGCGGCTGCAGCACATCAACGCAACCTTTGAAGAAGCCCCAAAGGTCGATGGTGTCGAGTATGTTGTGACGGTCGACATTCAGGACACGGATGAATCGGGAACTCCTCTCGTAGGGCAGAAACGCGAAGGCATGAGGATTTACCTCAACGAGCCGTCAACCGAACAGGAAATAAAAGATGCTTTAAAATCGGCCGAGCAAGGAGGCGTGTACAACGTAAGTTTCGAGCATAAGCACGAAGACCATGTACACAAAGTTCACATGCAACTGACGGTCAAGAAAATTGAGAAAGTGATACACCCTGAATTCAATGATGAGCTTGTTAAGAAGATCACGAAAGAAAAATTTTCGAACGCCGATGAGTTTCGGAAAGAACTAACCGCCGACCTCGAGCGTTACTGGAATGACCGGACAGAAAAACGTTTGGTCGATGACATCACCAATGAGATCGTGCGCCGTCACGACTTTGCAGTCCCGGAAACGCTCGTGAAAGGCTTTACTGATTCGTACATCGAAGAACTGAAAAATCAGCAAAAGAACAAGCAGCTCCCCCGCGGATTCGAAGAGCAGAAATACCGCGAAGCGGCCCGGCCGTCGGCAATCTGGCAGGCGAAATGGGCATTGATCCGGGAACAAATTCTTGCGAAAGAGAATATCACAATGACGGATGCCGATGTCGACGTTCTCGCCGAGGAGGAGTCAAAAAAATTGAATATCGACAAAGAACGGCTGATTAATTTTTACAAGTCTTCGGAAACGGCGGGGGAAAAAATCCTGAATGATAAACTGGTCGCTTTCTTAAAACAGCATTCCGCTATTAAAGAGACTATCACAGACGATGCAAGCAAGCTTCTGTCGTAATTTTCAGCACCACTAAAACGTAGAAAGGATTCTCACGAAATGATGCACTCGAACAAACCCTACGACCTTTACAACCAGCTTGTTCCGATGGTTGTCGAACAGACAAGCCGCGGCGAACGTGCCTTCGATATTTTTTCCCGGCTGCTTAAAGAGCGGATCATTTTCGTCGGCACCGCCATCGACGACGTTGTGGCGAGTCTGATTGTCGCCCAGATGATTTTTTTGGAGGCGGAAGATCCCGAAAAAGACATCCATCTCTACATCAACAGCCCGGGGGGAAGCGTCACCGCCGGTCTTGCAATTTACGATACGATGCAATACATTCGTCCCGATGTGTCAACGATGTGCGTCGGCATGGCCGCAAGCATGGGGGCCGTGCTCCTTCTCGCGGGCACGAAGGGAAAGCGCAAAGCGCTCCCCAATTCGCGCATCATGATCCACCAGCCATGGGGCGGTGTCCAGGGAACGGCATCGGACATCAGCATCCAGGTGGACGAAATACTGAACACAAAAACGCGGCTCAATGAGATCATCGCTCATCATACCGGAAAATCCATCGACGAAGTCAAACGCGACACCGACAGGGATAAATATCTCTCCGCCGAGGAAGCAAAAACATACGGCATCATCGACTCCGTGCTGGCAAAACGGACTGCCGAACCGAAGAAAGAAAAATAATCCACATATCGTTATTCTCAGAGTACCTCGATGAGTCAAAAACCAAAAGGCGACGAGAAAATCCGCTGTTCGTTCTGCGGGCGGGGACCGGAAGAAGTATCGAGCATCATTGCCGGGCCGGATGTATATATTTGCGACCATTGTGTTTCGAGTTCGGTGGACATCATCCGGAACAACATGGCCGCTTTTCCGAAAAAAAAGGGAAAAGGAAAAGCCGGCCTTACACCCGAACAGCTGAAAGAAGCGCTCGATCAGTACGTGATCGGCCAGGACCAGGCGAAGAAAACGCTGTCGGTGGCCGTGTACAATCACTACAAACGCATTGACTCGAAAGACCATCTTCAGCCGTTTGATGAAGTCGAAATAGAGAAAAGCAACATCCTCCTCATCGGCCCGACCGGGACAGGAAAAACTCTTCTTGCTCAAACACTTGCAAGAATTCTGGACGTCCCATTTGCGATCGCCGATGCGACGACGCTCACTGAAGCAGGATACGTCGGCGACGACGTCGAGACTATTCTTGTGTATCTCTTGCAGAATGCGGAATACAATGTCGAACGGGCCGAGCGCGGGATCGTCTATATCGACGAAATCGACAAGATTTCACGGAAAAGCGACAGTGCCTCGATTACGCGCGATGTTTCCGGTGAAGGCGTGCAACAAGCGCTGCTGAAGATTCTGGAGGGAACACTTGCCGGTGTTCCGCCGAAAGGGGGACGCAAGCACCCGGAACAAAGCCTCATTAATGTAAATACAAAGAATATTCTCTTTATTTGCGGCGGAGCGTTCGAAGGGCTGGACAAGATTATCGCGAAACGCGTCAGCCAAAACCCGATGGGATTCGGGGCCGACCTGCGAGGCAAGAAAGATTACAACACCGACGAGTATTTGAAGCAAGTTGAACCGGATGACTTGTTGAAATACGGGCTTATTCCGGAATTTATCGGCAGGCTTCCGGTGATTTCATCGCTGCATTCGCTTTCCGAAGATGCATTGATGAATATTCTCGTTGCGCCGAAAAATGCATTGGTAAAGCAATTCCAAAAGCTCTTTAAATACGAAGGCGTGGAATTGGAATTTGAAGAGGAGGCACTCAGAGCGATTGTCCAAAAAGCGATGGCGCGCGGGACGGGTGCGCGGGCGTTGCGGGCCGTGATTGAAGAGACGATGGTCGATATTATGTATTATCTCCCTTCTCGCCCGAACATTACAAAATGCATCATAACAAAAGAAACTATCGCGAAGAAGAAAGAGCCGATGTACCTCTTCGAGGAACGCAAATCGGCGTAATAAATATTGTTGACCTAAAATAGAAGAGCCAACTGTTCAAACGCGGTTGGCTCTTTTTCTTTGTTGAATCATCCACGATGTTCACGAAGAACACGAAGAAAGTGTGTTTCACGAGATTGTTCTCTAACCAATTTTTTATCGAAGAAAGTATTGGCTCTCAATAAAGTAGATCTCAACCTTCGTGTTTTTTCGTGTTCTTAGTGGATTAATAGTTCCCGATCACCCACGAAGCAGCGACAAGCGCGGCGGTTTCCGTGCGCAACCTCCGTTTCCCGAGCGAAACTTGAACAAACCCCGCCCGCTCGGCAGCATGAATTTCATCCTCGGTAAATCCTCCTTCAGGACCGATAACAATTAACGCGGAGGTCGGCTTCTGCCTGTGACGAAGTGCCTCGGAAATAAAGAGCACCTCGTCTGTTTGCTCATAGGGGATGATTTTCAAGTCAAACACCGATGCGTGATGCATGACCGACTCCATGTCCGTCAACGGATAAATTTGCGGGAGGTAGCTGCGTCCCGATTGTTTCATCGCCGATAACGCAATTTTTTTCCAGCGATTCTCTTTGGATGAATGTGCAACCGTGCGCGATGTGGAGACGGGAATGAACCGGCGAATCCCAAGCTCCGTTCCTTTTTCTATCAACCATTCCATTCGGGATGGATTTTTAAGAACGGCGACGGCGAGCGTTACTTCAATAGCCGCCTCGTTGAGCCGTTCATGGACGGAAAGTATCTCGCATTCGATGGCGTGCTGCCGGATGGATCGTATAGCCACCTCATACGCACGGTCTGCTCCGTCGACAACCCACAATAACTCTCCCTCGGATTTTCGAAGCACACGGACAATGTGCTTCGATTCATCGTCTTCGATGGTCAGAAACCGCTCTCCGATTTTTGCCGGGTCTGCGTAAAAGAATTCTTTAGACACAATTACTTTTCCTTGTTGAACACATGAGACTCTGTCGGTTAAAATATACTTAGTCCTACACTTTACAGCGAAGCTCCGAGGTCAAGAATGAGTTCTCCGTTGTGAAATCCCGGTCCGCCGAACGCGTATTCAATACGGGCGACAAAACTGTACGAAAGAAGCATGTTCAACCCGGCGCCGTAGCCTGAGAGAAAACTGTTACCTCCAAAAAAACTGTTCACTGCGATCGGCTGATTTCTATACCACACTCTCCCTGCGTCTCCAAACAGCGTAAAGTACAGAGCGTAACGAATATCTCTGAATTGCTCGATAGGAATTTCCTCGAGCCGAAGATACGCGGGAGAAATAATTGGAATACGAATTTCCGCTTTAGTCCCGGCGATGTCATCACCTTCGACGATTGTCCGGAACCTGCCGCGAATTCTCTCGGAGTATCCAAAAAATACATGTCCGTAATTAGGGTCGTCACCACCCTGCACGGCGCTTCCGAATATTCGAAAAACAAACGACGAATTAAAATAGATCGGAATATACCTCCGAAAATCAACTGAATACCGCTGGTAATCGATATATTTGTCGTCAAGGCCGTACTTTGAAACATCGATTGTTGCCAATGTCCCAAGGCGCGAATACTCGCTCAAGTCGCGCGTATCATAGACGTAGTCGGCATGCAAAGAAACGAAATTGTCTGTTCCCCCCGGAGACAATGTTCGCCCCGCCCTATTGTCGGAAACACTCAGGCTGGTAAATTCAACGGTTGTCGTTATGGTGGTGTACAACGAAAATCTTTTCCCGAACGTGATTTGTCCGTCGATAAGTTTTTCGTCGAAATTCGGGCCTGAAGAGAGCGAGACGAGGCTCAGGTTTTTTTGGATTGAGTATGATGCTCTTGTGGAAAAGTATAAATTATTTTCGGGGTCGAGCGCCGGGTCGACATATTGCACCGAAGCATACGGGTCGTAGCCGAGCGCGAACTGAATATTCACAAGTTCCTTCCGCCCGCGAAAATTTGTGTGGATGACGCCTGCGCCATAATAGAGATGCGTCCATGTGTGATCTTTGAAGCCGGCGATCGGAAACGGATAAAAATACCAGCGCTCGCTGACAAAAACAATCAACGTTGCCGTTGTGGAATCCTGAATAACGTGAATCTCGACCTTGTTGAACAGTTGAAGGCTGTAGATACGGTTGATGTCGTACGCAACCCCTTCCCGCGTCAACAGCGACCCGGGCTTCAGCGACATTTCGCGTTCGATGATAAAGTCTTTCGTTAATTCATTTCCGGCAAAAATAATATTTGAAACGTGCAACGTTGAGTCGGGAAAATCCGGGGGCGCCGCTTGCGCAGAGTCCTGCGCCAGGGACACGAGCGGAGATAGCGCGCAAGCGATGAGAAGTATTGGGAAAACTTTCATTCGAATATAGGCAATAAAAAAGAGGCTTGAAAAAGAGGAAGATTCTCAAGTCTGCTTCCGTCCTACGACAAAACAATCAATGCATCAACGCGCGATGCTCGACTGCAATACAGCGGTCCATAACTACTTTTATTCCCGCCGATTCTGCGCGTGCCGCCGCATGCTCGTTGACAACCCCGAGCTGCATCCACACACATTTCGCTCCTGCGAGAATAGCTTCATCAACGACAGGTTCAACCTCGTTCGAATTGCGGAAAATGTCGACGATATCAATTTTTTCGGGAAGGCTGTTCAGATCCGCATAACACCGCATACCCAGCACGTCTTGGTACTTCGGGTTCACCGGGTACACGGTATATTTTTTCCCCGCAAGGAAGAGTGCTATCGAACCGCTGTCGCGCCATGGCTTGGGGGATGCACCAACAACGGCAATCGTCTTCGACAAAGTCAAAATCGACCGAATCTCGGAATCCTCGGTTATCATCGAACCTGCTCTTCCGCATACGATTCGATCGGCGGGCAGCTGCAGACGATGTTCTTATCGCCGTACGTGTTGTTAATTCGCCCAACGCTGGGCCAAAACTTGTGATGACGCACATCCGGAAGAGGATATACTGCTTTCGTCCTGGTATATGGATGGTTCCAATCGTCCTTCATCGCTTCCATGGGAGTGTGCGGGGCGTTCTTGAGAACGTTGTCTTTCGGGTCCGCAGTGCCCCTGGCAACTTCTTCAATCTCTTTTTTTATCGTGATGATCGCATCGGCAAACCTGTCAAGCTCCGCCTGCGACTCGCTTTCGGTGGGTTCAATCATCATCGTATCGTGAACCGGGAACGAGACTGTCGGGGCGTGGAAGCCGTAATCCATCAAACGCTTTGAGATGTCCTCCACATCGACGCCGCATTTCTCTTTGAACTCTTTCATATTAAGAATAAATTCATGGGCGACTCTGCCGTTCTTCCCCCGGTAGAGAATTTGAAAATGCGGTTCGAGCCTGGCTTTTAAATAATTCGCGTTGAGAATTGCGTACCGTGTCGCTTCTCTCACCCCGCTGCCCCCGAGCATTTTAATATAGGCGTACGAAACGAGAAGGATATTCGCACTTGACCATGGGGCCGAGGAAACTGCGTGAATGGCCTTTTCCCCGCCGGTTTTCACCACCGGATGCCCCGGCAAATACGGCGCAAGATGCCTGGCAACGCAAATCGGACCCATACCGGGTCCGCCGCCGCCGTGAGGGATACTGAAAGTTTTATGCAGGTTAATGTGGCAAACGTCTGCGCCAATGATCGCCGGGCTTGTAACTCCGACCTGGGCGTTCAAGTTTGCACCGTCCATGTACACCAGCCCTCCGTTGCGATGAACGATGCTGCAAATTTCCTGCACGTTTTCTTCAAACACTCCGTGAGTCGACGGGTAGGTCACCATCAAGGCGGCAAGCGTGTCTTTGTAGCGAGCCGCTTTCAAACGCAAGTCTTCGACGTCAATGCTCCCCGTATCATCGCAAGCGACAACGACGACTTTCAATCCGGCCATCACGGCGCTTGCAGGATTTGTTCCGTGTGCTGACGAGGGAATGAGTGCAACATTCCTGTGGCCTTCTCCTTTGTCCGCATGGTAAGCTCGTATCACGAGCAAGCCGGTAAACTCTCCTTGCGCCCCAGAATTTGGCTGCAGCGAAGCAGCGGCGAATCCTGTAATTTCACACAACGCCGACTCCAGCTCCTTAAAAATCTGCTGATACCCTTCGGCTTGATTGATGGGTGCAAATGGATGAAGGCTGGCGAACTCCCGCCAGCTGACGGGCATTAACTCCGTTGCTGCGTTCAGCTTCATCGTGCACGAACCGAGGGGAATCATTGAATGCGTCAGCGATAGATCTTTGTTCTCCAGACTTTTGATGTACCGCATCATTTCGGATTCTGAATGATGCATGGAAAAGATCGGGTGCTGGAGATACGGACTTGTGCGGCGGAACGGTTCAGGATAATTGATTACAAGAGAAGAATATTTTTCGGCGAGATCCTCATGCTGATGTAAAGCATGGGCTGCGTGTGCAAAAATTTCTTTTATTGCAACAACATCTTCTAGCTCCGTGGTTTCATCCAGCGCAATCCCGATATGCGTCGGACCGATGCGCCGGAAATTAAACCCGGCGGATTCCCCGGCGGCCAAAATCGCGCCGGCGTTCTTCCCCGCATCGATCTTCAGGGTATCGAACCAGACTCGGTTTGATTGTTTGAAGCCGAGCGCTTGGAGTTCCGCATCGAGGACTTTGCTGAACCCGTGTATTCGTGACGCAATTCTCTTGATTCCAGCCGGACCGTGATACGCAGCGTACATCCCAGCCATAATCGCAAGGAGCGCTTGCGCCGTACAAATGTTCGAGGTTGCTTTCTCACGGCGGATATGCTGTTCCCGTGTCTGCAGCATCATGCGGTAGGCTTTGTTATTCTGTGCGTCAACAGAGACGCCGATGATTCTACCCGGCATGTGCCGTATGAATTCATTTCTTGTCGCAAAGAATGCCGCGTGCGGTCCGCCATACCCCATAGGAATTCCGAATCGCTGCGATGATCCGACGACCACATCTGCGCCGAATTCTCCCGGCGGCGTGATCAACGCGAGGCTCAGCAAATCGGCTGCGACGACAGCCAGAGCGCCGCTTTTGTGCACAGCGGCGATAAATTCCCGATAATCCGTTACTCCACCCACTTCATCCGGATATTGGAGGATCGCCCCAAAATACGACGCATCGAAATCTATTTTTTCATGATTGCCCACCACGACGTCGATGCCGGCAACGTGTGCGCGCGTTTTAATAACATCAATTGTTTGAACGAAGCATCCTTCCGAGACAAAAAAGCGATTCCTCGACACGCCGTCCATATTCTTATTGACGATGCCGTAAACCATCGTCATCGCCTCCGCAGCGGCCGTCCCTTCATCCAGCAGCGATGCGTTGGCAACCTGCATCCCCGTCATGTCAATCACCATTGTCTGGTAATTCAGGAGCGCTTCCAGCCTTCCCTGAGAAATTTCAGGCTGGTAGGGAGTGTATTGAGTATACCAGCCGGGATTTTCAAAAATATTCCGCTGTATGACGGCCGGTGTTATGCAATTGTAATAACCTTGGCCGAGCATGGACTTATAGACTTTATTCTTGGCAGCGATCGCTCTGAGCATCTGAAGAAATTTGTATTCGCCGACAGGCGGAGGAATTTTCAACGGCTCCTTCATCCGGATACTGGCCGGAATAGTCTCGTCAATCAACGTATCGAGCGAATCAACGCCGATAACCCGAAGCATTGTGTTCAATTCTTCGCCGCCCGGGCCAAGATGGCGGGATTCGAACTTATCTTCTTCAAACAACGAATTGGTCATTTCAGTAATTATTGAATGTGTGAAACTCAGGAGGCTGAATGGTCTTGTGCCGCCGATTGTTTCTGCTTCAAAAGGAACAGTGCATTTTCAGCAGCGGCTTGCTCGGCTTCTTTCTTATTTTTCCCCACCCCGACACCCGTCGCACCGTTGCCGATTGATGCTTCAACGGTAAATGTCCGGTCGTGATCAGGCCCTTCTTCTTTTATGATTTGATAGTGCGGCAGGGACCTTCCGTTGGCCTGAGCATATTCAAGCAGCGCACTCTTGTAATTCTCATCGGCTTCATGGATTGTGCCTTCCATCAGGGCGCTGGTCAACTGGCGCTCGACAAAACGTCTCGCTTCTTCCAACCCGCCGTCAAGATACACAGCACCGATCACCGCTTCGTAGGCGTCAGCAAGAATTGTATCAGCGCCTTTTTCGGCCGTCTGCGAAGCGCTGTTGCTGAGAAGGAGAAAGTCGCGCAAGTGTATTTTTTTTGCGTAGTGAACCAGCGCTTTTCGATTCACCAAGCGAGCCCGCATAATCGTCAGGTTGCCTTCTTCTGAATCAGGATAGAGCTTGTACAATCGCTCGGCAACGGTCATATTTAATATCGAGTCGCCCAGAAACTCGAGGCGCTCGTTCGAATGAAGCATCGGCGGATCGGCGAACTGCAGGTATGATCGGTGCAGAACCGCCTGAAGGAAAAGGTCCTTCGAGCGAATGCGGTACTGGAGCACGCTTTCCAATCGTTTGAAATCGATTCTGGAGTATAACTCAGACAGAGAGTGCGCGGAAATTGCAGGCGCGGTGCGGAAAAGATTTTGGACCCATCGACGAAAACTGCTCACACCGGTACTTGTCCTCTTAATTCTCCTGATATTTTCTGAAGAGCAGGGTTGCGTTGTGGCCGCCGAACCCGAACGTGTTGCATAATGCGACATTCACTTCCTTTTCGATGGAAGTGTTCGGAACATAAAAGAGATCGCAATCAGGGTCGGGAAACTCGTAGTTGATAGTGGGATGAATCTTGTTTTCGACAATGCTCATCACTGTTGCAATAGATCCAACCGCTCCCGACGCACCGAGTAAATGCCCGACCATCGACTTTGTGGAATTGACGGCAAGCTTCCACGCGTGTTCGCCAAAAACCGTCTTCATCGCCGCGGTCTCGTTTTTGTCGTTTGCCGGTGTTGACGTGCCGTGCGCGTTCACGTAGTCAACGTCGTTTGGCGAAACACCCGCATCGCGGATGGCCGCTCTCATCGAACGAACTGCACCCTCTCCGCCCGGAGCCGGGTCGGTGATATGATGCGCATCGGCAGTAAAGCCGATTCCGGCGATCTCGGCATATATTTTTGCCCCCCGCTGGATCGCATGGCCAAGCTCCTCAAGAACCAATACGCCGCCCCCTTCGCCCATCACAAAACCATCACGTTCTTTGTCGAACGGCCGGCTCGCTCTTTGCGGCGCATCGTTGCGGGTTGAGAGCGCTCTCAACGCGTTGAAACCGCCGATCCCCATCGGACATATTCCGGCTTCGGACCCGCCGCTGAGCATCACATCCGCATCGCCGCGCTGAATCAACATGAACGCGTCGCCGACCGCATGCGACGCCGTTGCGCACGCAGACGTCGTTGCATAATTCGGCCCTTTCAGACCATACTTCATGGAAATTCTTCCGGCTGCGATATCGGCGATCATCATCGGGATAAAAAACGGGCTGATGCGGTGAGGTCCTTTTGTAACTACCAGCGTCTCATGTTGGCGCTGAAATGTCTGCATTCCGCCGATGCCGGAGCCGAAAATAATGCCGGCCCGATCTCCCGAAATTTTTGAGAAATCGATGGCCGAATCTTTTACCGCTTCTTCGGCCGCTGCAAAAGCGTACTGCGTAAACGGGTCAACACGCTGAACCATTTTACGGTCCATGTAGTTGAGCGGGTCAAATCCCTTCAGCTCCGCCGCAAACTTCGTGTCGTACTGCGTCGTGTCAAAATAGGTGATGGGGGCTGCGCCGCTCATGCCGGCGAGTGCATTCTTCCAAAACTCTTTGACCGTCAAACCAATCGGTGTGACCGCTCCCATACCTGTGACAACGACACGACGCGCTCTTCCGTTGAACGACATACCCTTTTCCTTCGCTTCCATTTCATCCGTTTTATAACAACGTAATGCCGACGTTTGCCGGCATTACGTATGCATTTCATCGAGGAATGCCCGTATCGGCATTACGAAACTTTTGCCGATAAATATTTTACCGCATCTCCGACAGTCGCAATTTTTTCGGCGTCTTCATCCGGGATTTGAAGATTGAAAGCCTTTTCAAATTCCATAACCAGTTCGACGGTATCTAATGAATCAGCGCCAAGATCATTCGTAAATGAAGCTTCCGGGGTAATCTGCGCCTCGTCAACGCCAAGTTTGTTTACAATGATCTCTTTTACTTTTGCGGATACATCAGCCATACGGGTATCTCCTTTAGTTAAGTGATTATGCTGCTTTGAAACATTTACAATTTACATGACCATGCCGCCGTCCACACACAACACTTGTCCGGTTATATAATCCGCGTCGGATGATGCAAGAAAACGAACCACCCCGGCAACCTCGTCCGGTTTCGCGATCCGCTTCAACGGAATCATGGCTAAGATAGCTTCTTTTTGTTTCTCATTCAACTTCTCCGTCATGTCAGTTTCGACAAATCCGGGAGCGACGACATT
>CAZXQG010000050.1:0-22714 GCA_964642725.1 uncultured Chitinophagaceae bacterium
CTACTGCCGCTTCCCTTCTATTGCAGAGATCTCCTGCAGTAAATCTTTTTTCGTGAACCCCGATTTCTTCATCAAACTGACGACAAACCCGCGAAGCTGTTCCCGTGTTTCATCATCGATCTCCATGCTCGTCATCACGATCACGGGGATTGTCTGGGTCTTCGGGTTGTGTTTCAATTGATACGCAACATTGAACCCGGAAATTTCCGGCATCACCAGGTCGAGGATGATAAGGTCGGGATGCTCTTCTTGCGCGAGCCGCAGACCTTCCCTCCCGTCCAGCGCCTTCAGCACCGTGCATCCCTCGGATTCGAGAATCACCTGCACCAGGTCGATCACGGAACGGTCGTCGTCGATCACCAAAATTCTTGCCGACTGTTTGTGCTTCAAGGCCGAAGTTACTTTGCGGAGCGATTCGAGAAGCTCGTCTTTCTGGACGGGCTTCACAAAATAATCGACCGCGCCGAGTCCGAATCCGACGTTCCGTTCATCGAGCATCGAGATGATGATCACCGGAATATCCTTGCACAACGGATGCTGCTTGAGTTCGCGCAGGACCTGCCAGCCATCTTTCACCGGAAGAAGAATGTCGAGCGTGATGACATCCGGTTTCCACAATTTTGCTTTCTCGAGCGCCTCGATGCCGTTCGCCGCGGTTTCGATAACGTAACCGGCTTCCGAGAGATACGATTGCAGTATCTGCCGCGCATGCGGCTTGTCTTCCACAATAAGCACACGCTGCGGCTCCGACGACGGTGTGAGAATGCCGGCAATGTTCCCCGCAATGTCGTTGCTGTCGCTGCGGGAGTTGACCATCATCGGCATTCGCACAATAAACGTGCTCCCCTTTCCCCACTCGCTCACCGCAGTCACCGAGCCTCCGTGAAGCTCGACAAGCTTTTTGGTGATCGACAGGCCCAGCCCCGTCCCTTCCTGCTTCCTTTTCCCTGCCGACGTTTGCTGGAACGGAAGGAACAGCCGCGGCATCTCATCAACCCTGATGCCGACGCCCGAATCCTGCACGCTGAACTCGACCGCGTTGTTCACCCGCAGGATGTTGATCGCGATTGTATTTTCCGGATGGCTGAACTTGATGGCATTCGTGACAAGGTTCAGCATGATCTGCTTGAGGCGGACATCGTCGGCAACGATATCGTCGAGCTCGTCCGCGATATGGATCTCGAACGACAGCTTCTTCTGTTCCATCTGCGGCTGCAATGATTTTGTCAGCCCGTCGATGAATTGACGGATCGGAATGCTCTTGTAATGAAGTTCCAGCTTCCCCGCTTCCAGCTTCGACAGGTCCAGGATATCGTTGATGAGCTGGAGGAGATGTTTTCCGCTTTGATTGATGGACGAAACGTACGACGCAACCGTCGCCGCATCGAGCTTCGGCATATCGAGCTGAATCAACTCCGAAAATCCGATAATGGAATTCAGCGGCGAACGGAGCTCGTGGCTGAAAAAGGCGAGAAATTTCTTCAGCGTTTCGTGCGCGTCCTCCGTTTGCGCACGCTGGATCTCGAGGTCCACGTTTTTTACGCGCAGCTCGTCGATCAACCCTCTGCGGCTGATGCCGACAGCCAGTTCGTTGGCAATAAGGGAAAGGAACGACTGCTCCCTTTCGGCGAACGCTTTTTCGGAATTCATCAGCATCTCCATCACGCCGACCAGTTCGCCTTCGACCTTTAACGGAATAGCGAGAACGGTTTTCGGATCCGACGTCACCAGCATCTCCGGCGCAACGGCGTAGTATGAACTGCGGGAAACGTCCGACGTGATGATCGGCGCGCCGGTGATGACGGCGTCGATGCAAGCGGCGGAATTTTGTTCGTTCACCGACCGCGCCGTGAGGATTTGTTCCCATTCGAGCGACGGAAGCTCGGGGGCGACCAAAATAATTTTCTCGTCCTGAGGCCGGAAAATGTACATCAACACGTGATGGAACGGAAGGTCGTACCGGGCGGCAATCGTGTGCACGACCTGCGCGCAGAGGTCGTCGAGCTGATTGCTCGAATTAATGACGTGCGAAATCTCGAGCAGCGTCTCCCGCTGGCGTTCCTGATGCTTCTGATCGGTGATGTCCTGGAAGAAAACGGACAGCCCGTTCTCATTCGGGTAAATGCGAATGTTATACCATGCTTCAAAATTATTGTCGTGGTAACTCGTTTCAAACGACTGGAATGTTTTCGTTGCCATTGCCGTGCGGTAACGGTCGCCCAGCTCGGCCTTTTCCGCGTTCGGAAATATTTCGAACACGTGTTTCCCCAGCACCTGGTCACGGAGAAAACGTGTTCCCTCTTCGGCGGCCCGGTTCCAGTACGTAAACTTGAAATCCGCATCGAGAGCAAAAAACCCTCCGCTGATACTTTCTAATATTTCTTCAGGCTGCATTGAGTACCTTTCGCATGCTTTGTTCTTGGCAAAAGACAAACAGGGACAATTAAAAATTAAGAATTAAAAATTAAGAATTAAGAATTAGAGACTTCTGAAAAATTGCTTTTTCTGGTGGGACAAACATTCCTGTTTGTCATTTTTGATTCAAATCTAACAAATTCTGACGGACAAGAATGTCCGTCCCACCATTGTAACTGATTTTTCAGATGCCTCAATTAATAATTCTGCAAAAGCAGGGTGAAGAGATCTCTTATAATTCGAGACTTCTGAAAAATCGTCTCTCGCCAGCCCCGCGGGATTTGCGTGAGTCATACTTTTGGAATTATTCAGAAGTCTCAATAATTCATAATTCTTAATTCTTAATTCATAATTCATAATTCTTAATTCTTAATTCTTAATTCTTAATTCTTAATTCTTAATTCTTAATTCTTAATTATCTTTCAAGGTGCGGCGGCTTAAAGCCTCTGTACGTATCGAACTGAGAATCGTAAAACACAAGGTTGAAGGTGCTGTCGCGCAGCGTTCCGCCGGAAGGATAAAGGTAGAATTCGGAAATTGTGTCTGTCGGATGTGCGGCGGGTTTTCCGTTCTCGGTGTAGAACCGAAGAGTATAAAATCCCTGCGTAAACGGGGCTGTCTGCAATTGTTCGTGAATGTTTGCTTCGTTGAAAATACGGGGGTCATGCGCTGCGTTCATGGTCCGATCTCGGTATACGCACTCCGCCGGATGAGCATCAAAAGCGATGATTGCTGGACAATAAGATATTGCTCTCCCTCATATTCGATTTCAATAGCCGCATCCCGAAGAAAAATTGCGTAATCCCCTTCTTCGACCTGGAGCGGAATGTATTTCACCGGATCTTTGGGAGTTGTTGACCACGGTTCCTGATCGACATAGTTTGGATTGACAACAGGATATCCCGGTCCAACTTTAACAATATAGCCGCTCTGGACCTTTTCTTTTTCCTTTACGCCGGGGGGGAGATACAATCCGTGGGTCGACTTCTCCTGGTCTTTTTCGGGGGAGACCAGCACCTTGTCGCCGACTAAGATGATTTTCTTTTTCAGTGACGTTTCCATCGTGCACAAATATACAAAGATTTTTTGATATTGCACAATAGCAGGTAGTGTCCTAATTTGATTGTACATGTCATAATCTCTGAGTCATGTCATTCTGAGTCTCCCGACGCTTTTTGTCGGGAGACGAAGAATCCATGTCAATGCGTCTCCGTAAATCCACAAAGCTTCAGCGTCGTGGATCAGGATGACAGTACAAAGCATTTTTCAGATAGCTCATACCCATATTAGGACACTACCCAATAGCGAGGATAACAGAGAGATCGCAGCTCTTGGTTTGCAGTTTGTGGCCCTGAGATTTGATAGACATTCTGTCCATGGCGTACAGTTGCCTGCATTCCGGCTATGGTCTACTCCTGCTGTCTGCCGCAGCTTGACTCTCGATAACTCTTCACTCTCGTTCCCAAACTCAGTTTGGGAACGAGTTGCGTAACGTGTTTTTTCGTCTGAAAATATTGATCACTTGACACACTTCGTTCCCAATCGGAGATTGGGAACGAGAAAGTGCTTGAAGTAATAGTGTCTAGCGTGAAACTGTAACACTACCCCAGCTACCCGCAGCTTGACTCTCGATAACTCTTGCCGTATCTTTCTGTGTACTGCGGTTCGACATGGCGGTTAAGCCGTTCAGGATGAACTTTTCTCACAGTTTGAAACATGGGGTTCGCATACCGCAAGGGTTGTTTCTGATTGCTTCATCGGCCGTGCATTTTTGCAAAGTACATTTCGTTTGGCGAACCTTCCATCTTAACCTCACCGAAATCGGAGGGACATCGACATGAAAACCAACTTTTCACTTCTCACCCTGATATTACTCCTCCCATGTTCCCATCTCTTTTCGCAATGGACGTCTGAAGGGCCAACCCCTGTGGTCAACCCGTTCAATCTCATGCAATTCGTGAACGTGTCGACCGGCTGGATCGTCGGCCAAAATGGATTGCTTCGAAAGACCACCGATGGAGGCGCTCATTGGCTTGACCAATCTTTAGGAGTCTCAAATGACCTGACCGGTCTTTCATTTGTGGATGCTCAACGGGGCTGGGTTTGCGGAAGCGGGGGTATTATCCTCGTTACGACTGACGGCGGGGCAACGTGGCAGCAGCAGCAATCGGGGACACAGAGCCTGTGTAAGAGTATATTGTTTATCGATCAGCTTCACGGATGGGTCGCTTGCGAAGGAGGGATTGTGCTCGCGACAACTGACGGAGGCGCCACGTGGACAAGTCATAGCAGCGAAACCAATTCCAGCCTTTGCTCGATTGCTTTTACTTCGACCCAAAATGGATGGGTTTGCGGATCTAATGGAGCGCTGCTTAAGACTACGAACGGCGGCGCTGCATGGACGACAACAATTGTCGATTCAACATTGAATCTCTGGGGAATAGCTTTTGGAGATGCATTGCATGGATGTTTAGTCGGAAGCGACCTTTACTACTACAACGGCAAGACTTTCACAACAACCGACGGCGGAGAAACATGGAGTGCCGGACAGGCGAGCGTTTTGCCATTGTTCATGGTTCAGCTATTCCCAAATAATTCCGGCTGGATCATGGGAAGATCCGGCACAGTTCTTAAAACATTGGACGGCGGAAATTCCTGGACGAACGCGGGAACTCCGGTTCCTTATTGGTTAAGCCTGTCGTCCTTCGTCGATATGAATACAGGCTGGGTGTCCGACCCGACGGGACATCTCATGAAGACGACGGATGGCGGAAATTCCTGGAACCCCCAATCTGCGTTGCCGACACCCGTGAATTTTTCTTCTGTAAGTTTTGCAGACTCTAAGAACGGATTTGCCGCTGGTACCGGGGGAGCGATCTTCGGTACAACCAACGGAGGCAGCAGCTGGAATCCAAAAGGGACCGGAACGACTGCGGATCTCTGGGCTGTATTTTACGGCCAGAATGGAATTGGATGGGCAGGCGGCAACAACGGTACGATCATTAAAACTATAGATGGCGGAACTACGTGGCACACCTGTTCGACCGGAACCAACAACTGGATCGGCGGCATCGATTTTATCGATTCACTAAGAGGCTGGGCCGTCGGCAATGAAGGAACAATTCTCAAGACCGCCGACGGCGGCGTGCACTGGAATTCCCAATCAAGCGGCACAACGAGCTCGCTCGCGAGTGTGGATTTCAGTGATACTGCAAACGGTTGGGCTGTCGGCAACGAAGGAACGATCCTCAAGACAACGGACGGCGGCGACCACTGGTACGGGCCGGTGAGGATGACCGACGCCGCGTTGAATTCAGTATTCTTTTTGACGCCGGAAAACGGGTGGATCGCCGGCGCAGCAGGAACGATGCTCTTTACAAAAGATGGAGGCTCCTCGTGGGAATCACCAACAAACGAGTTGTACGAGGATCTGAACGCGGTGCGGTTCAGCGACAATCTGAGGGGATGGGCAGTAGGTCAGTATGGTTATCCCCTTCGAACCACGGACGGAGGATTGACTTGGACTTATCAATACACCAACGTACCAACGGCGCTCAAATCTATTGCGGTATACGATTCATCACTAGTATGGGTTGTCGGCATGAACGGAACGATTTTGAAGACCGAAAATGGAGGAGGAGGAGGAGAGATCATCGATCTTGTGAAAAAAACTCCGCTCAGCCCCGCCGCCTATTCACTTGAGCAGAACTATCCAAACCCGTTCAATCCGTCGACGACGATTCGTTATGAAATTCCCGCCCGCTCGCATGTGACTCTTGTTGTCTTCAATATGCTCGGCCAGAAAATTGCCGAGCTGGTCAACGGCAACAAGGAGGCCGGCTCGTACGGCGCGACATTCAACGGCGCCGGACTTTCTTCGGGCGTCTACCTTTATCGGATACAAGCGGGGAATTTCGTGCAAACAAGAAAATTGGTGCTGCTTAAGTAGATCCAGGTGAAACGAAAAAGCCCGGTATCGACGGTGATGCCGGGCTTTTTTATTTTACAGAGCGGTTGATCACTCTCTCCAGAGATATTGCAGCTTTATAAAGAATTGCCGCTCGGTTTGCTCAAAGCCATACGGGCTGTCAAAATCAGTCAGGTCGTGCGTTGAACCCGCATAGCAAATAGTAAAAGGGTTCAGCTTGTAACTGAGCAGCGGGTCAATTTCAACGGCTTTGTTGAATTTATCGTATTGTCCGATCAGGCGGAAAAAGACGTCGGAACTGAATTGATAGATTCCCGTGAACCTCGAAATGTATCCATCATAAAAAAGCCGATCCGTCGAAACATCCGACAATCGTGAGCGTGAGTAGGACAAATCAAGTTCTAATTGTGATGTCGGCTTTAGCGCCACCGATGCCGAGATGTTGTGGCCATATCCGGTTAAAGCATCATCACGGTCAATGAACCTTCCGAGCTGGATGTCCCCCGAAACGGAAATATACGTTGCCGGGGAAGAATTGACCGAGAACTCGCCGCGGTTGATTTTGTTGAACCGCACGCCATGATACAATTCTTCGTTGTAGGGCAAAAACCACAAGTTGATATTCGTCTGGCTTTTCAATTGTAAATATATTCCGGCCGCCGTCCAGCGTTGTTTCCGTGCATTGTCGTAATCGAACTGCAAATTGTTTTCCATCCATAATTGACCCAGATCGACCAGTGAATTGACGGGATAGAAATTGTAGTAATTCTGCACATCGATCATGCGTAAATCGTTTCCGGTAATGAAGCCGTTCTCCGATTGGAAGGTCGGTGAAATATCTTCATAGGTTACGCTAAAACTGTAATCTCTCGCATCACGGCGGACCTGCGTATAGAGCGCGGTGCCGTCGTACGTTTGTCCATCGAACCCCGGAGTGAACCGCGTGCCGCCGAAAAAACTGGAGTCAAAAAAAACAGATTGGTCATTGACCTCTTTTGTATTCGAAGCCAGCATCTGCCCGCGAATCGAATAATTGGCATCAAGAAATAAACTCCAGTCGATGCCCCCCGTGTAGTTGTGTGCATCGGTAAAATTTCTCGCCGTTCCCATTGCGCCAAGGAACGATTGTTTGCCAAAATCATATTTCGCGCGCAGAATATTCGAATACGATTGCAATGAACTCTCGACCGACGAACTTCCTTCTTCTCCGGCAATGGTGAACGGAGAATTTCTATCGCTCGCGGTAAGGTAAGCAATCGTAAGGCCGTCCGATTTTTCAATGAGCTTTGCAGCACCGAGCGGATTGTTGATCATCCGTGAATAGAAATCGGTCAGTTGAGTGTTGAAGATGTCCGCACCGTCTAAAAAGAAAGGGCGTTTCTCCGGATAGTAAAGCGCGTACGATGAATTCACGCTGATCTGCGTTGCGTCTGATTCGACCTGGCTGAAATCCGGATTGATGACGGCTTCTGCAAACAAACTTGGGTTCGGCGAAAACTTTACGCCTCCGCCGATCCTCCCGTTCACTT
Source organism: uncultured Chitinophagaceae bacterium (assembly GCA_964642725.1). GTDB lineage: Bacteria > Bacteroidota > Ignavibacteria > UBA10030 > UBA8401 > JAGVPT01. The sequence continues at coordinate 7,873 of CAZXQG010000050.1, forward strand.
TCCCGTTGGAAAATTGCGATGTCGGGTCCTGTGCGTCTGTAAGATTTCCGGATTGAAATCCCATAGCATAAGGAAGCAGCTCCAGTGTACCTGTGGCTTCAAGATCTTTCAATCCTCGCAATGTCCCTCCTTGACAGATGAAGCAAGGATCGTTTCTGTCAAAGGGCGTCCACGAGAATATCTGACGGCTTGCTCTCGGAAAGTTTCGGAGGAGCACAACCGTCCAATCCTCTAATTTGTTGGATGGGAAATGAATGCTTTTGAACGGAATGGCAATTTCGACGACATAGCCGGTGTCGTTGAGCGTCGCTTTTGAATACCAAACGGCATCCCAGCTTGCATCTTCGTTGTTTGCAGTCCTCATCAAGTCACCCTGTATTCCGAACGGATTGGCAACAAATTCGTACGCGCGCTGATTGTCTTCATACGTATCGAGGGCGACAAAAACAAAATCGTCGCCCCAGACATTATCCCTGTCCGAAATATGTGCACGGATCGCCGACGGCGCACTGTCTGCGCAAACAAAGCCGAAATAGATGAACCGTGAATTGTACAGCATCTTCACAAGCGTCCGCTGCGTTGCGGGGGTGTTTTCGCCCGGCTGGATTTCATAAGGACATTCAACGGCCGGTGCCGTCGTCCAACGCGGGTCTGAGAGTTTTCCGGTAAGCGTAATATCGCTTTGAATTTTTACTGCGGCGACCGAGAAACTCTTTTGGTTCTTTGAAATTTCTGCGGCGTGAGACGCAAAACTTCCTAGAATGCTGAAAAGTAAAACCGGAAGCACGAAATGCCGTACATATCTCACAATTTGGCCTTGTATTGATTTCATTGAATACGCCAAACGGCTGTGAAGGTTACAATAAAGTATTTGTGCGGGTGGGAAGGCCATGGTCTGAAGTTTGCAGTATATGATTCAGAATCTTGACATGCAAGTGTGTTTCAGAGCATGGATATCCCCAGGATTCACGCTCGTTCCCAAACGAGTTGCTTAACTTGTTTTTTCATCTGAAAATATTATAAGCTATCTCAAAAACTCCTAAAAATGTCATTCTGATCCGCCGTTCTTTGGCGGAGAAGAATCCATGACAATCATGCATCGTGAATCTACGAGGCTTCAATGTCGTGGATGCTTCGCGGAGTCTATCCCGCTCTAAAGCGTGACTCAGCATGACATCTACAAATGCATTCTACATCGAAACCATTTTTGAGATAGCTCCTAATCACTTGACACACTTCGATCCCAATCGGAGATTGGGATCGAGAAAAATGTCTCAGCTTCATTCCCAATAGCATTCCGGCTTTCGCCAGACGATAAAAAAGGAACTGTGTCCCTGCCGTTTGTTTAATGCGGTTGCATTTCCGTGTGAAAAGCCGTAATTTTGCAATAGAAACGGCAGCGAGGGGGCGTTCATAAACCTACCGGACGTTTCCTCAACTATCATTCAGTACGCCGCGGCGAGCGCAACTCACTCACGAATACCGAGGGACCAATCTCTTAACCTCAAGGACATCGACATGAAATCGATCTTCTCGCTTCTCACTTTGTTTTTTCTTCTGCAATGCATCAATCTCTTTTCACAACAGTCTCCTTATCGACCAGCTCCCGAGGCGAACCCATTCAATCTGATGCAATTCGTCAATGCTTCGACCGGATGGGTCGTCGGCCGCAATGGATTGATCCGCAAGACAACCGACGGCGGGTCTCATTGGTCGGACCAGTCTTCAGGCGTCTCCAGCGAGTTGTTCGCTCTTTCATTTGTGAATGTGTTGCAAGGCTGGGTATGCGGACGCGGAGGCATGATCCTCAGAACGACCGACGGCGGATCAACGTGGCAGCAGCAGCAATCGGGGACAGAACGCCTTTGCCATGCTATGCAGTTCGTGGATGCTCTTCATGGATGGATCGTGTGTGACAGCGGAGTCGTTCTCGCGACGACGAACGGCGGAACCTCATGGACAATCCAGGCGACTCAAACTATATCCAGCCTCATTTCAGTTGCCTTTACATCGACCAAAAACGGCTGGGCCTGCGGCTCTGAGGGTGTTCTGATTAAAACTACGAATGGCGGATTGACATGGACGACCGCGATTATCGATCCGGCATTAGCTCTTTGGGGAATTGCTTTCGGAGACGCCATGCATGGCTGCATTGTCGCAAGTGATCGCGGTTACGAGTACGGCAGGATTTTTACAACAACCGACGGCGGAGAGACATGGGCCGCCGGCGAGGAGGGACTTCCGGCCTTATTCACGGTACAACTTTTCAAGAACAACTCCGGCTGGGTGGCAGGAAGATCCGGCACGGTCTTAAAAACGTTCGATGGAGGAAACTCCTGGACCACCGTCGGAACAACTTCATACTGGCTAAGCTTATCGTCATTCGTCGATATGAATACCGGCTGGGTGGCGGATCCCGCGGGACATCTCACGAGAACAATTCATGGGGGAATCGCTTGGACTCCACAATCTCTTCTGCAGAACGTCGTGAATCTACCCGCACTGAGTTCTGCGGATGCAGTCAACGGATCGGCCGCAGGAACAAAAAGCATTCCTCTCAGAATAACTCACGAAGGCCGTGCAATTTTTGAAAGAAGCGACAAAGAATTGAATGACGTCTATAAAAAGCTTCTTGTCGCGAAAAAGGCCAATCCAAACTTCATAAGAAATCTTAAAGCCACAGAACGAATATGGATCCAGTATCGAGACGCTCAGTTGAATTTGAGATACCCGGAACATGCTGCCATTGAAAAAAAAGGCCCCCTTCCCCTGAAAGAGGCATTGTATCTGGCGCACCTTACAGAAGACCGGACAAAGGCGCTGACTGAAATGCTGCGGACACCGGTAAACGGATTCGCGGCCATTCATCCATTTCACCATACCGTGAATGGTGTAAGTTACAGCGGAGACAATCCGATGAAGATCTATGTCTCCGATTTGAAAATCGTTCGCTCCGGCAATATTCACGGCGGAATTGGCATCGATAGACCGTATTGGAGAGATGACGTGGTTATTTGCGGAAAAAAATATAGGAAGGGAATCGTCATGCACCCCGAAGACGGCAGCATCATAGCGTATGCTGAATTTTTATTACCAAGAACGGAAGGACGCCTTGTGGGTATAGCGGGCTGGGCGGAGGAAGCAGGTGCCGTCCATCACGGCAAAATGAGGTATCGAATTTTTGTGGACGGTGAACTCCTGTACGGAAACGAATTAAACGGCAATGGGTACCGCGAAGTAGACTTGGATTTAGGCTCAGGTAAGGTTCTAAGAATTGAAACCGACGACGGACTCGACGGCAATGAAGCCGACCATATGGCTTTTGGAGACTTGAGTATTTTATATTAGCAGGATGATGAAAAAGGCCTTACAGCTTGCCACAAAGACACAACGACACTAAGAAATTAAAGTAAAAAACTATTCTCGTCAACATCATCAACGGTCGAGATAGCGATTCGCTTAAAATTATTTCGTGCCTTCATGACTTAGTGGCTCATAAAAATGTTTTTCAGCAACGTGCTAATGCTATTTCTCAAAATGAGCGTATTCTCTTTTGACCACTAAGACGCCAAACGCGCCGAGAAGTTATGGTATGAAGGACAGCAATGGTTTTAGCATTCTCCGCGCCTTCTTCATCTTCCGGAAAGAACGCTTCAACCCGCTTCTAAACCTCGGCACTTGGGTTAGCCGCAAAGAGATGTTTTGCGCCGGCACGGAGAGGATGCACTGAAAAATACTCTTCTTTTTCAGAGCAACTTTACCCTTCTATTTTCATCTTATAAACAATAGCGAGGACTTCTTCTGGAAACGAACTCCGACTCAGAGTTGCTGGATCAGTTGCGCAGTGGCAGCCAAAAAGCACTTGCTCAATTGTATGACCGCTATCAGCAGCGCCTGTTGAGGTATTGCGTCCGGTTATTGAAAAATGAACAACGGGCAAAGGATGCCGTTCAGGATGTTTTTCTAAAGCTGCAAACGGGGCAGCAGAATATTCGTAACGGCCAATCTCTGCAGAGTTGGTTGTTTACTGTTGCCCGCAACGAAGCATTGGCGGACCTCAAAAGGAATTATTGCGTCGAGGCAGATGACTCGATGGTGTGGGATGGCGCTTCACCGGAAGATGATATCCTAGCGAAGGAGCGGAAAGAGGTCGTCGAGATCGTGCTTCAGCGATTGCATGTAACGTATCGCGAGGCCATCATATTGAGGGAATATGAGCGTCTGTCATACGCAGAGATTGCTGATATTACCGGAACGACGGTGTCATCCGTCAAGTCTCGACTGTTCAAAGCGCGAAAAGCATTGATTGAAAAATTGAAACCGTATTTTAGAGAAAGGAGCTTATGAAAAAGTGCGATGAATATCAGGAACTTATCAGTGCGTACGTCGACGGTGAGTCGGCCGACGCTGAAACGTCTGCTTTATTTTTTCACCTCGGAGAATGTCCTCAGTGCAGGGCATTCATAAAATCGGCCCTTCAACTGCAATCAGTGCTGCGGGAAAACGAGTTGCCGGTGAAGAGAGAAACACGCCCGGCGACACCATCGTTGTGGAAACGAAGTTTCGTCGTTTCCTATCCGATTGCGGCAGCGGTCGCGCTTGTCATGCTGGTTTCAAGCTTTTTAGTGTCGTCACGAATGATTCAGCCCCCCGTGAACATCAAAAGCATCCGGACAGAGTATGTGTATCTAACTTCTTTTCCACCTGTAGTTGTTGTCGGCTCACGATCGCCAGAAATGAAACCTAATTGAGGGATGTATGAAAACGACGCTCATTATTTCCTTATTCTTTTTTGTTAGCACTGCTCTTGCGCAAGACACTCTCTCGCTGAAGAATGCCGGATCAAAAGGTGAAGGAATTGCATTCTCAGAAAGTGCATCCTCAGGAAGCGCAAATCCAGAAGATCACCATAGAGGTTTGTGTTCGGTTATCGGAACTGTGATCGACAAATCCTCCCGCGAGCCGATCGCGAAGGCCAAAGTCACACTGCTTGGAACCAGGTTATCCGCGTACACTTCTGATGATGGACAGTACAAGATTGATTCCATCTCAGACGGAATCTACCAGATAAAAGCGGAAGCGAGCGGGTATGAACCCCAGATAATGAACAATGTCGCCATGGGTAATACGAATAACGCGGGCGGATTCTTTACATTGCAAAAAATGGAGCAAGAACCGCCGGATTTTGTCGCGGTGGAAAAAAATCCTCAGCCGGTAGAGAATCCCAGTCCGGAGTATCCTGAACAAGCGCTCAAAGACGGTATTGAAGGAACGGTGTGGGTAAAAATATGGGTTGATGAACATGGCATTGCACGGAAGTCCGTACTCCTCAAATCTGACGCAGAGGTTCTTAATCAGGCGACCCTTGACGCAGCGATGAAATGGAAGTTCAAACCGGCAATGCTGGAAGGAAGACCCGTGGCCGTTTGGGTGACGGTCCCATTCAAGTTCAAAATGGACCAACCTAAGACAAACCAACCCAAAGCAAAATAGCACTGATCGTAATACGCGAGCAATTTCTTTTGTGCGACACTTCGCCTAAGCGGCTGACATTTGCCATGGTATTGCTACAAAGCCCTAGAAAATTACCGTGGCATGATGGATTGAATCGATCGGTACGGCTGCAGAGGAAGTGCGACTTTGCTTGAATCAAGATATACAACATTGCAATTGATAACTTTTTTCTTCCTGTCAAATGAAGCTTCTATTACAGTCCTATACGCCGGCAACGCCTTAAATGTTGTATCGGCATGAGCATTCATTTGAGGAATTTGTATCTCGAACGTATGCACGCCTTCGTTTACGTTGAAAAGATATCCGGAGGAAACATAAATGCTGTCGCTGAAACCGCGACCGCGCCCAAAGACAGCGCCGTCGCAGAGAAGAATGAGCGAATCGCCTTGAAATCCGCTTTTGTAGGATACGCTGACGCTTATGCGAGCTGAGGGTTCGGAAGTAGGCGATCCATTACAGCCGTACGAGAAAGAGAGCAGAATGATAAAGAGAGTTATTTGTCTCATGAGAAAATCCTCGGGATTGTGACACGCAATGTATAGCCGCCCAACGGATAGCCCGCAGCATGTAACATCTTCTGAGACTCTCGAGCGTGGATTTAATTTAAGCTAAGCGGCTGGCAGAGGCAATGAAGAGAAAATAAAAAGAAGACACAAAGGTATAAAAATTCTATAAAGAGGAGGAAAACTGATGGTTGAAACAATTACCGTAACTAATATCTGAAGGATGCGTTATCGCTTCACCATCCTCTTCATGTATTGCAGCCGCCCATCCCTTCTTGCTTCCAATTTCAGAACTTCGTGATTCTTGGCGACATATTCCGCCAGCCTCACGCTTACTGACTCTTTCGGCAGGTGCAGCAGATACGCAGCCGGAACATCTTTCATCCGCGTTCCTTTATAGATGCCGTCAATCATGCGGGTATTGTCTGTCATTCTATAACTCCGTCCTTCTACTTTTACGCGCTGTCCCCCTGTCCTTAATTTCATTCGAGAGAATGTCTGAAAATTTGAGCCGGTACGTTTGGCGAACTGTGACGGCAGCATCAAAATGCGTGTCTGCCGGCAGTTCTTCAGCCTTAATTTTTCCGTCGCTACCTCGGTAAGTGACCCTGTATGTGTTTCTCATGCTTTTGCCTGTTCTAATTCAATTCGTACGGTTGGCTGCAATTGTCCCAAAAACAAAAAACCCTCACATCACTTCACAAGAAGGTGACAATGAGGGTATCAGCCGTTCATCAAGGCCGGATGTCATCGATATGTAACGATATGATAATATAGGCTTGTTGTGTGCCAATAGCAAAAAAAAGTAGTGGGGTCTTTTGCTTCTCGTCGTAAAAACTGACGTTCACCCTGATCCCGCCGAAAAGCGGCGGGACGCGACGGTCTCCTTCTAAGCCATAGGCTCATGCGCCTCCGGCGCAGACGCGCTCCGCTTGCTCAGGATGAGCCGTCGCGGCGGAGTCGAAGGGACCAGTTTAGCATCGCTTGGTCTCCACATTCATTCAAAAGACCCCACCACCCAAAAAAAGCGGTCGATTCGTTTCAAGTGATCTTGTTGCTCTGACCAATAGGATCGTTCATTCGATGAGATAATTCCGGCAAAATGATCAGCTGCCTTGTATTTTACATTGTTGCAGAATGAGGCATCTTTTCGTAAATTAGGATGTACTCACTCTTCATACATGAGGTGAGCCCTAAATCGGATCTATGAATTGAAAAGGATTCGTATTCACTGTAACTGAGGCAATCAGGGTTAGCGAAGATACTTGCGTTTCACAATTTTCCGTCGGCGCCATCGTCTAACGGTTCAGGACGGAGCCCTCTCAAGGCTTAAATACGGGTTCGATTCCCGTTGGCGCTACAACTCTCCTTCCTTTGCGAATTATCTCAATTTGCACTGTTGATGTATCCGGGAGAAACCCTAAGTTCAGCAACTCACCATGACAAAAATTCTCGTCATCGACGACGAAGACTCTCTGCGGGAAATTACCGTCGCAATTTTGCGCGCCGGCGGATTTGAAGCGGTCAGCGCAAGAAACGGCGCGGACGGCATTGAGCTCGCACGAACGACCTTGCCCGACCTTATCATCTGTGATATCAGGATGGAGCTCGTCAATGGGTATCAAATGCTCGAGGCTGTTCGGAACGACTCTGTGACGGCAACAATTCCCTTCATCCTTATGACCAGCAATGCCGGCCTTGAGGGAATGCGACAAGGGATGGACCTTGGCGCGGATGATTACCTCCCGAAACCGTTTTCTTCCGCCGAACTCATCTCCACCGTCAACGCGCGATTAAAGAAACACCGCCTGATGGCAGAAAGCGCTGAATCGAAACTGCAGGAACTTCGCTCACGGATGAGCACTGCAATACCGCACGAACTCCGCACACCGCTCAACGGCATCCTCGGCTTTGCCGACATCATGCGAAAAGACTACATGAACCTGCAGCCGCAGGAAATTGCAAAAATGTCTGAGCGCATCTATAGGAATGGAAAACGCCTCCTCCGCCTTGTTGAGAATTATTTAATTTATGCGCAGGTCGGGTCGCAGCAGATGGACAAGCGTCAACTAGAGCTCCTCCTGCACAGCAGTACCGATGCGATGAGCACAATCGAAGAACTTGCGCGCGAAAAAGCTCTGGAGAATAACAGAGTCAATGACCTCGACGTGCATCTCGTGCCGGCATCTGTTGCGGTCTCGGCACAATACTTCGCCAAGATCGTCGAGGAAATCGGTGATAATGCATTCCGGTATTCAGCAAAAGGTACGCAGGTCTATTTCGGAACCGTAACCGAAGGCGACACGTTGCTCATGATGGTCATCGACAAAGGACGGGGCATGAGCGCTGAGCAAATTGAAAACATGGGGGCGTATGTCCAGTTCAACAGGAAAGTGTACGAGCAGCAGGGGTCCGGCCTCGGCCTCACAGTTGCCAAACAGTTGATCGAGATGCACGGCGGCTCACTCAGCATTCAAAGCGACGTTGGCCACGGAACGACCGTTACCGTCCGCGTGCCGCTGGCAGCAGGCTCCGCCGCCCCGGAGTAACGGTACCATCCGTCCTTGCCCTTCCCGTCGCCATTACTTACTTTTACTCTATGGAAAAACCAGATGCCCTTTCGGCGTTCCACCCTGTGGTGCGTTCATGGTTCGCAAAAACATTCGGCGAACCAAGCCCGCCTCAGCGGCTCGGATGGCCTTCGATCGCAGCAGGGAAAAATACGCTCATCGTTGCGCCCACCGGCTCCGGAAAAACTCTTTCGGCGTTTCTCTGGTGCATCAATCACCTGGTAGAAGAGAATATAGATTCCGCAAATAAAAAACGGGCTGACAATACCGATTCCAAAAACGGCGTCCGCGTTCTCTACATCTCTCCTCTCAAGGCGCTCAACAACGACATCCATCGCAATCTTGATGTCCCGTTGCAGGGAATTCACGACGAAGCCGTTGCGCAATCGATTCGCCTCGCCAAACTCCGCAGCGCCGTTCGCACCGGCGATACGACTCAGGCCGAGCGGGCGGCGATGCTCAGGCATCCGCCCGACATTCTCATCACAACGCCGGAATCTCTGTACCTGATGCTGTCATCGCAAAAAGCGCGAACGATCTTTGGTTCGGTTCGATACGTCATCATCGATGAGATCCATTCCATCAGCGGGAACAAGCGCGGGGTGCATTTGTCGCTTTCGCTCGAGCGCCTCGAGAAAGCGGCGGCTCAGTCATTTGTGCGCATCGGACTCTCCGCAACGCAGCGCCCGCTGGAGACGATTGCTCGATACCTCGGCGGGCAGGAATGGCGGGACGGAAAGCTGACACCGCGCGATGTTGCAATTATTGACGCCGGCTATAAAAAGAAAATGGATTTGCAGGTAACCTGCGTTGCGCAGGATTTTTCAGACCTGCCGACCGACAGCATCTGGACGATGATCTTTCCGCGATTGATTGAAGCAATCTACACGCACAGCACAACGCTCATTTTTGTCAACAACCGGCGGCTGGCTGAACGTGTTGCTGCACAATTGAACGAACTGCTCGGTGAACAGAAACATACGTTTAACAACTATGCAGTTCCGTTTTCATCGAAGCGGCCGGCAGTTCTGGCGCGTCCTTCAGACATAATCGTGCAGGCGTACCACGGCAGCATGTCGCGCACGGCGCGTGAACAAATGGAATCCGATTTGAAGGAAGGAAAGCTTCGGGTGCTTGTCGCCACTTCGGCGCTGGAACTCGGCATCGACATCGGCAGCATCGACCTCGTCATCCAGCTTCAATCGCCCAAAGGGATCGCGCGCGGCCTGCAGCGTGTCGGACGCTCCGGACATTTAGTGAGTGCAACGAGCAAAGGCCGTATTTATGTAACGCATCGCGAAGATCTCATCGAATCCACCGTCGTCGCCGCTGCAATGGAAGAACATGCCATTGAAGAGACACATGTTCCCCGCGACTGTCTTGATGTCCTGGCCCAGCAGATTGTCTCAATGGTCAGCGTGGAAGATTGGAACATGCAACAATTATTCAACCTTGTCCGCCAGTCGTTCTGCTATCAAACGCTTTCGAAGAAAATATTCACAAGCGTCGTGCAGATGCTGGCCGGACGTTTCACCAATGAAGCGTTCCGCGAACTCCGTCCGCGTATTTCGTGGGACAGAGTCCGCAATCTATTGTCGGCGCTCCCCGGATCCTCGCATCTCGCAATCACCAACGCAGGTACGATACCGGATCGCGGATACTATGCCGTGTACCTCGAAGATATGAAGACGAAAATCGGCGAAGTGGATGAGGAGTTTATTTACGAAAGCCGTGCCGGCGACACTTTCATTCTCGGCTCGAATGTGTGGAAGATGCTCGAGATCGACGCCAACAAGATTGTCGTCGCCCCTGCTCCGGGACAGCCGGCACGCATGCCTTTTTGGCGCGGCGAAGGAATCGGCCGCACATTCGAGCTCGGCGAACGGGTCGGAAGATTTCTGGATAAATTATCATCTGCCGAATCGGCCGGTACCGAATGGTTGCAAGCCAATTTCCCCATCGACGCCCATTCGGTGCGGAACATAATGGATTACATCCGGCAGCAAAAAACGGCGACAAAGTTTCTGCCGACCCATCGTTCCATTGTTGTTGAAGGATTCCGCGACGAAATCGGCGACCCGCGAATCGTTGTCCATTCATGCTTCGGGCGCGGAGTGAACGGACTTCTCGGACTTGTTCTTTCGCACCAGCTGAGAGAGCGCCTCGGAACAGAAATCCAAATGCTCTACAACGACAACGGGATACTTTTCCGCTGTTCCGATGTTGAGCGGCTCCCCCTCGACCTCTTCACAGGCCTGACGGCAGCACACGCTCAAGATCTTATACTGGAAGAATTGGTTCTCTCTCCCCTTTTCGGGGCGTTGTTTCGACAGAACGCTGCGCGCGCCCTGCTGCTGCCGAAAACCAGAATCGGGAAACGAACGCCCCTTTGGCTGCAGCGGCTGCGGGCGGGAGATTTGCTTCAGATCGTCCGCAAGGTGGATGACTTCCCGATCGTCATCGAAACCATTCGCGACTGCCTGAACGATGCGCTAGACTTTGAACACTTTAAAGAAGTGATGGACAAAATAGAGTCGGGCATTATCGGTGTCCACACGGTGCAAACAGAATTTCCGTCTCCCTTTGCTTCCACGGTTTTGTTCGATTTCGTTGCTGTGTACATGTACGAATGGGACAAACCGAAGACCGGTGCCTCGAACCAGTACCAATCTCTCAACAGAGAACTGCTTGCCGAGGTTGTCAATCTCGACGCCGTCAAAACGATCGTCAAACCGGACGCAATAGACCGCATAGAAGAGCAACTGCAGTTCACTTCTGAAACCCGCAAGGCCCGCTCTCCCGAGGAATTGCTCGAGATACTCGTGCGCATCGGCGAGCTGACTCCGGAGGAGATCGATGAACGTACAGCAATACACGATTCGCGGTTCAAAGACCAATTAGTAAAACAGGGGACGATCGTTCCGGCACGGATCAATGATAGAATATTTTTTATCGCATCCGAAGATGTCCCGTTATATACAGGCATCACAGAAATAGACCGAGAAACGCTCTCTTCGCTTCCTGAAGAATTCCAAACCTCTCCCTTGAAGCGGGAGGAATGCCTGCGATTTCTGATAACGCGAATGCTCCGATCGCACGTACCGTTAACGGCGGAACAAATCGCCCGGCGTTTTGGAATCGCGAAAGACGAGTGCGAAACGATTCTTCGTTCTCTTCCTGAAGAAGAACAGGTCGTCCATGGTTCATTTTCCTCTGAAAACGAAACGCTGCAATGGTGCTACAGGCCGACCCTGGAGCGCATCCACCGCGCGTCGATCAACATCCTCCGAAAAGAAATCAAGCCGGCTTCGATCAGCGGCTTCACAAATTTCTTGTCGCATTGGCAGCACCGCCACCCGTCAACACAGGAGTCGGGTGAATCCGGCCTACAGAGCATTCTCGAAATAATGGAGGGCTACGCACTCAATTCGGAATTATGGGAAACCGAAATATTCCGACATCGGATGAAAAACTACGACCCCGGGATACTGCGGACGCTGTCAACAAGAGGGGAAATCGTCTGCGTTGGTTCCGCACCGGGGAAGTCCCAATGGATTTTCAGCGGCGACGGCGCTTGTTTCATCGAGGAAAAGGAAAAGTTGCTGGAAGGAGTTTCAGCGACCGCAAAAGAACTATACGATTTTCTAAAACAGAACGGCGCATCTTTTCTTTCGGATATACGCGAAGGAACCCGCTTTTCGCTGGCTGCGTTGAACAAAGCCGTCGCGGAATTGTTTTGGAGCGGACTTATCACAAACGACGTGGTTGATGAAGCGTTAAGTGTAAAGCGCTTTAAGACAAACGAAGACTCCCCCCTTCCTTCCGAACGAATCACGCTGACGAACCCGAGGCGTAATCCTCTAAAATCGTTTGCAATGAATTCCGTGAGAAAAGCACTTCGCGCAGCGCCCGGTTGGAATGGACGCTGGTCGCTCATCCATACGCGCAGAGTTCTCGGAGAGAAAGCTTCGCTGGACGAAAAGGTAGCCCGCCAGGCACAACAGCTGCTGCTCCGCTACGGCATTGTTGCAAGAGAAATCGCCAAGCGAGAAGACAATCTTCTCCCATGGGCGCTTCTCGCTCTTGAATTTCAAAAAATGGAATTGCGGGGCGAGATCCGGCGCGGCTATTTTGTTGAAGGGTTGTCTGGAATGCAGTTCGCGCTACCGGCTGCGGCAGACATGGTAAGAGCAATCAATAATGAACAATCAACAATGAACGGAGAACTCCCATCTGTTGTTAATGCATGCGACCCGGCAAACCCGTACGGGTTCGGAATTGAAATCGGCAGCGTAAAGGCAGGAGCGAACATCCGCATAGCACGGCTTCCGCTGAATTATTTTGTTTTCGACCGGGGATCTCCGGTCCTGTGGATTGAAGGATTCGGCGCGCGGATTACCACTGTCGCAGAATCGTCTCAGGAAATTGTCCGCGCAGGGCTGGAGCAATTCGTCTCGAACCTCCGTTCTTCGTTCCGTAACGAACGCGAAGTGGTTGTCGAATATTGCGACGGCATTCGCCCGGCGGAAAGTCCGCTAGCGGAAACCTTGCGTTCAATCGGCTTTTACAGAGACCGTGCGCAGACGATGAGGTACGAATTAGAATAAGAGATTTCCGAACAAACGCAAAAGTGCTTCTCGCGCAAATCCCGAAGGTCCCAAAGGGATTCCTTTGGAAGATGGCTTTGCCAGCCGCAAACGCTTCTAATAAAAGATCTTAGCGTCTTTGCGGCTTGGCGGGAGATATTTTTTTAGATGTCTCAATAATAAAACTTCGTGAAATATCCACAATTTAAAGGCACACCTTTGGCAAAGAGAAAAAGAACAACGCGGGTCCAAGCACAGGAAGACACTCAAGACCTTGGTTTAGGTTCAAAGGTCGTGGCACAGTCCCGCACACGGTTCCTGAACCGGGACGGAAGCTTCAACGTGGAGCGAACGGGACAATCGTTCTTTCGCTCGCTTAATCCATACCATGCACTGCTCACGATGTCGTGGGTGAAGTTTCACGCGATGGTTGTCTTGTCTTATTTCCTCGTTAATGTCTTCTTCGCACTCGCGTATTTGGCTTGCGGCCCCGGGTCCATTGAAGGGTCGGGCGCCACATCACTCGGAGGACGGTTCTTTGACGCTTTCTTTTTCAGCGTGCAGACACTTGCGACGATCGGTTACGGGAAAATAAGCCCGTCCGGATTTGGCGCGAACATCGTTGTTGCCTTCGAAGCGTTGACGGGGCTTTTCGGCTTCGCATTGGCAACCGGGCTGTTGTTCGCCCGGTTCTCGCGCCCGAACGCAAAAATTCAGTACAGCGAAAAGGCGGTCGTTGCCCCGTATCACGACATCACCGGTTTCATGTTCAGGGTCGTCAACGAACGGAAGAACCAATTGATCGAAGTTGCTGCGACACTCACGTTCAGCAGGATGGAAAAACACAACGACAGGCTGGTGAGAAAATTCTATTCCCTGCCGCTCGAAAGAGACAAAGTCATGTTCTTTCCGCTTCACTGGACTATTGTCCACCCGATCGATGAAAAGAGTCCGCTCTTCGGTGTAACGCAAAAAGAGCTGGAAGCATCCGATGCCGAGTTTGCCATCCTGCTGACGGGAATTGATGAAACCTTCTCGCAATCGGTACACAGCCGTTCTTCATACAAGTACGATGAAGTGGTGGTTGGAGCGAAATTCAGGGATATGTTCCTCCCAACGGAGAACGGCGTCGTCCGCGTCGACCTTGGGCGCTTAAGCGACATCGAGCAAGCATAAATTTTCGAGGGCATCCATGCTTCCCCATTATATCGTCGACGGTTACAACGTGATCCACGCCATCCCCTCACTCAAGAAGCTGTTGGCGCACGACGGATTCCAGGCACGCGAACACCTTGTCTTTCTTGTTTCACGGTTAACATTCCGAAAGAAATTCCGGTGCACAATCGTTTTCGACGGTGTGAAGCCGCATGAACCTCATCCCCCGCAGTCGCATTCTCCTCTTCACATCGTTTTTTCATCTCCGCTTTCAGCCGACGCAAAAATCAAATCGATGATCGAGCTGTCGAAGAACCGGACACTCCTCGTCATCATCTCTTCCGACAGGGAAATTCTGGATTATGCGAAGGTTTGTTCCTGCAATACATACACGTCGAAATATTTCGCCAACCTCCTTTTCGATGAGCCGGACAAGGGGGAAGAAAAAGATTCCACCGCATTAACAAAAGGCCAGGTTGATGAGTGGCTGAAGATTTTTGGAGAGAAGAAATAA
>CAZXQG010000051.1:0-21839 GCA_964642725.1 uncultured Chitinophagaceae bacterium
GCTTTTTCGTTGTTTGCAGTTCGCGATCCCATTTTCACATTGTGCCCAAGCTGAACTAATTTTGTGCCGATAGCTTTACCCACCATTCCGGTTCCTAAAATGCCGATTTTCATGAATACTCCTGTTGTGTAATGTTGAGTGCGATAACGATTGTTTCCCAGGTTTGTCGATTTGATATATTAATAACGCGGCAGGCAGCCTCGCAGTTCCTGAAATGCTGCATTCTCGGTCGTAACAAGTCATTGCGAGAGGCGGCGGGCGCAGCGTAGGATGAAGAATCGGCGGGACATCCAACCGAACACCATAACCCCCTACTTCAGGACTATCTTTCTTGTATCAATCGTATACGCCGAAAAATGTCCGAGTGAGCCGTTGCTTATGTTGGAAGTAGGATTTGCCGGAGAGAGAGAAGTTGGGGCCCTGTCTGACATCAGGATATCATTCAAAGTGTTAAAGTAATCGTACGCCGCCCTATCAATCGAATATAACTCCACCGTAATTGTGTCACCGGTAACGACCAGCCTGCCCGCTCTGATTCTTTCCATCATTTCGTTGCCGTTTGTCAATTTATCCGTATAGAGGCGGTACCGTCGCCCGTCAATTGAATCGGTTGGGATGACTTCACTTGACGTGGCATTTATTCTGTAGTAGTTTCCAAGCTCGGGGGGATCTTTGAACGTGACGTAGATGTCGTATCCGGGCCCCTCCCCTCGGGATTGGTTCCTCACGACCGAAAACAATGTATCTATCAGAACTTTTTTGGGCATCGATGAAGTCGCATTGTATTGTTTCCCTTCCGAACTCACGTAGAGTGTATACATGCTGCCCGGTGCTCCTGATAATGTTGACGAGAGGTACGTTCCGCTGACATTTTCTTTTAAGGTGTCGGTTTGACCAAAATTGTCAGCCACAACAACAAGCGCATTCGATACAGTTGGAAATGTCAGCGATGGCGCGAAATAGTTTCCCGTCTTGCTTAACTTCACTGAATACGGACCCGGTTGGTCCGTCACAATTCCTTCGATCACAAGCTGCGGGTTGGTTTTGTTTAGGTCGATCGAAACAACCTGTTGGCATGCGGTGAGAAAAACTGCCGCAAGAATTATCGGAAGCACCCCTCTTCTTATTGTCGCAAACAGCGTACTGATCTTCATGGAAACAGCTCCATCTAAAAATTAAAATTATATGTTACAGAGGGAATGATTGGAAAAAATGTCGTTTGCACAGCTTGAGTTTGATTGGGATTGTTCGGATTCTGTATGAAGCTGATGGCATACGCATTCCATCTGTCGTAGGCGTTATACAACGAGAAATTCAGGTTTGAATGCGGTCCTAAAGTCCAGGTGGCGGATAAGTCCAGACGGCTATATGGCGGCATTCGATAACCGTTTCGTTCGGTATACAGTGGAATAAGCCGATTATCAACCATATAATCGCCGCTCGGAAAAGTGACGGCGTTGCCTGTATAGTAAACCCACGTAGCCGAAAAAGTCCATGTGGGACTATAATCATACATTCCCACTATGGAAAGATCATGAGTGCGGTCTTGCGTTGCAGGATAAGGCCGCCCGTTGTTGATGTCGGGAAATTGCTGGCGGGTCCTGGCCAATGTGTATCCTATCCATCCGCTGAACTGGCCGTATTTTTTACGAATGAGCAGCTCTGTCCCGTAGCTCCATCCTTTGCCGTATCGGAGGAGCGCCTCCACATTCGGATTGAGCTGCAGGTCGGCTCCGTTGGCGTAATCAATCAGGTTCTGCATGTTTTTGTAGTAAACCTCAATCGAAGCCTCATATTCATTGTCGCCGAAATTTCTGAAGTACCCAACGGACGTTTGGTCCGCATATTGCGGTTTGACGTTGTTGCTGCTTGGAACCCACAGATCGCTGGGGTTCGATGTCGTTGAGTTCGAAAGCAAATGGAGGTATTGCGTGGTTCGGGCGTACGAAGCTTTGATCGAGCTTGTTTCGTCAAGACTGAAGTTTGCGGCGATACGCGGCTCCGGGCTTGTATATGTTTTGATGATATTGCCCGACCCGTACGCAGCTGTAGCAATGACATCTCCGCTATTGTCGTATGAATCAATGTGGGCTGGCCCAATGAGCGAGAAGGTGGAAAACCTGATTCCGTAGTTGAGCTTAAGCCCCGTGAGGACGTTAACTTCATCGGAAACATAGGCGGCATTTTCCAATGCATACCTGTTTTCGATGCTGAACGAATTGAATGAACTTGCAGAATTCGCAGTGACACTCCCGGGCAAAAATGTGTGGTAGATGAAACTGGCACCGAACTTCAACATGTTTTGCGAAGTTATAAAGTATTGGAAGTCGGTCTTGAAGTCGTAGTCCCGTATGCCGGAGGTGATGTTGAATTGAGCGGTTCCGGACGTGACGTTGTTGGTATATTCGTAGTCGCTGAAGATGAGAGATGTATTCCAAAAAATATTGTCGGCGAAAATGTGGTTCCACCGCAGGGTGCCGGTTGTGTTGCCCCAATTGAAGCCGAAGGCATTCGGATAGTTGAAATTATCCCTTCCAAAATAACCGGATATAAATATTTTGTCTTTTATCCCCAGCGAATAGTTTGCTTTCGCGTTGAGATCGTAGAAATAGAGGCTCGCCCGGTTGATCGTCGTATCGCTCGACAGCCTAAGAAAGAGATCGGCATAGGTTCTTCTTGCCGAGATGATGAATGATCCTTCGTCTTTCACAATCGGCCCGTCAATCGTAAGGCGCGACGCGAGAAGGCCGATGCCCCCCGTCCCTTCAAACTCTTTCATGTTTCCGTCGTTCGTTCGAATATCGAGGACCGATGAGAGGCGGCCGCCATACTCTGCCGGCATGCCTCCCGTAATGACCTTGACGTCTTTGACAGCATCGGAGTTGAAGACGGACAAAAAGCCGAGCAAGTGCGACGAATTATATACCGTCGCTTCATCGAGCACGATCAAGTTTTGGTCGATACCGCCGCCCCGCGCATAGAAACCCGTGCTTCCTTCTCCGGCCGCCTGAATTCCGGGGAGCAGCTGAATTGTTTTCAGAATATCTCTTTCGCCGAGAAGCACCGGAATTGACTTCACTTCGTGCACTTCAAGATTATTAGAACCCATTTCCGTGGAAGTGACGTTTTTGTTCGACCGGTCTGCTGTCACGATTACCTCTCCGACTTTGAGAATCTCCGGCGAGAGCGAAAAATCTATCGTCTGATCTTTGTCGAGCGTTACAATGTCAGCCCTCGTTTGGAATCCGATGAATTGGACGACAAACGTATATGTTCCTTCCGGTATCGTGAGCGAGTAGAAGCCGTACGCGTTGGAGGAAACGCCGACAGTTTTCAGCTCTTTAACGAGGATCGATGCACCGATCAGTGCTTCCCCCGTCTCGGCACTCTTGATTGTGCCGCTGAACGTGTGATTAATTTGAGCGGTTGCAGCGTTCGGCGTAACGACAAAGAAAAATGCAACAAAGAAGAATGATAGAAAGGATGAATTCATATTACCATTGAACGTCGGTTTGCGCATCCTGCTTCCATTATTAGAATTTTGAGCTATCTTCTTATTCAATTCGAATTCGTCCAGTTGATGTCATTCATTCCATCGGATGATGATTGTGCATCGAGGGAAAAACGCCGCCTTCGATGGTGCTATACGTGTTGATGACGGGGGTAAAAAAGGGTTAAATGCACAAAGTCCTTGCTGAAAATATCCAACATAAAATCTATAGTATCAATTCAGACTGACTTTGTGACTCCTTTAGCAGTGAGAAGGTAAAAGAAATTTGACGGCTGGAAGTGATTTCTTTTTCTTGGGATCGACATGCCCTGAAAAAGCGAAGAACTCCTACACGATATCCTCGGGCTCAATTGGTTCTGTCAATTAGACACTTGAAATGCCAGGAAGATTCCATCATCTGAATATTAATGGAGAATACAGATAAATCCACGTTTTCTCTCATTATTATCGGTTTTCGGGACTGTTGAGTTTATTTACACCAGGTTAATTAGTGTAAAGGTACCTTTTTATTTTCTGGGTCGGCGTTTTTTCGAAGGGTTCCGTTTGCTCGATCACTTTGCCGATCCGGGAGAATGTCGAGACCTGCTCGTTGACCTGCTTTCTCACATCTTCCAAAAGAGCTGCGATGTGTTCTTGTATCTGCGTTTCGCTGAGATGCTTTTCTGTAAACTCGATATCCAGCTTTTCATAATCGAGATGAATTCGTGCCGCCAGCGAGCCCTGGTCTTGAAAAACGAGAGATTCAAGCACAATGTCTGAGCGGTTCACGATAGATTCGATCGCCTCCGGATAAATATTCTCACCGCTGGGTCCGACGATAACATTTTTCAGGCGGCCGTTAATGTAGAGATAATTGTCAGCGCCGATAATTCCAAGGTCTCCCGTTTTGAGCCAGCCGTCCGGAGAGAGCACTTCGCCGGTTCGTTCCGGTTCATTGTAATAGCCTTGCATGATGGTAGCGCCCCGAACCAGTATTTCGCCCTCGCCGGTTTTTGGATCGGCATGGTCGATTTTAATTTCAACGCCCGGGATCGCAGGACCGGTTGACCGGAATCTCGTGCGCTTCTCGTTCGTCCCGGCGACGAGAGAAGCCGTTTCCGTCAATCCATAGCCGATGGCATATGGAAAATCCGCCTCGCGCAGAAATTTTTCCACTTCAGACGACAAGTCCGCGCCGCCGATACAGAAAATTTTCATTGCACCGCCGAAAATTGCCAGCAATTTTCTCCCGGCCATCTTATTGATGCGTTTCCGCAAGAACGGGAACCGATACATTAACCGGACAAGTTTTTTCTTACCGATCTCCGGAGCGATGCGTGATTTATACATCTTTTCGATAATAAGAGGAACCGAAAGCATGATTGTCGGTTTCACGGCAGCGAGGGCAGGTACCATGACTGCCGCTGTCGGCGGCTTCCGTAGATAGTAGATCGCCGCTCCTTTCATGATGGGCAAGATAAGTCCCAGCGTACACTCGTACACATGCGCGAGCGGCAATATTGAAAGCATTCGATCGTCCTCCGAGACGCTGACAACTTCCGCCGTCGCAATGGCGTCTGAGACCAAATTCTTATGCGAAAGCATCACCCCTTTGGAATGGCCCGTGGTTCCGGAAGTGTAGACGATGGAGGCGAGCGCGTCTTCATTAACCTGGACGGGGAGAATTCCCGCAATTCTCAAAACGGTGTTCTTGATCTTTTTAAGTTCTTTGCCCCCATCGGCCAGGAGTTTCTTCAGCCGTGCCTTTGAAGTGTCGGCGCCGATAATCGAAAAATCGTCCAGCAGAATTACGCTGCTGAAATCGTCGAGACCGAAATCTTCGATCTTATGGAAAAAACGTTCGGAGACGAAGACTGCTTTGCTCCCGGAGTGGCGAAGAATATGATGAATTTCAGAAGTGTGGAAGTCCGGGAGGATCGGAACGGCAACGGCTCCCATCGTCGTCACGGTAAAAAATGCGATTCCCCAGTTCGGACTGTTCTCGCCGACGATCGCAACTCTGTCTCCTTCGCCGACCCCCTGATCCTGCAAAAATGCAGAGAGACGGTCTACCTCATTCTTGAGTCCGGCATAATTGATCGGATTGCCATCCGCGTACGCAAGAGCTGTGCGCTGGGGGTAGAATTTGGTGCTCCGTTCGAGCACCGCTTGTACGGTACGATGTTCAAGCTGCAGCACTGTAGTTTTCCTTCATAACGATCACGGTAAGAGTGAATTAGGAAGCCGTCCGTTTTCGAAACACTTCATACATGACCAGCGCCCCCGCGACCGAAGCATTAAGCGAATCGAACGACCCGGCCATCGGAATCTTGACGAGAAAGTCGCATTTTTCTTTCACCAATCGCCGGATGCCTTTGCTTTCGTTTCCGATGACGAGTGCAATCGGCATCGTATAGTCGATATCGGTAAAACTGCTCTGCGCGTTCGCATCGGTGCCGACGACCCAAATTCCTTTTTCTTTCAGCTCTTCGATGGCAGCAGCGATGTTCGTAACCTTGGCGACTGGGAAATACGCGCTCGCGCCGGCAGATGTCTTGGCGACGGTTTCGTTCACCGGGGCAGCATTGTGTTTCGGAATGATTCCGCCATGTGCACCGAAACAGACCGCTGTCCGGATAAGGGCGCCGAGGTTGTGCGGATCTTCGATTTCGTCGAAGAGAAGAATAAACGCTTTCTCATCCTTTGCCGCAGCGATGGAAAGGATTTCGTCAACATCGCTGTATTCTTTGCTCCCGACAAGTGCTACGACTCCCTGCGAGTGCGTCTCCCGGGAAAATTTTTCGATGACATGCTTGTCGACGTCCGTGCAGAGAATATTTTTTTGTCGAGCGAGCTGCCGGATTGCATCGAGCGGTTCGCCATGGGTACCGCGGAGGATGTAAATTTTTTCAATCGGCATGCCCGCATTCAATGCCTCCAGAACCGGCTTCCGTCCAGCAACGATGTTCATTCTGCCTTCTGTGACTGCTTGTTCTTTTTCAATGATTTCTCAATACCCCATCCGGCGAAGAAAATGACCAGGCCGATAATTAACAGGTATAATTCCAGCCACATGCTTCCGTTGACGCCGTCAATCAGTCCGATCATGACACAGGCAATCCCCATGGCTTCGAGTGTTTTGGAGAGTATTTTCATCTTGGCGTCGTGGCGCCTTAGCGGTTAAAAGTCTTTTTTGTCCAGCATCTTGAGCAGTTGGATCTCCGAGACTTTGTATTGAAACGCAAGTTTCTCGTCGATCAAAACTACCGGAATGCGTTCATGATATTTTTCGAATTCCAGGCTGCCCGGTTCAATTTTTTTCTCTCTCAGGTTGAAAGCAGTTTCCTTTTGGACCTTAAGGAGAACGCCTTTTGCGACGTCGCATAAATGACAATCGTCCTTTGAGATGAGCGTTACCGTTTTCATGGTACGGTAACTTTTTGGTCGGGCGGAATCATCATAAGTCCGTAAACACCGAAGAGGATCAACACGGCGGCAATCAGCTGCGCCTCCGAAAGGCCGAACAATATCCGCGGGTTAAGGCGCATGAATTCAATCGCGAACCGTTCCGCACCGGCGGCGACGAGATACCACATAAACATCTTTCCCGTTCCGATAATCTTTGTCCGATTTCTCCAAAGAAGGTAGAAAAGGATCGTGCAAATGATGAACTCATACACGGGAGTCGGCTGGCACAGCGTGGAGTCGGGAACGATCCCGTTTGGAAACTTCGACGTCACTTCAGGAAAATTCTTGAACGCCAGCGATGGGGGATATGTGCCGTTGGAATAATCGGTTCCCCATGGAAGTGTTGTCGGGAATCCATAGTCTCCGTCTCCCGAAAGATGGCAGCCAATGCGAGCGATGCCGTACGCCCAGAGCAAACCCGGCGATGTCGCGTCGGCGATGGTGAGGAACTTCACCTTCTTTCTTTTTGCAAAGAGGTAAATCAGCCATGCTGCCAACAGGAAGCCGCCGTACCAAGTGAGACCGCCCGGCGAGAACGCCATGCCGATGGGGTCGGCTATGAAAAATGTCCAATTCTCAATGAGGTACAATATCTTTGAACCGGCAACGCCCCCGAAAAGCGCAATGAGAGTGATGGTGCTGCCGAATTCCGGATCCAGCTTTTTTCTTTTCAACTCGCTCGTCAATAAGAGGCTTGCGACGATGAATGACGTGCCAAGCATAAGGCCGAAGCTGTAGACAGGGAGTCCAAAGATTTCAAAGAGTTTCGGATGCATTAGAGTTTCTTTTTTTGTGGCAAACGTTCCGGCAGCCGCTTGATGTCCGGTTTGCGTCTCGGAATTTCAATCTCTTTTACACGTTGTTCCTCGAAGGATGTTGCCATTGTGTAGACTGAAACAAACGGTGTCCCGGCGATATGCTGAACGGCAACGGCCGAGGGAGAAATTTTCAAGCTAAACTCATTTACTTCGCCGTCGATTTTTTTCAGGATGAACGTCAGCGTTCCCTTCAAATCGAAATACACTTTTTTGAATTGCGCGCCTCCGAACGATGGCATGAGGAGCTCCGGAGCCCGCAAACCGTGCAATGCCCACGTCAGCCGCTTTTCTTCGAGCGTCTCTTCCACAACAACCTCATAGCTAAAACTGCTGAATTGTTTTACGGTCTCGATCAAGAACAAGGTGCCTGCTTTCTTCAGCGTCTCATCATACGCCGGTTGAATAAGCATCCGGTACTCTCCCCCTGTGCGCGTCTTTTTTGCCATTACGGTATTGATTGAGAAAACTGGGTTGCGAGGTTTTTCAGGAGAATTTCTTTCTGCTCGCCCGTTTGCATATTTTTTAGTCCCGCGCTGCCGGATTCAAGTTCGTGCTGGCCGACAACGATAACGAATGCAGCTTGCTGCCGGTCCGCCTCGCGCATTTGGGCCTTCAGGCTCCGTCTAAGAAAATCCGATTCCACCGGAATTCCTTTCGCTCGAAGTTCGATCGTCGTAGAAATAGTCCATTCGCGGGAAGCGTCATCCGCGGCCGCGATAAACAACGCGGGCTTTACAGCGACGGCATTTGCAAAGCCCTTTTTTTCCAACACCATCATAAGCCGTTCTATGCCTGCCGCGAATCCG
Source organism: uncultured Chitinophagaceae bacterium (assembly GCA_964642725.1). Taxonomy (GTDB): domain Bacteria; phylum Bacteroidota; class Ignavibacteria; order UBA10030; family UBA8401; genus JAGVPT01. The sequence goes on from CAZXQG010000051.1 coordinate 8,583, forward strand.
ACACCCGGCGTTGATTTGCCTCCGAGTTCTTGCGTAAGCAGATCGTACCGGCCGCCTCCTGCTAGGGCGTCTTGCGATCCAAGTTCCATGCTTGTCAGTTCGAAAGCCGTTTTCGTGTAATAGTCCAGGCCGCGCACGAGTCTTCGGTCAACGGTGAACGCAATATGAAACGCGGCAAGATATTTCTTCACGCTCTCAAAATGGTCCGCACATTCCGCACAGAGATAGTCTGTTATCGTCGGCAATGCGGCAGTCAGTTTTTGGTCGTTCTCGTCTTTTGAATCGAGTACGCGCATCGGATTTTCTTCGAGGCGCCGCTGGCTTTCGGGCGACAGTTTCGAGGAGATTTTTCGAAGCTCGGTCTGCAGGACTTCCCGGTAATGAGGGCGGCATTTTTCGCAACCCACTGAATTTATTTTTAAAGAATATTCTGTGAGCGAAAGTTCCTTGTAGATCTGAATCGTCATTGCAATGATCTCGGCGTCCGCCTCGGGCTGCTGCGAGCCGATCGCTTCAGCGCCGAACTGATGGAACTGGCGCAGCCGCCCGGCTTGCGGGCGCTCCTGTCGGAACATTGCGCCGATGTAATACACTTTCACTAGTGGCTGCGATTCGCCCAGGTTGTTTTGGATATACGCTCGAATGACCGAAGCAGTTCCTTCCGGTCTCAGAGTGAGGCTGTCATCGCTCCGGTCGGTGAACGTATACATTTCTTTCCCAACAATATCGGTCAATTCACCGATACTCCGCGCGAAGAGGGCTGTCTGTTCAAAAAGGGGTGTCCGCAGTTCTTTGTAGTTGAAGCGATGAAAGACCCTGCGCAGTGCCGACTCAACATACTGCCAGCGCGCCGTTTCGGCGGGAAGAATGTCTTTTGTGCCGCGAATCGATTTGAATGTCACTGTGATACTCGCCGTAGTAATGGGCTGCCGGATGTGCTTGCCGGCAGGAAAAAGCCGCCACGATGTAGAACCGGTGTTCGTATCATTGCTGCGCGATGCGCGAATGAGAAGCAGATGCGGGGAAGAAAAGCGGCCGACGGATGTGTGGCTGGACGGTTAATAGTAGTATACTCAACGGGATCAGTTATCGAAGTATGTTGCTTCTTCTGTCCGGAAGATTTCAAGAACATCTTTCGGCGAAGCAGCCGACAATAGTTTTTTTCGAAACTCTTCTTTGTTCATCAGACGTGAGATACGGCTCAGCAATTTGATATGCGGCCCGACCATACTATCCTTGCCGACGAGAAGAAAGACCAAACGGACCGGCTGTTCATCGAGCGATTGGTAGTCGATCGGTTCGGCAGTAACCGCAAACGCCGCCACGATGTCGGAAACGGCATCGGTTTTTCCATGAGGAATGGCAAATCCGTTGCCGACACCGGTCGACATGATCTTCTCACGCTCAAAAATCGCATCCTTCACTTTTTCCTTGTCGAGGACCTTTTTAGACGCAGCGACGATGTCGATCATCTGTAAGATGATTTCATCTTTGGTTGTTCCCGCCAAATGTGTCCTGATCGACGTTTCGTCGAGGATGTCGCTGATTTTCATGTTCGAAACAGTCTCCTAATCCATAAAACTTGATTGCTAATATACGGTTTTGAGGTTGAAATGTAAAGAACGAACAACGATTGGTAATGTTTTAATTTGACTCCAAGCAATCTCAAAAGTGCCTTGCGTTGTCATCTTGAAGTTTTGCGAATGACAATACTGTGCCGTCATGGAGTCTCCGAAGTGAAGAATGACATTACACAGAGATTGTGACTCGTCCACTCAAACTAATACACTACCCAACGATTGGCGGCGGTAAAATTTCGGAAGCTGCCGGACAGCGGCGTATGAAGTGCGGTACTCATCCTGCGCTACGATTCGTTTGAATCCCGCCAGCTCAGAATTTTTTCTTCATACAGATTCAGGAGGGATAACGCCGTCTCTTTCACGGCGGATTCGGCGCTGACATGGAACAGCGGCTCGGCTTTGTCCGGCCTCATCAATACTGAAGTCGACGGCGCGCTGTTTTCGATGATAACTTTGATACCGTCGACAAGAATTCGTCGCATCGTTTCCGTATCGTGCATCATGTAGCGCATGACTTTTCCTTTACGATCCCACGGGCAATAGACGCTCCGTTTCATAAGATGAAGCGCCGGCACTTCATCTTCCAGCGCTCCGAAACGTTTTCCCGCGAGCGCCATCATTTCCAGGATTTTTGCTACGCTGTACATACCGTCGCTCGCAAAGAGAAAATCGGGGAAAATAAATCCACCCTTGGTGCCGCCGACAAATTGCACGTCTTTCAACGTCGACGCTTCCATCAAAGAAAGATGGCTGTCCCGCGTTTTGACGACTTCAATGCCTTTTCCTTCGACGACCAGATCAATTTCGGCGGAGGCGGTAATCGGCACGGCTATTTTTTTTATCTCGGGGTTCACGCTCAGGTATAGAGACGTTATCAGCGTTAAGAGCCTGTCGTTCTTGATGCAGTTTCCGTTTTCGTCCACCACGAAGATTTTTTCCGCTCCCGCATCGATCAAAAAACCGATGTCGTATCCGAGCGAGGTGACGATTTGGGAGAGCTGTGTGACAGCGGCATCGAATTCCACCTTATCGCGCGTCAATTTCTTCGGGTCGAGGTAGGCATTTAACGCGAGCGCCTGGCATTGCAGTGACCCGAGAATGTTCGGAAAGATTGTCGATGCGACTCCGTTGGAATAATCGATAACCAACTTAAAACGCGCCTGTGAAATAGCGTTAGTGTTGATCGTCGAGAGAAATTTTTCGATGTAGCTTTCTTGAGCCCGTTCGGGGAAGCTGATGCCTCCGACGCTTTTATAGCTCGCACGCGGAAAATCTTCCCCGAAAAAGAGCCGTTCAACCGCTTTCGTTTTATTCGACGGCAAGTCTTTTCCGTTGTGGTCGAAAAAAATAATGTCCGTAAGGTTCTTGTCGAAAGGAGACTTCCGCACATGGATTCCGCCCGCGTTTTTCTCGCCGCGAAGTTCGTGCCTGAGGATCGGGATCGACGTCGCCCGCAGGTCGTTGGTGTGGACTCCGGCGGACATCAGTCCGCACATGATCGAACGGTTGATCATCCGTGAGACGTTGTCGGAGTCGCGGCTTGTAAGCACGGCCTTTCCTTTTCCTACGAACGCTCCGAACGCCGTACCGAGTTTCGCCCCGAATTCCGGGTTCATTTCAATATTGGAAAGGCCGGTGATCCGCGAATCGCTGAACAATTCGCGCAGCCACTTGTCTTCCCACACGAGGCTTCGTGTGAGGATAGCGCCGTCCTCCACCACTTTATTCGGCCAGAGTTTGATGTTCGAGGCCAGCCTGCTTTCTTTTCCGATGACGCACATGTCGCCGATGAACACATTGTCGTCGATCCGGGCGGATTCACCGATCTCCGATTTTCTTCCGAGCACGCACGAAGATAGCTCCGCGCGCCTGCCTATTTTGCTCTTCGCCCAGATAATTGAATCACGAATTACCGCGCCGTCTTCGATCGTACAGTCATCGCCGATGACCGACCGGATGATTTTGACCCGTGCACCGATCATGCAATTCTTGCCAATCAACACCGTTCCCTGAAGATTCTCCGGCGACGTAAGGATCGTAGAGTTCTCGCCCACATAACAGTTCCCGTGTTTTTCTCCTTCAAAGTCGATCTGCACCTGGCCGTCCAATGCGTCAAGATGCGCTTCCTGGTACTCATTGAGATTGCCGATGTCGCGCCAGTAGCCGTCCGAGACGTAGCCGTACAATCCTGCATCCTGTTCAAGCAATATGGGGAAAAGATTTTTGCTGAAATCAAAATCCTGCTGGAAAGGGACGCGTTCGAGCACTTCGGGTTCAATGATATAAATGCCGGTGTTGATCGTGTCGCTGAAGACTTCTCCCCAGGAAGGTTTTTCCAGGAAGCGGGTGATTTTTCCTTCGCTGTTGGTGATGACGACGCCGAATTGCAGCGGATTTTTTGCGCGCGTGAGGACGAGCGTTGCTTTCGCTTTCTTCTTTTCGTGGAATGCTACCGCCTTTGAGAGATCGAAATCTGTCAGCACGTCGCCGCTGATGACGATGAATCGTTCATCGAGAAAATCTGCGGCATTCCGGACGCTTCCTGCCGTGCCGTAGTCGGCTTCCGCTTTACGGTATTGCATCGTAATTCCGAAGGACGAACCATCGCCGAAGAACGACATGATGGTTTCCGGTTGATAAAAGAGAGTGGAGACAATGTCGTGTATGCCGTGCCGCTTCAACAAGTTGACGATGTGCTGCATCATCGGCTTGTTCAGCATCGGCACCATCGGTTTTGGGATGTTGCATGTAAGCGGGCGGAGCCTGGTCCCAAATCCGCCGGACATGATTACTGCTTTCATAGGGATGAGATGTTTAATGAAAAGAGGGATCTAACGCTTGTAAAGAAAAGTACAAAAAAAAACCATGGCGTTCAACTGGTTAGACTTTCTGGTAGTGGGGTCTTTTGAATGAATGTGGAGACCAAGCGATGCTAAACTGGTCCCTTCGACTCCGCCGCGACGGCTCATCCTGAGCAAGCGGAGCGCGTCTGCGCCGGAGGCGCATGAGCCTATGACTCAGAAGGAGACCGTCGCGTCCCGCCGCTTTTCGGCGGGATCAGGGTGAACATCAGTTTTTACGATGAGAAGCAAAAGACCCCACTACTGACTTTCGGGTAGTGTTACAGTTTCACGCTAGACACTATTACTTCAAGCGCTTTCTCGTTCCCAATCTCCGATTGGGAACGAGAGTGAAAAACCGTGGCGTTCAACTGTTTTGACTTTCGGCAAATAAAAGGGGCGGCTTCTGCCCCCCTTTTTCGTTTCTTTGACGCCGATATTATTTCGTAACCAACATCTTTCGTGTTTCACTTACTCCTGTCTGTCATTTTGCCAATATCATTTTCCGAACGGCTGTATTCCCATTGGCCGTTAATTTATAGAGATAGATACCGCTTGCGAAGTGCGATGCATTGAATTGTACTTCGTAGCGTTGGGCTCTCTGATAACTGCTTACGAGAGTTTTTATCCTTCTGCCTAGAAGGTCAAAAATCTCGAGAGTAACAAAACTACCAGACGATAAGTCATAACTTATAATGGTACCGGGATTGAACGGATTCGGATAGTTCTGTTCAAGGAAGAATTCTTTGGGAATGATTCCACGAGCGTTATGGACCGAAGTAATGATTTCCGAGAGTGACCGTTTATATATTCCCCTATCGGTCCCAATGATCAGATAACCTCCAATAGTTCCGATACTCCATGCACCGGGAAGGAAGGGGTTCTGCAACCCACTATTTGCTGGCTTCCAACTTTTTCCTCCATCAGATGATACGTACAAACCGTTTTCCAAGGTTCCTGCAAAAAGATATCGGTCAATCGCTGCAAGATACTCAACATAGAACCACCCATGATAGACAGTATCTGTGAGACCCGAATCGAGCCGTGCCCAAGTCTTTGTAGTATCCGTCGATGCGAATACACCTTCTACTCCGGCAAAAAGCGTAGAATCCATTGTAACAAGGCATTTGACCGACCATCCATAGTTAGTGTAGTACCTCCAACTTTTACCAACGTCATTAGAAAAGTATACTCCTCCATCCTCTATACCGACAAAAATCGTTGAACCATCGGCTGTCATGCTGAGCACATTATAGTGGGGATAGGCCAAACCCGAGTCCCTACGGCTCCAACTCGCACCATGGTCGCTGGAGAAAAAGATTCCGTTGCTTGTTCCTGCGAAAAGATTAGAGCCGTCGAGGATCAGCGCCTGAACGTTTCTTGAAGATGCGTCGCTGTCAATACCGTTGCTCGCCTGTGTCCAGGTCGTTCCATCATTCGATGATATGAAAACACCGTTTGAAGTGCCGGCGAATAAGCTATCTCCGATGATGAGAAGAGAATAAACTGAGATTGGGAAAATGGTTCCAGTAAAAAAGCCGCTGTCAATCTTGGCCCAGGTTTCACCATTGTCTGTCGAACGAAGAGCGCCGCCAATATATGTTGTGTCGGGATATGGACCGGCAAACGCTCCGGCAAAAATTGTTGAGCCTTTCACTATAAACGCAAGGGCTTGTTGTCGCTCGGCTCCCTTGGTAGGCATCCACTGCGATTGCGACTTTTGGGGAAAGGAAATAAGATCGAAAAACAACGCCAAGCATAAGAGTTTCAAAGTTGAGCCAGAAAATTGTTTTCGAATGAATGTCATGGTCTTCTCCTCCAAAAGTCTTTCGCTCAATTGCCTAGGGCAAACAGGATACGGCGACTTTCTTAAATGGAAACAATTCTGTTGGAGTAAAATGAATTTCCAGGGTGGGGTGTACAAAGATGAGAAATTACTGCCAAGAAGTGAAATGACGATTAATCTTAGAACGATATGAAGAACTATTTAGCAACATCCCCGGCATAATTTGTCTGCACCACAATCGTACTAGGTTCTTGCGAATATGTCAAGAAAATAGAATAGAAGAGTAATTCAATCCACGCAAAGTTCTCACAAAGTGAGACTCTGTTCTTCAGCCTGGTAGTGTCCTAATTTGAGTGCATATGTCATGATCTCTGAGTAATGTTATTCTGAGAATCCGGATGACAATACAAAGCACTTTTAAGGCAGCTCGTACAAAAATTAGGACACCACCTTCGGCCTATTCTTCTTGACTTTCGAGCCGGAATTGGATAAATTTATACACTTTACGCGATTTCTGTAAACCTTAGGACTCAGAATGCCGGAAAAAAAGCGGGGAATCGCCTTTCAGAGCGTCTTTTCTAAGATTTCACTTCAAGAGGGCGTTGTTGCCGGCATCGGAGTCCTGCTGTTTTTTTTGGGATTGTGGTCGAGCTCGCTTCTGACAAAGTTGTTTTGCTTCGCAATAACGGGGATTGGTGCGTACTACGTGTTCGAGTCGTTGCGCGCTAGAAGGGAACCGTCTGCACACAATAACGAAGCATTCTCTGCAGAGTCCGGGGAAGAAGATGAGAAAAATTTAAGGACGGATGCAGCTGTCGTGAACCAGGAGGACGTTGAGGAGCGAGGGAAGGAATGGAAGAGCGACGTCAATATTCCCGAAGCATTGGCTGACGACCGGTTCGAAGTTGAAAAAAAGGAAGTTCGATTCGAGGAGCCTGCACAGAAGCACGACGACACCATCGTCTATTCTCCCTCGGACTTTGTCGACGATGAACAGACGTTGATAGAAGGAGGGCAACAGGAACCGAAAACCGAATTTAGTTTCCTCTTGCAAAAAACGTTGTCGGTCATCAAAGAGGTTTTGTTTGCCAACACAGTTTCGTTTTTTTGGGTCAATCGCGAGGCGCAGCAGCTTGTCGTTGAAAGTAAACTGACAGACAGTCCATCATTTTCCGCGTCAAGAAAATTGCCGATCGGCAGCGATATAGTCAGCCAGATTGCGCTGTCCGGAACTCCGGAGATTATGAGTCAGATTGCCGCGAATGCGGAACGGGATATTGTTCCGTACTACACGAGCTTGGAGGAAATAAAATCGTTTATCGGCGTTCCGGTTTTTTATCCGCACCGGGGCGGCGAGCACCTGCCGATTGCAGTGATCGCGGTTGACAGCAAAGCGGACGATGCGTACGGCCGGGAGACGGTCGCCCTGCTTGCGAAGTTCACGAAAATGCTTTCGGCGGTGCTGAAGAGTTCGACTGAAAAATACGATTTGATGAACGAGAGCGGAGTCCTGCAAACCGAAATGCGGTTTCGTGCAAAAGCATTTGGCGACTCTGAAATCCCGAATATCGGCAACGCATTGGCGGAAGAAATTTCGACGCTCGTTCCTTGGGATGCTCTCACCCTGATTTTGTTCGACGCTGCACAAAAGCAGTGGGTAATCGCAAACGTCCGGACCAGGCACGGCCACCGATATGTGGTCGCTAAACAGCTCCTTGATTTTCATTCAAGCATAGCGGGAAAAGCAATCAAGAACAACACCGTTCAGAACATCGATGATGTAACGAAAACATCGGAGCCGAGATTCTTGGCGAATGAGGCTTCGCTCGGGATGGAGCGGGTCGGTTCGTTCGCGGCAATTCCGATCGCATCACCGAACAAATGTTACGGAGCGTTGACGCTCGATTGCCGGGAAAAAAATGCGTACGGCGCAAAAGAGATTTCTTCCGTCTCACACCTGGCTGCCATGGCGGGAATCGCTTTCGAGCTTCACGAGGCGAACGATATCATCAAAGAATTTGTCATCATTGATGAAAGCACCGGGACGGCGTCGAAAAAATATTTTCTCCAGCGGCTGTCCGAAGAATTACATCGTGCAGACGACGATGGTTCCGATGTTTCTCTGTTGCTTTTTTCGATTTCATCGCTGAACGACATTGCCGCCCGATACGGCAAAGCCGGAAGCGAAGCTGCCGTTGCAAGGGTCGCGTCGATTCTTCGTTCCAGTATCCGTACGTATGATATCATCGGACGGTTCGACCAATCGATTTTCGGAGTCATGCTTGTGAAAACGACGTCAAACGATGCGTACTTGTGGGCGGAGAAACTCCGTTCGGCGATCGCCAGTTCCATCGTGACCTTCGAACAAAAGACGTTCTCGGTAACTGTAACCGTCGGAATTTGCGGTGCGGCCGAAGGCATGGATTCAAACGAGTGTGTCTCGAACGCGTTACAGGTTCTTGAAAAAGCAAAAGGGGCCGGCGGAAATATCGTGAGGGTGTTTTAAAAAAAGATCTGTAAGAAAGAAGTCAATTCATAATTCTATTTTGAGGAAACAATGGCAAAGCAACAAGATTTCGCTGAAAAGGTAAAAAAAGCCGGTGCAGAAAAAGGGACGAAATGTCCCAAGTGCGGTGCGTTGAAAGTTCCGACGGCGTACATCCACTCTGTTAAGACGGAGATTGGATCGCATCGCTTCAATCGCTCGCTCGTTCAGGTATGTAAATGCAATGAAAAGGAAGTCTACGCGTAATTGACTGCGCCCGGCAAAATCGTTTTCATCGTCCTTGACAGCATCGGCATCGGTGAAGCGCCGGATGCCGCAGCGTACGGAGATGCCGGTTCAAATACGCTCGGCAATACTGCAAAGACGGTAGGCGGGCTTGATCTTCCAAACCTTAAAAAGCTCGGTCTTGGGAACATCGGACCGATTCAGGGCGTTTCACCGGTACGAAGGCCGGAGGGCTGTTTCGGCAAAATGCAGGAAGCTTCCCGGGGGAAGGACAGTACGACCGGACATTGGGAGATTGCAGGAATTATCATCACGCAAGATTTTCCATACTATCCGAAAGGCTTTCCGAAAGAGGTGATCGAGAGATTCATCTCAGCCGCGAAAATGCACGGCGTTCTGGGAAACAGGCCTGCCTCCGGAACGCAAATCATAGAAGAGCTTGGCGATGAGCATGTGCGCACCGGTTGTCCGATTGTGTACACTTCGGGCGACTCTGTTTTTCAGATTGCGGCGCACGAAGACGTTATTCCGCTGAACGAGTTGTACAGAATATGCCGGGTTACGCGTGATGAAGTGATGGTCGGCAAGAATGCAGTAGGCCGGGTGATCGCACGGCCGTTCATCGGAACAAGCGGGAAGTATACACGAACCGCGAACCGAAGGGACTTTTCACTGCAGGCTCCGGGCACCACAATGCTTGACCTTCTTTTTAAAAATGACATTCCCACAGTTTCCATCGGAAAAATCGACGACTTATTTTCGGGGAGAGGATTGAAAGAAAAGATCCATACACATTCGAATGCCGAAGGCATCGAGGCGATCGTCAAGCAATCGTCTGCAATGGAGAGAGGCTTTATCATGACGAACCTTGTGGATTTCGACATGCTCTTCGGCCACCGGCAGGATGCGAAGGGATTGGCGGGCGCAATCGAATATTTTGACAAGCAGCTGCCGCGGATTTCTGAAACGATTCATGAAAATGATATTCTGATGATTACTGCCGACCACGGCAATGACCCGACCGACAACAGCACAGATCATACGCGCGAATATGTTCCGCTTCTGACATTCTCTAGAAACGGAAAAAAAGGAGTGGATCTCGGCATACGGAAAACGTTTGCCGACGCGGGAAAAACCGTGATAGAGTATTTTGGCGTGGATGATCCAGCCCTTGCGGGAACAAGTTTTCTCAATTTGATTCGCTGAACCCGGAATGGAAAAAGCGAAGCACAGCGTTGAATTTGAAGCAGAGGTTGACGGCGATGGAAAAGTGCAATTCTCCCGTGCAGTCGCCCATGAGCTTTCTCTGGCTCCCGGATCTAAAGTCACGGTAAGAATCGTCGCCGGCGTCCTTTCGAAAAGACTGACGGCCCGGAACGTATCGGATGAAGAAATCGAACGGATCGGCAAGGTTCAGTTTGAAGACCGCGAGCACGTCGTGAGGTTTTTATCGGCCGAGGGGAAACTTGCGGACAACCATGCTCTCAGAAAACGTCTGAAGGGTTTTGCAGCGTGAACGGCCAAAAGATTGTCGTCGACACCGACGTGATTCTTGAACACCTTGTCCATCGTGAAGGGCCCTCTTTGCTGAGGAATGCGATGAATCTTTTTTTTTGCTACACGACGGTCTTTAATGCAATCGAGGCATTTTCTGCCGCCCGATCGGAAAAGGAAATTCAAGCTGTTGATGACGCAATGAGTGCGATGAAAGTGCTCGGCCTCAACGCGAAGAGCGCGAAAGCCATCGGGAAAATTTTCCCGGACGTCAATGCAAAAAGGCAACAAGATCTCCCCGTTTTGATCGCGGGCGTTTGCAGAGAAAGCAAACTGCCGATCGTGACGATGAACCCGAAACGCTTTTCAGGCATCAGGCAATTGCGGGTGATCCCGGCGCAGCGATTGGCTCGCTAAGGCGGCCGGAAATTCTTGACATCAAATAATTCTCAGGACGTTTCGTCATGATACTTGGAAAAGTTATCGGTACGGTCTGGGCGACGCGGAAAGACGAAGCCTTGGTCGGAGTCTCGCTTCAGATCGTCCGGCATATCGACCTTGACTACAAACTAAAGGATGCTTTTGTGGTGGCGGTTGATACGGTGCAAGCCGGAGTGGGTGACATCGTTCTTGTTGCTACCGGCAGTTCGGCACGGCAAACAGCCGTTACCAAAAACAAGCCGGTGGATGCCGTCATAATGGCTGTCGTCGACAAGCTTGATGTCACAGAGATATAGGGAACTTTTCAACGGAACAACTCGTATGTTCTTAGCAAAGGTCATCGGAACAATCTGGGCAACGCGGAAGGATGAGCAGTTGAAGAGCTTCACGCTTCAATGTATTCAACCGATCTCAGCGGATCGAAAGAATTTCGGCCCGCCGATTGTTGCGGTCGATACGGTGGGAGCGGGGGCAGGGGAAACGGTGTTCTATATAACGGCAGCCGAAGCGGTCATTCCTCTTCCGGTTGATATGGCGCCTGTCGATGCCAGCATTGTCGGCATCGTCGACAGGATTGACCTTCAGAAATAGTTTTCGAAAATGAGGTGATGGTAGGATGGTTAAGATTACAAAACAATACACAAACCGGGAAAGCCAATCTCTCGACAAGTATTTGCAGGAAATCGGCAAAGTCGATTTGCTCACCCCCGAACAAGAGATCGACCTTGCGCAGCGCATCAAGAAAGGCGACCAGAAATCTCTCGAGAAGCTGACGAAGGCGAATCTCCGGTTTGTGGTAAGCGTCGCGAAACAATATCAGAATCAAGGTTTGTCGCTCGGTGATTTGATCAACGAAGGCAATCTCGGACTCATCAAAGCGGCGAAACGTTTTGACGAGACGAGAGGGTTTAAATTCATTTCGTATGCCGTGTGGTGGATCCGCCAGTCGATTCTTCAGGCGCTCGCCGAACAGTCGCGCATCGTACGGCTGCCCCTCAATCGCGTCGGCGCGCTGAACAAAATCGGCAAAGCGTTCAGCAGCCTCGAGCAGGAGTTCGAACGTGAACCGAGCGCGAGCGAACTTGCCGAAGAACTCGACATGTCGCTTTTTGAAGTGGCCGATACGCTGAAGATTTCCGGGCGCCATCTTTCGATGGACGCACCGTTCGCACAGGGGGAAGACAATCGCTTGCTCGACGTCATTCAGGATGAACGCCAGCCGGCCCCGGACAGCATCCTCATGGATGAGTCGCTGAAAGAGGAAGTGCAGCGGGCGCTTGCGACCTTGAGCGACCGTGAAGCGGAGGTCATTCGCCTTTATTTCGGGCTGCAGCGTGAACACTCGCTTACGCTTGAAGAGATCGGTGAAAAATTTAATCTCACGCGGGAACGCGTACGTCAGATTAAGGAGAAGGCTATCCGCCGTCTTCGGCATGCCTCGCGCAGCAAGAATCTTCGCGCGTACCTGGGGTGAGGGAAGGCCGGGCAGTTGGATGATACAAAAAGCTCCTTTTTCGAGGAGCTTTTTTGTTGTGACCGAAAGGCACACGTTGCAAATAAGTTTGAATCCCGTACATTTGTACGCACATGAAACTTCCTGTTTTTATTCTTCTTTGCCTCTTTATCGCCGGCTGCGGCACATCCTCGCCGCGGTTTGTCACTCACGAGGCTCCGAGGAAAAATGAAGGACAGGAGAAGAAAAGCAGCGGACCGCGGTTCAGTTCGAAACATATTGAAGAAGAAAAAAAGGAAGACGACCGCAAAGTCGACGTGAAACAAGTCGCTGCCAGGTTCTCCAGCGCCAAAACAGCGCCTTCTACAGCTCCGCCGTCGATGAAAGAATCTCCTGCTGCGGTTCCGCGCAGCAGCGCAAAAACACCAGCGGATAAAATTGACAACCAGAAAATGATGGACGTGATTCTGGGATATCTTGGGACGCCGTACGTCTATGGGGGAGATTCTAAATCCGGGATCGACTGTTCCGCATTTACCAGCGCCGTCTACGACCAATCGGTGAGAGTAAAATTGCCGCGGACCGCAGCCGACCAGGTGAACGAGGGAACGCCTGTCTCCTTCGAAGGCCTTAAGTTCGGCGACCTGATGTTCTTCAATACGACGGGAGCAAATCCGTCGCACGTCGGAATCTATATCGGGGACGACTTGTTCGCGCACGCGAGCGAAGCGTTCGGCGTGACGATTTCTTCTATCGAAAGTTCATACTATAAGAAGCGATATACCGAATCGCGGAGAATTATTGAGTAAAGAATACAGAATACAGAATACTGAATACAGAATACAGAATACGGAATACGGGAAACGAAAGATATTTTTTTCTAACAGCTAACAGCTAACAGCTAACAGCTAACAGCTAACAGCTAACAGCTA
>CAZXQG010000052.1:0-21713 GCA_964642725.1 uncultured Chitinophagaceae bacterium
ATTATTGGAACGCAATTGGCGAAAATACCGTGGCTGCTGATTCTTGGAATGAAGACATATAGAATTATTCAGTGGAATCTCTTTTGGGCTTTCATCTACAATATTGTCGGCATTGCTCTCGCCGTGATCGGACTTCTTGATCCGATCGTCGCTGCGCTTGCTATGATCGTGAGCAGTGTTTTTATTATTTTCAATTCGCGGCGGTTGAACAAGGTTCAACCCTCATAGGATAATGATTGTTGACACCCCAGTTTGACTAGAAGCCCTCTCAAAAACATGTCACTTGATCCTTCCCGACGGGTCTACGACCTCGCCGAGTCGAATCGTCGACCATCGGGTCGTTCCACGAATCTACGATTCGTAGAATCGTAGATTGACTAGATTGACGATGCGCTCTCCAGATCTTCGAGCGGGATCGCTTACTCAGAATGAACGGGTGATTTGTTCACCCTGAACAAGTCCCCCAAAGGAGGACGCGTCTGGCTAAGCCATCCCTTCGGGAGAAGGGGCAACGCAAGACCATTTTTGAGATAGGTTCTAAATATTGTTTTTAGATATTAGACAATTCTACCCACCGAAGTAGGTAAAACGCAGTCATGAAAAGAAGACTTCCTTCGCGGAAACGATTGGCGTTGTTGTTTTGTTATTACTGTGGATGTAGGATTCTTAAAAATCCACCATAGTAACAATACTTGGCTGCCGAAGCGTATTGCCGTACGTTCGGCGGCAGAAAAAGAAGAGGGTAAGAAAATGTCAATACGACCGGTCAAACAAATTGTTCAAGCTCAGCCCACAATGGAAGGGGCAGGCGTAAAATTGCGCCGCGCATTTGGTTTCGGGAAAACGGGGGATTTCGACCCGTTTCTTTTGCTCGATGATTTTCGAAACGAGCATCCGGAGGATTACCTCCCCGGGTTTCCGTGGCACCCGCATCGCGGAATCGAGACAATTACATACGTTCTTGCCGGAACGGTCAACCATGGCGACAGCCTCGGAAATCGCGGTACGTTGGGGGCGGGCGATGTGCAATGGATGACAGCAGGAAGCGGGATACTTCACCAGGAAATGCCCAAGGGAGATGTACAGGGAAAAATGCACGGGTTTCAGTTATGGGCTAATCTGCCGGCAAATCTTAAAATGACATCGCCGCGCTACCAGGACGTTACATCCTCCGCAATTCCGGAGATCATCGACGACGACGGAACCAGCGTTCGCGTCGTCTGCGGAGACTTCTGGGGAAAAAGCGGTCCGGTCGATGGGATAGCCGCGAATCCTCGGTACCTCGACGTTTGGGTTCCCCCTGGAAAACGAAAGACTTTGCCCGTCGAAACAAACCGACACGCGTTCGCATACGTATTTGAAGGAACCGGCACATTCCGCGATGCATCCGATCCCCTTTCGATCCAGACAGACATTGTCGGATCGGACGGCAAATCGAACATGAGCACAGCAGGAAATCGCTCGCTCGTCCTCTTTGATAATGGCGACGAGGTGACGGTGCAAGCGGGAGAAAAAGGCATACGGTTCCTGCTCGTTTCCGGCAAGCCGCTGAAGGAGCCTATTGCATGGAGCGGCCCGATAGTGATGAACACCGAAGAAGAACTACGTCAGGCGTACGCCGAACTTCACAACGGAACTTTTATCAAGGAGCGTTGAAAACATATCTGCTCACACTCATGTTGCTTAAGAACTGATGTTGTGCAGAGCATGCTAAACACGATTATTGTATCGTTCCGGCAGGAGCGAAATATTTATAGCAATCCGCCGGTAATAGCGATCAAGCCCCATCAGGAGCGACAAATGAAAATGCTTTGTCCTTTCGCGTAATATCAGTTAATTGCCTTAAAGGAATGTCCATATGAAAACCAGTACGAATCCAGTTGAATCTGCGTTTGGAATTCTTAAGCAATACAAAACTCTTGCGGATAAAGCTATGGAGCAGGTAAGTGATGAAGAATTTTTTAGGCTTCCCGAACCGGAATCCAACAGCATCGCCATCATTGTCAAACACGTAAACGGCAATTTGCTCAGCCGCTGGACAGATTTTTTGACCACCGACGGGGAAAAAAAATGGCGGGATAGGGATGGCGAGTTTGAAATGGACAAAATGGAGAGAAGCCAATTGATGCAAATGTGGGAAAGAAGCTGGCAATGTCTCTTTTCATCTCTTGAATCCTTGACAGCCGAAGATTTGGGAAAGATCGTCACCATCCGGACTGAACCGCATTCAGTGCTTGAAGCTATCAACCGGACCCTGGCACACATCAGTTCTCATGTAGGGCAGATCGTTTTTCTTGCGAAAATGTTGAAATCCGGCCAATGGCAGACACTCACTATTGCAAAGAGAAAATCGAGAGAATTTAATGAAAGAATGAGCAGGGCATGAAAATTAGTGCTATTTTGCCGCATTCCCCTCAAAAAGCTGTTGCAAATAAGCTGGAATTTCTGTACTTTAGTCAAGTTAAAATTTTGAAATACCGGAGGATGTAATGAAAAAAGGAATTCACCCCGAATACAAACGTGCAATCGTTACGTGTATTTGCGGGAATACGTTCGAAACCCGTTCCACTGTTGGAAATATACACCTTGAAATTTGCTCGAATTGCCATCCATACTACACCGGCAAGCAGAAATTGGTCGATTCGGCGGGACGTGTCGAACGGTATAACAGGAAGTATGCAAAAAAAACCGCACCAGTAGAAGCGGCAGCAGCCGCTCCGACGGCATAAGAATTGCCCGGTTTTTTATGCTGATGAAAAATCAAACGGAATGTATGAACTATGCATTCCGTTTTTTATCTTTGAATTACCGGATTCTTGGCGAAGAATTTTTTCGCAGTAATAACGGCAAATAATTCCGAAGCACCTTTTCTCACCAGATGGCTTTGTGTAAACAGATGCCGACGCAGATTTGTATCTTCGAAGACAATTATTTCTCCCGGTTTCTTCCCCTCGTCTATTTCCGTCCAGTATATAATCTGAAGTGCGGCGCCTTTTCTTTGAAAGAGAAGATCGAGCGACGGTATGGTGGCGTTTCCATCGTCCTCCATTGCCGGGCATACCTTGCGGACTTTCTGCGCTTGCAAAATCCAAGAATCTCGGTGAACGAATTATCCTCCAATGAGTATCTGCTCATAAACGGAAGAGTGATTGCCGATGAGAAATTCGTCAGGACTATTCCTGTGAAAGGGGCCGCAAACACGGTCTATGTAACCGGTGAACATATCGCTGCGGCCCGCATTTCAGGAGAAAGGTTAGCCCGCTGGAAGAAGAACATGCCGGAAGTTTTTTCCGCAAACGACTTTGAAGGGATGGCAAGAAAAGAAGTTGATGTAAAAATGGTGAATTATCCATGGGAGCTGGTGAACAACAACAAGGCGCAGCTTTGCGCCGATTGGGCTCTCCTGTCGAAGAAAATCACAGGCAAAAAGCCTAAAGGCAAGCTTTATCCCGGTGTTCATCTTCTCAACAAGAAAGATATTTTTATCGGCGGCGGTTCGGTGGTAAAACCTGGAGTGGTTATTGACGCTGAGGACGGGCCTGTGTACATCGGCAACAATGTCACTGTGTTCCCCCAATCGACGATCATCGGTCCTGCGTATATCGGCGATAGTTCGGTTATCAAAGCGGGGGCGAAAATCTACGAAGACACAACAATCGGCCCGATGTGCAAAATAGGGGGGGAGGTCGAGGCGTCGATCATTCATGGATATTCCAACAAGCAGCACGACGGATTCCTGGGACACTCGTACCTTGCTCAATGGGTGAATCTTGGCGCCGGGACAACAAACAGTGATCTGAAGAACAATTATAGTTCCGTGAAAGTAATTGTTAACGGCGAGCTGATAGATACCGGCTCTCAATTTGTCGGCGTAACCATCGGCGACCATACGAAGAGCGCAATCAACTCGGTGTTCAACACAGGGACGGTCGCCGGCGTTGCGTGTAATATTTTTGGGCGGGGCGTTCCGCCGAGGTTTGTTCCGTCGTTTTCCTGGGGCGCATCGGGGGAAACGTTCACGACGTACGACTTCGCCCGTGCTGTCGAAGCCGCTAAACGAGTCATGGCCCGCCGGGAAATAATTTTATGCGATACCGAGGCCGCGCTCTTCAAAAAAGTTTTTGATCTTACTGCCGAGGAACGTCATCAACGAGGCGTACCGCACTAAACCCTCTCACTCAAAACAACCCCCGATCACTACGACACAATGGAAGTCGAAGAAAAAAAACTATTATTTCACGGAGTTCGCGGAAGCGCAGTCAAAATTCTCAACAGAGTTGAGCGGGCGGATGCCTATCTCGATAAGCTTCTGGAAGCCGAGCTGCGGTCCGAAGAGATTAACGACCTCGACAAGTCCCTGCTGACTGAGATCGTAAACGGTGTGCTGCGCTGGCAGATGAAGTTGGACTGGGTGCTCAACGGTTTTTTCCACGGCAATTTCACAAAAGCTGAAGTTACGGTGAAGAACGCATTGCGCGCGGCGCTATACCAGATCATGTTTTTGGATAAGGTTCCTCATCACGCGGCTGTGAACGAAGCTGTTGAATTTGTGAAGCGCATCCGCGGGGAAAAAGCCGGGAATCTAGTCAATGCCGTTCTCCGCAATATCATCCGCAATATTGACGGAATCCATTATCCCGATGTTACCATCGACGCCGCGCAGTATTTGGCCGTCATGTATTCGCATCCGGTATGGGTCGTCCGCCGCTGGATGAATCGGTTTGGTTTTGCCGAGACGGAAAAGCTGCTGCATGCCAACAATGAGCGTCCGAGTCTTTCGCTCCGAATTAACACGTCGAAGACCACCGTCGAGAATTTTCTCGAACTCCTGCGAAGCCAAAATGTTGTATTTGAAAAGTCGAAGTACCTCGGCAACTTCGTTAGGACTTCCAACCTCTCCAATATTTCGCAGACGGAGCCTTTTCGGCAGGGATTGTTTTCCGTACAGGACGAGAGCGCCGGCATCGCGTGCCAGCTGCTCGGCGTGCACGAAGGCGACAGAGTGATCGACATGTGTGCTGCACCCGGCGGTAAGACGAATTTTATCGGCGAGATGCTGCACGGAAAAGGGGAAGTGATCGCCGTCGACAAGTACGCGACAAGGTTGAATTTAGTGAAATCAAGCTGCGAACGCCTTGGCATCTCTAACGTGAAAATCGTTGCAGCGGACAGCAAAGAGTTTTCAACCGATCCGGCAGACAAAGTGCTGCTCGATACTCCATGTTCCGGGCTTGGTGTGCTGGCAAAAAAGCCCGACGTGAAGCTCAAGCGCGATGCTGAAGATATTCGCGACCTCGTCAGCCTTCAACATCTCCTCATCAACAATGCTGCAACACTAGTGAAGAGCGGGGGTGTGCTCGTCTATAGCACGTGCACGACCGAGCCGGAAGAAAATTTTGGCATCGTGCGAATGTTCCTGGAACAGCATCCGGAGTTCGACATCGATTCTGCCGCGCAGTTTGTCCCCCAATCTGTGGTGACCGCAGACGGCTATGTTGAAACGTTTCCGCATGTGCATGCGATGGATGGATCGTTCAGCATTCGGCTGAAGAAGAACAGATAAGTATTTTTTGGAAAGACAGAAGTGTTAACAATGAAAGCAATTACAAAAAGCAAACCGGTTGATGGTAAAGAGTGGGTTAAGGGGTTTCAACTCATTGACAAGCCGGTTCCTAAAGTTACTTCGGCCGACGATGTGATTATCAAAGTGTTCGCGGGAGCCATATGCGGCACCGATGTCGGCATTTACACCGCCAAGGAATCGCTCCGTGTTGAAATGTCGCGCGCGCTGACCGATCCCGTAACGGTCGGCCACGAGTTTTCAGGGCGCATTGTCGACGCCGGGTTGAAGGCGCGGAGACATATCGCCGGGATGGTTTTTGCGAAAGCAAAGACAAATCCTGCCGTGAAGAAATTGCTCCGGGGTGAAACCGAAACGACGTTCGCGAGAAGCAAAAAACTTCTTTCAATCATTGGAGAACATTTCCACGCATCCGCGGAAATGCATGTGACATGCGGGAAATGCTATCAATGCAGGCTCGGTGAAAGACACGTATGCCGCAACACGGTCATCAAAGGAGTTCATGACGACGGGGCGTTCGCAGAGTACGTAAAAGTGCCGGCGGGTAATCTTGTGATGTTCCATGAAAAAGAAATTCCGCTGGAAATCGTCGCCTTTATGGATGCAATCGGCAACGCAACGCATACGGTGATGTCTGTTGACGTTAAAGGCCGAAACGTGGTCGTGCTCGGCTGCGGAGTGCAAGGGCTTATGGCAACCGCGGTGGCAAAATACGCCGGGGCCAAAAAGATATTTGTCACGGATTCTTCTCACGGCGAGTTTTCGCATGAGAAACTCGAAGAGCGCCGCTTCCGGATGGCGCGGTTGTACGGTGCGGCCGATTGTTTCGACATGGCGCTGCCGAGCGAACGCGATCGGTTCCATTCGGTTGTGATGAAAGAGACAAACCAATCCGGTGTTGACGCCGTTTTTGAAATGTCGGGGAGCTACCAGGCGTACGACGATGCATTTAAAGCAATCCGAATGGGAGGGACTTTTTCTTTGCTTGGACTTCCGGCAGGGACGATGCCGATGGATTTTGCAAAGGATGTTATTTTTAAAGGCCTCACTATCAAAGGTATTATAGGACGACGGGTGTTCGAAACCTGGATTCAGATGGAGAAGATACTTAAAGCAGGGCTTGCGAAGAAATTCCTCACCACAGGATTCATTACTCATCAGTTTCCTTTGGAAAAATATGAAGAGGCTTTCGAAGTCATCCGGCGAGGCGACGCCTTTAAAGTGTTGCTAAAGCCGTAGTTGTTATTAATGTCACAGAGAACATAAACCGCAAAGTCGCCAAGACGCAATGAGAAATAAGTATTTCTTGCCATGGCGGTTTGAATCATTGTCCCTCGAGTACGAACAATCTAACAAGAAACTATGAATTACCTCGAGCTTGTTACTTCCGAGCTGTCGCGCATTCGCGACGCTAACACTTTCAAACATGAGACTCCTCTGGAATCGGCGCAAGCGGGCATTGTAAGCGTCAAAGGGAAACCCGTTATCATGATGGCGTCGAATAATTATCTCGGCATGTCGAATCATCCGGCCGTCCGCAAAGCAGCTATCGAAGGGATAAAAAATTTCGGCTATGGCGTTGCATCGGTCAGATTTATCTGCGGGACGCAAACCATTCATCTTGAACTCGAAAAAAAGATTTCAAAATTCGTCGGCATGGAAGATACGATCCTATTTTCTTCGTGCTTTGCCGCGAACGAGGGTTTTTTTGCAAGCCTTGTGAACGAAAAGCTTGGCGTAGAAAACTACCGGGATGCCATTTACACCGACAAGCTTAATCATGCCAGCATCATCGACGGCATGCGTTTGTGCAAAACCGAAACCACCGATAAAAAAATTTACAACCATGCCGATGCGGCACATCTTGACCAGCTTCTTGAAGAAGACAAGGACAAGGGGTACCGGCTCCGCATTGTCGCGACCGACGGCGTATTCAGTATGGAAGGCGATCTGGTTCCGCTCGATACGCTTGTTGAAGTGGCCCACAAACACGGCGCAATTGTCTTTGTCGATGATTCTCACGCCATCGGCGTGTGTGGAAAATCCGGTCGAGGAACGCCGGAGCATTTCAACGTGCTTGGCAAAGTTGACGTTCTTTCGGGAACGCTCGGCAAAGCGATCGGCGGCGCAGCGGGCGGCTACGTTAGCGGCAAGAAAGAACTTATCGCCTATCTTCGCCAAAAGTCACGTCCGTACACGTTTTCGAATTCTTTGCCTCCAGCCATCGTTTGTGCGTGCCTGGCGTCATTTGACCTCCTGACGAAAGACAAATCGATCGTCCGGCGTTTGCATGAAAACACCGCGTATTTCAGGAAGGAAATCAAATTGCTCGGATTCAAAATCATTGATGGCGAACACCCGATCGTTCCGATTATGCTCGGTGAAGCATCGCTGGCACAGGAGATGAGCGCCGCAATGTTGAAAGCCGGAGTTTACATTAAAGGGTTGTGGTTCCCCGTCGTGCCGAAAGGAGAGGCCCGGCTGCGAGCGCAGGTCTCCGCCGCACTTTCAAAAAAGGACATTGACCGGGCACTTGAGGCGTTCGAGTCAGTCGGGAAGAAGATGAAAGTGATATAGCGTTTTTGCGTTCGTATCACACCGTTCGTTTCATTCCTCATTTCATTCAAACAATGCCTGAACAGAAATCTCAGACGCTCTCTCAATCGCCGCCGAGGGCGCGTTATGTTTACATCGACTTGCTTCGCGGCTGGGCGGTATTCGTAATGATTGAGACACACGTTACGAATACATTCCTGGTGCCGGCGATTCGATTACAGCCGTGGTTCGGAGTGTTGAATTTCATCAACGGGATTGTGGCGCCGTCGTTCTTGTTTGTGGCCGGATATTCGTTTGCAATCGTCGGACAGCGAAAATGGAACGATTATCTTTCGCTCAACGGCGTGTTTTGGAAACAAATCGGGCGCATTCTTCAAATCTGGACGGTCGGCTATGCGCTTCATCTTCCTTTTTTTTCGTTCAACAAGCTCGCTTTTCTTATCGGCTGGGATGAGTGGAGATCGTTTTGGCCGGTGGATGTTCTTCAGTGCATCGCACTCTCTCTGTTGTTAATCCTTGTGTTTGTTCTGATGGCAAGAACACATCGTGTTTTTTTAGCAATCCTGTGCGTTGCGGGCGGTGGTGTCGTATTTGCAACCCCCTTTATGTCGACACTGAACGTCGATACGGTGCTGTCACTCCCTTTTTCAAGTTACATCAATGCATTGCACGGTTCACTTTTTCCGGTCTTTCCCTGGATGAGTTTTGTATTATTCGGGGGAGTGGCGGGCCAACTCTTTTCATTCCTTAAGCCAAAGATGCCTGAAGAAATATTCTTCAGAGGGATATTTGCCGCAGGGATTGCACTGGTCGTTCTCTCAATTGTTGCAAATGTTCAGCCAGTGAATGTTTTTCCGTCGCATGATTTTTGGACCGCAAGTCCGGAGTTTGTGTTCATCCGAATTGGCATCGTTCTGGTGATTCTTTCGACGCTCTGGTTTTGGGAACGTACCGCTCATTCGGGAAAATCGATCGTCAGTCTTCTCGGATCGGAATCGTTAGTGACGTACACGGGCCATCTGCTGGTCATCTACGGACTGTTTATTAAAGGGGACAGCCTGGCGATCATTATCGGCGCAACGCGTTCGATTCCCGAAGTTGCCGGGATGACAATTCTCCTTATCGGGGCGATGGCGGGAGTAGCGTATATATGGAATTCATTGAAGAAAAAGAGTATGTTATACGCGCGGGTGCTGCAATATTCGATTCTCGCGGTAGTCCTGCTCGTCTTTTTTACAAAACCGTACTGATCAATCAACAATGAACAATGTTAAGAGACTGAGACTCAAGTTATGGAAATTGTAACACTTATTGTTGTCGTGGTCCTTGCGGGTCTGGTCGGAATATTCCTTTTCAAGAAACAAGGGGAGCAGACTGGCGGAAACGATCAATCGGCGGCCTTGATGCAGCAGCAGATTGAATCGCTGAGGGGCGAAGTTTCCCAAAGTTTGAAAACAGCGACGGATACGATGTTCCAGAGCATGCGGTCAACGTCGGAGAATCTGAATCAACAAGTTGCGCTTGTGACGCAATCCATCCAGAAGACGACGGAACAGGTAAACCAGCAGCTTTCGGCGCAGACCAGTACTATCGGAACAAGGCTTGACACGGCGGCGAAAGTGATCGGGGACTTGCAGAAGAGCCAGGGGCAATTGCTGCAAGCGACCGAAGAGATGAAACAGCTCGGCGTAAGCGTCGCCCAGCTTGAAGGGCTGCTCAAGGCGCCGAAGCTGAGAGGAGGGCTGGGGGAATCGATGCTTGAAGATTTGCTGAAGCAGGTTATTCCAGCATCGTCGTACGCCACCCAGTATCGTTTTCGCAACGGCAATACGGTCGATGCCATTGTGAGAACGGCGAACGGCATTATCCCGATCGATTCAAAATTTCCGCTGGAGAATTTCAGGAAGATGGCCGAATCGTCAAGCGAGGCCGAGAAAAAATCATCATATAAATTGTTCGTCAGCGACGTGAAAAAGCATATCGATGCGATCGCGCAAAAATATATCGCGCCGGACGAAGGGACGTTCGACTTCGCGTTGATGTACATTCCGGCGGAGAACATCTACTACGAAACGATCATTAAAAACGACGATTACGACGACGAGACGAACATTTACAACTACGGAGTCCAGCGCCGGGTCTTTTCCGTTTCGCCGAACACATTTTATGCGCAGCTTCATGTGCTGGCGCTGGGGTTTAAGGGGATGGAAGTCGAGAAGAGTGCAAAAGAGATCATCCAAAATCTCGCAAGACTTCAGGGAGACCTGCAGCGATTTGCCGACGAATTTGAAACAGTGGGCAAACATCTTACCAATGCAAAGAACAAATACGACGAGGCGGCGCGAAAGCTTGATACTTTTGAAGAAAAACTGAAGCATTCCTCAGCCGGCGCACTCCCGGCGCCTCCTGTTCAGGGCGAGTTATTATCATAGAAACAATACTGCATCAGCTGCCGATGACAACCGACCATGACCGGATATCCCATCGAGTTACCAATCCATTTTTGACATAGGGGTCATTTTGAATGAATTCCTCGACAATTGTTTTGTTCTTCACATGGAACACAAGAAGCGCCTTGTCTGCGGGATCGCTGAAGGCTCCCGCAAGTAGCAAGTCACCGCGGCGGTTTGTTTCGGATGCGAGGCGAAGATGCTCTTCCCGAAATGCGGCCCTACGTAAAATATAGTCATCAACCAAGTAGTAGGTGAGGACAAAGTATTCCATCGTCATTCCTCTCTTTTCCATATCAGACAGTTCTCGTTTTCAACCGCCTATTTGTTTAAGTCTACATCGACGATTGGCACATCCCAGTGACCAAGTAGAATTTCAAATCGCCGCTTTTCTTCTTTTTTGTACGTTTCTTGATCCGGATACATTTCGCGGATCAGACTCGCTTCATCAAACCCGTCATCCGCTACCTGGATGTTTTTCCAGACAAGCGTCACCTTGTAGTCCCACCGGCCATCCTCGGTTGCGTGGTACCGCGGCTTGATTATCGAAATTTGGAGAATTCTTCCCATTTCCATCTCTTTTTTCATCACCGGAAAGTGATTCTTTTTGTAGAGCTGGATAAACTCATCGGCATATCCCCATTTCGCCTTGTAGTAATACTCGACAACGAATGGTTTATCTTTAGGCGCTGTTTGCGCGGGAGCTGCTTCGTAGATTGCCATGACGAAAATGAATCCAAGGCAGAGAAAATGCAATATAGAAATATGGTTTGCAGCTCTGTGTTCGCCAAGTTCCATTGGGTTCTCCTAGTGATGTGTGTGATTGTTCGTTGCGGAAAGATGCAAGGTATGAATTTCTTTTCTCACTTTCATCTGGAAAATTCAATCGAGTCCTTGATACAATGGAAAAAAATGCCGATTATTTAATTATCAGTTCTATTCAAATGTCATAATGGTTATGGAAAAGAAAATTCTCTTTGTCTGCTTGGGTAATATCTGCCGTTCTCCTGCGGCGGAAGGTGTTATGCAAAAGAAAGCGGATGGCCTATCGATTGAGGTTGACTCTGCCGGGACGGCCGGCTACCATATCGGCGCGCTTCCCGATGCGCGAATGCGTTCCATCGCGAGCAAGCGGGGGTACGCGCTCAACAGCCGATCGCGAAAGTTCAATCCTGCCTCCGATTTTGCGAAATTCGATATGATCATCGCTATGGACAAAGAAAACTTTCGCAACTTGCAAATGATGGACAAAGAGAAACAATACTGGGGGAAACTTTCCCTGATGACCGATTATTGTCAGGAATTAACGGCTGATGAAGTTCCGGACCCGTACTACGGCGGTGCTGAAGCGTTTGAACATGTGCTCGATATTCTTGAGGATGCTTGCGATGGGCTTTTAAAAAAACTCGGACATGGATCCAGTTAGTTCGCTTGTCGAACATGCCTTTGGGAGAAAGGTCTCTTCCGTAACGTCTCTGGGAGGCGGGTCGATCTCGACGGCGTTGAAAGTAACGCTGAGCGACGGGGAAACAATCTTCGTGAAAGTCTCTCCTCAACAGAAAGATATGTTTCTGAGGGAGGCAAACGGGCTCCGGGAATTGGCGAAAGCTGAAGCGATTAAGATTCCCGCCGTCAAATTTGTGGACGATAATATACTTGCCCTCGAATTTCTCTCCCCTGTAATTCCACCAAATCGCAAGGTGTTTTTTGAAAAATTCGGCAGGCAGGTTGCGTCTCTTCACCGCCATACGTGGTCATCGTTTGGGTTTTTTGAAAATAACTACATCGGTTCGACGCCTCAGCAAAACTTACCGCGCAGTTGGTCGTGGCAAGAATTTTATTACACCCGCCGTTTGCAGTATCAATTTCATCTTGCAGAAGAGAATGGATATTCCGATGCCGAACTCCGAAAGCTCTTTGCTGGACTCGGCCGCCGTCTTGACGAGTTAATTCCCGATGACGGCGAGCCGCCGGCACTTTTACACGGAGATCTTTGGGGAGGAAATTTTCTTTGCATTGAAGGAAATATGCCGGCAATCATTGACCCCGCCGTCTATTACGGACATCGCGAGGCCGATATTGCTATGACGTTGCTCTTTGGGGGTTTTGAGGATTCTTTCTATTCGGCATATAACGAGGTCTATCCGCTGAGTTCAGGCTGGCAGAGGAGGATGGAACTGTACAAACTCTACCATCTTTTTAATCACTTGAATCTTTTTGGGGAAGGATATCTCGGACAGGTTGTTGGCACGATGAGGGATTTGCTGAAGTAGAATAGTTGGAACGATTCGTGCAGCCGCCGGTCGTATTGCTGACTAATTGAGCGGCGCTAACAGATCACGGTTGCTTCTTTTGAGGGAATACATCAGGATACAATAAATTGGCGCAGTCAGGACAAATGCCGTGTGAAAATTTTGCCTGTGAATGCTGCTGGATATATCCCTCCAGCAAATCCCAGTACCCTTTATCGTTGCGGATTTTCTTGCAGTTGGAACATATCGGTATCAGTCCCCCCAACACTTTAATATTGGCCATCGCTTCTTGAATGCGTGCTTCCAGCTCCTTCTTCCTTTTTAAAAGCTGCATCAGGCGTATTTGATACCCTGCCACGACTGACGCCCCAAGGGCAATCGCCATGAATCCTAAGAACCAGTACGTTTCATAGAAGTGAGGACGCAATTCAAAAGTGAAGCTCGCCCCCGTTTCATTCCAAAGGCCGTCATTGTTGCATGCCATCACCCGAAATCGATAACTCTTGGGAGGCAGGCCCGTATAATAGGCAACGCGCCTCGTTCCTGCGTCAACCCACTCTTTGTCGTATCCTTCGAGTTTATACTTGAAAAGAACCCGCTCGGGAACGAGATAACTCAAGGCTGTGTAATGAAATTCCAGCTTATCCGCTCCGGGAGACAAACTCGCAAACTGGTCTATTGGAATTGTCTGTTGGTCGACAACAACCTCTTCGACTAGTACCTGAGGCTTGAGTTGATTGTATTTGAATGCCTTCGGGTCGATCATGACGGCCCCCTTACTCGTCGCAAACCAGAGATGTCCGTCGTGTGTTTTCAAACCTGAATGACCCCAACCGCTGAAGCACTCATCCGTTTTCATTCCGTCCGCAGTAGAGTAGACCTTGGAATGTATCCGGGATATCCGGCCTTCGGCGAAATCGTTGAGCTCTTGTCGTTGAACATACCCGATACCGTTCGGGCTGCTTAGCCAGAGCCCCCCCTGATCATCTCCTAAAACGCTATAGATTTCATTAGCAAACAACCCGGCCTTTGTATTATAGGGAGTGAATTTTCCATTTCTGTAGCGTGTCAAGCCTCCTTGGGGAGAACCAATCCATAAGCTTCCCTCATGGTCATCGTATATCGAACCGACCCAATTGCCGGCCATCCCATCCGCGCTTGTATAGCTCGTGCTTCTCCCGTTTTCTATTTTCACCAGTGAATCCGACATTCCGATCCACAGCACTCCTTTTCGTTCGGGAAAAAAGCAAACGACATAATCCGTGGAAGGGTATTGCTTTCCATCGGCCATCAAATACGGACTCAATCGACCATGAACGAATCTGAAGATACCAGTATGGTCTACAAACATGATTAGGCTTTTCTCGTCTTCACTGATTGCGGAGATCCAGCGAAGTGGAATGCCTGCCGCCGAGTCGTAGCGCGTAATCCGATCATTTTTGAACTTGTTCAATATGCCGCTTTGACCAATCCAAAGGCTCCCATCATGAGCGGCGTAAGCCGGTCCCACCGAAACATCGAATTTTAGTAACTTACCGTTTCTTAGTTGGGTGATGTTCGACGCTTCGGCGCTGAGAAAATCTAAGTCGCCGCCTGAAGTTTCAGCAACGGTTGAAACGTAATCACTCCCCAGTCCGTCATACGTGGTGAATGTTGTGATGTTAACGTCTTTGAATTGATTAAGTCCGTCCGATGTGCAAACCCAAAGACTCCCCTCATGATCTTCCGATATATATAAAACCTTGTTATTTGACAGGCCGTTGTTTTTTGTAAATGTCGTCCATTTCCCGCCGGAAAAACGATCAAGCCCTCCTTCACTTGTTCCTACCCAAAGGTTGCCGTCATGGTCTTCGTAAATCGCAGTTATATTATTGGCCGACAAGCCATCAAGGTTGGTATAAACCCTAAGTTTTCCGTTTTTCCAGCACGCTAACCCATAGGCTGTGCCGACCCAGACTTTACCCTGATGATCTGCATAAAGACGCGTCGTCACGTCGTTCCGCAGTCCATCCGCAGTTGTCAGGCTTACGGCCCGAGACGACTGGCCGTCGCGGACGATTCGCACACCCTGATGAGTGCCGATCCAAATTCTTCCTTGCATGTCTTCAGCAATGTCCGTGATAAAATTCGGGTTAAGCAGAACCGGCAGGAATTTTTCGTCGCGGAACGTGTACAGTCCTATTGATGTGGCTATTAATAAGTGCCCCGCCCGGGTTTCATATATGCGCCTCACTTGAGTATCGAAAAATCCTTCTTTCAAGCCGTAACGCAATACTTTTCCATCCTTGATGCGTGCGAGGCCGTGAAACTGCGTGCCGATCCAAAGGCTGCTGTCCGTTGCCTCGAACAATGAAGGGATTGATTCAGACGCTACATCATTGTCTGTTTCGATCACAACTTTGGTGAAGTTCACTCCATCAAACCTGAAGAGGCCAGCCGACGTCCCAAGCCAAATGTAACCGTCGTGGGTTTGGCAAACGGCGTTCACTGCATTTGCCGGCAGACCATTTTGTCGAAGCCAGATACTTTGTCCGTACTGACCGATGGATTTTTTGGGGTCAAGGGCGAAGAGCGATAACGGCAGGCCCAATGTAAATGCGAGGAGCAGCGCCGTCGGTATTAGGCGCTTGGCACAATTCATGTTGTTTTTTTTAACGGAAATACGTCGGGATACAATAAATTTGCGCAATCAGGACAAATACCGTGCGAGAATTTTGCCTCTGAGTGTCGTTGGATATATCCTTCCAACAAATCCCAGTATCCTTTATCGTTGCGGATTTTTTTGCAATTAGAACATATCGGTATCAGTCCCCCCAGCACTTTAATGTTGGCCATTGCCTCTTGGATGCGTGCTTCCAGTTCTTTCTTCCTTTTTAGAAGCTGCATTATCCGTATTTGGTACCAGCCAAATGCCGTTGCTCCAAGTGCAATTGCCACGAGTCCAAAAAACCAATACGTTTGGTAGAAATGAGGTTGGAGCTCGAAGGCAAAACTCGCCCCCGTCTCATTCCAAACGCCGTCATTGTTGCAGGCCATCACTTGAAATCGATAACTATTGGGAGGCAGGCCTGTATAATACGCCACTCGCCTCGTTCCTGCGTCAACCCACTCTTTGTCGTATCCTTCGAGTTTATACTTGAAAAGAACCCGTTCAGGAACGAGATAACTCAAGGCTGTGTAATGAAATTCCAACTTATCCGCACCGGGGGACAAACTCGCAAACTGGTCTATTGGAATTGTCTGTTGGTCGACGACAACCTGCTCGATCAGTATAGGAGGCTTCAGCCGATTTTGCTTGAAGCTTTTGGGATTAATCAAGACGGCCCCTTTACTCGTTGCAAACCAGAGACGTCCGTCACGCGTCTTCCAACCGCCAGGTTGCCAGTTGCCGAAGCACTGATCCGTCTTCATTCCATCGACGGTGGTATATAATTTTGATTTTATTTTGTCTATTCGTCCTTCGGCGAAATCGTTAAGCTCTTGCAGTTGCACATATCCGATCCCGTTCGGGCCACTTAACCACAAGCCCCCTTGATCATCTCCCAAGATGCAATAGATCTCATCATCTATCAGCCCTGTCTTTGTACTATACGCAGTGAATTTTCCGTCTCTGTAGCGTGTTAGACCTCCTTGAGGACAACCGATCCATATATTACCGTTATGGTCGCCATAGATCGAGCTGACCCAATTGCCGGCCAGACCATTCGCCACTGTATAGCTTGTGCTCTTCCCGTTCTCTATTTTTACTAATGAATCTGACATCCCGACCCACAACACGTCTTTTCGTTCCGGATAAAAACAAAGGACATAATCCGTTGATAGATATTGTTTCCCGTCAGCCATCAAATACGGTTTCAATCGTCCGTTGACGAATCTGCGGATGCCGACATGGTCTTCAAAGATGACTAAGCTTTTGTCGTCTTCTGTAATTGCGGAAATCCAGCGAGCGGGGAGGCCCGCTGTCGTGTCGTAGCGGGTAAGTCTGTCATTCTTTATCCTGTTCAGCATGCCGTTCTGACCAACCCACAGGCCGCCATCTCGAGGTGCGTATGCCGGTCCCACCCAAATGTGGAAATTCGAGATTTTGCCGTTCTTTATTTCAGTAACGTTTACCGCTTCGGAGCTAAGGAAATCCATGGCACCGTCGGTAGTCTCAATGACATTTGAAATGTAGTCGCTGGCCAGTCCGTCATAGGTGGTAAACGTTGTGAGGTTAACGTCCTTGAATTGATTCAGTCCGTCCGATGTACAAACCCAAAGGCTTTTTTCATAATCCTCCACTATAGCGAGGACTTGGTTGTTCGAGAGGCCATTGCTCTTTGTAAACGATGACCACCGACCGCCGGAAAAACGGTTAAGCCCCCCTTCGTTTGTTCCCACCCAAATGTTTTCGTCCTGATCTCCGTAGACCGTAATAATGTGATTATCTGACAACCCGTTGAGAGCAGTATAAATGGTAATCTTGCCGTTATTCCAGCGAGCGAGACCATCGGCTGTGCCAATCCAGACATTGCCCAGATGATCCGCATAAACAGACGTCGTGATGTCGTTTGGCAATCCATCTGCAGTTGTCAGGCTCATGACCTGCGTTAACCGATTATCATCAAAGACTCGGATACCGTGATATGAGCCGATCCAAATTCTCCCCTGCACGTCTTGCGCAATGTCTGTAACAAAATTCGGGTTGAGCAGAACCGGAAGGAATTTGCCTCCGTCGAACCTGTAGAGTCCAATCGATGTGGCTATCAACAAGTGTCCATCCCGGCTTTCAAGCAAATGCTTTACTTGTGTATCGAGAAATCCTTCCATCAACCCGTAATGGAAAATCTTTCCATTCTTAATGCGCCGCAGGCCGCGGTATTGTGTGCCGATCCAAAGACTGCTGTCTTTCGTCTCAAGCAATGCAGTAATCGATTCGAAGGATGGATCGGTTGCCGGTTTGACAGCGATTTTTGTAAAATTCACGCCGTCGAAACGGTAGAGGCCAGCCGACGTTCCAAGCCAAATGTAGCCGTCGTGTGTTTGACAAACGGCGTTCACTGCATTTGCCGGCAGACCATTTTGTCGAAGCCAGATACTCTGCCCGTACTGACCGATGGATTTTTTAGGGTCAAGGGCGAAGAGCGGAGATGGTACGGCAAGTGTGATTGCGAAGAGTAGTGCTACAAGCACTATTTTTTTTACGCTGATGCTCGACATCACAAAAACGGAGCTCCATGCTTTGCGGATGCCCCTTTACCGCAGCGAATAAATGAAGATGATTTTTTTAAGAAAAGTCGCTAACAACAATGCGAGTAAGACGTTCTCGCTTCCGATCCAACCAGCAGAGGAGGAGAGGACGGCTAACTTGCAGTCAATGTGTACTCTATTATCGGCAATATCTTTCCAAAACTCAAGACGGCATCTCTCGAATTGGTATTTATTTTTGTAACAAAAGTGCGAACGTATAATTTTGCGAATGTAATGAAGAATGTTGTTCTTTAATTGGCGTGCGTAAGCGACACTAAAGCGCTGATTTGCCCAGCGGCTCTTTTTTTTGGAAAGGATGTTTTCGAACTACACACCATAAAGACTGAATCGATAGCTTCCAAAAGTGATCTCATGTGATAGACCAGACAGGTCAAAATTACCTAAAAAAAATCCCCCATACGGGGGATTAGCTCATCTCTCCTTCGGAAGATGAGTGAAAAAAGAATTTTCGATGAGAATCAAAATATTCGGTTACGGATTAACCAATCGATAGCTCACGAAAGCGACAGTCTTGCTGTCAGGGGACCACGATGGGACGTTGATGGTTCCTTGTCCTCCAAAGAGTTTCGCGAGGACTTGGATTTCGCCTCCCGCTGCCGGCATCATCCTGAGCATTACGTCCTTGTTCGCCGGATGTCCCTTCACATCTTTTTCAAATGAAACAAACACGATCCACTTGCCGTCGGGCGAAGGATGCGCAAACCAATTATTGTAATTGTCGGACGTGATTTGCTCCTGGCTGCTTCCATCCGTTTTCATTCGCCAGATTTGCATCATTCCGGTCCGCTCCGAATTAAAATAAATGTATTGCCCGTCGGGAGAGTAATCGGGGCCGTCATCCAGCCCCGGGGTGTTTGTCAATCGTTTTTCTTCGCCTCCCGCCGCCGGGATGGTGTAAATATCAAACTCGCCGTTTCGCTCGCCGCAGAAAGCCAACGTCTTCCCGTCCGGCGACCAGCCGTGCCAGTAGGATGGACCGACGGATGTAATTTGACGCGGCGTTCCCCCGGTAATTGGGAGGACGTAGATAAGCGACTTGCCGTCTTTCGACTGGTCGCTGATTGCGAGTTGTATCCCATCCGGCGATATGCCATGGTCGTTGTTACAGCGCGTGGCAAATCCCGTTTCGAGCAATTGAGGTTTTCCGCCGGTCACTGGAAGCGTGAAAAGCCGTCCGTCTTGGTTGAAGAGAAAGTATTTTCCGTCGCGCGACCAATTCGGAGCTTCAAAGTGATCTCGGCTGGTGTAGACTACGCGCCGGTCGGTAGAAGCGATTGTTACAGTTTCGAGAGTGCTTTCGAGCATCGGTTCACCTATAGATTTTTGTTTTCCTGATATGATTTCAATGTTCGAGAAGACCGCTTGTTCCGTTGCATTGCTGTCGTGGGCGCAAACACCCAGTCCGATGTAAAAAGGGTCGCTCAATTTGAATTTGAACGAGCCGCCAGCTGAACGCAGGGTATCGCCTTCGCGGGCAAGGGACATGAAAACATACTCTCCCTCTTTTTCGATTCGCACTCTTTGCGGGGCAGAAACATTTGCCTGAATCTCCCGCGTCGGCCCGCCGGCCATTTCACGGTATTGAAGTGATGTAAGCCCTTCGCCGTGGACGGCAACGTCGGCGTACGGCGAATTTGGCTCAAGGCTTTGCCGTACAAGCAGGCAAGCTTTGCGGTGCGGATTGCCTCCCGTTCCGATCCACCGGATATCCGCGGTCAGTGAAACGTCGCCGGATACTTTTTTCCAGGCGAATTGAAATGCGTCGCTGGTGAACCACATATTTTCGCCGCTTCCGCTGATGCGGTAGCTTCTTTTTGCAGCATCGTATTCAACTGAGCCGCGATTCAATACGTGGCCAATGTCGCCGTGCCCATCAAACACTCCTACCGAGGAATCGGCGGGCGCAGCAGAATTCGCTTGTGAATAAATGACAAGACCTAAAAGAACGAGAAATACTGGGGGGAGCAATCGCATGAAGCCTCCTGTCTTTTGTGTTTGATGAAATGAATGTTGTCCTTTTTGCATCATCGTAAAATCATTTTACAACTTTGTGCGAGCCACACTTCTGGAATTATTCAGAAGCCGTAAGTCATGAATGGATTAATAGGACAATTACCTGATGCTCGCGGACTTCTACTGGGATGGACAATTTCCCTTCCTTTTGTCCGAAAGGGATTTCCTTTTCAGTTATTATATCCTTTACACTTTTTATCTTTTTTCCATCCATGCTAACTTCTATCGTACCGGCGGCCGGGTGGTTTTCTGAATTGATCACGTAGAGAACGAGGCTGCTGCCAACGCTGTGCACTTTAATGTCCAGGAACACTTTTTCTTTTGATATGAATGCCGCATCGGGAGTAACCCCCGATGCTTTTGCGAAGTTTAGAATTAACCGGTTCACCGGATTGTCAGGTTTTCCATAGTAGCTGGCCCCTAACGGAACTGTGCTCAAGACAGCCATTCCCTTCCCGAACTCATTTTGGATGACCGCAGGTTCGCCGTTATCCATAAAAGAGCCCAATACTTTTGTTTTACCTGTTAATTGAAGTTGATCGCGAAAATATTTCCCTTCAAATTCGAGTGCAGGTTGTCCATTCGTTTTGTTCATCCGAACTTTGAAGTCCTTTTTTTCTCCGATCCAATCGGGTCGCACCGCTCCGAAAAGTTCATCCAGACCGGCACCCGGACTGGTTTGGTACGCGAAATCTAGTTCATCAAGAGATGCCGTCCGGGCATCGGCAACAACCCATCCGCCTTGACGGACGTAGGTCTTAAGCGCCTCGGCAAACTCGCGGCGCATAACAATTTGAAACGGAAGGTAGATGATTTTGTATTGTTTCAACGTTTGCAGGTTAAGGCCGCGGTCCATTCTCACGATATCGACCGTGATATTTTTTTCGTAGAACGCCTTAAATAGTCCTGCGTTGCTTTCGAACATAAATTTATTTGTCGATGGTTCGGTCGTTTGCTCCAACGTTTTGAGCAGACCAACCATATCCACAAGGACGGCTACCTGGGCTTTATTCAGATGTGCCTGGTACAAAAGTTCTCCATACTTCTTGAGGACCGAACCAATATTCTTCACAGCTATTCCGCGAGGTGCAAGATCTCCATCCACAAAGGTCAAGCCCCTGCCGAGTGACTGACGACCCCGCATAAAGGGGAGCCATTTCCAGTATATCACCCCTTTACAATCGTTCGCCAATGTGGTCCATGTTAAATCTTCCACAAAATTGCCTTCGAGATAGCCGTTGAGCGCCAGGCCGTTTTGCGCATTGGTATACAATTCGGTAAGGATATAATTTTTCTTTCCCGACGCGCTTCGAATAGTATTGAAAGTAAGATTATGGATCCAGAAGGGGCAGGATTGCAGGTCATGTTCTCTTTCCCAACCGTCGGGATAGTATGAAATGCCGTCAATGTCGTCGTTGTCTGAGATTGGCCAGCTGTCAATATTATACCCGCCGTAATTGTTGAAATTTGCCCAGGGCGTGCCGACAGGGTTGGCATTGACGGGATGGAGAGTGTCATACTTTCTGAGAGTTTGAACGAGCTGGCGCAGCAGCGCTCCGTTCAATTCATTCCTAAACATGGTCCAATCGATCTGCGGCATGGAAGAATTCC
>CAZXQG010000053.1:0-21448 GCA_964642725.1 uncultured Chitinophagaceae bacterium
GCATCATAGAATATCCGGCAGACGTTTAAATTGGAATTCGCTTTCAGCGAATAACATACCAGATGATCGATTCCCGAAAACGCCGTGTCGAATTCGCGGAAGGCTTCTACGAAAGATGCCCTGCTGTAGATGAACGCAGGCGTCCCGGCATCGCGAACGATATCGGCGACCCTCACATCCTCACAAAACATTTCTTTATTTTTGTACGTAAAATGATCGGCCATGCTTTGATTTTTGTTGACAGAGATGCTCTAGGCTAGAATATTATCATTTTGCTCCCAACGCCCCGTTGGGAACAAGGTGTTGTGAAGCTCTGCTTCATAACAATGCAAAGCAAGAACGTGCCGCGGACGGCGTTCCCAAACGGCCTGTCCCGCGGTAGCGGGAGAGTTTGGGAACGAGGTCGAATGACTGTACGGGAATTATGATACAGTTTCTACTCCTGCTTTCCCGCGATCCAGGCCTCGGCAATTTGAACGGCGTTTGTTGCGGCGCCTTTGCGAATGTTGTCGGAAACGATCCACATGTTTAGACCGTTTTTCACCGTTTCATCGCGGCGCAACCGTCCAACAAACACTTCGTCTTTATCGTATGCCCATATCGGCATCGGGTACTGTTTGTCCTTTGGGTCATCCTGCACGACGACGCCCTGCGCTTTGCGCAGAATCTCCCGCACATCCACAAGGTCAAACGGCTTTTCAAATTCAACGTTCACCGATTCGCTGTGCCCTCCGATAACGGGAACCCGCACGCATGTGGCGGTGACTTTGATCGAGTTGTCTCCCATGATTTTCTGCGTTTCTTTCATCATCTTGACTTCTTCCTTGGTGTATCCGTCGTCAAGAAACTCGTCGATGTGCGGAAGACAGTTAAACGAAATTTGGTGGGGGAATTTTTTCGCGATGATTTCTTCCTTGTTCAATTCTTTCATCAACTGGTCGTACCCTTTTTTACCGGCCCCGGTAACGGATTGGTAGGTGGAAACGACAATTCGTTTGATTTTGAACCGGTCGTGCAGCGGCTTCAGGGCAACGACCATCTGAATTGTTGAACAGTTCGGGTTGGCGATAATTCCTACATGGTCAAAAATTTTCTCGCCGTTGACTTCCGGCACAACGAGCGGAATGTCCGGCTCCATGCGGAATGCGCTGCTGTTGTCGATGACAAGCGTTCCGTGCAATGCCGCCGTCGGTGCGAACTCGCGGCTGACCGAAGCGCCGGCGGAAAAAAGCGCCAGCTCAATGTTGTTCTGAGATAGGATTTCGTGCGTCAGCTCTTCGACGATGACATCGGCTCCCTTGAATTTAATTTTTTGTCCGGCGGAACGGCTCGACGCTAGCGGTATCAATTTCCCCACCGGGAAATCCCGCTCCTCCAATACCTGAATCATTTTCCTTCCGACCATGCCGGTAGCGCCGGCAACGACAACGTTATACAACCTCATATTTTCTTATCCTCTCGTGTGCTATTCAAAAATTTCCGTCAAGTGTTTGACATCTGAAAAAAAATCTTTGTGAAGCCTCCGGACAACTTCATCGACATGATCTTCGTCAATAACGAAACTGATGTTGATCTCCGAAGCGCCCTGTGAGATCATGTTCACGTTAAAATCAGTAATTGAACCGAGCACCTTTGCCGCGACGCCGGGGCTGTTCTTCAGATGCTCGCCGACGACGCAGACGATCGCTTTTCTGTCGCTCACGCTCACCGTTGAAAATGTCTTCAGTTCCTGCAGGATGGCTCCGAGGTTCTCGACGTTGTCGATCGTGGCCGAAATGCTGACTTCCGACGTCGCCACCGTGTGAACGACCGTTTCATATTTATGGAAGACGTCGAAGACATGTTCCAGAAAACCGTGCGCAAGAAACATTCTTGTCGACACGATGCTGATGAGCGTAATCCCTTCTTTATAGGCGATCGATTTTACGATGCACTCCTTGTTGACTTTAGGTTTCGCGATGATCAACGTGCCCGTTGACTCGGGCCGCCGCGAGTTCAGGACGTGGACGGGAATGTCTTTCTTCACCGCCGGCAGAATTGTCTCCGGATGGAGAACGCGGGCGCCGAAATATGCAAGTTCCGCCGCTTCGTTGAACGACATGACTTTGATTTTCTTTGCATTATCCACGATGCTCGGGTCTGATGTCAAAATGCCGTCCACATCGGTCCAAATCTGAATATCCTCGGCGTCGAGAAGCGAGCCGACAATTGCGGCGGTGTAATCGGACCCGCCCCGCCCGATTGTCGTCGTAATGCCGGATTGGGTTGAGCCGATAAACCCTTGCGTGATAACGATGTAATTGTTCTCGATTTTTGGCTGAACGATTTCCCGCAGCTTTCGCCCGACAACATCGAAAAGGGGCAGTGCTTTTGTGAACTGGTCGTCCGTGACCATGAACGAGCGCGCGTCGACGAGGAACGATCGAAGTTTGCACGCTTCAAAATAATGATGGATGATGAAGGACGACATTCGTTCGCCGTACGAGGCGAATGTGTCGAGCGACCGCGGGGTCAGCTCGCCGAGAATTACCACGCCGTTGACGAGCGACGCCAGCTCTTCTGCAAACACGGCGATGTGTTTGAAGAGAAATTTCGCGGTATCGCCGTCGAACAATTCTCTCGCGACGTTCTTATGCCGGCCTTCAATCGCCGCGACGTTTTGTAATGCGTCGTCCTTTTTTCCCTGGGAAGCGAGCGCCGCCGTTTTTAATAGTTGGTTGGTTACTCCCGCGCATGCGGAGACAACGACGACCGGCCGGCGTGGAATTTCCTTGCGGACGATTTCAGTAACATTTTTGATTGCTGCAGCATCCTCAACTGAGGTGCCGCCGAATTTCATGACGACCATGGGATACCATTGTTCTCAAAAAAAAACAAGAAAACCCGTCGACGTGCCCTCGCTGCTCGGACAATCGTGCCGGCGGGTTCTCTTTATATATGAAGCAAAAAAAACAAAAAAAAGTCAAGTAGATTGCCGGTAGTGTCTCAGTTTCACGCAGACACTATTGCTTCAAGCACTATCTCGTTCCCGATCTCCGATTGGGAACGAGATAAAGAGGGTGTCGTGGACGGCGTTCCCCGAAAGAGTTTGGGAGTGAGATGAAATTGGCTCTCGCTAAAGTGCAAAAGGCGCTAAGATTCCGTTTCAAATCAATCTGTGAATCAACGCCTGGCGAAGCAATCTTCCCAAAAAATCCCTTTGGGACCTTCGGGATTTGCGCGAGTTGCAATTTTCTAACTTCTCGGATGGTATTTCCTGTGTTCGGCTTTTACGAACTCCCGGTCGATGTGGGTATAAATTTGTGTTGTCGAAATGTCCGCATGGCCGAGCATTTCTTGAACAGCGCGAAGGTCGGCGCCTCCTTCGAGTAGGTGTGTAGCAAACGAATGGCGGAATGTATGCGGGTGCACTTCCTTTGAAATGCGTGCGAGGCGTGTATATTCTTTAACGATGTTCCACACCGCCGCACGCGACATCGACCTGCCGCGCCAGTTGAGAAAGACGGCGTTGTTTGAGTTGTGCGTGCCGGCGAGTTTTCCTCTGACTTCCGACTGATATCTTTGAATCCACAGTAACGCGGGTTTGCCGATCGGTACGAGCCGCTCCTTTGATCCCTTGCCGAATACCCGGACCATCTCATCGTCAAAAGAAACGTTCGATTGTTTCAAATCGGTCAATTCTGAGACCCGCATTCCGGTTGCATACAACGTTTCCAAAATTGCACGGTCCCGGATCCAGAGGTTTTTTTCGCCGCTTTTCTTCTGACCGGTGGCGTCAATAATTTGATTGATCTCCCCGACGCTCAATACGTCCGGAAGAAATTTTCCTCTTTTCGGAAGTTCAATGTTAGTCGTCGGGTTGGCCGTTGTAATTTTTTCTCCAAGGAGGAACTTATGGAAGCTCTTAACAGCAGAAAGGTTCCTTGCGACGCTTCGTGCGGAGAGGCCGAGCCGGTGCAATTCATGGATGAACGCCGAGACATGGTCCCCGTTTGCGCCGTTTGCTGATGTGACGCCGCGGGCTTCCAGGAACGCCGCGTAGCGGGCAATATCGTGTTGATAGGCTTCGATGGAATTGGTGGCGAGGCTTTTTTCAAGCTGGAGGAACCGGAAGAACTTTTCTATGTCGGACTTCATGCGGTCTGCGAATTCGAGGACGCACCGGGCGTTCGGGACCGCCCTTTCGGGCGTTTTCCCGCTGAATCTCCGCCGCTCTCTTTTTTGAGGGGAACAGGTTTGTCTTCCACGAGCCCGGTTTCCGGTGCCGCCGGCTCCTGGTCCGGATACTGCATCCGGGAATGATAGATGCCGGTAAGAATTTTGACAAAACTCACTTTGATGCGTGTAAGGTCGCGAA
This sequence comes from uncultured Chitinophagaceae bacterium, assembly GCA_964642725.1. Classification (GTDB taxonomy): domain Bacteria; phylum Bacteroidota; class Ignavibacteria; order UBA10030; family UBA8401; genus JAGVPT01. The sequence continues at coordinate 4,358 of CAZXQG010000053.1, forward strand.
GCGTCAGGTCGCATTCATCGAGCTGTCCATCCATGAATCGGGCTTTGATCAGCTCGTCAATCCGTTCTTCGATCTTCTGCACCGTCGGGTCATCGATAGACCGTGTCGATGCTTCCGCCGAATCGGCAAGCATCACGATACCGGTCTCTCTCGTTTGCGGTTTCGGGCCCGGGTAATGAAACTCTTCCTCATCAACTGCCTCAAAACCGTTTTTCTTCCGCAGCGCCTGTTCGTAGAAGAAACCAATTTTTGTCGTGCCATGATGCATCGGGATGAAATCGGTAACCGCGTCGGGCAAACCGAATTCCTGACCGAGTGTGATCCCGTCTTTTACGTGTGCGGCGATCACCCGGGCGCTGAACTTAGGGTTGAATTTCTCGTGCCTGTTCGGAGTGCCAAGCTGGTTCTCGACAAACATCGAAGGTTTTGTGATTTTACCGATGTCATGGTAGTAGGCCCCGACGCGCGCCAGGGTGGCGTTCGCCCCGATCGCTTCCGCAGCGGATTCAGCAAGCGAGCCCATATTAACGCTGTGGTTGAACGTCCCAGGAGCTTTTTGCGACAGTTCTTTCAACAGCGGCTGATTGAAGTCCGACAACTCGAGCAGCGTCAAGTCTGTCGTGATATGGAAAAAGCGTTCGAAGAAAATCAGCAGCCCGTATGTCAACACCGGCGAGAAGACTGCGTTTGCCGCCGCCATCGTCAATTGATTGAGCACGGACGTGAACGAGTCGTATCGCTCCAACGACATTGCGATGATCGAAACAAAGTAACCGAGGAAAATAAAAATGATGGAGCGGAAAATTTGCGTCCGGTGTTTGATATCCCGCACCGTATACACCGCCAGCGACCCGGCAATGACGGAGAAAAATGCAATGGAATAATCATTGCCGCGGATCCCTGCGACGATAAACGCCATCGTCACCGTACAATAGAACGCAACTCTTGAATCGAAAATGATCGACAATAACATCGATGCTGCAGGTACGACGATCAGCAATTCAACGGGCACTTCCGCGTTCATGTGGAGAGTGATGTACGCCAGCAGCGCCTCCAGCAGCACGATGAGCGTTATGAGCAAAATTTTTGAGTTGTCGTGGAAAATTCGTTTGCGGAAGAGGTACAAATAGATGCCGAATAGAAACGATATGGCAAAGATTTGAAGTAATTTTCCGAGGAATGTTGTTGCCCTGTTAATATCCGCCCCGCGTTCCGCTTTCGCTTTGCGGAGCGAGTCGAGCTTCAGCTTCACATCGTCCGTAATGCGATCGTGCGTTGCAACGATGCGCTCATTTTCCTGAACGATTCCGACGGTGCGCGGAACTTCATCCATTGCGATTGCAATCTCTTTGTCGGTCTGCTCCTTCTGAAAAATAATGTTCGGGGAGAGAAACGACAGGGCAATTTTTGTGGCGATCGCGACCGTATCATTTTCCCGTTTGTACCCGGAAATGAACGTTTGCTCGACCGCTTGTCCAAGGTCGCCGGCGTCGAGAAACTTGCTGATGGGAGTTATTTGCTCGTCCGTCCTCCGGCGAAAAGCAACGCTGATGCCGGTGCCGACCGATTCTTTACGGACGTTGAGAATTCCCTGAAGGTAGAGTTCGTTGACAACCAAGAGCACATCGCGGTGCAACCGTCGTAACGAAAATTGATACCGGGGATTGCCCGGAAACGCATCGGCAAAATGGAGCCGCTGGAGAGTTTCCCATTCGTTACCGGTGATTTTGACCGGAATTCGGCCGAGACGATTGCTTAATGCGGCGGAGTCGAGAGCAAGCTCCCGTTCGGTCGCATGTTTATTTCGGCGCGCCAGCTCATGCCGCCGGAGGTATGCGGAGCGGGCGTCGAGCATGGATTGAAGATCGGTAAAAAATTTCTGCAGTGAATCAATACTCGTGCGGGGAACAGCGACGTTTTCTTCGAAGACCTTGTAGACATTTTGCGCTGCGCGGGCCTTTTCGCGCTGGTACTCCCGGTCCTCTTTATAGATAGGAAACAAAAATGGGGCGATAAGGTCTTTATCGGTCCAAATCGTTCCGACGTGATAGTCGGATTCGAAGGATTCTCCGCTTGGAAACATCAATGCGGTGACGAAAACAAAAAGGAAGAAAATTCCTCCCTTCATCGTTATACTGTCCCGTTGACTGAGCTTCCGTATGTAATCGGCAATCGTTCTCATGAATACGCGGTCGGTGTTCCGTGAATATGGCAAGAAAATGGAGGAGATGCAACACTACCATCTCGTGCGACTTTTTTATTGAATCAATTATGATATCTCTTTACATTAAGGATACTGCAGGTCATCAAACAAGAACATTTCGGAATGATGGAATAGAATTTTTGCAAATGATGGATGTCAACGAACACTGGGATTCCGATTGCAAAAATTCCATAGGGGCTGCGCCACAGGATTCCGATACAACAAGCAACTTTCAGTTTCCCTCTGCGTAATATTTGTCTACACAACTGAATAGGAGAGAGTTGCACCTCATGTTTTTTCAGCGTATTTCCATCCTTCTACTCTCGCTGTTGTTTCAGTACACAGCGTTTGCTCAATCGCAGTACACGGTTTCCGGCATCGTGGTCGACGCTTCCACCGGCAAGCCGCTCCCGGCTGCGACCATTCGCGAACAAGGACCATCCAACAGGGGGACGATCTCCAATGAACGCGGCGAATTCCAGCTTTCAGTTCCGACGGGAGTGTCGACCCTCATTATAAGTTATCTGGGCTATCGTTCAGATACTCTGAATGCGTCGTCATCGAACAATCGCGAACTCCGTGCCGCTCTGCAGCCGGAGGCAATCAAGATGGCTGAGATTGTCGTCACCGATGAAGACCCCGCAATCGAAATTATCCGCCGCGCGATTGAAAGCAAGCCGAAGTGGATGGGTGCTTTGAGAACGTTTCAGTGCGAAGCGTATAGCCGTATCACGATTGACTTTGACACGACGATCGGTGCAATTTCCGAGTCGTATCTTACATTGTACTGGCGTACAAACGATTCGCTGCGGGAGGTTATTCGCCAAAAGCGCCAAACGAAAAACCTCGCGATGGGCGAAATCGTCAACCGGATAGGCGAGGTGACAAATTTCAATGACGATACCGTCGTTACGGGAGGTTTCAAATTCATAGGCCCGACTTCCCCCGATGCATTTTCCTACTACGATTATAAGCTTATCAGGACGCGTTCGATGGACGGCATGGATGTCTATGACATCGATGTTATTCCCCGGTCACGGATAAGGCCCCTTTTCCGCGGTAAGATCTCGATCGCTGAACGAAGTTACGCAGTCATCAACGTTGACTTCGAGCCGAACGAGGCGGTTGCAGTTCCGTTTCTTAAGAACGTTTCGATTCACTACCTGCAGCAATTCCGGCTCTACGAAAACCGGTTCTGGATGCCGGTCGACTACAGAGTGAAGGGAAAGGCAGACGTGAACATAATGGGGTTCTCGCTTCTTAAATTTTCTTTCGTGCGGTATGTCGTCATGTCCGATTACAAAATCAACCCGGACTTTGCCGACAGCATCGCGGTGCTGCCGCGGCTGACGGCGGCACCCGGGGCGAACACCTTCGATTCGACGTATTGGGCGAATCATCCTCTCCTTCCGCTTAACGTTAAGGAAGAGGCGGCATACAAAACATTGGACAGTACTGCCACGCTGGAGAACCAGATCGGAGGACGGACAAAGTCGTTAAACTCCATCACCTCAGTTTTTACGGGTCTATCATATGTTGACCTGCGGTTTAACCGTGTGGAGGGACCATTCGTCGGCGGAAAATTCGACCTCGATTCGGTGACCAATTCGCTCGCACTTCGCGGAGGATTGGGTTACAGCTTCGATGACAAACGATGGAAGTACTCCGGGGGAGCGACGTACTATGTTGCATCCCAGCGCATGATCGGGATCGGGGGGGACATTTATCGCAAGCTTGACTACCGCCCCGACGAAGGGTTCTACGGTGATTTAGAAATTCTTCTCGGATCGCTTTTCTCGAAAGATGACTACCGCGATTATTTTCTCTCGCGGGGGTGGCACGGATTTCTCGAAGGGAATTTTCTTCGCCGGAGGGAAATTCCCGGTCTGCGCGCGCAATTGGGTTACACCGACGAGTACGAAACCTCTCTCAGAAAAATAACGGAATACAGCTTTCTGGACCGCGACAGAACGTACCGGGCCAATCCGCCGATTGTCGACGGCACACTTCATGCGCTGACGATCAACGCGGAGTACGGCGACGAAGCATTATATTTTTTCAGCAACCCTTATCTTACCGCTCATACTTCGATCGAGTATTCTTCGAAGAGCTTTCTGAACAGCGACTTTGGGTTCACGAGGATCGCCGGCGGGTTGAGGGCGAAATTCCCGACATACGACATGAGCCTCTTCTTCAATCCGACGATGTCGATCAGTTGCTACGCAGGCATTCTCACCGGCGATCATCTGCCGCAGCGGCTTTTCAATCTGGAATCGAGTTACCTGGGTACGGCCTGGTTCGGAGGATTGCGGGCAGCAGGAGTAAAGGAATTTTCCGGGGATCGTTTTGTGCTGTTTTCCGTCGAGCACAACTTCCGCCGGCTTCCGTTTCTTGCCAGCGGAATTCCGTTTCTTTACAACAGCAATCTGGAGTTGATCGTATTCGGGACCGTCGCGCAGTCGTGGCTCACGCCGTCGCCTCTTGCCGGGCCGCCAATATTTAAGACGACGAATGGCTGGTACTACGAGGGAGGGATCAGCATAAACCGCATACTGGACTTTCTCAGATTTGACCTGACCTGGCGCGGATCAGAGCCCCAGAGCCTTGCGCTAACGCTCGGCATTGGGGATATATTTTAATGACGCTGCCCCTGCCCCTCCCCTAAAGGGGAGGGTTGGGTGGGGTCTTAAAGGAGACCACGATGTTCATCGGACATATTGCTGTTGCGCTGGGAGCAAAAAAGGCCGCGCCGAAAGTTTCGCTCGGCACACTCATCATGGCAGCCCAATTTGTCGACCTGCTCTGGCCGATCTTTTTGCTGCTCGGCGTTGAGCACGTGCGAATCAATCCGGGGGACACGGCATTTACGCCCCTCGACTTCTACGACTATCCCGTCTCGCACAGCCTTGTGACTGGCATCGGATGGGCGATCGCTTTCGGGCTTGTGTACTATGTTGTCCGACGTTCGGCCAGGAATGCATGGATTCTTGGGGCATGCGTTCTCAGCCACTGGGTGCTCGATTTCATTTCGCACCGGCCGGATTTGCCGCTTGTGCCGGGATTCAACAAGTACGTCGGGTTGGGCTTGTGGAATTCTGTTCCCGCGACGATCGCCGTTGAAGGGGCGCTCTTCGTGGTCGGAATTGTTTTGTACCTGCGCTCAACCGCCGCTCTCGACCGAATAGGAAAATACTCTTTCTGGTCGTTCATTATTTTTCTCATTATCGTGGCGACCGGAAATATCGCCGGCAGTCTTCCGCCGAACGCGACCGCTCTTGCCGTTGTTGGCATGGCAGTCTGGCTGCTTGTGTTGTGGGCGTACTGGATTGACAGGCACCGGCGGCCGTCAACAAATGTCGCGCAATAAAGTGTTTCATCTCGTTCCCAACGTCCCGTCACGAAGTGATCTCTTTGGGATTGGGAACGAGATCCACGGAAGCTCTGCTTCAGAGTAAGAACGTTCCCAATCAGAGATGGGGAATGAGATACGGCTGCCTGAGTTTGGGAACGGGATACCGGCCGCCGAAAGTGGATGCTTCACACTCATCGTTGATTGGTCGTTCTTCTTTTTACGATTATTTCCGTTGCGCCACGATGCGAAAAAAGATTTCACCGTATTGGTGAAGGGGATCGCTTCACTTGCTTGACAATTTGGCTGAATTAGCAGATATTTATTCAATTCAACGTAGAACCCAGCTAAGTCTAGCAGGGGCTCTATGTGCGGGGAATAGACAGTGAAGAGGAAGTAGAAGCCTCTGTTGGCGAAAGCCGGCGGAGGCTTCTTGTTTTACGATAAGTGCCGGAGAGTGAGACAAGATTGTGGGAGCTTGTCGCCCATAATTCCACATCACCCGGCTTCGAAGGGTACAATAATCACTCATACTTACAGGGAGAAAACATGAAATTTCTTTACTCTGTGATTTTATTGACGCTCTGCTTCATGATGATTACGTCTGCCCAGACCAACTACGTGCAGAATGGGGGATTCGAGTCGTGGACCAACGGTCTGCCTACAGGCTGGACCACCGACAGCTTGTCTGTTACCAAAAGTACGAACGCTCATAGCGGATCGGCCGCCGTGAAGCTTGGCAACTATCTATTTTTGGGACTCGTTGCATTGCCCGGAGAGTTATTTCAGTCAGTGCCTGCCGCCGGTTCCTCTTTTTCATTAAAAGGCTGGTATCAATTGAAATCGGATAGCGGGGACGGATTTTTTGTAACCATTTTAGCCTCAAAAGTGGGTGCTACTGTGGGAGCTGGGGAGCAGAAGTTCTTTCAGGTCCAATCTGTGTATACGGCGTTCGCAGTTGGAGTCGATATGTTTCCAAGTGCGACTGCTGACACTTGCAGTATCAATATTATGATGCTGCCAAACTCGACCACGAGTAAGAGCCACATCACCGCGTATGCATTATTAGACGATCTCGTTTTGGATAATACGGTCACCGGCGTGGCGAGCAAGGGATTTGCTCTTCCGTCGACCTATCAACTCTTGCAGAATTATCCAAACCCGTTCAACCCTTCGACCGAAATCGAGTTCACGATTGCGCAGGAGCAGCATGTTACGTTAAAAGTATATAACGTGATGGGGCAGGTGATTGAAACACTCGTCGATGGCCAGCTGCCGCAAGGACGTTACAAGAAATTATTCGATGCATCGAAGCTTGCTTCGGGAATGTATCTCTATGAGCTCAAAGCCGGCACGTTTCTGCAGGTCAACAAAATGATGCTGATGAAGTAATAAGAGAGTAAACAAACCGCATTTCTGCGGATCGCCGACACTACTCATATACAATGGCCGGGTTCACACCGGCCTTTGTTTTTCTGGGAAAAAAGGTGATACAAATGCTGTTTGCGATATTAGATCTTGTGCTTTAACCGCAGAGGACGCTAAGGTCGCAAAGAAGTTCTTGTAGAAAATACAAAGAGATCTTTGCATCTCTAGCGGCTTTTGCGGTGAGTTAGTTGCTGAAATATACAATATTTGTTTTGGGAAACAGCACCAGAGAATCTGTTTCTTGCGTCGTTTCCAAAATTTTGGTATCTTATGCTAATGTTTAGTTGAGGAGGATCGGGTTCCTCCTCTTTTTTTATTCACTACTTTCATAGGGTAACCGGATGTCGCTCTTTTATTCGATTCTCCTCGGAATTATACAAGGCATCACAGAATTTCTTCCGGTCAGCAGTACGGCACATCTCACCATTGCCGGATCGCTTCTCGGTTTGATCAACCCTGACCGGCCGGACGAATGGACGGCATTCATCGCAGTGATCCAAATTGGAACGATGGCTGCGGTGGTTATCTATTTTTTTAGAGACCTTGTTGAAATCGTTAAAGGCTTTTTTATCGACGGTATACGGTATGTTCAGTCGCCGTCGAACGGCCTCGGCAGAGCGCGAATGGGCTGGTATATTATTCTGGGGACGTTGCCGGTGGCGGTGATCGGCCTGGCATTCAAGAAAGTTATTGAGGGGAATCTCACCAAGAGTTTGACGGTTATCGGAATAAGCGCTATCGTCCTCGCTCTCATTTTGTGGCTGGCGGAAAAAGTCGGCTCTCGCAAAAAAGAAATGGCGAACGTAACATGGCTCGACAGCCTTATTGTCGGATTTGCCCAGTCGTTGGCGCTGATTCCGGGGTCGTCGCGATCCGGCACTACGATTACTGCGGGCTTGTTTTTGGGAATCAATCGCGCAGATGCCGCACGTTTTTCGTTCCTCCTCAGCGTTCCGGCGGTTTTTGCCAGCGGCATGCTGGAGCTGTATGAGATGCGCCATTTTATGCACGACCTCGGCATAGTCAACGTTGTTGTTGCGACATTGGTGTCGGGAATTGTTGGATACGCTTCTATCGCATTCCTGTTGCGCTATCTTAAGACGCATACAACGTATGTCTTTATTTTTTATCGCATTGCGCTTGGTTCCTTGCTGCTTTTTATGGCGTTTCGATAATTGCCGAATGCCGAATGCCGAATGTCGATTTCAGAATGATACCTCAGCACCGTAAAAGAGCTTCATCATTCGCCACTCGGCAATTGTAAATCGTAAATTGCAAATTGTAAATCGAAAATCATCATGGACGCAATTAAAGATCTCTTCCAAAAACTTACCAACGTCAAAGAACTCGTCCAATGGGCTGGCTATCCCGGTTTGGCGTTGATTGTGTTTTCCGAAACGGGGCTGCTTGTCGGTTTTTTTCTTCCGGGGGATTCGCTGCTCGTTACAGCCGGGTTGTTTGCTGCTGCGGGATATTTTAACGTAACCATTCTTATCTTTTTGTTGATCGTTGCGGCAATTCTGGGAAATACGACCGGGTATCTTATCGGCCAAAAAGGCGGGCATGCGCTTTATGCACGGGAAGAGTCCAGGTTCTTCAAAAGACAGCATTTATTGAAAACAAAAGAGTTTTACGAGCGCTACGGACCGATGACAATCGTTATGGCACAGTTCATGCCGTTTGCCCGGACGTTCGCTCCCGTTGTAGCGGGGATTGCTGAGATGAAGTACACGCGTTTTGCCTCGTTTAATATCATCGGCGCTGTGGGATGGATTACAAGCATGCTCCTGATTGGATATTTCCTGGGCTCGACAATTCCGGATATCGGCAAAAATATTAATTATGTTATTGTCGTCGTCGTCTTCGTGTCATTGCTTCCGGCAATTTTTAAATACGTGCAGGTAAAATTGTCGGCGCGAAGAATCCACTAAGGGCACGAAGAACACGAAGGGCAGGTTCGCCATCCGTATGCAAACACGTTCTCTTCGTGGATACTTCAATCTTTTGCATACATCAGTTTAGAAGGAATAATTATGACAACCGTTGCACCGGCAAAAGTGAAAGAGTTTTCTCCATCCACCCTCGAAAAGATTGCTTATGCCAGCATTGCCGCAATTCCAACGCGCGAACCGAACGACCAGAACCGTCTCGGCTTTTGCGTGTGGAGTTTTCTCTCGGAGCGGAAAGGGACTTTGGCGCAAGCGATTCATACTTCCGGCGCCCGCTTGTTGATTCCCGAATCGGACGTCCTTCGTATCGTCGGGGACTCGCTCAAGCAAGCCGGTATTTCTGTCGAATAATTAGCAATGAGAATTTCCTTCCACAATCTCTTGATGGCGTTTATTCCGCTCTTTGTCGCCATCGACATCGTTGGCGCTCTCCCAATATTTATTTCTCTTACCTCTGAAATGGGCGCAAAGGCGAAAAGACGCCTCGTGATCGAAGCGACCCTGACCGCCGGCGCCGTTGCCCTCGTTTTTCTCGCTTCCGGGAAACTCATCTTCTCCTTTCTCGGCATTACCGAAAACGATTTCCGCATCGGCGGCGGAATTGTTCTTCTGGTTTTGTCGGTCTATGAATTGCTTTTTGCGAAAGATACCCAGCGCGACCCGGGAACGTCGGTCGGCGTTGTGCCGATCGGCATTCCGCTTATTATGGGCCCCGCTGCGCTGACGTCGATCATCATCGTGGTGGACAATTATGGTTACTGGATGTCGATGGCCTCTCTTCTCGTCAATTTATTTATTGTATGGCTTGTCTTCCACTTCTCTGAATTCATGATGAAAGTCATGGGCGTGGCCGGCTCGCGCGCCTTCGGAAAAGTTGCCTCTCTCTTTATGGCGGCAATTGCCGTGATGATGATTCGGGTCGGCATCCAAAATATTTTACGATAGCTTTTTATCCCGTCCTTCCGGCATCTCAATGATCAAACTCCAGACAGATCTTTTCTATAAAGCGCTTGAGCCAAGGCGCATTGTCGGTGGAAAATCTCCCGCCGTTATTCTTCTGCACGGCCGTGGTGCCGACGAAAACGATTTGCTCGGGCTTTCGCAATACCTCGACGAACGGCTGGCGGTATTCAGCGTTCGCGCACCGTACGCGTTCGAATTCGGCGGGTACACCTACTTTCAGTTGAACGACGACGGGACCGCCGAGCCCGCCATGTTTATGGAGAGCTACAAGCGGCTGATGAAATTTGTGGACGGCGTTGCATCGCTTCCCGAAGTTGATTCGGGGAGGATTTTTCTGCTCGGATTCAGCATGGGGACGATTATGGCGTATGCGATGTCGCTGACGCATCCGGAAAAATTCGCCGGCGTTGTTGCACAAAGCGGCTTTGTCCGCGACCATCCGGAGTTGGAATTTAAATGGAGGGCACTGCAGAATTGTGCGTTTATTATCACTCACGGGGTTAACGACCCGGTCATTCCGGTTGCTGCTGCGCGCAAAACAAGAGTCATGTTCTCAAAATCAAACGCAGCGTTTGAGTACAAAGAATATCCGATGGGGCACGAAATTAGCGGGGAGAGTTTGGCGGATGTCTGCGATTGGTTGCGGAAAAAGCTTGAATAACTTCCTACCGCTGCCGATGTTCAAATCGTACCCGTTCGATTACTTCCATCGTTTGTTCAGCGGCAATTTTCCAGTCAAATTGCTTGGAACGTCGGAGAGCGTTCTCGGCAAGGCGTTGGCGCAAATGGTTGTCCCGAAGCATCAGCAAAATTTTCTCGGCGAGTTGTTCGCGGTTTCCGTACTCGTAGAGAAGGCCTGTTTCTCCATCCACAACCGCATCGCGCAGTCCCTGTACATTGCTTGACACCGTTGGTGTGCCGCACGCGTTTGCTTCTATCGCCGTTAATCCCCAGCCTTCTTTCGCCGACGTGTTGACGGCGACGTGCATCTCGTTTAGATATTTGACCTTCTGTTCCTCGCCGACGAATCCTGCAAATCTCACCGCCCCTGCTATTCCGAGTGTGCGGGCAATTGATTCCAAACGCGGTTTGTCGTCGCCATCCCCCACGACCAGTAGTTCTGCGGCAGACATTTCTTGGCGGACAATAACAAAGGCTTCCAGCAGATGGTCGACGCTTTTGTATTTTTTTAAACGGCCGACTAAACCGATAAGCGGGACAGAGCTTTTTGGAATCCCGAGAAGCTTAAATAAGTCGTGATCAACGCCGTAATGGATAAGGTGCGTTCGTTCTTCCGGGAAACCGGCACGGAGCATTTCTTTGTGCGTGCTCGGCGAACCAACGATGAACCGCAATCGTTTGTAAATCGGGAGAGCGGCACGTTCTGTGAGGTAGACGTATGACGCAGCAGGGAAAGATGCTTCGAGGAAAATGCTTGTTCCGAACAGATGGTGCGTTATGCCGAGCAGCGGTTCTTTCACAAAAAGAGGAGTGTAAAAGGGGATCTTGTTCATATCATCAACAACAAGGTCGAACTTTTGTGCTTTGAAGGCGGAGAAATATTTTTGCGGAACACGATAGTTGAAGAACGACCGTCCCCCTTCGCGAATAACGTGTATGCCGTTCATCTCCTGCTTCGCCGGAGCGCCGGGGAAACGGCAGCAGAAGAGCGTCACATCATGGCCGAATGACGCGATGCGTTCGAAGACTTGATGGAGATGAACTTCCGCTCCCCCCGCGAGCGGATTTGTAATATCCTGCCAGTTGAAAATGAGAATACGCATGAGAGCAATTAATAATTAAAAATTAATAATTATCGCAAGATGTGAACTTTCTAAAACTCTTAATTATTAATTCTTCATTATTCATTATCTTTTCTTCCCTACCAGCCCGAACGACAACGATGTGTTGACCGCCACGGGAGTATCTCTGAGCGCCTCACGCACAGACCGCCTCATGGCTGTCAACGGGCGAAAAAGTGTCGGATACAACGGCAGCTTTATTCCAGTCTTCAAAAGCGCTTCCCGTGTTGCCCGGTACAACAAGCTGGGGTACATCCACTCTCCGTAAGTGTGTACGGTCTGCAGCCCAAGATTCTCCATCTCACGGCGAAGCTCGCCGACGGAAAATTCCCGTTCCCAGCCGGCAAACCATTTGTTTATTGCGATCAGGAAATGTTTGATGATCGTGTAAACGTGATACCGTTGCGGCACATCAACGAGCAGCAGGCCGCCTTTTTTGAGAATGCGGATATTCTCTCTCAGCAATGATTCGGCTTGTTTCGGCCTGAAATGTTCGAGGAGTCCCTGATGGAAGACGATGTCAAATGTTTCGTCATGGAACGGAAGACAGAACGTATCACCGCCGACGATAGAAACGGAGATTTTTTCCTCCTCGGCCAGGCGTTTCATGATCATGAGCGAGTTAATAGAATAATCGAGCTGGAATACTTCCGCGCCGCGTTCAACCAGCGGGAAACTGTCGCGCCCAGTGCCCGCACCCACCTCCAGAATCTTTTTCCCTTTCAGGTCGACAATTTTAGACAGGTTCCGGACGACGCGGTCGGAATTCGAATAGACCTCGTGGACGTCTTTTTTTTCGTCCCAAAAATTTTCCCAATTTGAACGGCGAGACTCTTTCATAGTTCCTGCATGATTGAAAAAAGGGAGGAGCCCAATCGGACTCCTACGCTATACGACGACAAATAAAATGAACCCGATGCGTCATACCCTCTATCGAGGTCGTGAAAAATAAACGCTGCTACACGGCGGTTAGCCTTTTTGTGTTCTATTGCTTCCTTATGAAACTTTGCCAGATGGGGAGAAAACAGGCTCAATATAGTTTGAAAGCGTTCTAATTGCAACGTGTTTTTCCGTCTCTTCAGCTCTCACTCAGGGAGGCTTTTTATTTCCCACAAGCCCAAGCTTTTATCGGAGTAGATGCCGTTGCCATACAGGCAATGTTCGTTGAAGAGAGTGATCGGTTCGGGAAAATTGAATGGATCGATTTGGAGATTAAGCGGACGAAAGCTTCCTGTAACAATATCCGGGTTTTCATTCCGCGAGGTATAGGTCGATGTCAACACATAGCGCGAATTGCTTTTCTTCATGAAGGCCAGCGCGCGCTTGATATTATTGCGAGAAAAGTGGGGGAGGCAGTCTCTGCACAAAATCAGGTCGACCGTCGGCAAAGTATCGGAAAGAATATCCAGCACGAGGAATGCTTTTCCCGGAGATTCGAACTTGTTCCTGTTCGCCGCGATGAGATCTTTTACAATGTCGGCGCCGATGTACTGTTCCACGTCTAGGGGAATATCCTTCATCCAAAAAAAATCTCCGCACGGGATATCAAGAACACTTCGCACTCCAAACTCCTTGAGGAGGGAAGGGAGTTTTTCGCGGATAACGGTTGTGTTGACCGTGTTCGACCCTGCACCGGAGAGCGTTTCCCGGTCTCCCCACGCGTTCGTTCTGTAAATTTTGTTGAAAACAATTTCGTGCTGAGGTTTGTTCAATAGCGCTTTGTTACCCGCGTAATACACTTTTTTTACAAAACCATACAGGCCCGGAAAATGCGATTTAATCTTTTGTTTGAATTGGTTCACGGCATGATACCAAAAGTTCACGGATTGTTCGATTGGCTCCTGCGATGCTAAAGAAGCGACTCGGCAATTGCATCGCAGACCATAAACCCTTTGCGGGTGAGCGTGATGCGGCGGTCGTTGATATGCAATAAATCTTCATCGGAAAAAATTTTCAATTTTTCGCCGCGGGAAGAAAGCATATCGATGCCGTACAGTTGTTGCAGCGTTGTCATACTCAATTCGCCCATGCGGAGTCCCAAAAAGACCGCTTCGCTGAACATCTTTTCCTTATCGACGGTTTCCGAACCTGCGACGGGAAATGTTCCTTTTCCGATGGCGTCGCAGTAGTGTGCGATGCTCCGGGCATTCCACCAGCGCCGTCCTCCGGTTGACATCTCTTTCCAGAATGAATGTGCGGACGGCCCGAAACCGAGATAGTTGGAATGATTCCAATAGTTTTTGTTATGGCGGCATTCAAATTGCGGCATGGCAAAGTTGGAAACTTCATACTGGATGAACCCGTACTCCGCCATTATCGCAAGAGTTGTTTCGTACATCGCGGTGTCTCGGTCTTCCGGAAGCGGCTTGACCGTTCCTTCCTGCACCATCGTATAGAGGGGCGTGTGCTGTTCAACGATCAGGCTGTACGCCGAGAGGTGTTTCGGCTCCAGAGCGATCGCCCGCAGAAGGTTTTCTTTCCATTGTACAAGCGTTTGGTCCGGCAGGGAGAATATCAAGTCAACGCTGACGTTTTCAAAACCGGCGCCGTACGCGCTTTCGACACACGTCGTCGCTTCATCGGCGGTGTGGATGCGGCTCAAGAATTTCAGTTCGTCCGGATGGAACGATTGTATGCCGATGCTGAGCCGGTTGACGCCGAGCGACCGGTAGGCGCGGAGTTTTTCTGCGTCAACGGTTCCCGGGTTTGTCTCCACCGTAATCTCGGCACCGGAGTCTATTCGATAATGCGCGTGAAGTGTGTTGAGTATTCTTTCCAGTGCAGACGGGGGAAGGAGAGAGGGCGTTCCGCCGCCGAAGAAAACTGTTTCGAACGATTCACGGGATGAGTAGTTTCCGGCGTACATCGCGATCTCTTTTTCGAGCGCGCGGAGAAAAAGTTCCATCGAATCCATGTTCTCGATCGAATAGAAATCGCAGTACACGCATTTTTTTTCGCAGTAAGGTATGTGAAGGTACAGGCTTGCCATGATTATTTTTCAATTTGAAAAGGTGTGCGGTATCTGGAAGCCATTTCAAAAAATGACAACCGTTATCCTTCGATGCGTTCGCTCCGCTCACTTACTCAGGATGAGCAAATCATCTGTTCACCCTGAGCAATTCCGTTCCGCTTAAGCGGAACGGGAGCGTCGAAGGGCAAGAACCGATGCATTTATGAGCTGGCTTCCCAAAAAAAATGCTCATCGTATCAACGTCCCGATCCGCGACCAGCGAATCGCCGAAAATTTTTCAGCGATGCTGCTCACAGAAACGGAGGTATCCCAAGACCAATACACAAACATCGCCTTGCCGACGATGTTTTCTTCCGGAACAAATCCCCAGAACCTGCTGTCGAGGCTGTTGTCCCGATTATCGCCCATCGCGAAAAGATAATCCCGCTCGACAATATATTGCGTCGCCGGTACGCCGTCGATCGACACCAGTCCCGTCTTGTCCGTGCCGACCCGGTGGTGCTCGCGTTCAATAAACGTTTGCCACTGTTCGATCGAGCCGCTGGAAATGTTCACAACCATCCCCTTAAACGGAACAACGAGCGGACCGTAATAATCCGGATTGAAGGAGCTTCCTTTGGGGAAGATCATGTTCGCGGATTCTTGAGGAAGAAAGTCGCTCGGCGGCGTGTGCGGCGCATGCGTTGGGGGAAGAAATTCTCTGCCGTTGACGAACACCGTTTTATTTTGAATGAGCAGTGTGTCTCCTGAGACGGCAATACAGCGCTTGATAAAATTTATGTTTGCTTCGGGTTTCACTTCGTCCCTGTCGCCGGGATATTCAAATACAATCACATCGCCGCGGCGGGGGTGCACAAATGCCGGCAGGCGGAGATGCGGAATCTCGGCGTTCGTGAACGGGAAATATTTCGGCGTTTCCGCACCGTAAATGAATTTGTTGACAAAAAGAAAATCGCCGATGCGGAGCGTGTTTTCCATCGACGCGCTTGGAATGCGGAATGCTTCGACGACGAACGTTTTCAGGAAAAAAGCGACGAGAAGAGTAGCACAGATCGTCGCGGCATAATCGTTCAACCGCCTGCGGGAAGGCTTCTCGCGTCTGCTCTGCTCCTCGTTGACTTCCACCGTTTCCTGCACAAGAAATTAGCGAATTAACGTTCCCAGCCGATTTAACCGCACTGACAGAAGTTTTTCGAAAATGTTGAAAATGGATACGTCGGTGTCCCACGACCAGTACACGATCATGGGTGTGCCGACGATGTTTTCCTCGGGGATGAAGCCCCAGAATCTGCTGTCGAGGCTGTTGTCGCGATTATCCCCCATCCCGAATAAATAGTTCTTTTCCACAATATAGGTGCTGTTCGGTTTTCCGTCGATCAGAACGTTTCCCTGTGGGTCCAGCGTTGCCTTGTGTCCGTCACGCTGAATGAACGTGTCCCACATACCCACGGTGTTGGCGGTGAGAGGGAGCTTCATTCCTTTGAACGGAATGACAATCGGGCCGTAGTTGTCCTCGTTGAACGGCGCCGTTGGAGGAAAAATCCTCTCGTCGGCATACTGCGGGGGAAGCATCCGCGGTGAATTGAATTTCATATTGCGTGGAATCGGGGCTCGCTGTCCGTTGATGTAGACGACGCGGTTGATCACCTGCAGTGTATCTCCGGAGATCGCCATGCAGCGCTTCAAATAATACGTGAACGCTTCGGGATGTACTTCTTCACGGTACCCGGGGAACTCGAAAACGATAACGTCGCCGCGATGCACGGAGGTGAATGCCGGAACCCTGAACCATGGCAGCCGCACATCGGTGAACGGAATGTTGCGCGGTGAACATCCGCCGTAAATAAATTTATTCACCATCAGGAAATCGCCGGTCATCACTTCGTTCTCCATCGAACCGGTCGGCACCATAAACGATGCGATGACAAAATTGTTCAACAATAAAAATCCGATAATGACGATCGCCGCCTCGCGGAAAAAGTCTTTGACTTTTCGTGAGAACGGAACGGGAGTCTCAATTTTTTTTTCTTCTGGTTTAGCCATGATTCTACGCGGTGATTATGTGATAAAAAGTATGATCCTTTATTAACTATCAGCTCGTCAAATACGGAAGATGGAATACAGAAATCAGATATCAGTAAACAGTAAAAACACTCGATTGATATTATGTTCACTGTTTACTGTCTTCTACTCGTCCATCGAAAGCACCGCAAGAAACGCTTCCTGAGGAAGCTCCACGCGTCCTACCTGTTTCATACGCTTTTTCCCCTCTTTTTGTTTCTCGAGGAGTTTTCGTTTCCGCGTGATGTCGCCGCCATAGCATTTCGCCAGGACGTTTTTCCGCATGGCTGAAACCGTTGTCCGGGCAATCACTTTGCTGCCGATTGCCGCCTGTATCACCACCTCAAACATTTGACGCGGGATCA
>CAZXQG010000054.1:0-21448 GCA_964642725.1 uncultured Chitinophagaceae bacterium
GCTGGCAGAACGGTCCGCCAGAAAGAGGCGGATTTCTCCCGTCAGGTGAAACCTGACGGGATCAACTATTGCATCATTTATTCTTGGAGAGCTGGCAGAACGGCTATTGCACCAGTCTTGAAAACTGGCGCCCGTAAGGGCTTGTAGGTTCGAATCCTACGCTCTCCGCACTGTGGGACACTTCTTCGTTTACATCCTCTATTCCGAAAAACATTCGCGCTCTTACGTCGGTCAGGCGAACAACCTCGAAGCCCGGCTGACGCGGCATAACAAGGGCGGAGTCACATCGACCCGACCATAGCAACCCTGGGCGATGATTCATTATGAGGAGTACTACACCCGGAGCGAAGCAATGAAACGCGAACGGTGGTACAAGTCTAGAAGAGGACATATTCAGGTCGAGAAATTGGCCGATGGTTACCTGTTGGCGTTTGGAGAATGTACGATTCATATATTTTTATTTTCCCCTCGTAGCTTATCTTGCCGGCCTATCGGCATGTGCCTACTGCGATCCCCTTTTTCTATTACCAAACCGGTGAATTCGATCCCAATTCTTCCCGTTTTCAATAAGGCTAGCGCAAAATTCTGCTCAGATCGCCTCTTTCTGTAGGCATAATTGTTGTGTAATTTCCATTTTGATAAGGTTATTTTACAAATGAAATTTCGCGATCCAGCAGCATCGAGAAGTGAATGGCTGAACCAGTGTCCTAAAATTGAATCTTCAGAAGTCATGCCCGGAATTATTCAATCCGATTTCAACACGATGAGGAGTTGTTATGACAAATAAAGACAATGGCAAAGTATCGGAGACAAGTTCTTCCAGGCGAATATTTTTAAAGAGGCTGGGCGCAGCGACTGCCGGCGCACTCATTGTTCCATATTTAAAACCATCCGGTGTTTTCGCATACGGATACAAAGGTTCATCATCGTACCTTGCCCACGTTGCAATCACTCAAACCCTCAATACGAAAGCCGACAGCTATGATCCAGCTTCCGTTAAGGCCAAGGTACAATACCTTTTCGAAACGCTTGGCGGAATTACCGACGTGGTGAAGAAAGGGAATAAGGTCGCGATAAAAATAAACTTGACCGGCGGCTCCGGCAACGCTGGAAATTCGAAGCTTAACGGCATGCTGATCACTGAAGCCATGTGGACACATCCAACGGTTCTTCAGGCAGTAGGCGAACTGTTGATTGACGCCGGCGTGAATGGGAGCGACATTTATATTGTGGATTCACTGTGGGATGCAGCGTCATTCAGCAACTATGGATATGCGGATGTGCAGAAAGCACTGGGCGCCAACTTGGTGGACTTGAATAATCCGGCACCCTATGCGGCGTTCGCTACAAGAAATGTGGGAAGCACGCATTTCAACTTCCAATCATTCTCGATGAACCAGATTCTGTCCGATATCGATGTTTATGTTTCTATCCCAAAATTAAAGCAACACGCCGAAGCCGGTTTGACGTGTTCTCTGAAGAACCAAATCGGCACTGTTCCTAAGTCGCTCTACACCATACCGAGCAATACAAGTAGCAGGCAAGCGCTTCACAACCCGACGGGAGGATCATCGGCTTCGTATCTTCCCGAATCTATTTGTGATCTCAATGCAGCGCGCCCGGTCCACCTTGCTGTGGTTGATGGAATCAAAAATTCAAAGGGCGGAGAGGGCGTGTGGATTACGACATTTGTGACAAACGAAAGTCATGTATTGCTTGCCGGTAAGGATCCCGTGGCAACCGACAGCATCGGAGCCTATCTTATGGGACTCGATTGCGAAGCGAAGACTCTTCAATTGCCGAACGGAGGGAAATGCGACAACTATCTTTATTTGCTCAACAAGAATGGCGTGGGCACAAATCAACTTAGTGAAATTGAGATTCTCGGCGACGGAGCGAGCTTAATTACCGCCGTTCGACCTAGGAATGAAATCAAGCAGCCGAGCGGTTTTCAATTGTGTCCGAATTTTCCCAATCCGTTTAATCCATCGACGAGAATTATTTTCTTCCTGCCAAAAGAAGAACATGTTACGATTAAAGTGTTCAGTATAACAGGTCAGGAAATTGAAACTCTAGTAGAGGGTGTTGTCCCCGCGGGTGAACACGATTTGAATTGGAGCGCAACAGGATTGGCAAGCGGTGTCTATATCTGTCGCATGCTAGCGGAAAACTATTCTGAAACGATAAAAATGGTTTATCAAAAATAATTGACCGGGAACTGAGGAAACAATCTCATGATGTACGCATCCGCTTATCATTTGCTTGGTTATTGATTCAACAAACTCCATTCACCCCGCCCTTCACCTAAAGGCGATCGGTTTGCTTGCCTAAGAACGCATCGATTTCAATTCTGAAAGGCGCAGAAGGCTGTGCCCCCAGCCTCGTCACTGAAATCGCCGCAGCGGCCGAAGCGAATCTCGCAGAATCCGCAAGTGTTCGGCCCTCGGCGAGTGCGACCGCCAGACATCCGCAATAGATATCGCCGGCAGCTGTAGTATCCACCGCATCGACCTTGAATGCCCGTATCCAATCAGAGACTCCGGCAGCCGCCACATATGACCCCTCAGCACCTAACGTAATGATCACCGTTTTGCATCCGATCCTCAGAAGTTCCTTTGCGGCGAGTTTAATGGACTCTTCCCCCGTAACATTGATGCCGGACAACATTCCCGCTTCGATTTCATTCACTACAAGAATCGTTACTTTCCTGAGGTACGATTTGTCAAACGCTTTCGCCGGAGCATAATTCCACATGACTCTTGTCGTATGTTTGTCGCAGACGTTGAGAACATACTTCAATGTCTCAGGCAATATCTCGTACTGGAGTACCACCATTGCGGCTTCTCTAATCAGCTCGTCAACCTGGTCAATGTGCTGAGCCATGAGCCTGTAGTTAGCACCCGGCGCCACTGAAAGATAATTCGCCCCCTGTTCTCCAATCATCACCAGGGCTGTTCCGCTCGAAATGCCTTTCTCTCGAAACACGAATTCAGTGTGAATCCCCTCCTCTTTGAATTGTTCCACCATCCTCTGCGAAGCATCATCGTCGCCGACACAATTGACGAAGTACACGCTGCCGCCGGCACGCACTGCTCCAACAGCTTGATTAGCTCCTTTTCCTCCAAACGTCTGCATGAAGACTGCATCGGTCACAGTTTCACCCACTCCCGGTAGCCGGGACATCTTCATAATATAGTCGACATTCGAACTTCCGATAACGACGATGTTTTTTTTCATAATTCGAAATATCTGAAAAATAGTATCGCGCGAAAACGCAGAGCCGCGAGATTTGATTTAAAGAGAATTTCGCGCCTTTGCGACTTCGCGCGAGAAAAGCTTTTCTCAATTTCCAAAATACTCCATCCATCAACCTCGAATTAATGCTCAAAGTTTCGCAGCAACGATGAGCCCCAGGCCGATGATGAATGCGATGAACATGACAGCTATGTAACGAGAGATTGACGAAGGAGCCCCCTTGAATTCTTTGAAAACAAAAACACCCCATGCCGCCCCGATCATAGTTGACCCCTGGCCTAATCCGTATGAAATTGCGGGACCGGCTTTGTCCGAGGCTAAGAGGTTGAATAAGAGTCCGGTACTGAATATCAGTCCTCCCGCCAAACCTATCAGGTGTCGTTTCAGCGTCCCGTTAACAAAGTACTCTTTGTAGGTTGATTTATTTCCATCGACAGGTTTATACATGAAATACGTGTTCCACACAAAATTGGAAATGAATACTCCAACGGAGAAAACAAGAACAGCCGAATAAGGTGTGAGTTTTCCGCTCTCGGGTGTCATGAAATTCAGCGTCATACTGTCGGCGACGAACCTGTAGAAGAATCCCATGACAATGCCGGCAAGAACCGACAGAACAATGCCCTTGGCCGATGAAGAGCTTCTCGACGCCGCCACTTTCGAAGCAGCAAGGGCGTTGATTGCCATTGCCACTACGACCAGCAACACTCCGCCAAACAGCAGCAACGGATCGCCTTGCGGTTGTTTGAGGTAGTTCACAACAACACCGATCACGAGTGCCAATCCAACGCCGATAGGAAACGCAATAGATAATCCGGCCACCGATATCGCCGCGATAATAAGGAGGTTGGAGAGATTGAAGACAATTCCTCCGACAAATGCCGACATGAGCGAGCTAAAATTGGCTTGCATAAGGTCGGTAACGAAGCCTCTCCCGCTGACGCCAATGCTCCCCATTGTCAGCCCGAAGAAAAGCGCCGCGATAATGTTCCCCAAGGAATAATCCCAATAGAACAATGGAAATGGCCAATCTTTTGCAGAGATTTTTGAAGTATTGGCCCACGATCCCCAGCAGAACATTGTCACCACACAAAATGCGATCGCAACGGAATAATCATTTATGATGTACATAGCTCAGTACCTTTTAGTTAGCATTGCCGAGTAAAGACAAATATGTCACAGCGCCGATCGCGTGATAGAACGGCACACCCCACACTTCCTGTGTATTCCATTCAACGGCGTTCGACGTTTCCATATACGGTGTGTCATCCAATCGCCCGACGAAGCCGTCCATCGTAGCATCGGGTATGCGATAATTCACAAAGGATGCAATAACGGGATGTCTGAAACCTACGCCCGTGAACAGACAAAGACCAGTAGTGTTATGGCCGGTCGCCCATTGGATTAATTTCTCGCTCTCGTTGCGGTAAAGATCTTTCTTCCACAGAAGAGCGGCACGCGCCAGAAGATAGGCGTGATGCATAAGAACGGCGTCAGTCCCGTGCACCATCTCCTGTACATTGAGCGGGCTGATAAACGTACGAACAAAATTATTTCCGCCTGCGTCGCGGAACGTGACCTCATCGGAATGAAGCGGCTTCACAAATATTCCGTACGGCGTCACAGAAAATGGATTGCTGGCGGCATCTTTCAAAATGTAATTCTCGATGTACCGTTGCACTGCGGACCCCGTTCGTTTCGTGAGGTCTTCCATCTTCGGAATACTGAGCTCGCACACGCGCAGCAATGCCATCGCCGGTTCTGCATTCCACACGATACTGCGGTACCCGTCCGTTTTTCCCTTCTCGTAAAAATATCCGTTCAACAAAAAGTCGCCGGTTTCCTGACGGCTCATGAGTTCGTTCGCAAGTACTTCAATTTCAGTACCGCTGACCCGTGCAAGCCCGGATGCGTACAATTCGCAGGCGGCCAGAAGCTCCTCGGCGACGAATAAAGTTCTGCCGTCATGCTTCGCCTTCTGACTGTATTTCCACCCCAACTCTGCCAGATGCTCACACTTCAGGGCATCCGCGGGGTCAAGAACTCTCGAAGCAAAAACCTGGTTGCGGATGAAAAGAAACTGGCAGACCGGGTTGTATGTCGTCCGAATCTTTCTCTCGTCGCCGTTTTCTTTAATATTGTCGCTCTTCCCTTCTCCGGAGCCGAGGCACCCGGCATGGTTTTCACACCACCAATCCTTCTCATAATCCTTCCCCCCGCGCAGTTGACCGCTTCCGATATCTTCATAGACCCGCCCCTCGGGAGTGATCATCGATTGGAAGAATTTATTTCCCCACATTATTTCGTCGATGGCAGATTTTCTGTATGAAGGGTCGGCGTGCTGCGCAATCAGTGTGAGCGCTTCAATGTGCGAGCTCGTTTGCGATATCCACTTTCGGAAATCTCCCGCGTCGTTCCAGCCGCCGGCTGCGGGGACATACGACCCATCGGTATCAAGAACACCATCGTCGGCATTTTCGAGCGGCCGTATTCCGGGTATCTCAGTCCCCGACCTCTGACAGTGCAGATAGTTGAGATAGCTGCGGATGAGACGATCGTACGGATTATTTTCAATCACGAATGGCGTTGTGAAACCGTACTCGGTTTCAATCTGATACAGTCCCGGCTGAGCGAACTCTGTAAAGTCACCCTGATAGAATATGCCCCACCTGGTAGCGACTTTCTTGAGTGTACCCCGGTAGGCGGAGACGCCGGCTCCGGACCGATCCCCAACATATTTACCCTTGTCAATATCGAAAGGCCAATCAAAGAAAGCGCCGGTCCAGGCTTTCGGCAAATGTTGTTCCCGCTTCATGCGTGCGAGAAGGCGGTCTACATAGAAAGGAATTTCATTGGGAAATACAGAGTCCTGGGGCGACGGCAAGAGCGTTACAGTTTTCGGACCAAGTTGCCGAAACCCAAGCTGCGAAGTGACAAGAGTGGGTTGATCAACATATGTTTTGCGAACCTCCTGTGATTCAAGCGGTCCGGTAGAATTTAGAAGAACGATAGCCAAAAGGACGAGAGCTCTCTTCAAATGCGTACGGATAAGTATTGTCATGAATGTCCCGTGATGATTAAAAGATGGTTTGCATTGAAGTGCTGCGCGCTTGGCAAATCGCGAGGCCGGTGTATCTGTTGCGCCGGAGGGATTGCTAAAACAATAAAACGTTGTGAATGGAATGTCCTTCAACGATGCACTGTGCAGGTGAACGTAGCACTATGCAGTTTGATTTTTTTGCACTCACTCAATTTGTGCGCTATGCTTTTCATCAATTTGATTCGGCTTTTTCCGTAATTTTTCCCGCCAATATTTGCCAACAAAATAGCATTTCACCCCCCAATGTCAAGAGTCGAAAAACGTTATCGAGCTTCCTGAGACAGTTGAAATTTTATTTGAGATTTTTGAGACGTAGGAAAATTTCCGAAGAAAACTTCTGCGAAACACAGCCAGCTGGAAATGCCCTTGCGCCGAGTTTGTTCATACACGCTCTATGGTTCAAATCCAACCAATCCTAGGAAAGCGCACGGATATTCGTTCTTACCATCCAGGGGAAATTCAATAGAATAACTTCCCACTTTTGATAAGCATAGCTGCGAATTCTGCTTGGAATGACAGTTTATACGGGCATAATTCTTGTTGAATTCTACAGTGAACAAGGTGTTGTCCTTTGGCAGAACTGTGGTTTACTGAATCTGCTTAATGGAACTTGTCACACCTTTTCAATTGAATGTGGACTCTTGTTTACAATCAGCGCGACCATCCATCAACAAGGAAAATTAACCCAGGCTCTTGTCAAAGAGAGCCAGAGCCGGATAGCCTCTCACGAAAGGAAAAAGAAATGAAGCCGTCGGAATATTCAGATTGTCCCCATGGATCATCAATGAATAACCATCACCTGAAACACAAAACGAAACTCATCACACGGCTCTTTCTTCCTATCTTAGGGCTCGCTTCTCTTGTATGGATGCTTATCCGAATAATTCCAAAGCCAAGCCGGGCAGAATATCCTTGCATGAAAGTAGCTGCACCTATTGCCAGCGGTTTCGTGGCGTATATTGCCAGCGCGATGATCGCGCTTCTCTCATTCAAAGGCGCGCGCAGCTATTTCCGTAATTCCAGATATGTGCTTGCATCAGTCCTTGCATTTGCGGCGTTAACAGCCGGAGCGTTCACCCTACTCAGAACCGATACAGAATCCTCGGCGCAGACGACAGGCGACTCGTTGTTCGTACCGACAGACGCGCCGAACACGCCGATGGGAACTGCAAGGGGAATTTTTCCGGGACGCGTGGTATGGGTACGGGATTCAACAGCTGCGCATTGGAACGGAACTTCGGGGAACTGGTGGAACGATGCGAATACAAATCAAGCAGCCGTCGATTCCATGCTTTCAAAATCCCTGCGGACCCTCACGGAGGAATCGAGCGACAGCACCGCTTGGATCGCGTTGTTTAAATACTTTAACTCAAACCACGGCAAAGGAACTGTCGGCTATGCAGCCGGAGAAAAAATTGCAGTGAAGATTAATTTAAACAATTCGACGAGTCCGGGTAATCCGGGCAATGTCTCGGTTGCTACTCCGCAGACGGTACTCAGCATGTTACGACAGTTGGTGAAAAAGGCGGGAGTTCCGGACAGCAACATTACATTCTACGACATGATCAGGTGCGTACCTACTCCGATCTATTCGAAGTGCAAAGCGGAATTCCCGAATGTACATTTCATGGGCTGGGTCGATACACTTGGCCGCGAGAAATATGTGCGGGACTCCACGACATATTTACATTGGTCGGATAGCCTAACGCTGGAGAAGGACTCTCAAGTTTCCGCCAAAGGAGGAAATAGAACCTTCCTGCCGACTGCCGTAACCAAAGCGGCATATCTCATCAACCTTGCTAATCTCAAAGCTCACAGTTATGCCGGCATCACGTGCTGCGCTAAAAATCATTTTGGCAGCCTTAGTGTTGACGATGATTTCGGCCAGCCGTATATCTGGGCTCCCCATGCAGCCGGAGTCCATGCCTATGTTTCAGTTCGTTGGACCTCTTGGAGCCCTCAATTGAACTTTGCGGAGAGGCCGATGGGTTCATACAATGCGCTTGTTGATCTGATGGGACATAAAGACCTTGGAGGCAAGACGCTCCTCTTTATTGCGGATGCACTTTATGCAACAAAGAATGAACATGGCAACAATCTTGACAATACGAGCAGATGGAAATCTGCGCCGTTCAACAACAACTGGACATCGAGTCTGTTCATCTCCCAGGACAACGTGGCTATCGAATCGGTCTGTCTTGATTTCCTGCGGACGGAACAGGCGGCCAATCCGGCGAACTACACATTAACCTATGGAACGGTCGATAATTATCTTCATGAAGCAGCGATGGCAAATAATCCACCGTCTGGAACTTTCTATTCCCCGAACGGCGACAGCGTCCGATTGCAAAGCCTCGGAGTGCACGAACATTGGAACAATTCAAAAGACAAACAGTATTCGAGAAACCTGGGAACGGGCAACGGCATAGAGTTGGTTACAATTAAAAGCTCAACGACTGCAGTCCCGGAAGCATCATCGACGCCGGCAGGCTATCTTTTGGCACAAAACTATCCAAATCCATTCAACCCGTCAACAACCATCCGGTTCGATGTTGCAACAAGAAGCCATGTCCGTTTGTCAATCTTCAACGTGCTTGGCCAGAAAGTTGCAGAATTGGCAAACGAAGAAATGGGCACCGGAACTTATGAAAAGACCTGGAACGCCCGTGTTGCGTCAGGGCTCTACATCTACCGGATCGAAGCCGTTTCTGTCAGCAATCCGAGCAAACGATTTGTGGATGAAAGAAAAATGTTGCTTTTGAAATGATTGCTCTGATTCGCTGAGTGGAGTAAAGACCCAAAAATGTCGGATGCTGTGAAGTGTCCGACATTTATTTTTGAAAACTCAACGCGGCGGCATCATTGCTCGGAATTACTTAACGATCTATATTGATAACGTACGAGATGAAAAAAATGAGAATGAAACTTTTAATTTGTGCGATGACGTGTGTGCTGGCTGCAAACCGTTTGTTCGGAGCGCCGGGCGATACCACTATAATCATCAATAGCGGTCCGGGCATACTCGAGGCGACGATTAATGGCGACATCACAAACAATGCGAGGAATAATCCTAACAGAGTCTACCTACTCCAAAAAAATCAGATCTACGTTCAAAATTCGCCGATTGCCGTCATCAACCCTACCGGCACTTTGACGATTGTGGGCGAGTCTGGCGGGAGAAAACCAATCATCGTAATGAACCCAGTCAATGGCAAAGCTATCGGGCAAAATACGGTCCAGGGAAGTATCAAGTTCGTGAACATCCATTACCAGGGGATGCAACTGGACAAAACTCAGAATAATGAAAACTGGTTCATGACAACGGGATCGGCAACGCCGGGAGGACCGAAATTGCCTCAGGTATTAACCATCGACAGCTGCCTCTTTGAGTTTACCAACATCGACTTTTTTGAATGCAACGGTTGGACGAACGGAGCAAAGTTCTTCATTACGAATTCCTATTTCCGCAACCTGTTCCATCCGCAGCAATGGTGGGGATCGCGGGTTTACATGTGCAAGAACCCGGTGGACACTCTATGGGTTGAAAATGTCACCACGACCGGCGGCGGACTTACATTCTTGATGCAGAATTCTCTTACCGTGTTTGCCTACCTCAATCACAATACGATTGTCAACAACAAAAAAAACTGGCTCCAATCTCAGTTTTATATTACGTTCATCGTCACCAATAATCTTTTCATCAACCATAACTGGGCCGGTGAAGATACCACCATCGTATACAACGAGGATACCGATAAAAAAGAATTTACAAGCACAATTAATATCGACACGACAAACTCCCCCGGATCAACGATCATGGTGCAGCCGCAATATCGCACGGCTGATCTCAAGGGCTACACCGCGAACGTAGGCCTTGACAGAATGGAAGTCTTTGTTTCGAATAACGTCAACTACAACGACACATTGATGAACCGCTACTATCTCAATGAGAACAATGCGTACAATACCGTCGGCCCGTACCCGATATCGTACGTGAATTGGTTCGGTTTTGGAAAGGGGCCATGGGTCGTCCACAATGTACCCGGAGAATGGATGAACGACCGGACGCGAAAACTCTTCGCGGCATATCCTCACGGCATGATCGAGGAAAATACAATCACAGCGGATCCTCAAACTGTCACGCCCGGCATAAAAGATGCCTCTGTTGCAAATCAGATGGCGTTATGGGATGAAACCCAGTGGGGGATGACGAACATTCCTGCCAACGATATCACACACAGCGCATACATTTTCGGCGACTACGACCCGACGACCATCCCCGGCGTCGTTAACGGAGTGAAAACTGAAGACGCCGGAACAAATGCCGGAATAACGAAGTTTACGGATCTCATTGAAAACTTCAGCCAGTCGGCTCATATTTCTGCAATTGACAACCTTCCGATCGGCTCCCTCATTTGGGATGACAGCCTGTTTGCGAATTATAGCTCAGCTGCTGATTATCAAAAAGTCATTTCAAGATATGTCGCTCTTGGCGGAACGGTCAATCAAATAAAGGAACCTCCAACCATTGCACAAAACTTCACACTGTCACAAAATTATCCGAACCCTTTCAACCCATCCACCACGATTCGCTATAGTTTGCCAAACCGCAGCACGGTAAGAATCGTCATCACCAACACGCTCGGCCAGCAAGTGGCGGTTATAGAAAACGGAGAGCGGGAAGCCGGCGTGCATGAAGTTGAATGGCACGCTCATGCCGCCTCGGGCATCTACTTTTATCGGATTAACGCGGTAAGTGTTAACGAGCCGATGACCCGATTCATGCAAGCGAAGAAGATGCTGCTGTTAAAGTAAGCTCTTCCCTTTCCAACACTCAGTATTGGTTTGTTTAAGTTCAACTCTCCTGCTTGCACTTTTCTTGACAATGGGACGTATAATGAGTAGAATTAAACCGCCTAACAATCTGTTTGAAAAGCAGTTGATCTTGTGCCGTTTACGATATTAAATCTTGTATTATAACCGCAGAGGACGCAAAGGTCGCAAAGAAGTTTTTGTAAAAATACTAGAAGCCATCTCAAAAACTCCCAAAAAATGTCATTCTGAACGGAGCGAAGCGGAGTGAAGAATCCATGACAATCACGCATCGTGAATCTACGAGGCTTCGGTGTCGTGGATGCTTCTCCCGCCAAAATGCGGCGGGATCAGCATGACATTTACAAGTGCATTCTACATCAAACCATTTTTGAGATGGCTTCTAAGAAATCTTTGCGGTGAATTAATTGTTGAAATATACAATATTTGTTTTAGGAAACAGCACTATCTATAACACAGTGAGAAAAAGCTTTGCATATCCCCGATGGATTCCTGGATACAAAAACTGTTGCGGCCACGTCGATATTGTCGGCCGTAGGTCTTGGCATCGCGTTCCAACATCTTAAAAAAGAAAATCAGCCGCGACAGATTCCCTTGATGGGATTGGCCGGAGCGTTTGTCTTCACGGCACAGATGTTGAATTTCCCGATTGCCGGCGGCACTTCAGGCCATCTTCTCGGAGGAGTTCTTGCTTCCGTTCTGCTCGGTCCGAGCGCCGCAGTTGTTGTCATCACTTCGGTACTTTTTGTTCAGTGCTTTCTCTTCGCCGACGGCGGCATTCTTGCGTTAGGAGCGAATGTTTTCAATATGGCGATCGTCGCTCCTCTTTGCGGCTACGGTATCTATGCGATGATCCGACGTGTAGTGCCTGGCATGAGGGGAGTTATTGTTGCGGTTGCTTTTGCATCGTGGTGTTCGGCAGTCCTTGCCTCAGTTTGCTGCGCGGGTGAACTCGCCCTTTCGGGAACAGTTCGTTGGGAGACAGCGTTCTTTGCAATGACAAGCGTCCATGCAATCATCGGTCTGGGAGAAGGCCTCATAACCGCTATGGTCATAGCCGCAGTCAGTGCAACCCGTCCGGAGTTGCTCGAGTTGCATGCTCACCGTCTCAACGCTCGGGATCTTAGAGCATTCATATTTTATGGATTGATCGTAACGTTAGGTTTGATTCTTTTTGTCGCCCCATTTGCTTCATCGCTCCCCGACGGACTGGAGAAAGTTTCCGCCAGATTAGGATTTGGGAACAACGCGATTCGGCAGTCGTTTGTTTCGATTCCATTTACCGATTACAAGGTTCCCGGGATTCCGTCCGTTACGATAGCAACCATCACTGCCGGAGTTCTGGGAATGCTTCTCGTGTTCGCGTTGTCGGTGATACTTGCATATGTCCTCTTCCCGAAGGCACCCGGCAATCAATCAAAGGTTGTGAAGTAATTCTATGCATCACGATTTTCTCGACAGGTACAGTCGTTCCGAAGGTCCGCTTCAGCGTATCTCCGCAGCCAAAAAGATTCTTGCGGCAGTAGGTATCGTGTTGACCGTGATTACGCTTCCGATTCATTTCTTCTGGCTTTTCATTGTCATAGTGATTGGGCTGATCGCTCTTGCGATGATGAGCAAGATTCCGATGTTTTTTTTGCTTAAGCGATTGCTCCTCTTGGAGCCTTTTGTAGTCTGCATTGCCGTTCTCGCGCTTTTCCAGGAAAACGGCGGTATCGTTTTCGCTTCCATCGTAATACGAAGCACGTTATCTCTCCTGACAATTCTGCTGCTAACGAACACAACGCCGTTTGCAGAGGTGCTGCAAGTTCTCAGGAAGTATCATTTCTCTCCTCTCTTTGTCACCGTCCTTGCACTTATGTATCGTTACCTATTCGTCCTTGTCGATGAATTGGAGCGAATGCAAAGAGCGCGTGCAAGTCGTTTGTTCCGGAGGAATCATTTGCAATTGTGGAACATGCTCTCGATGATGATCGGACAACTTTTTATTCGCTCGAGCGAGCGGGCCGAGAGGATTTACGCAGCCATGTGTGCCCGGGGGTGGAAGTGATTCCTGCCGTCAGAGTAGAAAAACTCAATTTTTCGTATGCCGACGGGAAACCGGTTCTTGGCGGCATCACCTTCTCGGTGTCTGAAGGCGAGAGCTTCGGAGTGATCGGACCCAACGGCGCGGGAAAATCCACAATGCTGCTCCACCTAAACGGCATCCTGCCCGAGAAGCAGTCAAGTTCCCCCTCAATCTTGATCCACGATCAGCCGATTTGTGAAGAAACGCTTGAAAACATCAGGCGAACGGTTGGTGTTTTATTTCAAAATCCGGACGATCAACTATTTTGCCCCACAGTGTACGAAGATGTTGCCTTTGGTCCGCAACAATTTGGAATCTCAAAAGAAGCTATTAAAGAAATAGTGGACGATTGTCTCACGAAGGTCGGTCTTCGCGGCTTCGAACACCGTTCGCCTCATCATTTAAGCAGAGGGGAAAAACAACGCGTATGTCTAGCGGGAGTACTGGCCTGTCAACCGAAGATTCTGGTGCTCGATGAACCGACAAGCGACCTGGATCCGAGAGGCAAGCGCGACCTGATTCGACTGCTGAAAACAATCCCTGCGACAAAAATCATCGCTTCGCACGATCTGGAGCTTGTGTTTCAACTCTGTGCGCGCACGATCGTACTCGATAAAGGGGAAGTTGTTGCTGAGGGCGTCACGAGCGATATTTTGTCGGATGAAGTGCTCATGCTCGAACACGGGCTCGAAAAGCCGCACATCCTTCAGCATTCGCATCCGCACACTTCTGCCGAAAAGCCATCTTAAACGTACACTGCTGTTCGTCTTTCTGGCGATGCTATGGCTTCGCCAAGCGCTACAAACTTCGTCGGGATTAACTCGCTTGCCATAAATGCAAAGTTAGCGAAGCGATCCCTTGGGAGATGCATTTGGCAAAAGATGGCGGATCTTCGAAGATTTTTCCAAACGTTGCAAGGACTCCTTCGGAGAATCCCTTCGGGAGAACTCTCGTTACAGCCGCAGGCCCGTACGCAGTGTAGCATTTCATTGCCGCTGTCCGGCAGCGGGAAAAGCCACTCGCCATAAATACAAATGGCTCGTTAGCACGAGCCATTTTTGCTTCTGCGGAGAGGGAGAGATTTGAACTCTCGGTACAGGTTTACCCCGTACGGCGGTTTAGCAAACCGCTGGTTTAAGCCGCTCACCCACCTCTCCGGGAGCTGCTTAAATTTTCTGTATAAATGTAGTCAATTGGAAAAAGATTTGCAACTGCTTTTTGGCTACAACGGAATGTTGCCGTGCTTCTTTTTCGGATTACGGTCAACTTTTGTCTCTAACATCTGCAATGCGCGAATTACCCGCGGGCGCGTCTCTTTCGGTTCAATGACGTCGTCCAAATAACCGCGCTCGACAGCGATGTACGGGTTCGCAAATTTTTCCCGGAACTCATCCTCCTTTTGCTTCACCGCTTCTTCTTTGTTATCCGCTTTCTCGATCTCTTTCTTAAATATTATCTCAACCGCTCCCTTCGGACCCATGACGGCAATTTCTGCCGTCGGCCATGCAAAATTCATGTCTCCCCGGATATGCTTGGAGTTCATCACGTCGTATGCTCCGCCGTACGCCTTACGCGTAATGACGGTAATTTTCGGAACCGTTGCTTCGCAGAATGCGTAGAGGAGTTTTGCGCCGTTTTTGATAATCCCCCCCCACTCTTGTGCAGTCCCGGGCATAAATCCCGGCACATCCTCAAACACAAGCAGCGGAATATTGAACGCATCGCAAAAACGCACGAAGCGAGCCCCTTTTACCGAGGCATCGTTGTCTAACACACCGGCGAGCACTGACGGCTGGTTGGCAACAATGCCGACCGGCCTTCCGTCCATTCTACCAAATCCGACGATGATATTCTCGGCATAATGTTCGTGCACTTCAAAAAAATCGCCGCCGTCCACCACCGAGTGTATAATCTGCTTCATATCGTACGGCTTATTCGGATTTTCAGGTATAATCGTATTGAGGCTATCATCCATCCGCTGAATTGAATCCTCCGATTCAAGCGCGGGCGGGTCGTCCATATTGTTCGAAGGAAGAAATGCGAGCAAGGTTTTTATCCTCTCGATGCACTCCTCTTCGCCATCACAGGCAAAATGCGCCACGCCGCTTTTTGTCGCATGAGTTATTGCTCCTCCCAAATCCTCGGAAGATACGTCCTCATGCGTTACAGTCTTCACGACGTTCGGCCCCGTGACAAACATGTAACTTGTGTTCTTTACCATGAAAACAAAGTCGGTGATCGCCGGCGAATAGACTGCCCCGCCGGCACACGGCCCCATCACAGCCGATATTTGCGGAATGACGCCGGACGCCATTGTGTTCCGGAGAAAAATATCTGCATAGCCGCCCAGGCTGACGACTCCTTCCTGAATACGCGCGCCTCCCGAATCGTTCAACCCGATCAACGGAATGCCGACTTTCAAGGCCATATCCATGATCTTGCAGATTTTCTCAGCGTGAGCTTCGGACAGTGAGCCGCCAAACACGGTGAAATCCTGACTATAGACAAATACTTGCCGTCCATTGATCCTGCCGTGGCCTGTAATGACACCGTCGCCCAAAAATCTTTGATTCTCCAATCCAAAATCATATGAGCGATGCTGAACAAGCATCCCGATTTCTTCAAACGTCCCTTCATCAATCAACAAATCGATACGCTCCCGTGCGGTGAGCTTCCCCTTTTTGTGCTGATCGTCAATTCTCTGCTTGCCGCCGCCCAGCAACGCGGCTGATTTTCTTTTCCGGAGATCTTTGAGTTTGTCCGATGGCATGAGTGCCTCATTTTTATAGTAGTGATATGAGAACAAATACAGCGGCTATGACTGCGACCACTAGAACAAGACCGTACATACAGGTTATGATCGAGAACTTGATCAATGTCTTGCCGCCTGTTTGCCTGTAGACACGCTTCATCCCTTGGTACAGATTCACGGGAATTGCAAGGAACAGCACGTCCGCGTAGTTGGAAACGAATGGCCATCCGGTGGAATTCAATAGGACGATTAAAAGAAGAATGAGATAAACGTATGAATGGAAATAGAATGAAAAAACGACATGCTCAATGTAGTAGTTTTTTGAGCGAAGATATATCAGTTTCAATAAGAGAGCAAAAACCGGGAGCAAGAGGAATACTACCTGCGGCGTGTGGTCGTGTAATCCATCAAAGAATAACTGCGGGTTGGTTCTCAATTTGTTCAACCCTGCTGCAAAACGATGGCCGTATTTTCTCTCAACCAGACCCGAGTCATCCTTCCAAATGGTAAGTCGTGTCCCGCCTTTCCTGGCGATGGTGATGATCGAATCTGCACGAACCGGTGTCAGCGACGAATCGACGCCGAGCTTGTTTTGCGTTTGCAGCTTTTCATCCGGTTTTTCAACAAGAGCTGTCGTAAAAAAATAGAGGAAACTCATGAAAAAAAACATTTTAAACGGGGAAATGTAATGCGCTCTTTTTCCCGAAATGTATTCTACGGTCAACACACCCGGTTTGATGAGGAATGGAATCAGGCTATGAAACAATCGCGAGTCGAAAGAGAGGACCTCCTCGATCAATTCCTTGAGTAGATCTTTGAACGGGAGTTTCATCTCTACATTATGCTGGCCGCATGTCGAACAATATTCGCCAGTGAGTTTGCTGCCGCAATTCTCGCAGAACTGTTTTTCATCGGTCATAGCAAAAGATACGCTTTCCTATCTGCTATTTCAACCGGTAGTGACTCGCGTGGGTTGGTACATGAAGATCGACCCGACCGATCAACTTGCAATGGGTAGTGTTACAGTTTGGAAAAATCTTGGCTCACAGGAACAGCCCTTACTCTTGACACACCCCCTCCCCCTCTCGCCGTCGCCACAAGCTTCCGCACAGAGGGGAGTTCTAACGCCGGGCATGAGTTTAGACAGTCCCCTCTGAGTGCAGGCAAGAGGGAATGCGAGAGGGGACGACGCGAAGCGTCAGGGGTGTGTAGATTACTCCGCGGCGCATTTTCTTTCAAAAGCAAACTGTAACACTACTTTGCAACGCAATTTGTTGAATCTCTCTTGAAGTTTCAGTATTTTGGTTTATCCAACCCATTACTTTGTCGCGCCAAAAATCCTTTTACCATGCAAACATTAGTAAAACAGCTTAATCCAATGAATTTTGATCCGAAACAATACTTCAAAGAATTCAATTTTTCTGAAAACTTCAGGTTTAATTTCAATCATTTGCGGGGAGATTTCTTAGGGGGATTGACGTCCGCCATTGTCGCGCTTCCTCTCGCGCTCGGGTTCGGGTTGTTGGCATACAACGGAAATCCTGAAGGAGCGGTTGCCGGGCTTTACGGGGCGATCTTCACGGGCATTCTTGCGTCATTATTCGGCGGAACTCCGCAGCAAATCACAGGGCCGACTGGCGGGATGACCGTCATTCTCACAACCGTCTATATCCAGTACGGCGGTGCCGAGGCATTGCTGGCGGCCTGCATCATCGCCGGTGTATTACAGATCGGTTACGGGTTCTTGAAACTCGGCAAGTACGTCCATCTAGTTCCCTACCCGGTAACGGTGGGCTTTACCAACGGAATAGCGATACTCATTTTTCTGCAGCAGATAAAAACATTCCAGACAGCGCCGGTCATTGCACTGATCACGATGGGGACAATTTTCTTGATCCCGAAGTTGAAGAAGAACCTTCCGAAGTCACTCATCGGGTTGATTGTCGGGGCGCTTACGGCCTTGCTTATCCCTTCATGGAACTTCCTCGGTATAACATACCACGCCGATTTTGGTTTTGCATACGCCTCGGCCGTGAAAGTCATCGGCGAAATACCCTCTTCGTTAAAAGCTCCGCATCTTCCTTCTATCTCCTGGGAAACATGGAAGACAGTGTTTCCAGCCGGATTCACGATCTCACTTCTCGGTGCAATTGAAACGCTGCTCGCCTCCGTCGTCGCCGATAATGCTACAAACACAAACCATAACAGCAACAAAGAGCTGATCGGACAGGGCATCGGAAATTCCATTGCACCTTTTTTCGGCGGGGTTGCAGGTACCGGGGCAATCGTTCGCACGATGGTGAACGTGCGCGCCGGCGGGTCAACCCGCCTTTCAGGGATTTTTCACGGATTTATTCTTGTCCTGGTTGTCTTGTTTCTCGGATCCCTTGCTTCGCAGATCCCGCTGGCAGCACTCGCCGGTGTCCTGATGATGACGGCAATCGGGATGCTGGAAATTGAGCCGATCAAGCTCATCCCCAAAACGCCCGCCGCCGATGCCGCCGTGATGATGGCGACAATTTTGATCACCGTCTTCACTGACTTGATCACCGCAGTCGAGGTCGGGATGGTAATGGCGGCATTCCTCTTCGTCCACCGGATGAGCGAAATGGGAATGGATCAAACATTGATGAGCGAAGTCAAGAGCCTTGCACTCCCCGAAACAGTGATCAATGAATTACAGAAGAATAAAATCGTAGTTATCGATGTTGAAGGACCTCTTTTCTTCGGCGCTGCGAAAAGTTTCGTCAACTCTCTTGAGAAAAACTTCGACGTCAACATTGTCATTCTCGAGATGCACAATGTTCCAATCATTGATACAACCGGCGCCGTCGCGATTGAAAATATTGTCGACCGGCTCCATAAAGACAAAAAGCGGCTCATCATCGTCGGCCTTCGCCCGACTGTGCGAAAAGTGCTGTATGACCTCGGCGTAACCCGCACTATCGGAATCGGCAATTTTCTCCCCTCTATTAACGAAGCCATCGACTATGCGCTCGCCATTGCTAAGAACCAGGTAGAAAAAGCGCATCTTGCCAGCTTCGTCCCTGAATCGCTCATCCTTCTCGATGTTGAAGCAAAGGACAGGAATGAGCTATTTGAGAAAATGATAGCGCCGGCGGTAAAGGCGGGGATTGTGAAGAATAGAAAAGAGTTTTTGGCAAGCCTCATCGAACGGGAGGAACTGACGCCGACGACTATCGGCCGCGGAGTGGCAGTTCCACACGCCCGGTTGGGCGGCGCGAGTAATCACGTTATCGTGGTGTTCGCACGGCTTAAACATGAACTTCAGTATGACCAGAATCAAAACGAGAACGTGAAACTCGTCTTCATGGTCTCGACAGGGTCGAACGAAAAGCAATATTTGAACGTGCTTAGAATGATCGCTACGAACATCAGCAATAAAACAATTTACGAAAGGCTTCTTTCAGCCGAAGACAAATCGGAAGTCCATCATGTCTTTTCCGAAATCCGGATGAATCAACCGTTGGCGAGTTGAACGCTACGGTTTTCGTACTTCGATACCCGCCTGCCGCTCCAGCACCTTAACGACTGCAGAATAATCTTCACGCCCAAAACCAGCCGCCGCGGCTTCGGCAAACATTTTTTGCGATGCTTCAATTCCGGGAAGCGGAACCTGACGCCGCTTCCCGGCATCGAGGATTAGATTAAGATCTTTCAACATATGCTGGACAAAAAAGCGGGGGGAAAAATTCCGGTCAAGAATTGATTTACCTTTGGTTTGGTACATCGGCGCGCTCAACGAAGAGTGGTCGAGGATGTCGAGCAAGGTCTCGGGGTTGACGTCCGCTTTTTGCGCAAGCACCAGCGCCTGAGCAAGCGTCGTTCCCATTGCGCCGATGAATAAATTACAGAGCAATTTCGTGTACGAAGCTTGTTCCGGCCTTTCGAACCGCCAGATTTTTCCGCCGAGAATTTTCAGAACAGGCTTGGCGCTGCGAAACGCTTCGTCGCTCCCGCCAACGAATAATAACAACGATCCGTCCGTCGCTTGCGGCACACTCCCGAGTACGGGAGAATGGATAAACAAACACCCATGGCTTTTGTATTCAGCGGTGAGCCGCTCCGTTGTCACTGGCGATACTGTACTCATGTCGACATGGAGGCATCCTCTACGAAGCCCATGAATTACGCCGTCCTTTCCTGCGGCAAATTCCGCAAGCACCTCCGAAGTTGACACCATCGAAAAAACAATTTCCGACTGTTCCGCGACTTCTTTCGGGGACCGGCACCACCGTGCACCCTGAGTGATGAGCCCCGCAGCTTTTTCTTTTGTCCGGTTAAAAACTGCCAATGGATAGTCCGCGTTAAGCAAACGCGTTGCCAGCGGAGTACCCATTAGTCCGAGACCGATAAAACCGAGTGAAGTCTTCAACTGTAACCTCCATACTAAGACATAAAAAAAGGCGAGATGACTTTCGCCCGTCAGCAAATAATCGAATTCCGTTGTTCCCCTACTTCTCGATCGAATCAATAATTGCGCCGCCGACAACATCATCGCCTTCGTAAAACACAACGGACTGACCCGGGGTGATAGCCCGCTTTGGTGAATCAAACTGCACACGCACAACCCCTTCACCATCACCCTCTCCTTCAATTTGAGTGACGAGCGAAGGCTCATCGCCATCCTTGTAGCGGATCTTTACTGTCAACCTCTTGCCATCGCGCAGATTGTCATACTTGATCAGATTCAGCTTCGTTGCTGTGAGCGTCGTATGGAGCAGATCGTTGTCATGCCCGACGGTGATAATGTTTTCTTTGTAATTAATGCCGGTAACATACACCGGTTCGGGGAACGCCACGCCGATTCCTTTGCGTTGGCCGACTGTGTAGAACGGAAAACCGCGATGCTTGCCGACAACTTTACCATCCATGACGATGTCGCCGCCCGTCACCGATTCTTCAAGATGCGGGAGCTTATGCTTCAGGAATCGCTCGTAGTTATTATCGGTCACAAAACAAATCTCAAAACTCTCACCTTTTGCAGCCGTTTGCAAGCCGAATCTCCCGGCAATCGCGCGCGACTCCGGCTTCGTCAATTCTGCGAGCGGAAAAATTGTGCGGCGCAGAGAATCCTGCGTCAATCCCCACAGAGCGTACGATTGGTCTTTCTGGATATCTTTGCCGCGCGAAACAACATACCGGCGCGTGCGGTCATCTTTTCGCACCCGCGCATAATGCCCCGTTGCGATAAAATCGGCCCCGAGCTTGAGGCTTTTGCGGATCATCTCTTCCCACTTGATCTTTCGGTTGCAAATGACGCACGGGTTTGGTGTGCGGCCGTGCATGTATTCTTCCACAAAATTGTCAATCACTTGCGCACCGAATGCTTCTGAAAAATCCAGCACATAATGAGGGAAACCGAGCTTTGCCGCAACCATCCGGGCATCGTTGATCCCGTCGAGCGAACAGCAGCTCT
>CAZXQG010000055.1:0-20428 GCA_964642725.1 uncultured Chitinophagaceae bacterium
CTTCGTTGTTTTGACCAACAACGACGGAAAGTTCCGCCTTCTTGATAAGCGCATTCTCAACAAGAGGAGCGTCTGCGAAAGCCTGGACGATGGATGTCAAGACCGGAATCGCTTCTGAAAATTTCATCTGGCGTTCCAGCAAGGCGGCACGCGCATATTCTTTTAATGCGTCAGCATATCCCGCTTGATTTTCTTTGATGAAGTGAAGAAGCAGAATTGCATCGTTCGATTCATCGTCGGACAGGGTCTGCGCGATCTCTCGTAGAATTGACGAAGCACTGTCAAACCTACATTCGAAATATTGGATTTCCGCCAAATGAAACTGCGCTTGCGTCTTCTCTTCCGGCAACGCGAACGGTGATGACATGGCACTCGAATACCGGTGAGCGGCTTTCTCCAGTTTCCCCTCTGCAACATTTATCTCGCCAGTCGTTCCCAGAATCACCGGAGCCATCTGCCGGGCTGAGGGAAGAGTGAGAAGAGAGTCGAGAATTTCCAGCGCGGCATCTAGATCAAAATAGCGCTTGTACTGCATCAGACCCGCACGATACAACGCCTGCACGCTGATTTCTGAGTACGGATATTCTTTCGATAACGAAAGATACAATTCCATAGCCCCCCGGTTGCCCGCCTGCGACTCAGAAACACGGGCATCAGCGGATGAACGAACACCATTCGTCGTATCAGCAGCCGCACCCAGTTCCTCCATCGCGCGGGCATAACCGAATTTCGCGTTCGATAGTTGGGGCATCGTCGGATACTTTTCAATTGAGAATCGGTACGCTTTGGCTGCAACGTCGTACGATCGTTCCTTGAACACCAAGCCGGCGAATGATATCATTTCTGCGCCGTTTGAGCTGATCGATTCATCCACCTCTTTAGCGACTTCGTATGCTCTATCAAACCGCTTCCCCTCCATATAGAGCCAGAGAAGCAAGCGACGGAACGCGACATTTCTCGGTTGACCGGCAACGGCCTCCTCTACAGCTTTTGTCGCGGCGGCAAGACCATCTTCTTTTGAAGTGAAGGCTGCTAACCGTGATTCGACAAGATTAATCTCATGTTCATTGAGCGAAAGGATCGTCAAGTATTCATGAGTAGCTTCAGCATATTCCATCATCATAGAATACAGCATCGCCAACTCACCGACGAACAACGTCGGCTCGCCGATCTCCTTCCTTCCCCGGAGATACGTTGCAATTGATTTTTCAAAAAGCCGGTTGTCCGACTGGACCGTACTGACGGCGATATAACATGAAACGTTTTTCGGCATAGCAGCGATTGCCGCGTTCCACACAGAATCCGCACGCGTTTCATTCCCTGACTTGTAATAAAGAGCGCCTAGTGTTGCCATGGTGTTAACATCGTTGGGCTGCTGATTCAGCCGACGGAGGCTGATAGCAATCGCTGCGCCATAGTTCTTCAACTGTTCGTAACAACGGCGAAGGCCGTCGAAGTACGCGTAATTCACCGAATCAACCCGTGCAAGGTCCCCGTATAATTGGCATGCACGGTCGTACTCTCCTCCCTGTTCAAAACTCTGGGCCAGCCGAAACTTGTTCACTGCATCCTGGGTCTGAGCCGACGCTTGGGAACACAGAACAAGAAGGAATGTGAGAAGAAGAAAGGGTTTCATCAAAATTTAAGGTTCAAAAATTCAGATGCAGAAATCGCGGAAAGGTATCAGCCTACGACGAAGTGTCGGGAGGAATATGCCGACTTCAAGGTATTGACCATCAGCATGGCGATCGTCATCGGTCCAACGCCGCCAGGAACCGGGGTGATCGCTCCTGCAACTTCCTTTACCGATTCAAAATCGACATCGCCAACGAGACGAGTGCCGGTCTTTGTCGAACGATCTTCGATACGATTAATGCCGACGTCAATCACAACAGCTCCCGGTTTTACCATCGATGCAGTGATGGCCCGGGCCTTCCCGATCGCGACAATCAGGATGTCAGCCTGGCGTGTATAGTAGCTGAGGTCGGCAGCACCGGTGTGCGCAACGGTCACAATGGCATTGCACCAATCTTTTTTCTGCATCAAAATATTGGCGATCGGCTTGCCGACGATATTGCTTCGTCCGGCAACGACAACATGCTTGCCGGACGGATTAATCATACTGCGCTTCAGGAGCTCCAAAATTCCGGCCGGTGTACACGGATAAAATGTCTCAGCACCGGCCATCATCCTGCCGGCACTGATAGGATGGAAACCATCGACATCCTTGTCCGGCGAGATTGCTTCGATAATTTTTTGTTCGTTGATGTGTTTAGGAAGAGGAAGCTGAACGAGAATGCCGTGAATCTTCGCATCGCTGTTGAACGCATCGATCATCGCAAGTACTTTTGCTTCCGAAATTGACTCGGGCAATTTTTCGGTAACAGAATAAAAGCCCAATTCTTCGCATGCTTTCCCCTTGCTTTTCACGTACGACTGCGATGCCGGATCTTCACCGACAAGAATGAAGGCGAGTCCCGGAACAATACCCGTCTCGGTTTTTAGCCGCAGCGCAGATTCTTTCACCTCGCGCCGAATCTCCTCGGATATTTTCTTTCCGTCGATGACGAATGCTGACATGGCGAATATTCTCTTTGTGCTCTATAATTCCGGGTTCAAATGTAAAATGTAAGAAGTGAGATGAGCCCTTTCTCACTTTTCACATTTTACTCTTCACCAGTTTTCAGAATTTCGGGAAGATAATTTGCTCAATCCGTAAGGCTTTTCCGGTCTCAATATCAACTTCGATGGCAACCGCGCAGAGATGAACGTCGTTCGTCGCCGTCTCATATTTATGCGGCGTTTGCTTCAGAAAGCGTTGAATAGCCTGCTCTTTGTTCATCCCGATCACCGAATCATACGGACCCGACATCCCGACGTCGGTTATGTATGCTGTGCTGCGGGGAAGAATCTTTGCGTCGGCGGTAGGAGTATGGGTGTGTGTCCCGAAGAGAGCGCTCGCCCGGCCGTCAACATACCATCCC
Organism: uncultured Chitinophagaceae bacterium; assembly: GCA_964642725.1. Lineage (GTDB taxonomy): Bacteria > Bacteroidota > Ignavibacteria > UBA10030 > UBA8401 > JAGVPT01. The sequence goes on from CAZXQG010000055.1 coordinate 2,985, forward strand.
ATTGCGATCTTTTCTGCAGTCGCTTCGGCGTGAAAATCAAGAATCGAAATTTTCGTCTGCTCGTTGATCTTTCCGAGCGCCCAATCGACGGTCTTGAACGGATCGTCGAGCGGCTGCATGTACGTCCTTCCCTGAACGTTGAGCACTCCGATTTTTCCTTTTCCTTCCAACTCGTAGACCACAAAGCCATTCCCTGCGTTTTCACGCGGGTAGTTCAACGGGCGCAGAATGTTTCTATTTCCCCCGAGCACTTTGCGGGAATCCCATCGATCCCACACATGATTGCCGGACGTAATGACATGAACGCCGAGGTCGAAGAGTTTCTTTGCATCTTCTTCTGAAATGCCCTTGCCGTCCGTGAGATTCTCACCATTCGCAATGCAAAAATCGATGCGGTGCTTCTCAAGAAGACTCTTGAGAATCGTCGATACCATCTCAAGGCCGGGCTTGCCGACGATGTCGCCGATAAAAAGGATATTCAAATGGGAAGGCAAAATTCGATTCCTCGTGTGAAATTGTGGAAAAGTCCTACACAAGAAATATAGATGAAAATGAGGTCAAATAAAAGTGATTTCTCACGCGATGGCGAGCATGCTCTTTTCCATCTCGACTCCGCGTGAGAAATATTTTTCAGAGGTCGTTTGAAGCTTATTGAGGTTCTTTCATCCTTTTGGATGCGATAGAATAGAACACAACCAGTCCTGCTCCGCCAAACACAAGTATCACGCCCGGATAGATTATTTCCTCATAATGGTACCAGCTGTTTAGAACCATCGCTGTGAGAATTCCCAACCCCGCAAAAATTGCGACCAGGCCCCATTTCAAGCTCGATAGCGGATTCGTCGCAAATGCTTGGCGTTTGTACAGTTCCATGTAATCTGATGGATTCAGTCCTTTGTCGAGGATCGTCTTCCGCTCAATGTGCCTGGAGTCGAAATACTTCCAAATAATTAATGCTGAAAGCGAAAATAAAGTGATAGGAACCAATATGCCGATCATATATCCTCCTCGTGATGTTGATTGATGTTCGCTTGCCTCTTTACTATCTTTGACTTGAAAATGAAGTTCAAGGTTGCATCAAAAAAAGAATGTCTCAACGCAACCCGCGATCAATTTTTCAAGTCTAAGCAAGCATATACATACAAGTACAGAATTGATGGAATCGCTGTCGGACCACGAGATCATTAACCGGGTGCTTGGCGGAAACATGCGTTCATTTGCCACTCTTGTTGAACGACATCAGGACAAGGCGATGACGCTTGCTATGCGTATGCTGCGAAACCGGGAAGAAGCTGAGGAAGCAGTTCAAGATGCGTTTGTGAGAGCTTTCAACGCATTGGGGCAATTTGAGAAACGATCGACATTTTCGACGTGGTTGTATCGTATTTTATTCAACGTTTGCTCCACTATTTTATCGAAGCGCGGAGAGCCAATGCAGTCAATTTCTTCCGGAAAGAACGAAGAGGAGCGGGAAGATGAAATTCCTGATTTCAGCGAGATTCCGGATTTGATCGTCGAGGGAGAGGAATTCAGGGAGCGGGTCATAGAGGCTCTGAATGAGCTTCCTCCGTTGTACAGCGGGATTGCCACGATGTTTTACCTCGACGATCTCAGCTACGAAGAAATTGGTACAATCACCGGATCGCCATTGGGAACCGTAAAGGCACGCTTATTCCGCGCACGCGCTATGCTGCGCGCTGGAATCGTTCGACGAATCGGCACCAAGGAACTTGCACTATGAATCACCCGACAACAGCAGAACTTTTTGAGTTCATTGACAACCGGCTTGGCAAAGAGCGATCTGTTCAGGTTGAGTCTCATCTCGCCGAATGCGCCAATTGCCGGAGGCGAATCGAGTTTGAGCGTTCAACGCGCCGCATCGTGCAATCAGAGCCGCTCTTCAGGGCGCCGGAGCGGTTGGCCGCCTTAGTCATGGTCAATGTGGCTGCGCCAACACGGGATCCGCTGCTCCTTCGGCTTCTCAGTAAATTGGGGAGTTTTGTGGCAATGATCGCAGTGCTTGCCGTCATTGGACTGGCTATCGCCAAGGTGTCCGGCGGGAACGATCAACCTGACAAGACATCTTCCTCCATTACCCAAGTGGCGGCGCCGTTGTCCGAAGCGTACACGAAGGGATTGCAGATTTTCGTTCACCAAACGTCTACGATTTCTCAGTCAATTGAAAACACGGGCGATGCGCAATTCTGGAAGACAGTCTTTATTGTGCTGTTGTCAATCGGTGTGCTCGTTGCGGCAGACAAGTTATTTGGCAGGCGGTTTATAAAACTGAGGTCGTAGTTCGAAGAATTTTTCCGCTTACAGTCACCGGCTGATATTCATCAGCCGAACATTTCGATCTCTTAACACAACTCTCCCCGCTTCAGTCGAAAGACAGCATCGGTTAACGAGAAGCATGTTCTTTTTTAAACTTTCGGTGTGAAGTTTGCAACTTCTTCCACAATCGTATCGACGATCTCACTCTCTTTTACCCGTTTAATCATCTCCCCTTTACGATAAAGGATCGCCACGCCCTTCCCTGCTGCAATGCCGATGTCGGCTTCACTTGCCTCGCCGGGACCATTCACGACGCATCCGAGCACCGCGATCTTCACCGGTTTCTTTACTCCTTTAAGCCGTTCTTCCAATTGTGCCATAATACTAAAGAGATCGACTTCAATCCGGCCGCATGTCGGACATGCAATCAGTTCGATGTTTCGCGACGCAAGGCCGAGCGAACAAAGTATTTCTTTCCCGACCTCAACTTCTTTTACGGGGTCATCGGTCAGCGAAACGCGGATGGTGTCGCCGATTCCTTCAGCCAGCAGTGTGCCGATACCAACGGCTGACTTAATCGTACCGACTCGAGTGAGCCCGGCTTCGGTAACGCCAAGATGCAGCGGGATATCCGTGCGGGCCGCAACCAAACGGTACGCTTCGATCATCAGGCGCACGTCGGTGGATTTAACGGATATGATGACGTCACGGAAATCAAATTCATCGCAAATCCCGACGTGCCGCATGGCGCTTTCATACAACGCTTCAGCCGTGGGATAGCCGTGCTTCTCGAGAATATCTTCTTCAAGGGATCCTGAATTAACTCCGATGCGGATCGGAATGCCCTTATCTTTTGCCGCAGTCAACACCTCGCGAATGCGATCCTTCGAACCGATATTGCCCGGATTGATCCGAACCTTCGCAACGTTCGCCTGAATTGCTTTCAGCGCAAAGACATGATTGAAATGGATGTCGGCAACAACAGGGATCGGCGACTGGCGGACAATCTCCGCCATCGCTTCGGCTGCCTCTTTATCGTTCACCGTTACGCGAACAATATCGCAACCCTCTTCTGCCGCGGCTTTTATCTGGGCAACGGTCCCAACAACGTCATCCGTTTTTGTCTTCGTCATTGTCTGGACGGAAATCGGCGCTCCTCCCCCCACCCGTACTCCGCCGATGTTCACTTGCCGTGTCTTCCGCCTCACGCCGACTTTGTAGTGGATATGCGACGATTCTTCCACCCGCGGCTGTTCAAGAATTGGCAATAACGTATCCATAGAGAACTCAAAACAATTAGTTTAGTTTTTTACTCGCTTCGAACAGCATTTTCTTCTCTTCTTCGCTCAGGCTCTGGTATCCGGCCTTGCTGATCTTGTCAAGAATATCATCGATCCGCTGCTGGGTTACTTGCGCTTCTTCTTTCCGCTGATAATCTTTAATGTCATATACCTGAGCTTCGGTGACGTTCTCATACGAATCGTTCGAACGGCGGGGCGCGGTCCATCCGTTAAAAACATTTCGCGACCGGCTTGAGCTTTGCGGCAATGAAAAACGGAACCCGTCGGCGAGAAGGTAAATAAAACCAACAACCGCGCCGCCGAGATGCGCAAAGTGAGCAATGCCATCCGTGCTTCCGACAGAGACGAACTCAATGACCATGTACAAGACCACAAAGTACTTTGCTTTGAGCGGGATGAAGAAATAGATAAAAATCAACCGGTCCGGGAACATCAAACCGAACGCAAGGAGCACCCCGTAAATTGCCCCCGATGCGCCGATGGTCGGCCCGACAGATGTGAATAAAGGAGCGACGAGCAGATTTGACAAACCGGCACCAACGCCGCACACTAGATAATAGGTCAAGAATTTTCGCGAACCCCACGTGTTCTCCAGTTCCATCCCAAACATCCAGAGCGCAAGCATGTTGAAGAAGAGGTGGCTGAGCCCTGCGTGCATGAACAGGTAGGTGAACAACTGCCACACCTGAAAGCCATGCCCAAGTGGGAGCAAAGCAAACCATTCGTCAAGAACAAGGGCAAGCGAGTAATCACCGATGTGGAAATTCCCCAGAAAAAGCATACCGAGGAAGACCCCAACGTTGGAGAGCAACAGCGCTTTGATCACCGGCGGGAAAAAACTGAATCCGCCGAAAAAACTGGGACGGTGATAGTTGTTGTACTGGTTCCGATTATACGCCATCTCTTCTTTAGTTCTCCTTTTGCAATATAAACGACTCCGGCCTAAGAGGCAAATGCCGGCTCATAGCTATCCGATTGCAATGAGCAATCGGATAGCTTCTTACCGCAGGGTTGTTATTTCTTATCTGTCAGTGCAGCGACACCTGGAAGGACCTTGCCTTCGAGAAACTCCAGCGATGCGCCGCCGCCTGTAGAAACATGCGTTACGCCCTTCGCCATTCCCGCTTGCGTGATAGCGGCAGCCGAATCCCCGCCTCCGACAATCGTCGTTGTTCCCTGCTTCGTTGCTTCTACTAACGCACGCGCGACGGCATTCGTTCCGACGGCGAAATTCGGAAATTCGAAAACGCCCATCGGACCGTTCCAGACAACGGTTTTCGATTTCTTGACTTCATTTGAGAAGAGTTCGATCGTCGCAGGACCGATGTCGAGAGCCTGCCAGGTCGCAGGAATCATATCCTTCGCGACAACTTTGCGTTCAGCGTCGTTCTTGAAATCGCTCGCGACGACGCAATCTACCGGCAGGAGGAATTTCACAGCCTTCTTTTTGACGTCCGCCAGGATTTGTCCGGCCAGCTCGACCTTGTCGGCTTCGAGCAGCGATTTCCCAATTTCCAGCCCTTGAGCTTTGTAGAACGTGTACGCCATGCCGCCGCCGATGATCAACGTATCGACCTTCGATAATAGATTTTGGATGACGTCGATTTTTCCGGAAATTTTTGCGCCGCCAAGGATTGCGGTGAACGGACGGACGGGGTTATCTACTGCAGCGCCCAGATACTCCAGTTCTTTCTGCATCAGCAATCCTGCCACACAGACGGAAATAAATTTCGTCACGCCTTCCGTCGATGCATGGGCGCGATGTGCACTGCCGAATGCGTCGTTGACGTACACGTCGCCGAGTTTGGCAAGGGACTTCGCAAAGCCGGGGTCGTTCGCCTCTTCTTCGTTATGGTAGCGCAGGTTTTCCAAAAGAAGGCATTCGCCTTCCTTCAATGCCGCAACGGCAGATTCAGCGGGTTCACCGATGCAGTCCGCAGCGAAATACACTTTTGTGCCCAAGAGTTTCTCCAACCTTGCCGCAACCGGCTTTAGACTAAATTCCGGTTTTGGCTTTCCTTTCGGGCGACCGAGGTGACTCATCAGAATTGCTTTGCCGCCGGAAGAAAGAATTTTTTTGATTGTCGGGAGAGATTCGACGATGCGAGTATCGTCTGTGATGTTTTGCTTTTCGTCGAGCGGGACGTTGAAGTCCACCCGAACGAGAACGCGTTTCCCGTGAACATCGATATCATTGATCGTGAGTTTTTTCATTGTCGTGGTCGTCGTTAGTGTTGGTGATGAGCTGAAACCATTTCGCCTTAGGAAACGGTCCCGGTTGGTTTAATACAAGAAAGAAAAGGGCTGAACTCGCGCTACGAGCTTCAGCCCTTGTTTAGTAGTCGCCGATTGTATTACTTTACAATTCCCGCCATCTTCTTCACGAGGTCGACAACACGGGTTGAATACCCCCACTCGTTGTCGTACCAGGAAACAACTTTGAAGAATCGCTTTTCTCCCTTCAAATTGTTTTCAAGCGTTGCACGGGAATCATAAATTGAGGATCGGTCATCATGAATAAAGTCGGTCGAAACAACCTCTTCATTACAATACCCCAGAATCCCTTTCAAGTAAGTTTCGGAGGCCTTCTTCATCAACTGGTCAATTTCCTGGATGGATGTGTCCTTGGTTGATCGGAATGTAAGGTCGATAACCGAAACATCTGCCGTCGGAATGCGGAACGACATACCGGTCAGCTTTCCTTTTGTTGCCGGAAGAACTTCACCTACCGCCTTCGCCGCGCCCGTCGATGAAGGAATAATGTTGATTGCCGCCGCACGCCCGCCTCTCCAGTCTTTTTTCGATGGACCGTCAACGGTCTTTTGCGTTGCAGTGTACGAGTGGATTGTCGTCATCAAACCGGTTTCGATGCCGATCCCTTCCTTTAGAAGGACATGCACGACAGGAGCGAGACAATTTGTTGTGCAGGATGCATTGGAAACGATGACATGCTTCGCGGCGTCATACTCATTATCATTCACGCCCATGACGAGAGTTTTCACATCGCCTTTTGCGGGAGCTGAAATAAGGACTCTCTTCGCGCCGGCAGTGATATGCCCTTTTGCTTTCTCCGAATCCGTGAACAACCCGGTCGACTCAATAACAAGGTCGACGCCAAGCTCTTTCCAAGGAAGTTGCGACGGATCTTTTTGCGCAAGGACACACTTGATTTTGTGGCCGTTGACGACAAGAACATCGTCGGCTTCCGATGAAGCGCTCCCTTTTTCACTGCTCACCGTTCCTCGAAAGTGTCCATGCACCGAATCGTATTTCAGCTGGTACGCGAAATACTGCGCGTCCGTGCTCACATCAACAACGGCCACTACATCGATCTCTTTCCCGAGAAGCCCTTTGTCAGCCATCACGTTGATGATTTGTCTTCCTATTCTGCCGAATCCGTTGATACCTACTTTAACAGCCATTAGATCCTCCAAAAAGTAAAAATATTCGATGTTGTAAAATCACATTACCCTTATAATTCAAACTGCACCAAAAATTTACCAAGAATTTGGGGCAAAGTCAAATAGATGCCGGATGCCCGATACCGTATCCAGAAAATTATGATATCTAAAAAAATGTGAATGGTAAACCGTGAATGGATATTACACTTCTTTGAAAACACCGTAACATCTTACAAATTTTTCCGAAAGAGATGAACGGGATGGAACAGTCACAGGATGAGAAAGTAAGAGGGTTTCAAGAAGAGAGCGGCCGCCGCTTTCTTAGCAGCGGCCGCTATGAATACTCTACATGTAACTGTTTAACGCTTTCATGTAATTAGCGCGCTCTAACGCAGAAGGATTCGCAACAGATTTATGACTCATACTGCCGCGCATTTGGTCAAGGGATTCGTAGTCCCGGTCGATCATCCATTTCTGCACGCCGGTAAGAATCTCGCCAATCCGTTTCGGACCATTGCGCAGCAACGACGAACAGACCATTGTTACGTTTGCACCTGCCATCGTCATCTTGATGACATCTTCGCCGGTGTGAATGCCCGTTGTTGCAGCAAGGTCGGCCTTGATCGTCTTATAGAGAATAGCAATCCAACGAAGCGGCAATCGGGATGAATCAGAACTGCTCAACACCACACTCGGTTCAACCTCGAGGTCATCGAGATTGATGTCCGGCTGATAGAAACGGTTGAACAGGACCAATCCGTTCGCGCCCTGCTCGTCAAGGCGTTTTGCCATGTTCGCCATCGAACTGAAAAACGGCGAGAGTTTCACCGCAACGGGAATCGTCACCCTGGCTTTCACCGCCTGAAGAATTTCGAGATACAACTGCTCAACATAACTCCCTGTTTTCTCGGGGTCCGTCGGGACGTGGTAAATATTCAATTCCAATGCGTCGGCTCCAGCCTCCTGGATCTCTTTAGCATAGTCAGTCCAACCGCCGACGGTCGAACCGTTGAGGCTTGCGATGACCGGGATATCGACAGAACGCTTCACGTCCTGAATATGCTTCAAGTATTCTTCCGGGCCGAGAAAATAGTCTTCCTTCTTCGGAAAATACGAAATCGCTTCAGCGTAGCTTTCTGTTCCGTACGATAGGAAATGGTCGAGCTCGTTCGTTTCATGCCGGATTTGCTCTTCAAAAAGAGAATACAGTACGACCGCAGAAGCGCCGTAATCTTCCATTGCTTTGATACCTGCAACCGTTCGCGACATCGGCGACGCCGACGGCACAACCGGATTTTTTAATTTGAAGCCGAGATATGTCGTGGAAAGATCCATTGATTCCTCTCAAATGCTATTCATAAGAGTGTGCCGGTAATTAACGGCGGACCGTTCGATCCGCCTGTGTGGTTCATCTACTTGCTGTGCTCACCGTTCGCGCCGTCAAACTTCATTGCCGCAAGCTGCTCATAATAATGCCATCTCGAAGTAACGTCTTCCTGGGCGAGTTTCATAAGCCGCTTTGCTTCTTCGGGTGCGCTCTTCGTAAGCATTTTGTAACGGATTTCCTTGTATGCATATTCCTCGAATTTCATCTTCGGCGCTTTCGAGTCCAGCCGGAAGGGGTTCTGTCCCTGTTTGGCGAGGTCGGGATTGTACCGGAAGAGCGGCCAGTGCGCCGATTCCACCGCTGCTTTCTGGCTTTCCAAGCCCAGTTTCATGTTGATGCCGTGGGCGATGCAGTGCGCGTATGCAATGATGAGCGACGGCCCGTTGTATGCTTCCGCCTCAAGAATTGCCTTTACTGTGTGAAGGTCGTTGGCACCCATCGCGATACGCGCGACGTATACATTTCCATACGTCATCGCGATCAGCCCCAGATCCTTTTTCGCAAGAGGTTTTCCCCCTGCGGCAAATTTTGCCACAGCGCCCCGCGGCGTCGATTTTGACATCTGCCCGCCGGTGTTGGAATACACTTCGGTGTCGAGAACGAGAATGTTTACGTTGCGTCCGGACGCGATGACATGGTCCAACCCTCCAAAACCGATATCGTACGCCCAGCCGTCCCCTCCCATAATCCAGACACTTTTCTTCACCAAATAATCGGCGAGAGAAAGAAGATGCTGCGCTTCGGTCGAGGATATGGTCTTCAGTTTATCTTTGAGGATTTCGATTCTGCGGCGTTGTTCGAAGATCTTCGCTTCATCCGATTGGTCGGCTCCGAGGATCGCGTTTGTCAATTCTTCACCGATGGCCGGCGATAGTTTTTTCAACAACTCCGACGCGAATTCCTTATGCTTATCAATTGAGAGGCGGAAGCCGAGGCCGAACTCCGCATTGTCTTCAAAAAGTGAATTTGACCACGCGGGCCCGCGTCCCTCGGAATTTTTCGCCCATGGTGTCGTCGGGAGATTGCCGCCGTAAATAGAAGAACAGCCGGTCGCGTTGGCCACGACGGTTCTGTCGCCGAATAATTGCGTTACTAATTTAATGTACGGGGTTTCGCCGCAGCCCGAACACGCGCCCGAAAATTCAAACAGCGGCTGAAGGAACTGCGAACCCTTAATTGTATCGACCTTCACCGTGGTACGGTCGGCTTCGGGAAGCGTAAGAAAGAAATCCCAATTCGCACGTTCTTGCCCGCGTAACGCCGGTTGAGGAACCATGTTGAGAGCTTTGAGCCGGGTTTCGGCCTTGTTCTTCACCGGGCAAACCTCGAAACACAATCCGCAGCCGGTGCAATCTTCCGGCGCGACCTGGATCGAGTATTTCATACCTTCATACTCCTTGCCGCGGTAGTCGGTGCTCTTGAACGCCGACGGGGCGCCGGCAAGGTTTTTCTTGTCGTACACTTTTATTCGAATCGTCGCATGAGGGCAGACGAGCGCGCACTTGCCGCACTGGATACAGATACTTTCGTCCCAAGCGGGAATTTCGAGAGCGATATTCCGTTTCTCCCACGCTGCGGTGCCGGTCGGGAAGGTTCCGTCGATCGGCATAGCGCTCACCGGAAGTTCGTCGCCGAACCCGGCAATAATTTTGGCAAGGACGTTTTTCACGAAGTCGGGCGCCTTGTCCGAAACAACCGGCGGCAGTTCGAGCGTGCTGTCGACCTTCGCAGGAACCTTCACTTTAAAAAGGTTTGCCAGCGTATGGTCGACGGCATCGAAATTCATCTTCACAATATCTTCTCCCTTTTTCCCGTACGTCTTCTTAATTGACCGTTTGATGGCGGCGATCGCTTCGTCTTTCGGAAGAACGCCCGAAATAGCGAAGAAGCATGTCTGCATAATCGTGTTAACTCTTCCTCCCATTCCCGTCTTCTGGGCTACAGCGTAACCGTCAATGACATAGAAGTTCAGTTTTTTTCTGATGATTTCTTCCTGCGTAATCCGGGGCAATTTACTCCATACTTCGTCAGCCGAATATTGACTGTTCAAAAGAAATGTTCCGCCTTCGACCAAATCTTTCATGACGTTGTATTTCTCCAGGAACAACCATTGATGACACCCGACGAAGTTCGCTTTGTCGATGAGGTAGGAAGACCGAATCGGCCGTGGACCAAAACGAAGATGAGAGACAGTCGTTGTTCCGGATTTTTTAGAATCGTAGACAAAATATCCTTGGGCATAGTTCGACGTGTCTTCGCCGATAATCTTAATGGAATTTTTATTCGCTCCGACCGTTCCGTCCGCCCCAAGTCCGTAAAACATCGCCCGCACGACATCATCCTTTTCTGTCGTGAATGTTGCATCGTAGTCAAGGCTCGTGTGTGTGACGTCGTCGTTGATGCCCACGGTAAAATGGTTTTTCGGTTTTGATTTTTTGAGTTCGTCGAACACCGCTTTTCCCATCGCCGGCGTAAACTCTTTTGACGACAACCCGTACCGGCCGCCGATAATGTGCGGCAACGATGTAAACGGCGAGAACCCCTCCGCCGTCGCTTCACCAAGCGCCGTAACAACATCCTGATACAGGGGCTCACCCGCCGAACCCGGCTCTTTGGTCCTATCGAGAACCGCAATCGATTTCACGGACTTCGGAAGAGCGGCGGCAAAATGCTTGACGGAGAACGGCCTGAATAAGTGCACTTTGAGCACGCCGACCTTTTCCCCTTTTTCCATCAACGCTTCAACAGTTTCGTGGATGATTTCTCCTCCGGATCCCATCACCACGATCACTCTTTCTGCGTCGGGCGCTCCGAAATAATCGAAAAGATGGTACTGTCGTCCGACAAGCGTTGCAAACTTGTCCATCGTTTTTTGGACGATGTCCGGGCATGCAATATAAAATGGGTTGACCGTTTCACGCGACTGGAAAAATGTATCCGGGTTTTGCGCCGTCCCGCGGAGAACGGGTTTTTCTGGGCTAAGCGCTCGCTGGCGGTGGGTAAACACTAATTCATCGTTCACCATTGCGCGAATGTCGTCGACCGTCAATTGCTCTATCTTCATGACCTCTGCGGATGTTCTGAAACCGTCAAAGAAATGAAGGAACGGTAATCGGGATTCCAGCGTGGCCGTTTGTGCAATCAATGCAAAGTCCATGACTTCCTGAACCGAATTTGAAACAAGCATCGCAAACCCTGTAGAACGAACGGACATCACATCACTGTGGTCGCCAAAAATGGACAGCGCCTGTGTCGCGAGGGAGCGGGCTGAAACATGGAACACTGTCGGCGTCAGTTCTCCTGCGATCTTGTACATGTTTGGGATCATCAACAACAATCCTTGCGATGCAGTGAACGTGGTCGTCATCGAGCCGGTTTGCAGCGCACCGTGCACTGCGCCCGCCGCTCCGCCTTCACTCTGCATTTCTGCAACAAGTGGAATTGTTCCCCAAATATTTTTCTTCCCTTCGGCTGACCATTGGTCGCACCATTCACCCATTCCGGATGACGGCGTGATCGGGTAGATTGCGATTACTTCGTTTGTTTTGTGAGCAACAAATGCCGCCGCTTCGTTGCCATCAATCGTTACCATTGCCCGTTTATTCTCTGATAGATCGTTGCTAGCCATTTTATATTGTCCTTTGTTGCAGTAGTGAGATGTCTGAAATTGATGTTGTTCTGCCACAAAAAATACAAATACCGTGCTACTTTTTGGCACGTAAAAGCGAAAGAAAGAAGTGTGTCGAAAAAGAAAATTACCAATTGTGGAAAGGGATTTGCGTTGATTCTCAAAAGTGGGAAGCAAAAATTACGGCGGGCAATTTATCGGTGACCTCGCAAGAAGAGAATTCTCAGCTCAAAATCTTTTAAAATATATCCGCATTTCTGCGCTATCGTGAATCGAGTACTTCGCGTATTCGTTTCAAAATTGTATCGGGAACGTACGGCTTCTGAATAAAATCTTTCGCCCCTTTTTTGATCGCCTCGTCTCTCATTTCCGAATCAACAAAGCCGCTCGCAAGAATGATTTTGACATTAGCATCAATCTCGCAGAGCCTTTCAAGAATTTCCCATCCGCCAAGTTTCGGCAGTCCCATATCGGTCAGGACTAGGCGGATATGTTTTGCTTCCCGTCGAAATATTTCGACCGCCTCTTCTCCGTCCAAAGCGGATATAATGTGATAGCCATCTTCTTCAAATACCGATTTCAGCAGCTCTAACAACATCGGTTCATCTTCAACAAGCAGTATCGTCTCTTTTTCCATAATTCCATCCGCTTCCAATTTTAGATGCTGCTCGCGTCGGGCAACGTTGTGAGCCGGCTGGACGTCGTACGATTTTGAACCGCGAGCTGAAAAACCCAGCAGTTACAGCTTATGAGATCACTTGCCTATGCAATTGTTCCAGCAGCTTTGTAGACTCGTACACCTGAACGTCTTTTATTGCATTGTGTATGCGCTGGAGTGATGCTTCGATTTGGTCGAACTGACGGCCGATGTAAGGGTCGGAAGAATTTCACTTGCGCACATCTTCTATTGTGGAACCGATGATGGCGAGCGGATTATTGATTGCATCTTGAAGAAGGCGAATAACGTTGTGAAGTACCACTGAGGCAACCGATGATTTCTCCACTTCTGAAAGAATTTGTTTCCTGTTTGACTCGTCCAATTCGTATTTCTGTTTCACCGCCTGAGCGCGTGAGACGACATACACGACCAGCCACATCCAAATAAGAGAATCATACTGGAGAATAAAATCAAGCAGAGAGAGATGCCCGACTTCGGACTTTTTGAACAAATTCAATGTCGTGAAAAGATAATAGGCGTAAATTCCCAGGACGGAAAAAACAATTGGATACTTGCTAATCCAATTGAATAATTTCTTCCAGATCTTCTTGACCATTATATCTTCTCCTCAAAAATTCACCTTGTTTTTGGAGCGAGAATGACCCTCTTCGGTGCGCTGCCAATCGGTTTCTGCGCAATAGTACGGCTTTTTTGGAAAACACACAAGACGGGCGAACGAGTAGCAAAGAAGTGAGATGCAGCTTGCTGAAACGGCAAGGAAGCGCCGGTGTAGCCAACGCAACAAGAAAAACCATCCAATTTTGGAAAGGCATACGACGGAATAAAGAAACCGCACCGTTCACTATAACGGCAGGACTTTGTCCGTGAAACGGAGTACATCTCCCGGACATGAACCATTAAACAAAGCGACGACTCAGCCGCAATTCCGAGACGATTCTTACCGGCTCATCTGCATTTGCTGGACTTCATTGATCGCCCCGATGATAAGCGGGAAATACCGGTCAAGAGGGCAGTCGAGCATATTCCTGACGTAGCACTGGCCTTCCGAGGTCTGCTCCTGGCAATGAGAACAGACTTCGCGGCGCAGCGCCGCGGAATAGTCCAGCACATTATCGCTGTGAGTTGTCTGAACGACATGCACAACGTTCGAAAAATATTTTTTTAGCCCGCAATCGAACTGCGGGGAAAGACGGCAGTTACCATGACGGTCGCCGTCGATACACTTTACACACACTTTCTGCTGCACAGCCTTCCAATACTCTCCAAGCATAGTGGTTCTCCTTCATGTTATGAAAGCCAATCGACAAAGTCCCTTTCCGAAGTATCGATCGGGAATGAATTGAAATTTTTCTCCTTATGGTCTTTAGCACTGGACGCGAGATCGCGTATCTGGGGGCCGCGAACAATGTGCTTTGTTACCGCATACATCGTCATCATTGCAGCCACAGTGGTACATGCTAACCATATTCCTTTTTTCATTGATACCGTCTACCCTATTTATATTTCAATATTCCTTGCTTTCATTGTAATGCTTGAATCGTACGTGAATTGTTTCCCGTTATTCCTGATCAACGCACACAGTGCGGAAACGGCAGCATGTGCGGTATATATTTATCTTTTCTTGCGATACCTCAGAGCCAAACGTCAGTCGCTGAATCTTCAACCGTCTGGGGTGTCTTTGGCTCCCGTATTTCATTCATTACTGTGGCGATACCCTCGATCCGCGTGTGAGCTTCCATGACCTTCGCACGCACTTTGTCAAAATCCAGAGGGAAGTGAGGGTGGTCGCGGTACCAGTCGAGAACTTTTTCCATCTCAACGGTAAGCACAAAGACGTGATTGCTTTCTTTTGCAATCCAGTCAAGTTTTTCTTTCGGAACTTGGACACAATTCATTGTCTTAACCCCTTCATGGTCATTGGTACACATTTACGAATGCGAATAATGCGTTTTGAATTTTGAACGAACAGCGTTGATGAGCTCTTCATGAAATTGCGGGTGGGCGATGGCTATCAATGCATCGGCTCGCTGCCGCATATTCTTCCCGTGGAGCGATGCGACCCCGAACTCGGTGACGACATAATGCACATCGGCGCGAGAAGTGACAACGCCGGCACCCGGCGTTAATTGCCCTACGATTCGCGATACGGTTCCGTTCTTTGCCGTCGATGGAAGAGCGATAATCGGCTTTCCCCCTTTGGATACCGCCGCACCTCGGATAAAATCCACCTGGCCGCCAAAGCCGCTGTAGATCGTCGGCCCGATCGAATCGGCGCAGACCTGGCCTGTAATATCCACTTCGATGGCGGAGTTAATGGCAACCATATTTTCGTTGCGTGAAATGATAAACGGGTTATTCGTGTAATCGCACGGATGGATCTCAAAATACGGGTTGTTGTGCACATACTCGTACAATTGCTTGGAACCGAGCACAAACGTTGCAATCACTTTTCCCGGATGGAGCGTTTTTTTCTGGTTCGTAATAATCCCTTTTTCTATTGCCCGTACAACTCCGTCCGATACCATTTCCGTATGAACGCCGAGATTATTTTTGCCTTCGAGGTTCGACAACACAGCGTCGGGAATTCCGCCGATTCCCAACTGGAGCGTCGAGCCGTCTTCGATCAGCGCCGCGATGTGCGAACCGATTTTCATCTCGACGTCGGAGTATCCGCTGACGTGCGGAAGAGTCTCAAGCTCTTCCGAACACTCGACAATTTTATCCACATGGGAGATATGAACAAAAACGTCGCCAAGTGTGCGGGGCATTTTTTCGTTCACCTGAGCAACGACGATCTTCGCACTTTCAACCGCGGCTTTCGTTGCCGCACATTCCACACCGAGACTCATAAACCCGTGCTCATCGGGGGGCGAAAAATGAATAAAGGCAACGTCCAGCGGGATAATCCCTTGCGTGAACAACGACGGAATCTCAGAGAGATGGACCGAAACACTGTCGGCACTTCCGTCCGCGATCGCCGCACGGTCCGCCGGGCCGACAAAAAGGGAATTGTGCCTGAAGTGTTTCTCCATTCCCGGCTTTGAAAGAGGGTCGTCCCCGATAAGGAGCAAATGGTTGACTTCAACGTGAAGAAGTTCATGCTTCCGCTCCGCCAATGCACGCATCAGGAGCAGCGGAGTTGCCGCATTGCCGCTGACGAACATCCGGTCCTCAGACTTTACCGTGGCGACAGCTTCTCCCAGCGAAACGACTTTTGATTTGTATTGTTCGAGCCAGTTCATACGGCATATTCGGTGTTGTGGCGCTTGGTAAGCAGGCCCAGGAGATTCGCTTGCTGAAGATCAAAAATCCTCGCTACTGCGCCGTTGGTGCAATGACCTCCAAAAGTGCATACGCCTTTTGCAAGCCCTGGGTTCCTAAGAAACGATTTTTCGATGCCGGTATTTGCCGTCTCCAGTAAATATGGAACCATCGCATTTGTCAACGCAGCCGTGGCAGTACGGCCGACTGAGGCCGTCATGTTTGGAACGCAATAATGAACGACGCCATGGCGGATGAACACAGGGTCGCTGAGCGACGTCGGGCGGCTCGTTTCAACGCACCCGCCCTGGTCGATCGAGACATCTACGATCACAGCACCGGCTTTCATTCCCTTGACCATTTCTTCAGTGACAATATGCGGTGCCTTTTCACCCTTCAACAGCACAGCGCCGATAACTGCATCGGCGTAGCGAACAGAGCGTGTAATGTTGTAGTCCGTCGCGGTCGCGGTTGTGATCTTCCACTGCAGAAGCTCTTCAACTACACGAAGGCGCGAAATATCTTTGTCGAGAACGGTAACGGAAGCTCCCATTCCCACCGCGATGCGGGCTGCGGTCCTGCCGACCGTACCGGCACCGAGGATAACGACCGATGCCGGCGGAACTCCGGGAATTGATCCCAGCAAAATTCCCCTGCCGCCTTCTTTTCCCTGCAAATAATGGGCGGCAATATGCATGGAAACTTGCCCTCCAATCTCGCTCATCACCTGAAGCACGCCGAGTTCGCCCTGGGCATTCTCAATCAGTTCATAAGCAATCGCTGTCACTTCGCGCTGAAGCAGCGCCTCGATCTGTTTTCGCTGTGATATGGCAAGATGAAGAAAAGAGAAAATCGCCTGACCTTTCGACAACAGGTGCAGTTCCTTCTCCGAGAGTGGAGAAATCTTCAACACAATCTCAGACCTGTTAATGATTTCTTCCGAGCTATAGGCTGTCACTCCGCCGGCTGCGATATATTCATCGTCGGCGAAAAGAGCCGCCGCTCCCGCCATCCGTTCTACGTGCACGGTGTGGCCTAAAGCGACAAGCGCCTGAACTCCGGCCGGAGAAAGAGCAACACGCCGTTCCAAAAGGCCGGTCTCTTTTAGTATTCCAATGTTCATAAAAAGTTTTCGTTGCTTGTCCCGCGCAGCGGCTTTCTCCGTTGATGAGTTCACGGCGCGGGAAAATGAAACTTCAGTTTCCTCTATCCTTGATCGCATCCATCGGACATACAGACATTGCCCGCAGGACGTCGTCGATCTCTCCCTGGTTTTCCGGCTGACGGTAGACATAATAGAAGCAGGCCGAATCATCGAACGTAAAGCTGTGAATCGCGTACGACATGCAAAGCCCGCAGCCATTGCAGCAATCCAGAACATGGAACCTTCCGGAAACATTTTCTACTAATGGTTTTGGCGTCGTTTCTGTCATCATAGTAGCTCCATTCAAAATAATAATGGTGATTGTGAATTTCTCTTTCGATTGCTACGCTTCGTGTTTCCGATGAAGCA
>CAZXQG010000056.1:0-20178 GCA_964642725.1 uncultured Chitinophagaceae bacterium
TTTCTTTGCTTCCCCGTACGCTCGTGAGCAACTTTCGGTATTCTTCGTATCCTTTTACAATTTCTGCGAGCTCCCGGAATTCCTTGCCAAGCTCCTTATTCCGTTCTTGATTTGAGATCACAGCCGGGTCGCTCAGCAATCGAGTGACTTCAAGGTAGCGCTCTTTAATTTTCTCTAACTTTTCTAACATGACGTCTGATTCGTAGCAGATCAATGAGGGCAGAATTACCCGACAGCAACAGAAGATGAATACGCCGCGACCGGCGCTTCATCCAGGCGCAACGCCGCTTTTATTGCACACAGCGATACTTCCATCTGAGTCTCGTCCGGCTCTTTTGTGGTAATTGTTTGCAGCCACAAACCGGGAGCTACCAACATTCGGCCGAGGGGGGATGAGGAATGTTTTGCTGAAAATTTCAAAAGTTCGTATGAGATGCCGCCGACAACCGGGATAAAGGGGATATGCGTCGCAAGACGAATCGGGAGCGTCAACGAACCGACCCCCAGTAAAACAGCTGCATCAAGAAGACTGAAGAGAAGTATCGACACAAGCATGACGAGCAGGACAAAGCTCGTGCCGCATCTCGGGTGAAAGCGCGTGAATTTCATCGCTGAAGAAATTTCAAGCGGCGCGTTCTGCTCGAATGTAAACACCGCCTTATGTTCCGCACCGTGATACTGGAAAAGCCGGTGAATGTCCTTCAATAAAGAAATGGAAAATAAATACGCAACGAGGATTGCGATGCGAATCACACCTGCGACAAGGTTAAATAGTAACGGCTGCTGTTCAATCCTAAAGAGCAGCGTAGCAATAAACAACGGAATGAAAAAGAAAATCCCTACGCCAAGGGCAAGCGCGACAATAAGTGCTACTATCAGGGAAAACACTGACTGGCCTTCCTTTGACGGCGTGTTGCTGCCGGAAGAATCTTCAAGGGCGATTTCCGCCGAATAGTTGAGCGTTTTGATGCCGATATACATCATTTCAAGCAAGCCAACAGCGCCGCGGATAACCGGAATTCTCAAAAGAGGGTACCGTTCAGCAATAGAATGAAATTCTTCTTTCTTCACAACAATTTTGCCGTCGGGCCGGCGAACGGCAGTCGCAATCATTCCCTTTGCCCTCATCATGACGCCTTCGAGCACGGCCTGGCCGCCGACCTGCATTGGCTCATTCGGGTCGAATGCCGGATTCGTCGGCGTCCACGCTTTCGCAGTCTTTTCCTGATTCATTCTCAATTTCTTATTAAGTGGCTGATAGTTAATATACGAATATTATGGCGCCCGGTCAGTGTTCAATATCCGACTGCTTCACCGTAACCGCGGGGGTCCGTCGCGCCAAGCAGCAGCCCTCTTTTGCGGTCGAACATAATTCCTTCTGCAAGACCCGTTGTATTCTCGCGCTGATGAAGCGTGTGCCCCATTGCGCGGAGGTTGTCAACCGCATCTCGCGATAATGCGCGCTCTTCGTACATTATGTAATCCGGCAGCCATTGATGATGAATGCGCGGTGCATCAACGGCTTCCTGAATCGTCATTTTGAAATCAATGACATTGACAATCACCTGCAGAACCGTCGTCATGATTGTCGAACCGCCGGGGGTTCCGATCACCATGAACGGTTTTCCGTCTTTAAGGACTATCGTCGGCGTCATAGAGCTCAACATGCGTTTGTTCGGTGCAATGGCATTCGCGCCGCTTCCGATAAGTCCGTATTCGTTTGGAACGCCCTCCTTCGCGCTGAAGTCATCCATCTCATCGTTCAATAAAAATCCGGCGCCGGCAACGACAACTTTTGAACCGTAAGCATCGTTTAACGTCGTCGTTACGCTAACGCAGTTGCCAAACCTGTCAACTACAGAATAATGAGTGGTGTGGTCTTTCTCCGGCGGCGGCTGGACGCCGTGAGAAATCTCGCCGCTCGGGGTTGCCTTCGTTGTATCAATTGATGCCCGGCGTTCCTCCGCGTATTTTTTTGAAGTAAGCCAGGCAACAGGAACCTTAACAAAATCAGGGTCGCCGAGAAATTCTGCGCGGTCCGCGTAAACGCGTCGCATGGCTTCCGCCATCCGATGGACGGTGTTCGACGAATTCCAGCCGTAATCCTGAAGGTTGTAGCCTTCGAGGATATTCAGGAGCTGCACAAGAGCAACGCCGCCGCTGGTCGGAGGCCCGGAGGAAATAATTTCGTACCCGCGGTACGTTCCCCGGACCGGCTCTCTTATGATTGAAGCATACTCTTCAAGGTCGTGCAGGGTGATAAGACCGCCGCCGCGGTTCATTTCGGCAACAATCAATCTCGCGGTCTCGCCCGTATAAAACCCATCGCGCCCTTTGTCTCTGATACGTTTGAGCGTCGCTGCCAGGTCTTGTTGACGGAATAATTCACCTTCCGCATACGGCTTGCCATTTTTTGAAAAAGCCTTTTTCGAACTTCGGTACGAAGAGAATTCCGGAATCATTCTTTCCAGGTCTTCCGCGAGCCGGTAGTGAAGATGAAAACCTTTTTCGGCCAAATCGATTGCCGGCTTCAGCACTTGGGCGCGCGTCAGTTTTCCGTACCGCCGTTGAGCGTACATCATTCCTGCGACCGAGCCCGGAACGCCGCACGCAAGGTGCCCGCGCGTGCTTTTTTGTTCCAGAAAGTTCCCGTTTTTATCGAGAAACATATCCCGCTTTGCTGCGGCAGGCGCCGTTTCCCGGTAATCGAGCGATTTCACGGTACCGTCTGCGAAACGCATCACCATAAATCCGCCCCCCCCGATATTTCCCGCTCCAGGATATGTCACGGCAAGCGCAAAGCCGACAGCGACTGCCGCATCGACGGCGTTTCCCCCTAGCTGCAGAATTTTCAATCCGACGTTTGCGGCAATGGGGTCCGCTGCAACAACCATTCCCTTCTTTGCACGAACCGGATCGCGGGATGCCGAGTGTGATTGAAAGAAGACTGCCGCGCTAACCACACAGAGGATCAGGGCAGTTCGTAATACTTTCATTCCGTTTCTTTCCTTTCGGCCGGTTGGTGAATGTCGGCGAGAACATAGAGAATCCTATTCCTCGAGGTGCGCTGTACTGTGAAAAGCACATTGTCATACTGTATCGACTCGCGCTCTTTGGGTACTCTGCCGAACAAATGAAACAAAAATCCGCCGAGCGTATCGTACCCTGAATCATCAGTAACAAGCGGAACACCGAGTTTTTCTGAAGCCTCCGTTATGCCGATGTTAGCGCTGAAGCGATAGGAGTGCTCGCTCAGTTTCAGCGCCTTTGATTCTGAAACAGCGAGTTCGTCCGAGATGTCTCCGACGATCGTCTTTACAACGTTCTGGAATGTCACAAGCCCTGCGGTACCGCCGTATTCATCGACAACGACGGCGATGCGTGTTTTCTTTTCCTGGAATTCTTTAAGAAGGTCTTCTACCTTTTTGCTTTCAGGAACGAAAAGAGGCTCGCGAGAAAGTTTCAAAATATCAAGAGTCTTCCGGGCCTGCTTTTCATAGAGCAACGGTAAGACATCTTTTGCGTACAGGATACCTTTGATGTTGTCGATGGTGTCCGAATAAACGGGGATGCGTGAATGTTTTTTTGCGACAAAGGTGTCCACAATTCCGTCGAACGACTGTTCCGCACTGTCGAGCGCGACCATATCGGTTCGTGGTGTCATTACTTCACGCACGATTACATCTTTAGCGTTCATCATGCTGTGGATAATGCTTCGTTCTTCCTGGTCAATAGCCCCGTGTTCACTCACAACATCGGCAAGAGTCTTGATTTCATCGCTCTTCAACGCGGTCTGGCGTTGATGTAGACCCAGATGCGATTCGAATGCTTCTACCATTGCAACGAGTACGGCCGTAAGGGGATAGAAAATCATCGACACCACGTAGAGCGGAAACGCAATGCGCCGGGACAAAGCGGCCGGCACCCGTGCGGCAATAACTTTCGGCGTGACCTCGCTCAGCACAATAACAACAAACGTAACAACGACAACTTCTATCCCTAACGCTGCTTCCTTGTTCCAACCAAAAGCGCCGGCCGCATCGATGGTGAGAAGCGCGACAATGACGGCCGCAGCCGTCGTGACAATAGTATTTCCGATGAGGATCGTCACCAGCAAGTACCGCGGCTTCCGGAGAAGCGCCGCGACATATTTGCCGCTTCCCGAACGCTGTGATAAAAGCTCTTCGAACGCGGAAGGCTGCAACGAGAATAAGGCGACCTCCGCTGCTGAAAAGAAAGCGGAGAGGACGAGCGAACAGAGGAACACTACGCTGTCGACAAGTATCTCAGAAAGCATTCGCGGTCAATTTTTTGAGTGCAACTGTGAGATGAGACTATGAACACAATAGCCCCGCCGCAGCGGGGCTATGTAAATGTACAAAGCACGAATAACTTTTTCCATTACTCAAAACGGAAGGTCGTCCTCTTTCGCCGGCACAGCATCGGAGGCAGGCGCCTCAACTCCGCCGCCGTTCGTCGACCGCGGAGCTCCGTCAAGCATGATCATTTGGTCGGCAACGATTTCCGTAATGTACTTTTTCACTCCGTCCTTTTCATAGCTGCGCGTTTGCAATTTTCCTTCGATGTAAATGCGCTTGCCTTTCTTCAACCACTCGCCGCAAATCTCGGCAAGCTTTCTCCATGCTACAATATTGTGCCACTCGGTCCGTTCTTGTTGATTCCCTTCCTGATCTTTCCACGAATCGCTTGTAGCAATCGAGAACGTCGCCACTGCAACACCTGCGCTGGTGTACTTCAGCTCGGGATCTTTCCCCAGATTCCCGATGAGCTGCACTTTGTTTAGACTTTTTGACATAAGACCCCCTCTTTTTGTTTTGTTTGATAAGTTATCCGCTTGCCCCCTGGCAAACGGTTTCATTTAATAAAATAATACGGGAATTTTTTTTGAAAAACAACCCGCGCCGGCACAGAATTGGCTCCCAGCCCGTTCAGGGAGCCTTTTTTGCCACCGCAATCTCGTGATTTGTAAGTATGATGAACGTATAGGAATCTGTCTCTTTTGCTGGTGAAATAACCAGCGCGTCTCGAAATTCACTGTTTGAAGGCAGCCCGATCACGGCGCGAGAAGAAATCTGGTATTGCAGTCTCCCATCATACGAAAAGACCTTGATCGATGAAGGGAATGTGACAATTATCTTATCGCTGGCGCTGCTGATGGCTTTCGGGTTTTCGTCTGAGGCCAGGGGAAAGACACCGAGATAATTACCGAAAACGTCGTATGAAACGACCCGATGTCCATCGAGAACAAACACGCGGTCCAGCGAAGTCACCGTAATATCGCGCGGATCGGATAAAGCGCCCGCGCCAGCCGAATACGAACCGAATTCCATTTGAAAATTTTGATTCTGATCGAATTTCAGGACGCGTTTCCCCTGCGTTTCAAGAATGAACAATTCTCCCTGCGACGATATCGCGCATGCAGTGGGGTAAAATTCGCCGCTGTACGACGGCGGCAAACTCTGATCGGTAATCGACTGAATAAAATTTAATTTGCGGTCGAATTGCTGAACCCGGCGGTTGTTATAGTCCGCGACATAAATATCCAGCGGAAAGGATGCGCAAACGCCTCCCGGCTGGTCGAATTCGAAATTGCCCCATCCTTTACCGCCAATACTTTTGACATGGGAACCGTTAGCTGCAAATTCCGAGAGTTTGTTATCGCCTTCATCAAGAACAAAAATGCTGCCCCCTGATGCTGCCGAAAATGACACTGCATTTAAAAAATTCCCGTACGTAAAATCGACAACAACCCCTTCCAATGCAGCATCTGCCGAATCCGGCACCGCTGCCGGAGACAGCAGAAGCTCTTCCCGCTCCGCAGCGAACGGAACATTTTTTATGGGGAACATAATGAACAGCAGGAATAACGCAAGAACAAACGGTTTCATGTGGACAAAAACATTAGTTCGTGTTCAACGGGTACGACACAAAATTGGACAAAAGTCTATAAGCGTTCTTTTGCATAGCGAGAAATTGTGCATCCATATTGAGTGTGACATATATGATTTTTCCTTTTCCAACTGACTTGACTGCGATAAGAGGCTCGTTTCCTTTCTTCAACCTCAACGGAACATGCACGCTCTTCACATCGGAAAACTCAAGGGCTCCGAAGCTAAGAGGTACCGGCGTTCCCCGGAAATCGTCCTCACGAATGCGGTTTGGATATTGAAACAGCTTATCGCTCGGATCAAAAGCCATTTCTTTTGCGTTGGATACCACGGGAAGAAACCTAAAGGTAACGAAACCGTCGCTGAATCCGTTCTCAGGGAAAACAATCATCCTCCCGCCGGCCTCAAGCCACTGCTGCAATGTTGAATCCCTCTGGTGAGATTCTACAAAGCTGCTGAACGAGAATTCATCGATAACCAGCGTCGACAGCGAAGAAAGCTTGTCGGATAAATCGGCGGTTGTGTCGCAATTATACGGTAAAACACCTAAACGCATGAGCGCCGTTTGAAGAATGGAGTGAGCGGCAGTCGAATACAACCCAACTTTCCCCCGGAGTTCGGTTCTGACATTAAGGGAATGATAAGAAAACTTTCCGAATTGCCCGCTTCGTCCCGCCTGAAGTGACGTTTCGCGAACTCCGGAGAACGATGTGTCCTTCCAGTGAAGCGAAATAGTGTCATCAAGAACAAAGTTTTTTGAGGGAAGTTTCACCGTTCTGTGTGGAGAAGAAACATACGGATCGTCCAAATACACCTCCGGTGAGACTGCATCACGAGTATTGTTTCTGAAGCGAACGCGAAGGATGCTGTCCCGATGTGCTACAACATTCGGTGTTAACACCTCCGCCGACCGCGGCGGCGCCATTGTCAGCGGAATTTCTTTTCGGTATATGAAGTTGCGTGCCGGATCGGATTCATTGTGCACGATCATAAAAATGAACGGGGTCCGTACCTGAAGAGCGGCCAAACCTTCCGGTATTTCGGGAGACGTGTACGTATTGTTTCGGGGAGTAACCATTCTGAATTCGTTGGTCTTTCCCAGCGCGTAGAACATATTTTGTTTTTCGTTGGCAATCCATTCTTTATCAACAACGCCGGGAAAAAGAATCTTCGCTTCACCGCGAGAGATTATCGCGGTATCAATTTCCGTCCGAAAAAAGAAAAGTTGAACGGCGGTAACCACCGTGTCGCTCACTGCAGCATGAACATTGACATCCAGCAGCAAGCACCGCAGCCGTTCCAACCCAAGTTTCCACTCAGATAGCACCCGCACGTCGCTGCGGTCGAGAGAACTCTCACTCCGATTGATTACAGCGTCCACTTTTCCGATCGCAGTTGTAACACCGTTAAGAGTTTTCTCCCGGTCAAAATCGATGCCGAGCGAAACGGCCTGCTGAAGCGCCGAGTCGACGGATTGAAGCTCCTGGCCGAGCACAGGGAGGCCGCTGTCCAATTCTTCTAGCGGCTTCGTCACTGTCGGAAAAACCAATTGATAGTCATGGGATTGAATTTTTTCCAACAGCGGCAAAAGCGGTTTAATGCTTGCGTAGTTTTTACAAGCTTCTTCGCCTATCTCCGTGTAACTTTTTGCCCAAAGGGAGTTCTTTTGGCCGACAGGAACCTTGAAAGTCTGCGGGCTGGGCTTGCTTTGAATAAAGATCCGCTTAACCAGCCATTCGGAACTCGAGTTATGATGCGCCAGAATTTTTAAAATAATCTTTTTAAGGTCGGCGTCTCTGGGCCTGCTATCGTTGAACGAAAATGGATCTCTTTGTACAACGACAATATCAGGCCTTACACGTTCAAGCACGGTGTCAATCTTGGCTCTTAGAAGCATTTCTAAATTCGGCTGCGAGTGAAGAGTGCTCTGCCCGCCGTATATCGCGGTTGAAGGAACATTCAGAAAATACGCTTCTGCGTCCAGAGAGGAGGCCGCTTGATACGCTTCTTCCTTTCTTTTACCGGCGAGTTCATAGAAGGAATCGTCATTTCCCCTATTTGGCAGACCTTCTCCGTTCGTAACATACGCAACCGCTACGCTTGCGCCGCGGCCTATTCTATAGTACGCGATCACCGGAAGATCTTCACAGCCGGGGGCAAGGGCAATCACGAGCATAGTGCTCGAATTTTTTATGTCTTGTGCCTGCTGAACAATTCCATTTCTTCCGCGCTGCGGGAAATAGGGAGAATCTGATTTCGCCGGATTCGGCAGATTCAACAGAAGGAAAAGACATACCATGCAGTTTATACAAATCCTCACAAGCACTCTCTTTTTATTGCAGGTCATAAAAAAACAAAGGAGGGGTGAAGCATAATCACTTCAACCCTCCTTGTTAAATTGTAGCACTTTTGACTAGAATCCCAACTTTACGGTAAAGACATTGTTGGATGTCATAACTATAACATGACGGTATGCATAATCAAAAGTAAAATCCACGCCGCCAAGATTATATTTTATCCCAGCGCCCAACGAATAATCGTACAGTTGGACTGTCTGACCCGTCGGGTCGGTTGGCGCATTTGGAGAAAGGTTGTAGCCGCCTCTCACAAACAAGAGTTTGTTGAAGGAATATTCGGCACCAAACTTCCAAATATCATCCTGATAGTTGTTGTTTTCAAAATCAGTAAATACTGTCAGGTTGTTTGAATCATCGGCCTTCCAATCGTACGCCAGACCGAGTTCCATCTGCGAAGGCAGCTCGAACGGCGCTGCAACCACGGCGTACGTCTGAGTTCCACGGCTGTCGCTTGTCGTGTTGCCCGTGCGGTATAGATCGGCACCGCTGAAGGTCATATTGGGGCCGACATTTTTAATCGAGACTCCCAGTTTCAGTCCCGGTACTCCCAGCCCGTTGTATTGCACTCCTGCGTCGACTGCAACACCCGTTGCAGAAGTGCTCATGATTTTTTCGGAGACGAGATTCACTGTTGCGCCCACCGAAATCCGATCATTTAACATACGGGAATACGTGATGCCTGAAGTTACGTAAGCAGGCGAATATGTTTGTCCTGTCCCGTCGGGATAATCCTCTGTCGTGGTCGGGATGTTTCCAAAATTTACTGCTTTGATGGAAAACCCGAGAAAACCGAGGTCGCCCGCATTGACGGTAACGGCGCCATATTCAATGCCGATATCGCCAATGTACGACATATGAGAAAACATCGCCTGCACACCGTCGCCGCGGGCGACACCGGCAGGATTCCAGTAAATGGCATCGACGCCGGTGGTGTAGGCCATATCGCTTCCTCCTAACGCCACATCTTTGGCTCCTACAGGAATAAGCAGCTCTTGTGCTCCAGCGGTGCCGGTACGATTGATGTTACCGGCGACAGCCATGAGCGAGACCATCCCAAGGAGTACCGCACATGCTAAGAAACGCCTTGTTAGAATTTTCATTGAAGATCTCCTTCTTCTTTTCAATTAGTGTACATTCTCGTTATCATTTCACTACAGATAATCTTAATAGTGATGCAAAAACTCTTGTTCTGGAATAATAGCAAGCTTCAGTATCTTTGTAGAGCCGACACCGGGCAGATCCAGATAGACAATATACATGCCTGCTGCAGCGGGTAAACCGGATTCATTCAGTAAATTCCACTGCATTGTCTGTGAGTTGTCTGCTTTCATTAACGTGCGAACGAGAATGCCCGCTAAGTTATAGATACGGATGGTCGCCTTTTGCGGCAAGTGAGTAAACGTAACAAACCGATGATAATTATCCGATTCGAGTTTGTTAAACCCAAAATATGGATTCGGAAATACATTGATCAGGTTTACATCAGCTTTCGCATATGCATTTGTGTAAGCCGGAGCATCAGCTTTGAACGTAAATATATCGGCAACCGTGTTGACGTGGTTCGCGATGATTTCGAACTGATCGCCCGCCGCCCAGGGATTTGCATTCCGCCTGGTGCATGTCATCACCCACATCAACGGCGTCGATGATTGATTATAGAAATCTATTTGCAGCGCCGGGTCAGGGGTTGTGGAATATGGCTTGTTGAAAATAAAGCAAAACTCGCGGTTAACAGTATTATCACCGCCGGAAGTTGGCGGCCAGTAACGACCATCAACAGAAGCACCTGCAGCGTTATTTTCAAACATCCCAACGGCCAACCGAGTCGGTGGAGTTGTTTCCATGTCCCAAGCGGAGAATGGCACAGCATAGTTGAAATCCTGGTATGGATATGTGCCAACCGTATTGATAATCCATGGAACAAACGACGGATCTGCCGGAGCGCTGCTTGCATGGCGCAGATAGCGATACGCGAGCGAGTAATTTGCATCTGCTGGTGCAACTAACGGATTCCACAAAGCACCCGTATCGACAGCAGCAAGTTTCAGAAGAACGGTATGGTACTGTGTCGGGCTTGTGAGAGTTGTTCCGATGGCTCCAAAGGCAAAATGAGCTGCCATACCAATAGTTCCCGAACCATCCGTGGCATACGCAGTCGGATCGCCGGCTGTGCTAAATCCTTCGAGGCCAAGTCCGGTAAATCCACCCACTGGTGAGAACCTTCGCGAGCCGGAAGGAATTGACCAGGCACCCATGCCTGGGGGTGGACCGAATACAGCAACGTTAACGCCCTTCGTAGTAGCTCCCGGCGCGACGGCGCCAGCCGCAGTTTGCGTTTGATTGTGTGTAATAACCGCAGCAGTCGTAGCATCGGTTAATGACCACGTCGTGTTTCCACCGGTGGTATCAAATGCGACTTTATACGAGTCGCCGGTCAAAGCACTCGGGTCTATCACCGTTGCCAAAACCATGCCATCGCTTGAGCCAGAGCTGTGGTTGACAGCGAGGGAGTCGCCGAATTGATGAATATACCTAAGGCCTGGCGCAGACGCCTGAGGAGAGACCGACCGAATATTCAAAGCGCTTTCGAGGACTTTGGTCAAAATTGTCGGACTCGGATTGTAATTATAGGCGGTCACAGCAAAATAATACGGGCGATTATTAACGAGCGGGCCGCCGGTAATATAATCTTGCGTGATCTCAAACGTATGAAGAATACCCTGGTTCGTCCCGGTCACAACCGGCTTATATACGATCGCGCCTACGACGTTATCATACACGCTGTCGTAAATAACTTTGTTGTTGGGGTCCGTAAAGAACGTTGCCAAAAGCTTTGCACCGTTGGGTGAGTTCGTTGCCAATTGATAAATCTTATATCCCTGAAAAGTGTAACCCTGATCGTTATCACTTTCGGTCTTGGTAGTAGTTGTCGGATCACCCCAGTCGAGTTCAATTTTGCCGTTCAATGCAATTAGGTTTAAGTCCGGCGAAAAAGGCGGCTGAGGAAAACTGAATAGCGAGTTATAGGCTTTCTGGGCAATGTCGTCGTTCGCTTTCAGAACGGTGACACTCGAAAGATAATCGGCCCCTTGTCCCGCTAGGTTCGCAACGACAACTTCCTGCGTATCCCCGGCTGCCATCGTGAACGGTCCGCTGCATAACGCCATCCGGCGGTCGCCCGGTCCGGCAATGGTTCCATCAATCCATCCAGTGTTGGCAACAGGATCGCCGCTCAATACAAATGTCGTCGGCAGATTCGTCACCGGATTAACATATTGTGCACCGCTTGAACCAACCAAACCTCTCATAAGACGGTACCACTGTATAGTACCATTATAATCGGCATTGACAGGGTCAAGGTATACCTGGTTTTGATTAATGAAAAAGTTAAACGAGGTCATCGGAAGATTCTTGTGACCAAGCCGGTACTGTAGGTCAAAGATCGCTGTATCGGCCGGGTTGGGACTTGCCACCAGAGGACCCTGAAAGAAATCAAATCCCGCTGACGGTGGGGGAAGATTATAACTTTGAAAACTTGCGTCTTGCGCCTTTCCATTATAGACAAAACCAAGGCTCCTCAATGTATCGCATCCGCAAAAGTCGTCTGTCGCATCACCGAGATCCGGGTCTGCCCATTGGGAAACATACATGGAATCAAGCTCAACGCCGCTCTTATTAATAATTTTATTGCTGACAAAGATTGTACTTCCGAGCGCGCCGGAAAGATTATATGCCCAAATAGTCCGTTGGAATTCAATACCGATCGGGTTAGAACCGGCGAGCGCATAGGTTCTTGTGGTGCTCAGGTCGTTTGCTACATACCACATTGTTTGTCCCGCCAACGGGACGCCAGGCACATCAATCGTTGGGTCGTACGGGCCGTCGTGATTTTTGGTGTATGGAGCACCTTGGCTGGCCGGCCAATTATTCCAATCGTCCCAATATTGCTGGAGCAATCCTGCAGCCGTAGTCCCTGCTTCATAACGATTGATCAGCGGAACTTCATCCCGCTGCAGCGTAGAAAGCTCGCTTGCGGCAGCCGCGTCGTTGGGGTCTGTAACGCCCGCTATCGGGTGCATATCGGGCCTTACGCGGTAAAGACGATATTGGCTTGCGCCCGGGTCGTCAGCCGTCGGAAGGCTGGAAGCCGAACCAGTGCTTAACACTTTTCCGGCTTGAAGGCCGTGCCAGTACGTTGAACCACCGACTTTCAGGGAGTCATTCTTGTAGCATCCCCACACCAAGCCATCTTCAAAAATACAGGTGGCGAGGCTTAACCCTTTGGGGAATTCGAATCCTTCTGCCGATGAAGAAAAATTATTGAACGAGCCGTCACCGCAATTTGAATAATAATTGAAAATATTATTAATCAACATCGGATGATAGACATCGTTTGTGTATGTTTTTGCCAGGCGTGAGCTTCCTCTGCCGGTTTGGCCGGTGCGGTCTTTTGCATTCACCGGTCCCGCCAGGAAAGCCACAACGCACAGTGCAATGATGCTCGTGTTCAGAAATCGATATAGTCTCATTTTTATGCTCCTAATATGACTTTCCATGTTAATACTCTAAGTTTACGCCGAACCGGATTTGCCTCGGCACACCATAATTTCCGGAATTATCGCCAAGATATGCCGCACTGTATATTTGATTAAACAAAGCAGGGTTGCCCGATTGTTGAGCTTGGTTGATCCCGGCTGTTGAATTCAACCAGCCGTCGTCAGCAGGATCTCCTGTGCGGGCAAATACAGTAACAACGTTTTTCGTGTTGAGAAGATTCTCAACATAGATATAGAAATTAGCTGCAAGAGAACCGAACGAAACTGTCTTATCAACACGAAGATCAAGTTCATACGTCCACGGAGTGGTGGATGCACCGAGATCTTCCACCGGAACAGTGCTTCGTACGTCTGTTTCCTGATCCGCAAGGCTTCCGTTCGCGTTCACGCGGGTAAAAGCATATCCGCTCCCAAATTTTAAGAGAAGATTGATTCCCAGCCGCTGCAAGATCGGGCCGCCGTCATTTTTTGCCCAACGATAGTCGAGAGACAAATCGCCGTGATTCGCCTGATTGAACGTCACCGGGGAGATTGTCTTTGCCACAAACGAATTATATGCTGCTCCTTCAAGGTCGCCTGAACTTGACCCTGTTGCTCGGGCGTCCGATAACGTGAAGTTAACCTGCGCCTGCATTCTCTCAACGCGGCGGAGTGTAAATTTCAATTCCACACCTTTGGTCGTTGCAAAATCTCCGTTGATGTATGCTAAGTACGCCCGGTTGGTAGCCCCGGCGGACGGAGTAAGGTACGCAGCTTCTATTTGATCGCGAATATCCTTGTAAAATGCAGTCGCGTCAAAGGATGCATTCTCGGATACTTGCTGCGAAAAACCTAATTCATACTGGGTCGACCGTTCTGGTTTCAATCCGTATCCGACGACATTCGTGATCCAGTTGCCGCCGTTTGTGATATACGTCGCTTCTCCCAACCCTAAGTACGAATCCCGGAGCTGTGATTGCTGGATAAACTTCCCGTACTGCGCGTGGAACACTGTGCGGTCTGTGACCGGGAAAGAGAATCCGAGCCGCGGGCTGATTTGTTTTGTCGGATCGGTATCCTTGAGGCTGGACGATGCAATAACATTCAGACTATCGACATATTTAATGTTGGTCGGATTCACTATAGACTTGCTCGCCGGATCGATGTAGTCGAACCTCAAGCCGATGTTCAAGACGATATCCTGAAGCTCGATCTTATCCTGCAGGTACGAGGCCGCGAAAATTGGCTGGCGGGGTCCGAAGTCTACAACATTTGGACCGATTTTCGCATCGTTGCTGATCGAGTTGCCGAGCGGATCGTAGCCGTAATTATCCATGTATCCGTTATACCGCAATTGAGCCTCTTTCTGGAACAACGTAAGGGACGGATCGTTCAACGTCGCATACCGTTGTTCCGCACCGTTCGCGCTGAGAGAGAATCTGCGGATAGTGTACTCTGTAAATTCACCGCCGAATTTTATTGCATGATTTTTTACTTGCGAGGATAAATCAATTCGGCCGCCGATGGATGATTGTGCTGTGTGGGCATATCCGGAAAGCGGGGTCCCCGGCATGTCAACTGTCGGGCCGGCGATGGTTCCCCAGTATCCCAGATTCCTCGTTCCGAAGAGCGAACTGTTTCCTGCATAATAGAAGCCGAGTTTTGCGTTCGCAGCAGAATCACCGTATGCGTTGAAGTTTTCCTTCAAGAACGGATCCATCGTTTTGGTGTCCGCGTTGAAGTAGTTTAGGTTTACTTCATAAAAAGTTGTCGGGGTAATGAACTGAGTAAGTTTAAGGTTCGCAAACCCGTTTGATGATTGAGTAAGGGGTAAGCGGCTTTGATCAAGCACCTCAGCGAAAGTTGCTTCGCCCTGGCTGTGGGTTGCGTTATAAGACCCGGCTCCGCGCACCTTCACGCTCCCGAGGTCAAAAAGGAGTGTTCCGGTATATGTGTACGCATTGTATCCTCCACCCATAAGATTTCCCGGTTGATACAAGAGGTTAAGCGTATCGACTTGAACTGTGCTCGGGTGTTGATGTGAGTACACGCCATTTGTGATAATAGCATTTGCGCCGGTAAAGTTAGCGCCGCCCCATACTCCGGGTGTCGGAACGCCGTTATTGATCGTTCCCGGGTCGCGGTAAAATTGATTTTCAACGCTCCCGAAAAAACGAACCTTGTCGGACGTAATGGGACCGCTTATTGTTCCCACATAATCGGAGTACCCATACGAATACCCTCCCAGCGATTTCGTGCCCTGCTTTGTATAGTTGTCCGTTTCAAGTTGAGCAGTCGCTTTCCAGTTTTCCGCACCGCTGCGCAGGTTCGAACTCACGATGCCGCCGTTCGACCCGCCGAACTCTGCCGGATAACCGCCCGCCTGCACTTGTGTTTCTTCAACCGCTTCTTGCGTTACGGTCACAGCGTTTCCGCCGTACAACACGTTGTTGACGCCCACGCCTTCCAGCTGAAAACCGGTCTCATCAGCGCGGCTGCCGCGAATATAAATGTTTCCGTTCCGCTCTACAACGCCCGTCTGCAATGTGACGGCCTGCGTAACTCCGCGAAAGGGAATGTTGGCAAAATAATCGCTGCCCATGATGCTGACCGAGTTGGTCGCTGATTTATTGACGAGCGGCCGCTGTGCAATAATTTCAACAGTCGGCACTTTGACGCCCTCGGATGGAAGAGCAAAATTAGCGTCCGTCGTCAAGTCCGCGTCAACAGCGAGGTTCGATAGCGTTATCGTCTGATAACCGATATACGACGCTTTTAACACGTATGTGCCCGGGTTGAGGTTCAGAATTGAGAACACACCGTTCACATCTGTGGTCGCCCCGAAAGATGTTCCAACGACTTGGATCGTTGCACCAACAAGCGCCTCACCGGATTCATGATCTGTTACCTTTCCATGGATCTTCCCGCCTGCCGCCATAAGCACTGCAGTTGGAAAAAGCAGAAAGGCAACGAGTAGAGTTCTGTAGCACTCCCGTCGCATGTTTATTCTCCTTTGTTTTGTTATTGTGGACATCCTAATTTTGCGCTCCTGCGAAAAATCTTTCAAGAGCCGTGAATTAAAAAATCTAAAGAAAATATTTCCTGCCGCCGATACACTGGTAATTCTCAGGCATGACGTGAGACTTTCATTTCCCGTGCGAAACTGCAATGCCGGCGGGACACATTCCCTCCCCTCATCGTTTCAAAATCCAAATGACCGAGAAAAGAGTTCCGCATCCTTCGTGAAATTATAAGATGAAAATTTTAAGATCCAATGCTTAGAACTGCGAAGGGAATTTAATTTCCGATTATACAATCAATGAGATAGAGAACGACTCTGGCTGCAATACAAAAGGCAGAACGTAGGTCGGGAGGAAAAACAGTGATGTAACAAATCGTAAAATTCAATTCAACAATCACCTAAAGATAGATCTTAGAAACTAGCAAACGACTTCTCTATGTACTACTGCAGACTTAGATATCTACCGCTGTGTGAAACTTTATTTCTAATATTTCGTATATGTTATTTTTTTGTTGTGTTAATTTACTACCCAGATAGCGATTTGTCAAGTTTTTCCGGTATTAAGTTGAAATAAAATACACCTTCGTGCCCTATAAAGTAAAGGTGATTTTCCCCCTTTTTATCTCATTACAACTGCCTAAGGTATATATTCCCGGCATTTTTGTCAAGTTTCCACACAACAATTTACAACGAGACAACCTTCGCGTCAAAGATCCCATCTAACGACCGAATTTGCTGGAGCATCTTTTCCGGAATCGGGCTGTCAACACTAACGACAACCAATGCTTTTTCACCCACGCCTGTTCGGCCAAGCGATAACCCGGCAATATTGACTTTTTCTGCGGCCAGGATTGAGCCGACATGAGCGAGCATTCCAGGCTTGTCGGTATTTGTATAGAATAAGAGAATACCTTCAGGATTTACTTCAAAGTAAAACGCGTCAATCCGCACAACACGGGGCTTTGTCGTCCCGAAGACGGTTCCGGCGAACGAGCGTTCCTCCTGATCCGTGGAATATTCTATTGTCAGCAGTTGATTGTAGTTCTCGTTGTCCCGTTCTTTCTTTTCGCTGACCCGGATGCCCATAGACGATGCGAGGACGGGAGCGTTAATGTAATTGACAGGCTGGCTCATGAGCTTTGAAAAAAAACCTTTTAACACGCCGGTTGTCAGCAGCTCAACGTGTTTCTGCAGCAATTCTCCGCGCGTTTCAATGGTAATGTCTTTGAGTTTTCCTTTCATAAGCTGCGCCTGCAGACTTCCCATCTTTTCCGCAAGAAGGAGGTACGGTTTTATTTCCGCGGGAATTCCCGATTGCAGTGCAACGGCATTCACAGCGCCGGAAATTCCCCGGTCATGCAGCGCATCGGCAAGTTGTTCCGCAATCTGGATGGCCACTTTTTCCTGAGCTTCTTCTGTCGAAGCGCCAAGATGCGGTGTTGCGATTAACCGCGGATGCTGCAGCAGCGGATTCCCTTTGGGCGGTTCCTCGACAAAGACGTCGAGCGCCGCACCGGCAACTTGTCCGCTGTTCAACGCATCAAGAAGCGCCGCCTCATCGATGATTCCTCCGCGGGCGCAGTTGATGACACGGACGCCTTTCTTACATTTCGCAAAAGTTTTTTCGTTCAGCAATCCCCTCGTTTCATCGTTGAGCGGAGTGTGCACGGTAATGAAATCGGAGCGCCGGTAAATTTCGTCCAGAGACACAAGTTCCACACCGAGCTTCGATGCAACGTCGTTGGCAAGTACGGGGTCAAACCCGATGACGGTCATCCCGAATGCGCGGCACCTCGCTGCAACTTCTCTCCCGATTTTTCCCATACCAATAATGCCCAGCGTTTTTCCCATCACCTCCGTCCCCATGTATTTCTTTCTGTCCCACTTTCCGTTCACAAGGCTCATGTATGCCTGCGGAATGTTTCGGGAAAGAGAGAGCATCATGGACACCGTATGCTCTGCGGTGGAAACGGTATTGCCCCCCGGCGTATTCATCACGATGATGCCGCGTCGTGATGCGGCTTGGACGTCGATATTGTCTACGCCCGCTCCGGCCCGGCCAATCACTTTCATTTCTTTTGCTTCATTAATAATGTCGGCGGTAACTTTCGTTCCGCTGCGGACAATAAGTGCTGCATATTCCGGAATGATTTTTTTAATCTCTTCCGGGGAGATTCCCGGCTTGAGATCGACCTGAAATCCTTCACGCGTCAGGATATCAACGCATGATTGTTCGATGGGATCGCTGATGAGTATTTTCATGGCAGTGGCTTTCAATGGTAAGAGGATCAATGTGAGTTGACGGTGAATCCGCCTCCCGTTGCATCCAACGGGGAGGCGGTCAACTAATTTACAGCATGAATGAACAGTGTGGCGGAATCATCTTCCGTAAAAAACGACATCATTGTGCGAACGATTTCAGAACAGCCTGAACACCGGCACCGAGTTCGAACTTGTATCCGCACTCTTTTAACGTCATCTCGAGCGCGGCAATCATCGTGACCATGTCGAGGTCGTCGTAATAGCCGAGATGGGAAATGCGGAATATCTTCCCGGCATAATCGTCTTGTCCGCCGGCAATCGTAATTCCGTACTTCGACTTGAGGGTTTTGTTGAATACTTTCCAATCCATCCCCGCGGGAAGCCAGACAGGAGTCACGGCGAACGATGGAAATTCTGAAAATAATTTTAAGCCGAGCGCCACAACGCCGGCGCGGATTGCTGTTGCCAGCCGTTCATGACGGCGCCAGA
Source organism: uncultured Chitinophagaceae bacterium (assembly GCA_964642725.1). Taxonomy (GTDB): domain Bacteria; phylum Bacteroidota; class Ignavibacteria; order UBA10030; family UBA8401; genus JAGVPT01. The sequence goes on from CAZXQG010000056.1 coordinate 18,575, forward strand.
TATTTTCTATCCCTTCCGCTTTCAGCATCTCCAGAGCCGCGTCAACGCCGATGACGAGCGAAACAGCGGGCGTCCACGGCGTATCGTTTTTTTCGTACGACTTCAGCGCCTTGCGAAGGTCGAAATAGAATTTGGGAAGCGTAGAGGTCTCCATCGCCGCGATCGCACGTTTGCTCAGCGCGACAAAAGCGAGTCCGGGCGGTATCATCAGCCCCTTTTGCGATCCGGTAACGCATGCGTCGAGTCCCCACTCGTCAAACCGCAGCTCATGAGCGCCGACAGCGGTAATACCGTCCACACAAACAAGCGCGTTGGAGTTCTCGCGGATGAGTTTTGCCAGCCCTTTCACATCGGTCGCCGTGCCGGTCGATGTCTCGCTGTGTGTAAGATAGACGCCCTTGGCATCCGGATGAGCGCGAAGAGCTTCGAGAATCTGCTGGGCCGTAGGCGCTTTCCCCCATTCCACTTTGATTTCAACGACGTTCAGACCGTACGCTTTCGGCATCTTCACCCAGCGCTCGCCGAATTTTCCGCCGTTGCACGAAATAATCGTATCACCGGGAGAAAACAGGCTCACAAACGTAGATTCAACCCCCCCGGTCCCTGAACATGTCAAGGTAAGAACAGGCTGTTCGGTCTGAAAGAGGTATTTCAAATTCTGGTTAACGCGTGTCAGGACTTCGTTAAATTCAGGATTGCGGTGATGAATGATCGGCTCCGCCATTGTCAACATGACGTGTTCAGGAACCGGAGTCGGTCCGGGAGTAAACAATCTTTTTTTCATGGTCGCTGCTTTCGTGTCGATTTTTTTTCGTGGTCGGATGAACGAATTGATTATGACGTCACGTAAAAGTACTGCAATTGCGGTTGAGAATCAAGAAATGCTGGTGTACGAGGAGATGTCAAACGCCGTATCGAGAAAATTGCGAATGTTGAAATATTTGGTAAGGTAAATCACTGAGGTGTCCGACATCTTCCTGCCAGTGCCTATGCGACCGCGGAGGGGATGTAGTGTTTCGTTGAAGAAACTTCTTTTGCGTTCACAAAAGATTCGATCGTGTTTAACAGATCGTACCTCCCGTCCCCGGTGACCGCCGAGAACTGAAGAACGGCAGAAAGCTGTTTATATTTGCCAAGTCGATCCTGTACGTTCTTGATTTGAGTCTGCAGTTTATTGAACGGGATTTTATCGGCTTTCGTAAGCACAAGGACAAACGGAACATCGTAGAAATCCAACCATCCCATCATCGTGGTGTCAAGCTCGGTGGGCCCTAACCGGGCATCGACAATCTGCACGCCGAGCGCAATTTGTCTTCTGTCATTGAAAAACGATTCGATGAGGGATGTCCAGCCCGCTTTCACCTGCTCGGCGACTTTGGCATAGCCGTAGCCGGGCAAATCGATAAAATACATTTCTTTGTTGACAAGGTAATAATTCAACTCTCGGGTTTTTCCGGGCGTCGAGCTGATACGGGCGAGTCCCTTTCTATTGCAGAGCTTGTTCAACAGCGACGACTTTCCTACATTCGACCTGCCGATGAACACGATCTCGGGGAAATTATCTTTGGGGAGTTGTTTCAGGTTTGCGACGCCGACAACAAAAT
>CAZXQG010000057.1:0-19852 GCA_964642725.1 uncultured Chitinophagaceae bacterium
TTAACGAGAAAATAATCCGTGACATGGTAGATGTTATCGCCTCATCGGGCATGAGAGATGCCGGGTACCGGTACATCATCATCGACGATAATTGGACAAGCACTCGCGACAGCCTCGGTTTTCTTACCGTCGATACGGTAAGATTTCCTTCAGGATTAAAAGCATTGTCCGACTATATCCATTCCAAGGGATTAAAACTCGGTCTGTATTCCGACGTCGGGTATCAGACGTGCGGCGGCTTTATTGCGAGCCGGGGACATGAATTCCAAGATGCACTGATGTTTGCGCGCTGGGGATGCGATTACTTAAAGTACGACTGGTGCGCTTCCGATGGGCTTAACGCCGTCGGTGCGTATACAACGATGAGAGACGCAATTTATGCGGCAAAAAGACCCATGGTCTTCAGCATGTGCGAATGGGGAAACAACAAACCATGGGAATGGGCCGGATCGGTCGGCCACCTGTGGAGAACTACCGGAGATATAACTTCCTGCTGGGATTGCATTGATACGCATGGCGGAAGATATAATTCATGGGGAGTAATGTACATCCTCGACATGCAGGATAGTCTCCGCAAATATGCAGGACCCGGACATTGGAATGATCCGGATATGCTCGAAGTCGGGAATGGAAGTCTTACGCTCACCGAAAGCCGGGCGCATTTTTCCTTATGGGCAATGCTGGCCGCACCATTGATCGCGGGAAATGATCTGCGAAAAGTGTCGAAGGATGTTCTCAATATTCTGACGGATAAGGAAGTCATTTCCATCGACCAGGATTCCTTGGGCATTCAAGCCTTTCGTCAAAGCAAAATCGACAGCCTGGAAATTTGGTACAAGCCTCTGAAAAACGGCGATTGGGCTTTGTGCTTCTTTAATCGCAGCTCAAAAACTGTCGACGTTAACTACGATTGGAAAAAGCAAATTATCTACGATAACGTTGCAAAATTAGAATTGCGATTTGACAAACAATCGTACACTCTGCGCGATCTTTGGGCTAAAAAAGAAATCGGAACAACCGGCAAACCTCTTACATCAAAGCTCTCCTCACACGATGTCCTCTTGCTGAAATTACAAAAATAAAAGGGTGAGAAAAATATGTTCCGCCAATTTTGTATGTTTCTGTCTCTTGTTCTTGCCGGCAGTTGGTTCGACACCTGTGATGCTCAGGGAAATAACGTCAAATGGTCGGTAACAACGGCAAATAGTTTTATCGCGAAATATCCGGATCCCGACAGCATTCATTGGATCGGCCAGAGCAACCATTTTAGCTGGCAAGCCGGATATGCGATGTTTGCAATGGAAAAAATGTGGCGCGCAACCGGCGACGCAAAATATTTCAACTATATAAAAAGATATGTGGATCAACAAGTAGATGAGCAGGGAAATATACCTGGTTTTTACCCCACCGCATTGGATAATTTTCTCCCCGGGTACGCCATTATTTTTATGTATGAACAGACGCATCTCGAAAAGTACAGGATAGCAGCTAAAACAATCCGGGATGGATTCATCAATTATCCGCGGAATTCCGACGGCGGTTTCTGGCATGGAACCTGGGCGAAACACCAAATGTGGGTTGACGGTGTTTTTATGGGACAAATGTTCCTCGTCCGTTACGGCAAAGTAATCGGCGACAGCTCGTATGCCTTTGATGAAGCTCCCAAACAAATGGCGTTGATAATTTCTCATTGCCTCAAGCCCAATGGCCTGCTCTTGCATGGATGGGATGAAAGCAAAGAAGCAAGCTGGGCGAACAAAAATACGGGCCTCGCTTCCGAAGTATGGAGCGAAGGACTCGGTTGGTTCGCCGTACTCATTGCAGATGTTTTTGACTACCTGCCAAAAGACAATCCCAGCTACAACCACCTCCTCTCAACTCTTCGCAATTTATGCGAAGGACTTAAAAATGTTCAGGATTCCAGAACCGGAATGTGGTGCCAGGTGGTCGACAAACCAAATCTACCGGATAACTGGAACGAAACTTCCGGCACCGGTATGTTTCTTTATCTTATTAGGAAGTCTATTGAAAAAGGATATATCGGCAAGAAAGAATTCGATCCTGTTGTGAAGAAGGCGTATGACGGAATCATCAAAAAAGGAAAAATAAACTCTGCTGGTTTGGTCGATATCTACGACTGCAGCAGTATCGGCATAATGGACGATTACAAAATGTATGTCGGTCAGCCAAAGGAAGTGAATACGTTTGCGGGAGTAACATCTTTTATTCTCGGCACGCTTAGCATGGAAGGGCTGTATTAATACGAGCAATTTCTTGACCTTGCACACAATTAACAAGGTTGCCACAAAGGCACCAAGACACAAAAGTTCTTTGACGCAAATTCTGTCTCGCAGTATCCGTTAGAAGCCATCTGAAAAGCTCCTAAAATTGTCATTCTGAACGGAGCAAAGCGGAGTGAAGAATCCGCGACACTACAGCATTATACAATTACGCAGCCTCAGTGTCATGGATCCTCACGAAGTGATGCCTTCGGCATTCTCCCGACTTCGTCGGGATCAGGATGACCGTACGGAGGAGGAGTCCGTGTCATTCTTCTCCCGCCAAAAATGCGGCGGGCTCAGCATGACATTTACAAATGCATTCAACATCGAACCATTTTTGAGATAGCTTATAGTAATTGACTTTTCTGTTTCTTCATGCTTTTGGGACTTCGCGGCAATGCTGTCAATAATATACATGGTGTGAGTTGTTCATTTTCTGAATGGAGTCTTTTTTTATGAAACGACTGAACACGGTCTTATTTTTTGTATTCATTTTTATATCGCATGCTAATAGTCAATTAAAAAATTTACCGGACCAGCTGCCCGGGAAGGGGTTAAGCCAACATCCATTTCTGTATGTCGGAGAGTGGGATATGCGCCATCCCGAAGCGCAGTCGATGTTTCTTGTCCGGGACGGCAAACTTGTTTGGAAATATTCGAAGCCGATGCGCACGCTTTCCGGCGCAATTCAGGAGTTTGATGATGCAACGCTGCTTTCCAACGGCAACATCGTTTTTGCATGCATGTCCGGCGCAGGAATTATTACGCCCGACAAAAATCTCGTGTGGGAATTCCATTGTCCCGAGGGGACGGAAACGCATTCATGCCAGCCCATCGGTAAAGACAGCGTCTTGATGGTGCTCAACGGCAACCCGGCGAAAGTGCTGATCATCAATACCGCTGAGAACAAAATTCTGAAAGAGATTATGATTCCAACGACGACGACGAACACTCACGTGCAGTTTCGTCATGTGCGGATCACTCAAAAAGGGACGATCATGGTTCCTCTCATGGCAGAAAACAAGGTCGTAGAATTCACTTTAGACGGCAAAGAAATTTGGTCCGTTTCCACCAAATGGCCCTGGGCGGCAATCCGGCTGCACAACGGCAACACATTAATTTCAGGCGACGGGAACAGCTATACCCGTGAGGTGAACCCTGCCGGAGAGACAGTCTGGGAACTCACACAGGCCGACGTCCCCTTCAAGCTCTATAATAATCAAACAGCGAACCGACTGGCGAATGGAAATACGGTTATAAGCAACTGGTGCGCAAGCAATAACAAAACGGAAGAATGGGCGGGCACGGTTCAGGTGTTCGAAGTAACCCCCGACAAAAAAATTGTGTGGGAATTATCGTCATGGAACAACCCCGATCTCGGACCCAACACGTACATCCAGCTTCTCGATGAGCCCGGAAATACCGACAATGGAGAATTGCAAAGGTAAGATAGGTTGAAGCAACAATTATAATTGGAGGCTTTATACTCTCATGAGACTAAAATCTTTTTCTATCGTTATCTGCTCGATGCTTAGCGTGGCCGGTGTGCTTCTCGCTCAAACCAAAGCCGTTGAACTCACAAACGCCGAAATCTTGCCCGGCAAGGGATTGGCGCAGCATGATTTTCTCTATGCCGGCGAATCGCGTAATCGTCAGGTGTTTATCGTAAGAAACGGCAAAGTCGTTTGGTTCTATGACGACACCGCCGGCAAAGGCGAGGTAAGCGATGCGGTGCTCCTTTCCAACGGCAATGTGCTGATCGCTCATCAGTTCGCGATCAACCTCATCTCGCCGGAGAAAAAGATATTGTGGAATTATGATGCGCCGAGCGGTACGGAAATACATACTGCGATGCCGATCGGGAACAATCATGTTCTCTTCGTTCAGAACGGCGACCCGGCGATGGTAAAGGTGATCAATATTGCAACCGGCGAGATCAAGAAACAATTTCAGGTGCCCGTTGGAAATCCCAAAAACACGCACGGCCATTTCCGGCATGCAAGGATCACTTCTGCCGGCACGCTGTTGATCGCCCATATGGATTTGAACAAAGTATGTGAGTATAATGCAGACGGAAAAGAAGTTTGGTCGTTTCCGGCAGATATTCCCTGGAGCGCCAACCCGTTGAAAAACGGCAACGTGCTTATCGTTGACCGTCAGGATATTCGTGAAGTCAATCACCGTGGAGAAACAATTTCTCAGTTTTCCCGGAGCGATGCGGGCGAATTTACACTCGGTTCATTGCAGCAAGCGTGGCGCCTGCCGAACGGCAATACGCTCATCAATAATTGGGTCAATGAATGGAATGGCCCGATCGATAAGTCTCATCCGCCGGTCCAAGCGATTGAATTGACACCCGGCAAGAAAATAGTTTGGGTACTGCAATCGTGGAAAGACCCGGATCTTGGTCCGGCGACAACAATTCAAGTCCTGGATGAACATGATGCGCCCGAAAATGTGAGCTTTGGAGACATCAAATAGAATTTATCCGGCTGTAAGCTCTTTGATACTACGAAAAGAATAAAAGGATTGAAAACCATGAGAACAAAAATGCTCTTTCTGAGCTTTGTCCTATTTATTTTCTCTATCAATGTTACATATTCACAATCAACCGTCAGGGATAAATCGTCGTTTGACCTCGGCTGGAAATTTCACTTAGGCGATTTAAACGCGGCAAAAGATCCATCATTCGATGATGCTTCCTGGCGTTCTCTTAACGTGCCGCATGACTGGAGCATTGAAGCCGATTTTAATAGCCAATACGCCAGTTGCACGGGCTATCTTCCGGGCGGATTCGGTTGGTACAGAAAGACATTTGATGTTCCCCAGGATTATCGAGGTAAAACTGTAACGATCCAGTTCGATGGAGTGTATTGCAACAGCGAGGTTTGGGTCAACGGCAAATACGTTGGCAAACATCCGTATGGTTACACCACTTTCTACTATAATATCACTTCGTATCTGGAGCCTGGAAAAAAGAATGTCATTGCTGTTCGTGTTGACCATATGAAATATGCCGACACGCGGTGGTATAGCGGTTCCGGTATTTATCGGCATGTATGGCTAATTGCAACAAAAAATATTCATGTGGCTCAATGGGGCACGCATGTCTTAACTCCCGATGTTACGCCTTCTGACGCGAAAGTAACCGTACAAACAACCATCGCTAACGATAACAAAGTCAATAAAACCATAAAATTATTGTCATCCCTGGTAACCGAGGACGGGAAAGAAGTCGCCGCCGCTGAAACTGCGGTCCCGTTGTCCGATAGTCTAACATCGGTCAACCAGACGTTTAGCATACATCATCCTGTCCTATGGAATACTGAGAATCCTTACCTGTATACAGTGAAAACAAAAGTCGTTTTAGCTGCCGATGTCATCGATGAATATGAAACGCCGTTTGGTGTTCGCTCAATCAAGTTCGATCCGGATAAAGGATTCTTTCTTAACGGAGTAAGCACAAAGCTCAAAGGCGTTTGCCTTCATCACGACGGAGGTTCTGTGGGGGCTGCCGTTCCCGAAAAGATCTGGAGGATCCGGCTCGAAAAACTCAAGGCTGCCGGATGCAATGCGATTCGTACAAGTCATAATCCTGTCGCGCCTGAGTTTCTTGATTTGTGCGACCGGATTGGTTTTATGGTGATGGCCGAAGCTTTCGACGAATGGGACTACCCGAAGAATAAATGGATTGACGGCTGGAACCAGACTCAAGCCGGTCATAACGGGTATCCTGATATTTTTGAACAGTGGAGCGAAAAAGATTTGTCCTCAATGGTGTACCGCGATAGAAATCATCCATCTATTATTATCTGGAGCATCGGTAATGAACTTGATTACAACAACGATCCGTATTCCGATCCGACGAACGCAAACTATAGTCCTGACAAGCCGGATGCATCCCGGATTGTCGATATCGCCCGCAAATTTGTTGAGATAGTAAAAAATATCGACACAACGAGACCTGTGACGATGGCAATAGCCATTGTACCAATTTCAAATAAATTGCGAGTGCCCGAAGTGTTGGATATTGCAGGATATAACTACACCGAAAGCGCTTATCAAAATGATCACAAACAATATCCTGCCCGTATTATTTATGGCAGCGAAAACTCGCACAATTATTCTGCATGGCTGGCAGTCAAGAATAATGAATTCATTAGCGGCCAATTTTTATGGACGGGCGTTGACTATATGGGTGAGGCAAGAAAGTTTCCTAGTCACGCCTCAACTTCGGGATTGCTTGATTTAACCTCGTTTGAAAAACCCATTTATTACTGGCGGCAGGCTATGTGGTCGGAAAAACCGATGTTATATCTTACAGCTCGTAAAATGAACGCTGCAGATCAAAAATCAGTTGATCCGATGTCAAACTTGGCAGGGTTTCTAAATTCCTCAGAACAGAATGAGCATTGGAATTATAGTGCGGGAGATTCAGTTTTGGTAATGGCTTTTACCAATTGTAATGCCGTTGAACTATTTATCGATGGCAAATCGTATGGGAAAAGAAACTCAGATCCGGCAAACTCGTGTCTATGGTGGTGCGTACCGTACAAAGCCGGCGATGTAAAAGCTGTAGCCAAAGGACCGGATAACAATACGCTGACGGCTGAATTAAAGAAAGTATATGAACCGGAAAAAATATTTATCAAGCCGGATGCAAAAACATTGAAAGCCAACAACCAGGATGTTTCTGTTGTTGAGGTTCAATTGCTTGATAAAAATAACAACAGGGCGCTTATGGCCGATAACCTCATTAATTTCGAGATAAGCGGAGAGGGCAGGATTATCGGCGTTGACAACGGCGATGCCTCAAGTCTGGAAAATTATAAACTCCCAAAACGTCGAGCGCGTTTTGGCCGCTGCATTGTTATCGTACAAGCCACCGGCAAGAGAGGCAACATCACGCTGACAGCTAAATCACAGGGACTGCCTGATGCGTCGGTAGAAATAGTAAGCGAGTAATTCTTTTTCATTGGAGTGACCGTATGAAGAAAACACGCCTCGCCATTGCTCTATTCTTCCTCCTTGCCGCTGGAGTCATTCCCCTCAATGCCCAACCCGACACCGCACAGCATCGACATTCATTTGTATGTACCGATTATACCGGAGGAAATGTTTATATTATTTCAGAAAACGGTACAATTGAATGGACATATCCGGCAACACGCTGCAATGATGTTTGGGCGCTTCCGAATGGAAATCTGCTTTTCAATACTGGCCACGGAGTAAAAGAGGTCACGCGAAACAAAGAAGTGGTTTTTTCCTTCGAATCTCAAAGCGAAATTTATGCCTGCCAGCGTCTGCCGAACGGCAATACGTTTATCGGTGAATGCAATTCAGGACGCTTGCTGGAAGTTTCGCCGGACGGAAAAACCGTCAAGCAAATAAGACTTCTCCCGGATAGCGTTGATGGCGGACATTCCTTTATGCGCAACGCGCGGAAGCTGCAAAACGGACATTATCTTGTTGCGCATTATGGTTTGGATAAAGTGTGTGAATACGATTCTTCTGGTGCATTGATTTTGGAGATACCGATTAAAGGAGGCCCGCATTCCGTCATCCGTTTGCCGAACGGCCATACGCTTATCGCCTGTTCTGACCATAACGGCGATGCACGGGTTGTCGAAGTAGATTCCTCCCGCAGCATCACCTGGCAATTATCAAAGAACGAATTGCCGGGAATTGAGCTGGAATTTATGACGGGAATGCAATGGCTGCCTAATGGAAATCTCGTTCTTACGAATTGGCTGGGCCATAATCAATTCGGAAAAGCGCCGCATGCGTTTGAAATAACGCGTGACAAAAAGATACTGTGGATCTATAATGAAAATTCTGTTTTAAAAACGATGTCGAGTATCCAGCTGCTGGATGTGCCGGGCAATGCAATTACCGGTGAAATATTCCACTGAAAAATGAAGAACGGTTATATCGCGCAAAGGTGCCAAGGAAATAGATAAAAAAACTTAAGTGGCTTTGCGTCTGGCGAAGCCATCTTCCAAAGGAATCCCTTTGGGACCTTCGGGATTTGCGTGATACTATTTTCAGATGTTTCGCACCTGTGTAGCGTTGAGAGTGTTCTGATACATTAATGTGAATCGCCGTAAAGGATTCTTCAACAATGAAAACGCCCGGAACAATTCTTCGACTCTCGGCTATCATCCTCACCATTTTTACCTCAGAGTTATGTCCCTCACAAACGAAAATGGTTTTTAGCGTCCGATACTACGGCGCCAAAGGGGACGGCAAAACTATGGACGCTCCGGCAATCAATTCGGCGATCAACGCTGCAGCGGAAAACGGCGGCGGGACGGTCTACTTTCCTGCGGGCGATTATCTCTCCGGTTCCATTCATTTGCAAAGCAATATCACGCTATACCTCGACAATGGCTGCACAATCATTGCCGTCTCCGAAAATCCCGAATTGAACTATGACCAGGCTGAAAAAAGTATCAACGATATATATCAGGACTATGGACACAGTCATTGGCATAATGGATTGATCTGGGGTGATAGTCTTCACGACATATCGATCGTCGGCCCGGGCAAAATTTACGGCAAGGGCTTGATGAAAGATTGGGTGAAGGATGGCAAAACTGCGGACAAAACAATCAGCCTTTACAGATGCCGTAATGTAATCTTAAGAGATTTCACGATGTCCCACGGCGGATGGTTTGCGATCCTTGCTACCGGAGTTGACAATCTCACACTCGACAATCTTAAAATAGATACAAACAGAGACGGCATCGATATCGATTGCTGCAAGAACGTGCGCGTTTCCAATCTGTCTGTTAACACGCCGTATGACGATGGAATTTGTTTAAAAAGTACTTTCGCGCTCGGTTATGCCCGTGCTACGGAAAATGTTACGATCACAAACTGTCAGCTCAGCGGTTATGATGAAGGAACAATGTTGGACGGAACATATAAACGCTCCAATAATCCTGAATATGGTTACCATCCAACTGGAAGAATCAAGCTCGGCACAGAATCCAACGGCGGGTTCAAAAATATCACTATCGCTAATTGCGTATTTGATTATTGCAGAGGATTAGCTCTCGAAACGGTCGACGGCGGACTTTTAGAAGATGTCGCCATCACCAATATTACGATGAGGGATATCGTCAATGATCCGATCTTCCTGAGGCTCGGAGCAAGGATGCGCGGACCGGAAGGAACGCCCGCCGGTAAACTGAGAAGAGTTACGATAAGCAACGTTATCGTTTACAATGCCGACCAATCGTACGCGTGCACAATCGCGGGGTTGCCGGGACATCCAATCGAAAATATTCACCTAAACAATATCCGTGTCTTTTATAAAGGCGGGGGCACTAAAGAGCAGGCGGCAAGAGAATTACCGGAGAATGAGAATAAATACCCCGAGCCGGGTATGTTCGGTGCGGCGGCGGCATACGGTCTGTTTGTTCGTCACGCAAAAGACATTACAATCAGTGATGTTGAATTCCATGTTTTGGAACCCGATTATCGGCCCGGTTTATTGTTTGACGATGTCGGGGGTCTTGACCTGCGAAATGTGACGATTCAACGAACGGATGACTCAAATGCTATTCTTCTAAAGAACGTTTCGGATTTTAATATACTTCAAAGCCGGGGTATTGAAGATCAGAAGATAGAGCTTGTAAAAGAAAAAAAATTTTAACGAGCGGAATAACAACGAAAGAGCAACAGTCTCTGTCTTTCTGAACGGAGCGAAGCGGAGTGAAGCGGAGTGAAGAATCCATGTCAACGCAGCAGCGAGAATCTACGAAGCTTCAGTGTCATAGATCCTTCTCCCGCCAAAAAACGGCGGGATCAGGATGACATTTAGAGGTGAAGGACGCTGCTCAATCGTTGTCCATTCTGAACGGCGCGAAGCGGAGCTCCCTCAAGAGAATCTAAAGAGTTCACAGAGCAGACTCAAGAGGAACATACATTGCTATTCCAAAAATCGAAAGTGAGAACTATGAAATCAAGAATTCTGTATGCAATCATTGTATTATCTTTGGTGATCCTTTGTTCAATGAATGGCCAACCTCAGACGCAATCCTCACCGCGAGAAAAACTGCTCATGGATTTCGGCTGGCGTTTTGCCCTCGGGCATGCCTACGACACGAAAAAGGATTTCGATAACGGCAGCGGTTACTTTTCGTACTTTGCAAAAACCGGGTACGGCGACGGAGCCGCAGCAAAGGATTTTGACGACCGCGGCTGGCGAGTTCTTGACGTGCCGCACGATTGGTGCGTTGAACTTCCATTCGACAGCCTCGGCGGCTACAGCCACGGGTACAAAGCGATAGGGCGCAATTTCCCGCAAAATAGCGTAGGATGGTACCGCAAGAAATTTTCCATACCGGAATCTGACCTCGGTAAACGCATTGTTGTCGAATTCGACGGAGTGTTCCGCAATTCAATCGTTTGGGTGAACGGTTTTTATCTTGGCACGGAACACAGCGGCTACGTCGGCTTCAGCTACGATATTTCCGATTATCTCAACTACGGCGGTGACAACGTTATTGCCGTGCGCGTGGACGCGACCATGGAAGAAGGCTGGTTCTACGAAGGAGCCGGCATCTACAGGCATGTTTGGCTTACAAAAGTCTCTCCCCTCCATGTCACCAAGGATGGTACTTTTGTGACAACTGATTTCGAAAAAAGTACCGCAGTTATTACGACGCGGACCGCTGTGAAAAATGAATCACTGAAAAATTCAACCTTCACTATCGAAGAATCTATTGTTGATTCATCGGGCAAAACGGTTGCTTCCGGGTCCAGGAAAAATTTGACTCTCAAAGCCGGCAATCAGGAAGAATACATTAATCGGTTCAAAGTTGCCAACCCAAAAGTATGGTCCATCGAAACTCCATATCTTCATAAATTGAAAACGGTACTTCGTTCCGGCGGAACAGTCGTTGATACATACGAAACCAATTTCGGCATCCGCACGGTTCGCTTTGACCCGAATGAAGGTTTCTTCCTTAACGGAAAGCATTTAAAAATAAAAGGAACTGCCGACCATCAGGATCATGCCGGGGTCGGCATCGCAGTTCCCGATGCGCTGCAGGAATTTCGAGTTAAACAACTAAAGGAAATGGGGAGCAACGCGATCCGAACGGCACACAACCCGCCGGGACCGGAATTACTGGATGCATGCGACCGACTCGGCATGCTTGTGCTGGATGAGAACCGCTTAATGGGTATCAATCAGGAACATTTTGACTGCCTGGAGCGATTTATGAAGCGCGACAGGAATCATCCGAGTGTTGTCTTATGGTCGCTCGGCAATGAAGAGTGGGGTATTGAAAGCAACATTAAAGGAGCGCGCGTTGGAACTACTATGCAGGCGTTTGGACAGCGTTTTGATTCGTCGCGAGCATTTACGGCTGCAATCAGCGGCGGATGGGATAACGGCACCGGAATGGTGACTCAGGTGATGGGATATAATTACATTCTCCAGGGGAACATCGACGAACATCATAAAAAATTTCCCTGGCAGTCGGGCATCGGAACGGAAGAAAGCAATACCGGCGGTACACGCGGCATTTATGTTTCCGACGATTCAAAAGCCCATATGGCTCCCACGACGCGCGAAAATGCCGGCACCGAGGCCGGATGGAAATTCTATTCTGCCCGGCCTTTTTTGTCCGGACTTTTCTATTGGACCGGCTTCGATTATCGGGGCGAAATGAATCCGTACGACTGGCCTGCCATCAGTTCTCAATATGGAATTCTAGATCTATGCGGCTTCCCGAAAGATATTTCTTACTACTTGAGATCGTGGTGGGGAAGCAGCCCCGTGCTGCACATTGTTCCCGACTGGAATTTGAAAGGTCATCCGGGACAGGAAACCAAAGTAACTGTCTACAGCAATTACGAACAGGTTGAACTGCTGCTAAACGATAAGAGCCTTGGCAAAAAAGATATGCCAATCAACGGTCATTTGGAATGGGTAGTGAATTATCAGCCTGGTGTTTTGGCCGCCCGCGGTTACACGGCAAATAAAACAGTTTTGGAAAGTAAAATTGATTCCTCCGGAAGTGCAGCGGCTCTTCAATTGATTTCCGATTACAGCAGTATCAAGGCTGACGGCGAAGATGTTTCGGTGATTACGGTGCAGGTTACGGATCGTCAGGGCACGATCGTACCGAACGGCGATAACAAAATCAACTTCAGGGTAGATGGACCGGGAAAAATTATCGGAGTAGGCAACGGCGACCCATCGAGCCATGAGGCCGATAGATTTTTCGAATCAGTGAAGACTTCAAAAATTCAGAACCTGAAAGAATTGGCGGTGAATAATCTCACCAACCGTCCCGAGGTTGCTGCCGGATTCAATGACTCGACATGGAAACCCGCCTTGCGAAGCCTGCGAAGCGACGATTGGCGCGCCTATGTCGACACGCTGCTGGTCATCCGCGGAACTTTTGAGCTGGCTGATCTCACAAATGAAACCGAAGTGAATCTCTTCACAAAGAGCATTGTTGAAAACCAGTCGATTTACGTCAACGGACATTTGCTCGCATCGAACATCAAGCGCGATGCTCCAAACCAGGCGTTCCGGCTCGATCACAAAATAATAAAGTCCGGAAGAAATGAATACGCCGTTGTGGGACAGCGATTCAGAAAAACATATCAATGGGACGAACCGAATACCGATCCGGGCCTGGTCCAGGCGATCGCCCCTTCGCCCCAATGGAAACGGAGCGCATTCAACGGCCTGGCTCAGGTGATAGTGCAATCGACCAAACAACCGGGTGAGATTATACTAAAAGCTTCCGCGGAAGGATTACAACAAGCGGAGATAAAAATTCAAGCTCAACCGGCGGCTTTGCGATCAGCGGTTCCTGCACAGTAGTTCCTTGTGCGGATGCTATTGGCATGTTTTTGCGCTATTTACAGAATGTCGCACTGTTAGATGAAACCAAAAATCAAATTCACGCAAAGACGCAAAGTCGCGAATTGAAACTAAAACAGAGTCTTCGCGCCTAAGCACCTTGGGAGAGCTATTTCTATACTCGTCTCAAATCCTAAAAAGTTGAAAACAGTCTTAATCTGAAAGGAGTTGACCATCAAAACGCATTTGTCCATCCTCAGTTTTTTGTACGCAAGGATATCTTTTCCTTCGATACTGTGCTGCGTAATAATGAGCCTGTATGGTATGACAATTCAATCTCAAACAATCACAATTGACGGAACTGCAGGCGGCAAACGCTTCGACGGAATCGGCGCCGTCAGCGGAGGCGGAGCGACGTCGGTTTTATTAAAGGATTATCCGGAACCTCAACGGAGCCAGGTTTTGGATCTTCTGTTCAAGCCGAATTTTGGAGCCTCCATCTCGGCATTGTTGGTTGAAATTCCCGGCGACGGCAATTCAACCCAGGGTTCGGAACCAAGTCATATGCATTCGAGAGATGATGAGAATTACAGCAGAGGTTACGAATGGTGGCTTATGAGCGAGGCTAGAAAAAGAAATCCTTCTATTATGCTGGATGCTAATGCCTGGGGATGTCCGAAGTGGATTGGCAACGGCAATTTCTGGTCGCAGGACATGTGCGATTATGACATGAAATGGATTAAGGGCCTGAAGAATGTTTACGGAATCGATTTGAATGCCATCGGCTGCCGCAACGAAAAGGGAGTCAACGAAGATTTCGTAAAAAAACTGCGGGCAACGCTCAACAGCAACGGTCTCTCCAACGTCAAGATCCATGCTTTTGACAACTGGGGAAAAGGAAAATTCGACTGGTGCAAAGACATGAGAACAGATTCGGTCTTAAGAGCTGCGGTGGACATCATGGGCGCTCATACGATGAATGATCTGCCTGCACCGGCAGATGCCATAAAATTGAGCGAAGAGTTAGGTAAGCCAATCTGGAATTCGGAAGAACATGTTTACAAAAAGGGGTTTGACTGTGAAATCAGCCTGGTAGAATCATTCAACAAGAATTTTATCGAAAGCGGCGTGACCATGATCGTGAATTGGTTCCTGGTTGCTTCCACGTACAGCATAGAACCGTTTCCGGAAGACCCGGCCATGATGATTGCACGCGAGCCATGGAGCGGATATTATTATACACGGCCGGCGCTTTGGGGATATGCGCATTACGGACAGTTTTGCAAAGCCGGCTGGCACTATGTCAATGGGGCCTGCGGCAAACTCCCCGAAGGAGGAACGTTTGTCACGTTGAAATCCCCGGCCACTGATTATAGTATTATTGCCGAAACAAAGAATGCCAAAACAAATCAAAAAGTTTCCTTTAAGATTATTGGAGGCGTGTCCTCCGAAAGATTATGCGTATGGCGAAGCAATGCTCAGGAGCAGTTTGCCCGGCTGAATGATGTTACTCCTGTTGATGGCAAATTTGATATCCTCTTGGAACCTGAATCAATTTACTCGCTCTCCACAACCACAGGGCAGCAGAAAGGTTCGTTTGCCGAAGTTCCGGTTTCCAAACCGTTCCCATTCCCGTATTATGAAACATTTGATGAGTATGAAAACGCAAGTGCCTGGGGGTACCTGCCGCACTATACTGCCGATATAGCGGGAGGATTTGAAATTGCAGATCGCCCGGACAACAAAGGAAAATGTTTGCGCCAGGTTATTGGTGAAGGATCTCAAAGCTGGGCGCCCGAGTGGATGCCATACACCATCGTGGGCGACCGGAACTGGAAAGATTATGAAGTGCTTGCCGATGTTTCCCTCAATGCTGAAGGTTGGGCCGGTGTTATGGGCCGTGTCATAGGAACAGGAAGCGGCTACGGATGCAAGCCGGACGGGTATTTTATGAGCCTTTCTGCGGATGGCACGTGTTCGTTGTACCTTTCCAAACAGGATGAAAAAACTGAACCGGCCATCCTCCTGGCAACAGGAAAAGCATCGAACATTGCGCCAAACCAATGGCATACTCTGATGCTTGTTTTTTCCGGCTCAACGATAAGAGGATTTGTCGACAGAATTCCGATTCTGACCGCCACGGATTCCACTTTTTCTGAAGGCATGGCAGGTCTCGTTGCGGGGAGCGCGAACAAGGCAAAGAACATCGCACTGTTCGACAATCTCGTCGTACAATCTCCCGGGCAAACTCTTCCTATCCCGAGCGTTTTTTCAGAAAAGGTGCATCCCATGTACGAATCAATTAGAAAATAACAACTCATGAAGATGCCGGACATCTTATCCAAACAAGCATGCAGATCTGAAAACTTGATAGAGTTAATTAACAAGATGTCCGACATCTGACTGCGCCGTACTAATCAATCCAACCAATATCTGAACACACACATTAACTAATCGAGAACAATGAAAAAAATCGCGCTCACTGTAGCAATTCTCATTGGCGCTGCCGCTCCAGCCATCCCGGGAAACGGATATAAGAACTTTAACGTCGCTGTGTATGCCCGCGCTTACGAAGTGCAAAAAATGGACAGCCTGCAATGGCTTGAACCGCTGTGGAATGAAATTTCTCAACAGGTGAAGGTGGACAAAATCTATCTTGAAACCCATCGCGACCAGATACTCGTCGACGAGAAAACGATTGAATCGGCAAAGAAGTTTTTCCGGACGCGGGGTGTTAGGGTTGCGGGAGGAATTACGTTTACCATCAATGAGAGCAACCGGTATCAGACATTTTGCTACACAAACCCCGAGTCCCGAAAAAGAGTAAAGGAAATTGCAGAATTTACCGCAAAACATTTCGATGAAATTATTCTTGATGATTTTTTCTTCACGAACTGTAAATGCGAACTGTGCATCAAGGCAAAAGGAAATTTGACCTGGACTCAATACCGCCTGAAACTGATGACAGAAGCTGCGCAAGAGCTGGTGATACAACCTGCTAAAGCGGTGAACCCCAAAGTAAAAATCGTGATCAAGTTTCCGAACTGGTACGAGCACTTTCAGGGGCTCGGTTTCAATCTGGAAACAGAGCCTAAATTGTTTGACGGCATTTATACCGGAACGGAAACACGCGACCCCGTCCACAGCGGACAGCATCTTCAGCAGTATGAAAGCTACCTCATTTACCGCTACTTCGAGAATATTAAACCCGGGGGAAACGGCGGCGGATGGGTTGATCCCGGCGGTATGCCATACATGGACCGGTACGCGGAACAGCTTTGGCTGACGCTGTTTGCCAAAGCTCCCGAGATCACGCTATTCGATTTCCGGCAATTGCAGCGGCCTATCAAGAAAACCGACCGTGCTGAATGGCAGGGAGCGCACACCAGCTTCGATTTCGACGAAATGATAAAACCGATCCAACTCGAAAACGGAAAGATAATCACACCCACAACGATCGCACGAGCCGCCGGCTATACCTTCGAGCGCGTCGACTCCGTGCTCGGACAATTAGGGAATCCGGTAGGGATTAAAAGCTATAAGCCGTATAATTCGCTGGGCGAAGATTTTCTCCAGAATTTTCTCGGCATGGCGGGAATTCCAATGGATATCGTCCCCGAATTTCCTGCAGAAGCAAAAATGATTTTGCTTTCAGAATCGGCAAAGTTCGACCCCCTCATCGTAGACAAAATCAAAGCGCAGTTGATCGCCGGCAAAAATGTAACCATAACGTCCGGATTGCTCAGGGCTTTGCAGGGCAAAGGGATCGAAGATATTGTGGAACTCCAATACACCGACAAAAAAATAACGACGAACGAATTTGTCGTCGGCTGGCAAGGCGATTGCTTCTCAAAAGAAAAAGTGTTGATCCCTCAAATACAATATTTTACCAACGATTCATGGGAAGATATTTCCTGCATTGCGTCGGGTACCGGATCGCCGATTCTTCATCAGGCTCGGTACGCCAACGGATCGCTTTTTGTCCTTACTATTCCCGATAATTTCGGAGATCTGTACAACTATCCCCCCGAAGTGTTGAAGAGAGTCAGAAGCGTCCTTTCGCAGGATCTCAAAGTGCGCATCGAGGGCCCGGCACAGGTCGGCCTGTTCGTCTATGACAACGGCACATTTGTCGTAGAATCCTTCCTCCCGGAAAATGTCAATATCAAAGTCGTCACCGACAAACAAACCAACAAACTCACAAATGTTCTTACCGGAGAGGAAATTGCCGGAACCGTTGCAGAAGCCGCCCAGATATGGGGGAGGGGAAAAGAAGAAACAAAAACATTCGATGTTACTATCAAGCCGCATTCCTACATTGTGTTTCATGGCAGATAGTATCGTAAAGCAGCAAATTGTGAAAATTTTGAATGATGAAAAGAAGCCTCTAACGGTACATTTAAGATAAACCATCTAATAGAAGAACATGGTACATTCAAATCCTACATTTTTTGGCAGAAGAATCGGATTCTCTGCCTTGGCAGCTATAATCTTTACACAGCTGGTGATGTTTGCTTCCGCGCAAGAAAAAACAGAAGCGAACCGGGATAAAGCAAGCTATCAGAACTTCAATGTCGAGGTGTTTTGCTGTATTCAGGACGAGCAAAAAATGATAGCCGACCCTCAATGGCTTGAAGAGAGCTGGAATTTGATCGCCCGTTCCATCAAAATTGGCAAAGTGTATGTTGAGACGTACAGGGACAATGAAACAATGCCGGAAGCGAATGTTAAAAAGCTCAAAAATTTCTTCGCAAGCAAAGGTGTCAAGGTATCAGGCGGTATTATGGCGTCTGTTGCCGGCCCTCCCGGCGACCGTCTCAACGGGTTCTGTTACTCGAATCCCGCTGACCGGGAAAAATTCCGAAAGATTGTGGCGTATACTGCTTCCCTTTTCGATGAGATTATTTTTGACGACCTGTTCATTTTCAACTGCCAATGCGATTTGTGCCAAAAGGCTAAAGGAGACTTGACCTGGGCAGACTATCGACTGAAAGTTATGAAAGAGGTAGGTGAGAACCTTGTCGTCAAGAATGCCCGGAGTGTAAATCCGGACGTCCATCTCATTTTCAAACCGCCAAATTGGTACGAACAATATCAGTTCTCGGGATACAACCTTGAATCGCAACCCAGGGTTTTTGATGAGATCCGAGCCGGCACTGAAACAAGGGATCCGGAAAACACCGTTCAGCACCTTCAACCGTACCAAAGCTACGGCATCATGCGCTACTTTGAACACATTAAGCCCGGCAAGTTTGGCGGCGGCTGGGTTGATGTGGGACAACGTCAGACGATGAACCGGTACACCGAACAAATTGAGAACACATTGTTTGCCAAGCCGAAGGCAATCATCCATTGGAGCTATGGAAGCTTAGTCGAGACAATAAATGACGCCGATGGGAAAACAAAAATGCTCAGCCCTATTGCCGAGGCCGCCGGATATACATTCGATAAACTCGATGCTTTTCTTGGAAAACTCGGGGAACCGTATGGCGTTGCCGCTTACAAACCCTACCATTCCTCGGGTGAAATGTATATTCATAACTACGTTGGGATGGTTGGTGTCCCCATGGATTTGTATCCTGATTTTCCCGACGACCGCGGTACGGTTTTTCTGACAGAACACGCGAAGTTTGATACTGACATCGTCAACAAGATTACCAAACATCTTAACGAAGACAAAACGGTCATCATAACTTCAGGCCTTCTTAAGACGTTACAAGGGAAGGGAATCGAGAAAATTCTGGAGGTCGAGTACACGGGACGAAAAGCGCTGGTAAACCAATTCACATATCGGCGGTTCATGGATGAAGAGCCCGCTAACATATACTTCTCCGACACCGAGATTCTTATTCCGGAGTTGGCCTATGGATTGGTGGCCTCGGAAGACATCATTCAGGCAATCTATAAGGGCAATAACCGCTATTCCATGCTTTTACAAGTCAGAGGCTTGAAAAAAGGAAAGTTTTATGTCCTCACAATACCCGAGAACTTTGACGATCTGTACCATCTCCCCAAGGAAGTACTTTCTCAGATCAGAAGAGTTATGATGGAGGATATTCCAGTTTATCTGGACAGCCCAAGCCAGATATGCCTGTTCGCATACAACAATAACACATTCATCGCCCAGTCATATCAACCCTTCCCGACACGATACAACATCGTGATTAAAAAAGCGGGTGCAAAACTATTTGATATCATATCGGGACGGGAATTGCACGGCTATGTGAACGGAGCGACAACTGTTTTCGAAGTGTTGCAGCAACCTCGAACATATAATGTGTACAGGTTCGAATAATCCTACCGGTAATTACCGGCAGCGCTGCGGACGACGGTTAGATATGGAGTGAGACAAGGAAAGAAATTGCGGCATTTCATGTCACTGTCAAGCCACATCGTTGCATCGTGTGTCAGGGTAGATAATGCCAACGCGAGAGAACAATCAAGAACCGCAAGGACGAAAAGGAGAGTTCGATGCGACCTTCATGTAAAAAGAGAATCTAGTGCCGTTCCAAAGAACAAATATTGTATTTTTCAATGACTAATTCACCGCAAAGATCGCTAAGGACGCTAGGATTTCCTAGAAGCCATCTCAATAACTCCGAGCAGCGTCATTCTGAACAAACAATGCAACATCATTGTCATTCTGAGGAGCGGAGCGACGAATGCCGAAGGCATCCCCTAGGGAGAATCCATGAAAACGCAGCACCGTGTATTCACGTAGCCTCAGTGTTGTGGATCC
>CAZXQG010000058.1:0-19331 GCA_964642725.1 uncultured Chitinophagaceae bacterium
GGAAGCAACGGCCCGCTACCGAAAGTGTGATACAGTAAGCTTGACCTTTTTTATTACATTCTGCACAAATCCCCGATAATTAAAGAACTTGCAAGCCTGCCATTTTTTTCGTACTTTTACCTTGAATTTTTCAAAAAAGCATCTAGCGCCTTTTTGGATACGGCAAAAAGCATGTTTCCGGCTCTTGTAAATGGCAATTGAGTTAGACTCCCATAAGCCCGAAGCTCGAAGCTGTTTGCGAAGGGGAAATAGATTCGCAGCTGTTGGAAATTCATCACACAAGCACTGATAGGCAGGAAATCGCGCTATTCCACTATTTGATTGTTATTTGCCAAGAGGGGATTAACAATTATTTTATTCGGCGCAATACAAGGAATTTTGTTTAATGAAAAAAGAAATAGTTATCAACTCCACCGCGAATGAAGTTCGCATTGCAATAACTGAAGAGGGTAAACTTGCCGAGCTTTTTGTCGAAACACCCGAAAAAGAAAGACTGGTGGGAGACATTTATGTCGGCAAGGTCGCAAAGGTCATGCCCGGAATTCAGGCGGCCTTTATCGACGTCGGGCTCTCGCAAGATGCATTCCTTCATTTTTCCGATATCGGGGCATCATTAGGCCAATACAACGCAATGCTAGGGGAAGATTCTGAGATCGATACGGAAGCGGACGATGACGAGGATGAATCGCATCATCCAGCGCCGCCGATTGCTGTGCAGCCGTCCGACGGGACAACGACAGCGGTTGCGGTGCAACCCCCGCCCGCCAGGACGGGAGACCGTCACGACCACCGTCCCCGGTATGAACGACAGCACCGCAACGTCAACCTCACCAAAGGGCAAGAGATCATTGTGCAGGTGACGAAGGAACCTGTTGGGAAGAAAGGAGTCCGTGTTACAACGGAAGTCTCTCTGCCCGGGCGATTCCTTGTGCTTTTGCCGTTTGACGGGAAGGTGGGTATATCGAAAAAAATCAGCAGCTTCAAAGAGAAGCGGCGGTTGAGAAAACTCGTCCGCAGCATTCTCCCTCCGTCGTTCGGGGTTATTGTCCGCACGAACGCAGAAAATCAGGATGAAAAGGTCTTTCTTCAGGACCTGGAATCGCTGTTGACGACATGGCGGGAAATTGAAAAGGGAGTGAAGGAAGAGACTGCGCCCGCGTTGCTCTATAAAGACATGGCAACCACATCGAGCGTGATCCGGGACCTTTTCAGCGAGGACGTTCAGCGTGTTGTCATCGATAACAAGAAATTGTTCAAGGAAATCAAGACCTATGTCAAGCTTGTCTCCCCCCAAATGGTGGAGAAGATCGAATATTACGGAAAAAGGGAACCGATCTTCGATGTGTTCGGCGTCGAGAAAGAGATCGCGACGACGCTGGCGAGAAAAGTGTGGCTGAAAAGCGGCGGTTACATCATCGTTGACCATACGGAAGCGATGACCGTGATCGACGTGAACAGCGGCAGATACGCCGCAAAGCAGGAACAGGAATTGAATTCCTTGAAGACCGACCTTGAAGCTGCCCGCGAGATATGCCGGCAGCTCCGTCTGCGCGACCTTGGCGGCATCATCGTCATCGATTTCATCGACATCGCGGATGAGAAAAACAAAAAGAAAGTCTACGACGAGCTGAAGAAGGAATTCCGGAAAGACAGGGCCAAGGCGACCGTGCTGCCGATGACGGAATTCTGTCTCGTACAAATAACGAGACAGCGGATCCGCCAGAGCATCATTCACAGTTTCACAGAGCCATGCCCCGTGTGCGGCGGCAGCGGCTTGATCCAATCAAAAACAACCATCGTCAGTCAGATTGAACGGTGGATCCGGCGGTTCAAATCGGAGTCGAAGGAATTCCGCCTCATCCTTCGTGTCCATCCGAGCATTGCGCAACACTTAAATGGCGGGACAATAAGCCGGCTGACAAAAATAAAACTGCGGTTTTTCGTCCAGATCAAGCTTGAAGAAGATAAAGCACTCGCGATCGATGAATTCCGGTTTATCTCGCGAAAACAAGATAAAGACATCACCGCTCAATATAAAACGTAGAAAGAAAGCTCGATGAAATTTTTTATTGATACCGCAAGCATCGCAGAAATAAAAGAAGCGAACGACCTCGGAGTGCTCGACGGTGTTACTACAAATCCGAGCCTCGTCGCGAAGGAAGGCAAAGAGTTCGTCCCGCTGCTCAAAGAAATTTGCGC
The DNA here is from genome assembly GCA_964642725.1 of uncultured Chitinophagaceae bacterium. GTDB lineage: Bacteria > Bacteroidota > Ignavibacteria > UBA10030 > UBA8401 > JAGVPT01. The sequence goes on from CAZXQG010000058.1 coordinate 2,200, forward strand.
GATTGTCCGGGGACCGATCAGTGCTGAGGTTCTTTCGACGGATTTTAACGGGATGATGAAAGAAGGTCGCGAGCTTGCAAAGATTCATGAGAACATCGTTGTTAAAGTCCCGCTGATAAAAGATGGACTCAAGGCAGTGAAGGCCCTGAAGGCCGAGGGAATCCGAACCAACGTTACGCTCTGTTTTTCCGCCAATCAAGCGCTTCTTGCCGCCAAAGCGGGCGCGTATTTCATCAGCCCGTTTGTCGGCAGACTCGACGATATTAGTCAGAATGGAATGGAGCTGATCGGTCAGATTGTGACAATCTATCATAATTACGGATATGATACACAAGTGCTTGTTGCAAGCGTGCGCCACCCGCTTCATGTCATCGACGCCGCAATGATGGGAGCGGATATATGCACGATGCCGTTCAAAGTGATCGACCAGCTCATCAAACATCCGCTGACCGATATCGGCATCGAGCGGTTTCTTGCCGACTGGAACAAGGGCCAAAAGAAATGAAGCAGACGCCGTTCCATTCGATTCATCGGCAGCTTGGGGCAAAGATGGTTCCGTTCGGCGGGTACGATATGCCCGTGCAATACACGAGCATCATCGAAGAACACAGAGCTGTACGCAATGCGGTCGGCGTTTTCGATGTCTCGCACATGGGCGAATTTGCCGTGAAGGGAAAAAACGCGCAGGCATTTCTTCAGCTCGTTACGGTGAACGACGTCGTGAAACTCGTTCCCGGAGAAGCGCAATACTCGGCAATGTGTTACGACAATGCCGGGATTGTTGACGACCTTCTCGTGTATAAAATACGGGACGATCATTTCATGGTTGTTGTGAATGCGTCGAACACCGAGAAGGATTTTGAATGGATGGGCCGGCATCTCACGCCCGATGTTGAATTTCGGAATGAGAGTGATTCGACTGCGTTGCTCGCTATTCAAGGACCAAAGTCACAAACGGTACTGCAAAAACTCACGGCTGCTGATTTGAAAACGATCCCCTATTATCGGTTCAAAGAAGTAAGCCTCGCGGGAGTTGATATGATACTCTCTCGGACAGGGTATACCGGTGAGCTCGGTTTTGAGATTTACTTTTCCCCGGCGTATGCCGAGAATGTTTGGAGTGCGCTCTTCAAGGCAGGCAAAGATTGCGGCATTACGCCTGTTGGGCTCGGCGCGCGCGATACCTTGCGGCTTGAGATGGGATACTGCCTGTACGGAAACGATATCGACCAAACTACGAATACGCTCGAGGCGGGCCTCGGCTGGATTACAAAACTCAAAAAAGGAGATTTTATCGGCAGGCCTGTATTGGAAAAAGTGAAGGCCGAGGGTGTGAAAAGAATGCTTGTGGGAGTCGAAATTGAAGAGAAAGCCATCGCTCGCCACGGATACGCAATCAGCTCGAACGGGACACAGGTTGGGTCGGTCACCAGCGGCACGTTCTCCCCATCCCTGGAAAGAGGTATTGCGATGGGGTATGTCGATGCCGCACATTGCTCGACCGGCAATACGGTCCACATTGATGTGCGAGGGAAATCGGTTCAAGGTAAGATTACAGCGTTGCCATTTCTGAAAAAATAGAGCTAAGAAGTGAGAAGAAACATCTGAAAAATAGTATCACGCAAAGGCGCAAAGACGCATAAGATTCATTTTTAATATACTTTGCGCCTTAGCGACTGGCGAAGCCATTCCTTCGGGATTTGCGAGAGGCAAGCTTTCCTGATTATTCAGAAGTATGGAGTAAACATCATTTTTTACAGCAAATGTTCCAAACCTAAGACCTGAACACGATTGCATGGGGGCGTTGCCAATGACTACAGAAACAAGGTGTTGTGATGAAAATTGACGTGTATTTTTCTCCGGCTCAAGTCGATGAGATGCAGCTGCGCGATAAAAATGTTATTGTTATCGACGTGTTGAGGGCGAGCACGACCATCGTGACGGCCCTGAACAACGGGGCGCGCGAAATTATCCCGGTCGGTTCCGTCGAATCGGCAGTGAAAGTCTCCGGAAATCTTTTTGGCGATGTTGTTCTTCGCGGCGGAGAGCGGAACGGAAAAATTATTACCGGCTTCAATTTAGGAAATTCTCCCAGCGAGTATACGGAAGAAGCGGTGAAAGGGAAGTCTATTATTTTTTGCACGACGAACGGGTCCTCCGCGATGGTGAAGGCAAAGTACGCCAAGCGCATGGCGGTCGGCGGTTTTATCAACGTTTCGCTTGTGGCCGATTTTATCCGTCAGGCAGGCGAGGATTTTTCCATCGTTTGCGCCGGCGAGAAGCAGCTTTTTAGCATGGAAGATGCTGTCTGCGCTGGCATGCTCGTGAAGATACTCGTCGAAGATGCACCGATCACCGTCGAACTGAATGATGCAGCCGGAGCCGCACAGGTACTCTACAAGACTGTCGGCAAGAATCTTCTCAAGATGGCGAAAAGCTCCGACCATGGAAAGTTTCTTGTTGACATCGGTTTCGAAAACGACCTTAAGACATGCGTGAACGTCGATTCCATTCCAGTGCTGCCCCTCCTTATCGGCAACGTTATTAAGTTGAAGAAGGAAGAAGCCAAGCACTCCATTACTCTTGATGTTCAAGAGGGATAAGAAATTTTTTTCAATGGACGACACCTCAATCTCAACTGATCAGCCGGCCCCCCGCCGGAAAAAAAACAACGAGGGGAAAAAATTCAGCCGTAACAAGCAGATCGGCTCATTCCTCGTCATGGTGCTGGGTGTTCTCATCCTTCTTTGCCTCGTATCGTATTCTCCCGCCGACGAAGCAAGCGGAGATGTTGCCTTCTCGCAGCTCTACAAAATTTTTACCAACGATCCGCTGATTCAGGAAAAAGCGAACAGCACACACAACTGGCTGGGATTGGTCGGGGCGATCACGTCGAACTTTCTCATCAATTCAACGATCGGTTACGCCATTTTCGTCCTGCCTTTTTTGTTCATCGCATGGGGATGGATGACGCTCCGCCGAGGCGATCTTCGCCGTTTAGTCTATTTCACAAATTACGTTCTCGCCATCGTTGTCCTCTGGTCGACGCTGTGCGGACTTCTGAGGCTGGTCGGGATGTCCGAAGACCTTTCGCCGCAATGGAGCGGCGCGGTCGGTGCTTTCCTTTCATCCGTCTTAAGGCAATTAATCGGTTCGGCGGGGGGAATTATCGTTACCGTTTCTCTCCTCTTTGTTATCGTGACGCTTGCGATTGATTTGGACCTTCATGTAACATCCGAACGCGTGAAGAATTTTTTTGTGGCGATCGCTTCGGCAATGACCGGCGCGCTCGAACGGTGGAAGGCACAGAGGGCTATTCATGCCGCGGAGAAAGAGAAGCAGAAGGCAATGATCGAAGTTAAACGGCCGGCAGAAGAAGTCTTGGCAAAGCCGGAACGTGCCGCAAGACTTAATGTTTTTTCGACGCGGGAAGAACAGACGACGGCCGCCGAAGATGCGCCGGCGGCGAATGACGCTGACGATAGAATAGAACCTGCCGGGAAAGCCTCAACGGAGACAGAAGAGGAAACGCCGCTGGATATCAAGGAAATGGTGCGCGAAGAAGAGGTCGGTTTGGACGAGCGGGATGTTCAGGATGAAGAAATCGACTACGTGTTCCCCTCGGTCGACTTGCTGAACTCTCAGCGCCAGGCCGAGACGATCGATGACGCGGAATTGAAGGCCAACGCAGAGCTGCTGCGAGCAAAACTTGCCGACTTCGATGTCGAGGTGGCGAATGTCAGCGTTACGCCGGGTCCGGTGGTGACGTTGTATGAGCTTGTTCCGGCGACGGGCGTTAAAGTCGCGAAAATCGTCAATCTGGCGAATGACCTCGCTCTTGCCATGCAGGCAAAAGGAATCCGGATCGAAGCACCGATTCCGGGCAAAGGTACCGTGGGCGTTGAAATACCGAATCACAAGCCGTCGTTGGTGACGATCCGAAGCATCATCAATTCGGCAAAATTCCGCGATGCGCAGGCGGCGCTCCCGCTTGCCATGGGAAAAACAATCTCCGGCGAAGTTTATGTCGATGATTTGTCCAAGATGCCGCATCTCCTTATCGCGGGTTCTACCGGCTCGGGAAAAAGCGTCGGGATTAATACGATCCTTGCGAGCATTCTCTACCGGCTTCATCCGTCGGAGGTAAAGTTTCTGATCATCGACCCGAAAAAAATCGAGCTCAGCCTCTACAAAAAACTTGAACATCATTATCTTGCCGTTTCAAAAGACGTCGACGAAAAAATTATTACGATGCCGCAGAACGCGGTGCTTGCACTGAAAGCCGTCGAGCTTGAGATGGAACAGCGCTACGATAAACTTGCTCATGCCGGCGTACGGAACATTGCCGACTACAACGAACGTATCACATCGGGACGGTTGAAGGATTCGGATACATTTAAACACAGGAAGCTTCCGTATATCGTGATCATCATCGATGAACTTGCCGATTTGATGATCACGGCAGCCCGCGAAGTGGAAGAACCGATCACGCGCCTCGCGCAGCTTGCGCGAGCCGTCGGGATTCATCTCGTTGTTGCTACGCAGCGCCCTTCGGTCGACGTCATCACGGGTGTTATCAAGGCGAATTTTCCGGCCCGCATTGCATACCAGGTATCATCCAAAACCGACTCGCGCACAATTCTCGATATGAACGGCGCCGAGCAGCTGCTCGGCAACGGCGACATGCTCTACATGCCGTCGTCCAGCCCGAAACCGATCCGTATCCAGAACGCGTTCATTTCGAGCGACGAAGTTGAATCGATCGTCGACCACATCGGCAGGCAGAGAGGATACAGCAGGCCGTTTGAATTGCCGTCGGTGTTGGAAAAACAGCGTGCTTCCATGAGTTCAAGCGGCGGGGAGCGGGATGAGTTGTTTCAGGAAGCGGCGCGCACAATTGTTCGTCATCAGCAGGGGTCTGTTTCTCTATTGCAGCGGCGTCTCAAAGTGGGCTATTCCCGGGCTGCGCGGCTGGTCGACGAACTTGAAGCCGCGGGAATTGTCGGACAGTTCGACGGAAGCAAAGCGCGGGAAGTGCTTGTCGAAAGCGAAGCAGAACTTGAAGCCATTCTAAGGAGTCTCATATGATGATGCGAACGTTGGCCGTTTTCATAGTGCTGACGGTGGTGCACGCCCCGGTTGCGCGGCTGCATTCCGGCCAGAAGGCAAAGCTAGGCGCTGCTGAAGTTCTCGAAAAAGTGCAGGAAGCATATTCGAAAATAGACGACGCATCCGTCGGTTTTACCCAGACCGTTTCATTGAAGTACGCCAAAATTGAGCAAACGTATACCGGAACAGTCATGATGAAGAAGGGGAACAAATACCGCATCGAGTCGCAGGAGCAAATTCTTGTGACCGACGGTGCAACTGTTTGGGTGTATTCTCCGGTCAACAAGCAAGTGCTCATCGATTTGTACAAGGAAACTCCGGATTCATTTTCCCCCGAAAAATTCCTCGTGGGACTTCCCAAGAATTTCCGCGCTACGCTCGTCGATGACAATGGGGCGGATATCCATGCTGCGTACACTTTGAAACTTTCGCCGAAATCCGGCGTTGCCAAATATTTGAAATCACTCAAAGTGTGGATTGATGACACGGATTGGAGTATCCGCGGCGTCGAGTACATCGACATGAACGAAACGCGGACGTTTTACTCGTTGAAGGATTTTCGGCCCAATACCGGAATTCCGGATGAACGCTTTACTTTTGTCGTTCCGGAACATGTCGAGGTTGTCGACCTCCGTTCCAACGGACGCTCTGTGCCTCATTGATACCATGATGTTCATTCTTGGCAACTGACACAATTTCGTGATAAACGCGTGCGACATACTATGAGTTGCGGCATCACTGTTCAAACTATATCATTGCTGGTTATTCCCCATGAACAAGTCTAAAACGTACATTCGGTATGCTGTCAGCTTTCTCGTTACGGCGCTGTTCATGTACCTTGCATTTCGCGGCCAGGATTTTGATGCTATTTGGGTTTCGCTGACGCAGGTTCACTTTGTGTGGATTTTTTATCTCATCGTCGGAAACCTTCTCAGCCATATCGTCCGCGCGTGGCGGTGGCAATATCTTCTCATGCCCATCAAGAAAAACGTCACGCTCCGGAATTCTTTCTCCGCGGTGATGATCGGGTATATGGTCAATAATTTTTTGCCGCGCGTGGGCGAGATTGTGCGGCCATACACACTTGGAAAGCTTGAGGGGATTTCAAAAACCGCGGTATTCGGCACCGTGATCATCGAACGCATTATCGACATCATCACCTTTTTTTCCATCCTGCTTGCGGTGATGTTTTTCTATTCCGACTCGTTTGCCGAGTTGTTCCCTTCATTTGCCTCGATCGAACCGTACTTCCTCGGCGGCTCAGTATGCGCATTTCTCTTTTTTATCCTCCTTTTTTTCAAGGCGGAATATATCTTTTCCCTCATAAAGAAAAGCCTGGTGTTTCTTCCGGAAAAAATCCGCGGGAAAATCGAGGAGATTTTTGAACTGCTTATAAGCGGTTTTGCTGTCGCCAAGGACCCCGGGCAGTTCGTCATGATCATCATCACAAGCTATATTACCCAAGGACTCTACCTGTTGTTGGTCTATATTCCGTTTTTTGCTTTCAGCGCGATGGCCAATCACTCGCTTGATTTCGGCTCTGCCGCAATATTGCTTGTTGTGTCCACCGTTGCCTTTGCCGTCCCGACACCGAGCGGATTTGGAACGTACCATTCGTTCACGTCCTATACCCTTACCCAATTGTATCATGTTGACGCCGTAACCGCGTTGAGTTATTCAATTCTCACACATGAAGTCGCCGCGTTGCTGATGGTGGTCATAGGTTTCTATTATTTCTTTAGAGACCATATTCGTGTTACTGAAATTGTAAAGGATGCAGGATAAAATCATCGGGGGAGTAGCATAAAGGTGTGACGTATGAAACAGGTTTCGCAGGAAATGAAGAAAGGAACGATGCATGTCGAGGATGTGCCGGTGCCGGCCTTGAAGAACGGCGGCGTCATCGTCCGCAACGAGTATTCGTTGATCAGTGCCGGCACGGAGCGGTCATCCGTTCAAAAACGGAAAGAGAGCATGCTTTCCAAGGCGCGGTCGAATCCGGACATGGTGAAGCTTGTCCTCCAACAGATGCGGCAGCAAGGCGTCATGAATGTGTACAGAAAAGTGATGACCAAGCTCGAGGCGTTCGGTCCGCTCGGATACAGCTCGGCGGGGACGGTTATTGGAGTTGCGGGGGATGTCGATGATTTTGCGGTTGGAGACAGGGTTGCTTGCGGCGGCAGTTCGGCAAACCACGCCGAAGTATTGTTCGTGCCGAAAAATCTTTGCGTAAAAGTTCCGGCGGGACTTTCGATGCAGGAGGCTGCTTTCACCACGGTCGGCGCAATTGCGCTTCAGGGTGTACGACAGACAGCGCCTACGCTGGGAGAAACGGTCGCGGTCATCGGTCTTGGCCTTGTCGGACAGTTGACGGTCCAGATATTGAAAGCCGCCGGATGTTCGGTCATCGGGATCGATATTGACCCGCGCTCCGTTGCGCTCGCAAAATCTCTCGGTGCCGATGCCGCATTTCCTCGAACATCGAGAGGATTGATGACCGATATTCAATCCCAGACACATGGACTTGGAGCGGATGCAATCATCATCACCGCGGCAACGAAGAGCAGCGACCCCGTGGAGCTTGCAGGCGAGATCGCACGCGACAAAGCGCGCGTTGTTCTTGTCGGGGATGTTGGTATCTCTATTCCTCGCAAGCCGTACTACATGAAAGAACTGAATTTCAGCATATCGCGGTCGTACGGACCTGGACGATACGATGCATCGTACGAAGAGAAAGGACAGGATTATCCGGTAGGGTTTGTACGCTGGACCGAGAGGCGGAATATGGAGGAGTTTGTTCGGCTTGTGCATGCGAAGAAGGTCAACGTCGAAAAGCTGACGACACACACATTTCCCATTGCGGAAGCTCTGAAAGCGTATGCGATGATCGCTCGGGGAACAAAAGAGCGTTACATCGGTGTATTGTTGGAATATCCGCACGAGGGCAAAACCTTCCCCAATTATGTTTCGGTTGCGCCGCCGCATGAATCAAAAGGCACGCTTTCCGTCGGTTTTATCGGCGCAGGAAGTTTTGCTCAAAGCTTGCTCATACCGTTCATCAATTCCAAAGCCGTAACATTGAAGGGTGTGTGCACTTCCAACGGTTTGAATGCAAAGAATGTCGCGCGGAAATTCGGTTTTGAATTTGCAACAACTGATCCGAAAGAGATTTTCGCATCGCAAGAAATCGACACGGTATTCATCGCAACTCGCCACAACCTTCATGCATCGTTGTGCGTGCAGGCAATGAAACATCATAAGCATGTGTTTGTGGAAAAGCCCCTTGCTCTTAACGAGAGAGAGCTTTCCGAAATCATTAAAGCCCATGACGCAGCCAAGAAACAATCCCACCTTCGGTTTATGGTCGGGTTTAACCGGAGGTTTTCGCCTTCGGTGCGCGGGGCGAAGGCCTTTTTTGCGGGTGCACCCGAACCGATGCTCATCAACTATCGCGTGAATGCCGGCTTCATACCGAAGGAGCATTGGACACAGGATCCTGCAGAAGGAGGCGGGAGAATCATCGGCGAGGTATGCCATTTCATCGATACGATGCAATATCTCGTTGATAGTGATCCGACGCATGTTTTTGCACAGTCCCTCTCGCTGAGCGGAGAACGGTCGCAAAGCGACAATGTGGCAATAACGATTCGGTTCGCGAACGGTTCGGTTGGAGTTATTACGTATCTTGCAAACGGAGACTCCGCTGTCTCAAAAGAGCGCATTGAAATTTTTTCAGGAGGCAAAACCGCAATAATCGACAACTTCAAGTCGTTGGAAACATATCACGGAGGGGCACGCAAAGTTCAGGATACGCCGGTCGTTGAAAAAGGACATAAGGCTGAGGTCGAAGAATTTATCAACTCAGTGCATCTCGCAAAAGATCTCATCCCGTTTCAAAGTCTCGTCGCAACGACGCGAACGACCTTTAAAATTATCGAATCGCTCGAGAGCGGGCTCCCCGTTGAGATCTAAACCGCCTGTTGCCGCATTGAAAGTTGTCACTGTCGTCGTCATGGTGTTGTGTTCCGCCGATGGTTCGTACGCTCAGTCTGCGTCGCAGGAGGATAACGGGGCGAAGGAACGGGCAAACACTTTTTCAATGTACGGCGGTATGGGCATTGCGATCACGGCTGCACCGGGACTGGTGAAATATCTCAACACTCTTCCGGGCTTGCCGCAGCAGGTAACTGATTTTGGGACCAACGTCGAGTTCTTTGGCGGAGCGGAATTTCCTCTGAGTGTCGAGTGGGGCGGTGCTTTGGAATATTCTTACCTGTTCAAATCGTATAATCTTCCTACACTCGATGATGCCGGAACCTATACTATATTTTACAGCCTCCACATGCCGACGGTAATGGTCCACTATGTCGTGCCGGGCAAAGGATATTTCATAAAACTTGGCGGCGGAATAGGCTACCACACCGGCTCCATTGAACAAAAGTCGTCATTATACGGTACGGACTCAACCTATTCCGCTCACGGCGTTGGATTCAAAGTTCAAGTCGTAGGCCAAACAGCTTTTGACGATCATATGTACGGGTACATCGGCGGAGATATGCGATGGGAGTTGCTCGGAAAAGTGAAAGGCGTCAACGGCGCCGTATTACAAAACAACGGACAATCAGCATCGCTGTCGATGTTTGCCGTCGGCCTTAGTTTTGGTGTGATATATTATTTTTAGGAGAGTCTCGAAAAGTTTTGATGCGTTTGCATTCCGTGAAAAGCGGTCCAACATTTACCATTTGTTTTCATATTAGAATATCCATAGGAACAACGCAATGAAATCATTAATCCTTTTCCTCTGTGGAATAGTTCTTCTTTCCGCTTTTTCCGTCAGCCAGGAAAAAAAATCGACAAAGAAAGGAAAATCAACTGTGGCGACAACGAAGGAACCTCACGGTCTTGTTGTGATTAAGACATCGCTGGGCGACATCACCGTTCAACTGGCGGACGATAAAGCGCCGAAACACGCGGCAAATTTCCGTAAACTTGCAAAAGAAGGATTTTATGCCGGAACAACATTTCATCGCGTGATTCCAGGATTTATGATCCAAGGGGGCGACCCAAATTCAAAAGACGACGACCGTTCGAACGACGGTCTTGGCGGACCGGGGTACACGATCGACGCCGAGATTGGTTTGACGCATGACAGGGGCGTTATTGCCGCAGCGCGTCAGGGAGATCAGGTTAATCCGGCGCGTAAGTCAAACGGCAGCCAATTCTATATTACCGTCGCTCCCGCAACATTCTTAGACGGCCAATATAGCGTTTTTGGAAAAGTGATTAAGGGCATGGACGTTGTGGATGCAATCGCTGCGGTACCGCGGGACCGCAATGATAATCCAATCCAAAAAGTGGTGATTGAGAAAGTGACTATTAAGTAAAAGAACGCTCTTTCTGGTATGGCCAAAAGCGGGAAAGTAAAAATCTCAGTCGATACGTTTCTTTCTTCCATTAGGAAGAAGGAATTTGCGCCGGTCTATTTTTTTTTCGGCGACGAGGATTTTCTTATTGATGAAATTGTCGATGCCGTCGTTGCCGAAGGTGTTGACCCCGCGACCAAGGGTTTCAACCTTGACATTATTCATGGAAGTGAAGTAAACGGAAAAGATATCGTTTCCATTGCTTCCTCTTTTCCCATGATGGCGGAACGGCGGGTCGTCATTGTGAAAGATTTCGACCGCGTCTCGAACAAAGAACTGGTTGAACCCTATCTCGAACACCCGTCGCCGTCGACAAGCCTGATACTGATTGCATCGAAACCCGATACGCGCAAGAAACCGTACCCGCTGTTGAAAAAGAATTCTGTCGGCGGCGAATTCAGCCGTTTGTATGATAATGAGATACCGGGATGGATTCAGCGCCGTGTTGCGCAGCTGCGGCGGACTATGACGCCGGAAGCGGCTGAGCTTCTGCAGGCGTACGTCGGAAATTCGCTCCGCGAAATCTCAAATCAAATAGATAAACTATTGATCGCCGTCGGGTCGAAACCGGCGATCGAAGTGGAAGATGTTGAAGCCGTCGTCGGCATTTCGAAGGAATTCACCGTTTTCGAATTGACGAAGATGGTCGGCGAAAAGAATATTTCCAGATCAATCGAAATTGTCGAGCGAATGCTGGACAGCGGAGAATCGCCGCAATTAATCATTGTTATGCTCACCCGCCATTTCATTATCATGGCAAAACTTCGCGAGCTTCATGCCGCGGCAGGATCGGAATTCGAATTGGCGGGTGCGGTCAGGATCAATCCCTTTTTTATTAAGGAGTACCTCTCGCAGCTTCGCCGCTATTCTCCCGTTGCTGTAGAAAACGCTTTTCTTGCTCTTACCCGCGCCGACCGGGAACTGAAATCCTCCGCTACAGATCCCAAATTAGTGATGGACGTGTTGTTGTGCGAAATCATGGAACACACGGCTGTTCACGCCGCCCCGTCAACACAATAGCAGCCGCGCATGCATCTATTTTCCCCGCCGTCGAATTCTGAATGGATAGTTTTCTTTCTGATCTTTTTAGGATTGGGATCGTTTATCGCAGCAGCCGAGCTTGTGAGGAAGGCACTGCGCTGGTCGCCCGAGGTAACGAGGAAACTCGTCCATATTTCCACCGGCGTTCTCATCTTCTTTGCGCCGAAGATATTCGAGTCAGGTATCCCCGCCATTCTTCTCGCAATCATTTTTATTTCTGTTAATTTTGCCGCTATTGAATTCGGCCTCTTGAAAGGAATCCACGGCACGAACAGGCGGTCTTACGGGACAGTCTACTATCCGCTCTCGTTCTTAATTCTTGTACTCCTTTGCTGGGATACCATTCCTCAGATAATTTCTATCTCAATACTTGTGCTGGGGTTGAGCGATGCGGCAGCCGCCATCGTTGGGGAAAATCTTCCTTCGCCTCATACCTATTACCTTACAAGCGACAAGAAATCGTTCGAAGGATCGGCGGCAATGTTCGCCACGACATTTCTCGTTGTTGCCTTTCTTCTTGCCACTTCTTTCGGCCTCAAAGGCACTCTCACTCTTGCCGTCAATAGCAACCTTTCCAGGACAGCCCTCGCCGGCGTGGTTGCCCTCGCCGTTTCTCTGTTCGCCACAGCATGGGAAGCGATTTCTTCGAAAGGTTTGGACAATCTCACTATCCCGCTTTCAACGGCGTTTATCCTTCACTATTTTCTCATTTCGCTCCCCCATCATCATTTGGAACAGTTCCTTGTGGGATTTGCGCTTGCACTCATCTTTGCCGCAGTGTCATACTCTTTCCGTTTCCTGTCTTCGAGCGGAAGTGTTGGAACGTTTATTTTGGCAACAATCATTTTTGGCCTTGGCGGATGGCAATGGACAGTCCCGATTTTGGCGTTCTTTATTTTGTCGAGCGTGCTTTCGAAATTCGGCAAGAGAAGAAAAGCTGCGTTCCAGTTGATGTTTGAAAAGACCGATACTCGTGATGCAGGACAGGTTGCGGCAAACGGCGGCGTTGCCGGAATTATAATGCTCTGCTGGTATTTTTTCCCCGAAAACAATATGTGGTATTTCGTCTACCTCGCTTCGCTGGCTGCTGTTACAGCAGACACGTGGGGGACAGAACTCGGACTGCTGGCAAAAAATTCACCACGTTCGATCATCACTTTAAAGAAAGTGGAAACCGGAACGAGCGGCGCGGTCTCGTTTGCCGGGATCGCGGGCGGGGCACTCGGCGCTTTTTTCATCGCTGTGAGCGGAAGTTTCTGGATGACCGGAGTCGCGGTTCTTCCTATGTTCATCATGATCATCGCATCGGGCGTGTCCGGGTCGCTTGTCGACAGTCTGCTCGGTGCAACCGTGCAGGCGAAGTATCGGTGTGGCGTGTGCGGGAAAGTGACCGAGCGGCCTATTCATTGTCAATCTCCGGCTTCGCTTATCGGCGGCGTCCGGTGGATGGACAACGATCTGGTGAATTGGGTGTGCGCTGTCGGAGGATCTCTAATCTTTGTATTCTTGACTCTTGTTTGAGCGTAAGGCCATGTAAAGATTTAGCTCTCAAAGCCTCCTGCTCCGTTGAATTTCCCCATCCTTATTCACCTTTACTTTCCTTGAAAAGATTGCTATTTTGTTAGAAGTTATCTCAAAAACTCCCAAGAAATGTCATTCTGTCCCAAAGGGATCCCTTCGGGAAACGGAGTGAAGCGGAGTGAATGCCGAAGGCATCCCTTCGGGAGAATCCATGACAATCGTGCATTGTGAATCTACGAGGCTTCAATGTCGTGGATGCTTCTCCCGCCAAAATGCGGCGGGATCAGCATGACATCTACAAATGCATTCTGCATCGAAACCATTTTTGAGATAGCTTCTAGTGAAAACTTATGAAAACGGTTGCGATTTCATCAATTTCAGTCGGCGGGGGCAATCCCTTGGTGTTGATTGCCGGTCCTTGCGTTGTCGAAAATCGTGATATGATCTTTTCGACGGCAGCCAAGATAAAAGAAATCACATCGCGGCTTGGAATGCCGTTTATATTCAAATCCTCTTACAAAAAAGCGAACCGAACAAGTGTAGGCGGTTTTACAAGTATTGGTATTGACGAAGCGCTCAAGATTTTAGGAGATGTGAAAAAGGAGTTACGTGTTCCGATTTTGACAGATGTCCACACAGAGGAAGAAGTGAGCGCCGCGGCGCAGGTTGCAGATGTCATCCAGATTCCGGCATTTCTTTGCCGTCAAACCGAACTTTTGATTGCCGCCGGGAAAACCGGTAAAGCAGTGAACATCAAGAAAGGGCAGTTTCTCGCCCCGGAAGATATGAGACATCCGATTGAAAAAGTTGCATCGACAAAAAACGAAAAAATTCTTGTGACGGAACGGGGCGCTTCGTTCGGCTATCACAATCTCGTGGTGGATATGCGCGGTCTAACGGTGATGCGCTCGTTCGGTTACCCCGTAATCTTGGATGCAACACATTCCGTACAGCTTCCGAGCGGCGACAACGGAAAGAGCGGCGGCCAGCCCCAATATATTTTTCCGATTGTGCGCGCCGGTGTTGCAGTTGGAATCGACGGCGTGTTCATCGAAACTCATCCGGATCCTGCTCATGCCCTCAGCGATGCGGCAAGCCAGCTTCCGCTCTCGCGCCTTGAAGATCTGTTGCTCCAGGCGATGGAAATCGATTCCCTCGTAAAAAGAAATGGATGGTCGTGAGCCACGCTTCTCCCCACAACGGACAACAGGCGCTTTTTCCACGGCCGCTGTCTCCGTTTGAACGCGAAACACTGCTCTGGCTTCTTCCGGAGTCCAAGCCCGGCTACAACGAGTACCGCAAGTACATTGCGGAGTGGACGGTTGTCGGAGAAGGGCGGCGAGGGGCGGGAAATTTTATTCTGGCAGAAAGCAGCGTTCTTCCCGATGTGGAATTGCCGTTGCCGCAAGTCTTCGCGTACGGAGTGATCGAAGCGGAAAACATGAATATTTCCGCAACGCTGCGGGAGTTGTTTGAAGGCCAGCTTGAGTATGAAATCGTCAACCTGAACGACGAAACAATTCCGCATTATCTTACGGAACGGCGGCGATGGAATTTTTCTTTGTGGATGCCGGCGCAGCGATGCCCTGCATGCGGCTCACGACTGCGCGAGGTAACGATCAAAAGGGAAGCTGGAGGAAATGCAACGCTGGCGGTCTGCCCGGTTGACAAGAGAATATGGATATTCGACGCTCTGGACGGAGTGAATCATCTCATTCCGGTGACGAATTTTCATAATGCGCTTATGCTCTACAAGAACAACCGCGACCCCAAAACGGCTCTGGCTGCGGAAAATTTTTTCAAGCACCTTGACACATTTTCCGACGCGGACCTCGGAGCCGCGTTTGTGCAGTATAATAAACTGAGGAAGAAAGTCGAACTCGGCAGGATTATTCTGCCCCGTTCAAAAAAGACATCTTTCATCGACAAAGTTTTTTCCCTCTTAAAAAAATGAATTCACAATCGTTTGAAATTGAAAAGGGGAAGCAAGTCATTCGCATCGAAGCGCAATCGCTTGCAGCGCTCGTTGACAAAATCAACGCTTCGTTTGAACAAGCCGTCCGCATAATTTTCGAGGCAAAGGGAAGGATTGTCATTACCGGCATGGGAAAGTCGGGGATTATCGCTCGCAAAATTGTTGCGACGATGAATTCCACCGGCACGCCGGCAATTTTTCTTCATTCGTCGGACGCCGTCCACGGCGATCTGGGGATGGTGCGAAGGGAAGACGTGGTGGTGTGTCTGTCCAAAAGCGGGGAGACGCAGGAGATCAGCCAGCTCATCCCGATATTCAAGCGGATTGAGGTTCCGATTATTGCGATGCTCGGCCGCATGAATTCATCTATCGCGAAAGAATCCGACGTCGTTCTCGATGTTTCGGTGGAGGAAGAGGCCTGTCCGCATGACTTGGCGCCCACATCCTCGACGACTGCGATGCTGGCGATGGGGGATGCTCTCGCGATTACGCTGCTGGAAAAAAGGAATTTCAGCAAAGAAGATTTTGCAATGTTTCACCCCGGCGGAAATCTTGGCAAGCGCCTGCTCTTGAAGATCGAAGAATTGATGACGGGAGGAGCGCTTGTGCCGAAAGTTTTGCTTACGACCAGTCTGCGGGATACAATTCTTGAAATGACGACCAAACGATTAGGCGCTACGTGTGTCGTGGATGCGGAAGGAATTCTCCGCGGTGTCATTACCGACGGAGATTTGCGCCGTCTTCTGCAAAAAACCACCGATGTGTCCGGCGTGACCGCCGAACAAGTGATGACGCGGAATCCCAAAAAGATCCTGTTCGGGGCGCTGGCTGCCGCCGCTCTTCAAGAAATGGAGACATTCAAAATTACGCAATTGATTATTGTGGATAGGGAGGACCGGCCCGTCGGCATGGTCCATATTCATGAGCTGGTGAAAGCCGGCCTGGTGACACAGGAACGAGGATAACGCGGTTGAAATGGCACGTCGCTTTTCTCACTGCATGCACTCTGCTGCTTTCCAACGGGTGTGAAGAGAAAATAAAACCTTCCGTTCTCGGAGGAGTTTCCGGCACCGCGCTTCCTTCTCAAGAAAGCTGGAATACGACAGTAACTTTCACTGATTCCGGAATCGTTAAGGCGATTTTGAAGGCGGGACACATCTCAGCCTTCGAAGCATCAAAACAGACGATGCTCGACAGCGGTGTTCACGTGGATTTTTTTGACGAGCATGGAGTGCACTCATCGGTTCTCACCTCGCGAACGGGCAAAGTCGACGAGAGCACAAATAATCTTGAAGCGATCGGGAACGTCGTTGTCGTGTCGGACAGCGGAGTTGTTGTTGAAACGGAAAAACTTTTTTGGGATAACCGGCGCCAACTCATCCATTCAGATGAATTCGTCAAAATCACATCCCCAAAAGAAAATTTACAGGGACATGGGTTTGAGTCCGATCAAAGCTTGAAGAACTACAGAATCTTCAAAGTCACTGGGTCGGCGAAGCAACAATAGCTCACAGCAATGACGCAGACAAAAGACAAAGAAAAGAGCCGTTTCTTGGCGGCGTTCCAGAAGGAGAGTATTTCGAATTGTGCCGGTCTGTTTCTAGTCATGATTTTGCTTCTGACTGGGAATGCGCCCGGGCAAGGGAAAGATGATATTATATTGAAGCATGCGGACGTATTTGCAGGCAAGAATGTGAACGGTGAAGATCTCCGCGAGCTTACCGGCAATGTTCATTTGGCGCAAGGCAACGTTCTGGTCTGGTGCGACCGGGCGGTTCAACATCTCTCGAAAAACGAAGTTGAATTGATGGGCAGGGTGAGGATTCTCAGGGACACGGTAACGTTGACAGCAAAAAGAGGAACCTATTACGGCAACACAAAAAAAGCGGTTTGCGAAGACGGTGTCCGCCTTGAAACGACTCATGTTATCCTGCTGGCCGATTCAGGAACCTATTTCACCGAAGAAAGAAAGTCGTTCTTTCATTCGCACGTCCGCGTAATCGATTCAACGACAACAATCTTCAGCGACGAATTGACCTACCTGGAAAAAGAAAGAGAATCAA
>CAZXQG010000059.1:0-18668 GCA_964642725.1 uncultured Chitinophagaceae bacterium
TACGAAGAACTGGGCCTCATTTTTCCGCCGATGATTGAAGAAGGGAAGGAGCCGGTTGGTTCGATGGGCGACGATGCGCCGCTTGCCGTTCTTTCACGGCAGCCGAAGTTGCTCTCTTCCTATTTCACACAACAATTTGCACAGGTGACAAACCCGCCGATGGATCCCATTCGAGAGAAATTGGTGATGTCATTGACCGGCAAGCTCGGGCTTCGGCGAAATTGGTTTGGAGAAACCCCGGAACACGCCAAACAGGTGCAGATCAACAGCCCGTTCTTGTTTGATTACGAACTCGATGCACTTCGTTCGTTTGAGGATGAAGCGTTTCAGTCGGTTACACTCTCGACATTATTTCCACTTGCGGACGGATTGGGCGGTGCGGAAAAAAGGCTGGAAGAATTATGTGCAGAGGCAGAACGGGCTGCAGACGAAGGGAAGTACCTTGTAGTTCTGAGCGACCGCGGAGTTGATGAACACAGTGTTCCTTTGCCGATGCTTCTTGCTACCGGGGCCGTTCACAACCATCTTATCAGAACAAACAAACGGTTGAGATTGAGCGTCGTGACGGAAACGGCAGAACCGCGGGACATCCATCATTTTGCGACATTGATAGGATACGGCGTGAATGCGATCAACCCGTACCTTGCCCTGGAGACAATCCGGCGGCTTGTCGACATACGCGCCGACAAATTGCTGACGCTTGATGCAGCTTTTAAGAACTTCAAGATTGCAATCGAAAGCGGCATTTTGAAAATTATGTCGAAGATGGGAATTTCCCTGCTGGGAAGTTATCGCGGCGCTCAAATATTTGAAGCGATCGGCATCGGCAAAGATGTTATCGATAAGTATTTTACCAATACTCCGTCGCGGATCGGCGGCATCGGGTTAAAAGAAATTATTGATGAAGCGCTCACGCGCCACGCAACGGCATACGGGCAGCGGGATGCGAAACTTACGGACCTGGGAATGTACCGCTTCAAAAAGAACGGTGAGATTCATGCATGGTCTCCCGATGCTTTGCGGGCGATGCAGCAGCTGAGGAAATCCGGAAGCCAGGAGGATTATAATCATCTTTCCCGCGCTTTGAACGAACACGAACCGGTCGCTCTCAAAGATTTGATGACGTTTAAATCGAACAGGCCGTCAATCCCCCTGAAGGATGTTGAACCGGCAGAAGACATCATGAAACGATTCACGACTGCGGCCATGTCTCTCGGCTCGTTATCGCCGGAGGCACACGAGACGATCGCCATTGCAATGAATCGTATCGGAGGCAAAAGCAATACCGGCGAAGGCGGGGAGGACCCTGTGCGGTTTCGCGTCCGCCCGAACGGAGATTCGGCGAATAGCGCGATCAAACAAATTGCTTCTGCACGCTTTGGAGTAACGGCAGAATATCTTGTCAGCGCCAGAGAGATCGAGATCAAAATGGCACAGGGCTCCAAGCCGGGGGAGGGAGGCCAGTTGCCCGGCCATAAAGTCTCTGAAATTATCGCCCGTCTTCGCCGCGCGACGCCGGGTGTTCAATTAATCTCCCCGCCGCCCCATCACGATATCTATAGTATAGAAGATCTTGCGCAGCTGATCTATGATTTGAAACAGGTCAACCCGCGGGCAAAAATTTGCGTGAAGCTTGTCTCGGAAGCCGGAGTAGGGACGATCGCCGCCGGCGTTGCTAAAGCGCACGCCGACGTTATTCTCATCAGCGGTCACGAAGGCGGGACCGGCGCATCGCCGCTAAGCTCTGTGAAAAATTGCGGAAGCTGCTGGGAACTTGGCGTGGCGGAGGCTCAACAAGTACTGGTGCTGAACGGATTGCGCAGCCGTGTCACGTTGCGGACCGATGGTGGAATGAAAACCGGACGCGATATCGTGATCGCGGCTATGCTCGGTGCGGAAGAATACAATTTCGGAACAGCAACTCTTATTGCAATCGGCTGCCGGTATGTTCGACAGTGTCATCTCAACACATGCCCGGTCGGCATCGCAACGCAGGATGAACAACTCCGAACGCGCTTCGACGGGAAGCCGGAAATGTTGATCAATTATTTTACTGCGGTCGCTAATGAAATCCGCGAAATTCTCGCTACGCTCGGCGTTGCTTCGATCAATGAAATTATCGGGAAGACGGATTTGCTGAGCCAGGTGAAGGTTGAAAATCATCCCAAGGCGAATACCGTCGACCTTTCTGCAATTTTGTCTCCCCGCGACACGAGGAGTAAACAGCGGCAGCGGATCGAGCCGCGTAAAGAAAAATCCGACTCGCCCCTTGATGATACCATCCTCCTCGATGTGAAGGATGCAATCAGAGAAAAAAGTTCTGTTGTTAAAAATTATAAGATCAATAACACAAACAGGTCGGTGGGAACCAAGCTTGCCGGCGAACTTGCGTATCTCTACGGCGACAAGGGATTGCCGGATGGGACGATTGAATTGCGGTTTAACGGAAGTGCCGGACAGAGTTTTGGCGCATTTCTCGTGAACGGGATCCGCATGATCCTTGTCGGCGAAGCGAACGATTACGTCGGTAAAGGAATGTGCGGCGGAGAAATTATGATCATGCCGCCCTTCGGACGAGCGACCGCGGCACAGGATGTCATCATAGGCAATACCGTGTTGTATGGTGCAACCGGCGGCACGCTCTACGCCAGCGGGAGAGCAGGCGAACGTTTTTGTGTGCGCAACAGCGGTGCATTGGCAGTGGTTGAAGGCGTCGGCGACCACGGATGCGAGTATATGACAAACGGAAGCGTTGTTGTCCTCGGCAGCACGGGAAAGAATTTCGGCGCCGGGATGACCGGTGGAATAGCATACGTCTTCGATGCCGACGGGAATTTCAAAGAACGATACAACAAGCAGCTTGTCGGTTTGAGCCGGTTAGACAACGAAAAGGATGTAAGGTATTTGCAGGCCGTCATTTACCGGCACCTCGAACTGACCGATAGCCAGCGTGCCCGTGAAATACTGAATGGCTGGCAGGAATATTCGTATATGTTCTGGAAGGTAACGCCGTTTTCAAGTCAGCGCAAAATTTCTGAAGTCAACAAAGCACTCGATGTTTCAAAAGATACTGAAGAAGCAACAGTGGACCAAAAACACTAACGGCAAAGGCAGCGAATTATGGCAATCATAGATTTCGGCGGAGTTAAAGAAGAAGTGGTGACGAGAGAAGAATTCCCGCTTTCAAAAGCAAAAGAGGTGTTGAAAAATGAGGTAGTCGCAATTCTCGGATACGGCCCGCAAGGGTACGGACAATCGTTGAACATGCGCGATGCAGGCATCAGCGTCATCGTCGGCCAGCGAAAAGGGGGCAAAGGATGGGACGATGCGGTCAAAGACGGCTGGGTCGAGGGAAAAAATCTTTTTTCGAAGATTGAAGATGCCGTCGACAAAGCAACGATCATCCAGTACTTGCTTTCGGATGCCGGGCAAAAAGAACAATGGCCGCTCGTCAAGCAGCATATGAAAAAAGGTCAGGCGCTTTATTTTTCACACGGTTTTTCGATCGTTTTCAAGGAACAGACCAACGTTATTCCCCCGCCGGATGTTGATGTTGTTCTCGTCGCACCGAAGGGCTCCGGAAGAACGGTTCGTTCCAACTATCTTGCCGGAAGCGGAATCAACGCAAGCTTCGCCGTCTATCAAGACGCCACAGGACACGCTCGCGAGCGCACCATTGCCTGCGGCATTGCAATCGGTTCCGGATACTTGTTTCCAACGACGTTCGAACGGGAAGTTATCAGCGACCTCACCGGCGAACGAGGTGTGCTGATGGGGGCAATTGCCGGCATCATGAAAGCGCAGTATGACGTGCTTCGCAAGATGGGCCACACGCCGAGCGAGGCATTCAACGAAACCGTGGAAGAAGCAACACAGAGTTTGTACCCGCTCGTCGGAGCTAACGGTATGGACTGGATGTTTGCCGCGTGCAGTACGACGGCTCAGCGCGGCGCCCTTGACTGGTCGAAAAAGTTTGAAGCCATTACAACACCTTTATTTGAACTTCTGTATCGGGATGTTCAACAAGGCGTGGAAACTCGGCGCGTGCTTGAAACCTGCGGCGCGCCCGACTATCGCGAGAAGTTGACGAAAGAATTGGACGAATGGAAGAATTCTGAAATGTGGAAGGCGGGAGCGGCTGTGCGGAGTTTGAGACCCGAGAATTGGAAAAAGTGATAAGACAATTAGAACCTATCTCAAAAACATGTCACTTGATCCTTCGATGCGCTCACTCCGTTCGCTTACTTCCCAAAGGGAGACGCGTCGAAGGGCCAACGCAAGACCATTTTTGAGATAGGTTCTAATAATTAAAATTAAGAATTAAAAATTGTGATAGATGATCTTTAGGTTCTTACAATTATTAACTATTAATTTTTAATTCTTAATTTTACCGACAGAGTTTATTATGAAGGAAAAAATATTCACATACGATACAACGCTTCGCGACGGAACACAGGGCGAGGAAGTCGCCTTTTCCGCCGACGATAAGGTGAAGGTCGCCAAGCGGCTCGACGCATTCGGCATTGATTACATCGAAGGAGGGTGGCCAGGCTCTAACCCGAAAGACATGGAATTCTTCGAGCTGGCTAAAAGCGTTCATTTCACGCACGCAAAACTTGCTGCGTTTGGCAGTACACGCCGGGCAAAAAATCCGGTGCAGGATGACGCCAACATCAAAGCGCTCCTCGACGCACAAACGCCCGTCGTGACAATCTTCGGTAAAACATGGCTGTTGCATGTGAAGGCCGCTTTGCAGATATCCGAAGAAGAAAATCTTGAGATCATCGAAGACTCTGTGCGCTATCTTAAAAAGAACGGCAAAGAAGTTGTTTACGACGCCGAGCATTTTTTCGACGGATATAAAGCGGATAAAGCATACGCTCTCGAGACATTGCACGCCGCCGAACGGGCCGGTGCCGATGTCATTGTTCTGTGCGACACGAACGGCGGAACGATGCCGGACGAAATTGCAAATATTGTGCGCGAGGTGAAGCATCAGGCAGTTGTTCCCCTCGGCATTCACACGCATAACGACTCGGAAGTTGCAGTAGCAAACGCCCTCGCAGCAATTCAAAATGGATGCGTCCATGTTCAGGGTACAATTAACGGTTATGGCGAGCGCTGCGGCAACGCGAACCTCTGTTCTATTATCCCCGATCTTCAGTTGAAGTTGAACTATTGCTGCGTTGACAATGAAAACCTGAAGTCTCTCACCGAACTTTCGCATTATGTCAGCGAACTGGCAAACCTGACGCACAGGAAAAATCTGGCGTATGTCGGTGAAAGCGCATTTGCACATAAAGGGGGCGTTCATGTGAGCGCAGTGATGAAGGCTCCCGCGACCTACGAACACACCAGCCCGGAAAATGTCGGCAACGTTCGCCGAGTGCTTATATCGGATTTGTCAGGCCGGAGTAACATTCTGTACAAGGCAAAAGAACTCGGTATTAATATCGACGATAAATCGCCGACAGTTCAACATATTGTTGACGACCTCAAAGAAATGGAGCATTACGGCTACCAGTATGAAGATGCCGAAGGGTCGTTTGAATTGCTTGTAAAGAAAAGAACTAAAGAGTTCAAGGAATTTTTTGAACTGGAAGGATTTAAAGTAATTATTCACAAGGAATCGTACGAAGCACAGCCGCATTCGGAAGCAATCATCAAAGTGAGAGTAGGAGATCAATCCGAACTCGCCGCCGCGGAAGGAATCGGGCCGGTGAACGCGCTCGACCGCGCCCTGCGGAAAGCACTCGAGCGATTCTACCCGCAATTATCACAGATCAAATTGACGGATTACAAGGTGCGGGTGCTTGACAGTAGAAGCGCCACCGCGGCAAAGGTTCGCGTGCTGATCGAAACACAAAACGGGAGCGCGTCGTGGAATACAGTCGGCGTTTCACCCGATGTTATCGAAGCAAGCTGGAAAGCGCTTGTCGACAGTTTGAGTTATCATCTACTCAAGAGTGAGAAGTAACATTTGGGAAGCACGTCGAAGTCATTATTTCAAATCCACCATAAGAAACGAAGAGCAGTATGATTATTGTCATGAAACCCGGTGCAACAAAGGCCGAATTCAACCACGTCATTGAAAAAATAAAAGAGTACGGCTTTCAACCCCACCCAATTGTCGGAACTGAACGGACAGTGATCGGATGTGTCGGCGACGAGAGGAGCAAAACGCAATTACAATCCCTCGAAGTCGCCCCCGGCGTAGAAAGTGTTATGCCGATCCTCAAGCCGTTCAAACTTGCCAGCAAGGAAATGCGCAAAGAGAAAACGGTCGTCAAGGTCGGCAAATATTCGATTGGCGGGTCGCAATTTGTCGTAATGGCAGGTCCGTGTTCAGTTGAAACTCGCGAACAAATTCTAAAAAGTGCTGAAATTGTGAAAAAGGCGGGAGCCCAGGTACTTCGCGGTGGGGCGTTCAAGCCGCGAACGTCGCCGTACAGCTTTCAGGGCCTCGAAGAAGAAGGCCTAAAACTTCTTGCTGAAGCGCGCGAAAAAACCGGGATGCCGTTTGTCACAGAAGTCATCACGCCGACGGACGTAGCGCTCGTTGCCGAGTATGCCGATATGCTTCAGATCGGCGCGCGCAACATGCAGAATTTTGCTCTTCTCAAGGAAGTGGGGAAAATTAAAAAACCTGTCTTATTGAAGCGGGGAATGTCGAACACGGTAAAAGAATTGTTGATGTCGGCGGAGTACATCATGTCCCAGGGGAACTACAACGTCGTCTTGTGCGAACGGGGCATTCGCACGTTCGAAGACTATACGCGAAACACGTGCGACCTCTCCGCCGTTCCGGCCCTGAAAGAGTTGAGCCATCTTCCTGTCATTGTCGATCCGAGCCATGGAACGGGAGTGAGGAGCCTGATCACGCCGCTTTCGAAAGCTGCGGTTGCCGTAGGTGCAGACGGGCTTATCATCGAAGTTCATCCAAACCCGGAGGAAGCATACTCCGATGGTGCGCAATCATTAATGCCGAAACAATTCGAGAAATTGATGGAGGAAGTGAAGAAGTATTTACCGCTGGAAGGAAAACACTTGTAGAACTCAGTAAAAAGTAAATAGTGAACAGTAATCAGAAAAAAATGTTTTCAGTGTTCTCTATTTACTATCATGATAATCGCGATTCAACACCAAGAGGATACTATGAACAACAGAGTCTACATATTCGACACCACATTGCGCGACGGCGAACAGTCTCCCGGTTGCAGCATGAATTTTGAAGAGAAGATCCGTATGGCGCGGCAGTTGGAACGGCTGCAGGTAGATGTTATCGAAGCAGGTTTCCCGGTTGCATCCGAAGGAGACTTCGAATCGGTACAGGAAATTGCAAAGCAAGTGCGCGGCTGTTCCATCGCAGCGTTGAGCAGAGCGACGATTGCCGACATCGACATTGCATGGAAAGCTCTGCAGCAGGCGGCAAAGCCGCGCATCCACGTCTTTCTTGCTACATCAGATATTCACCTCAAATATAAATTGAAGAAAAACCGCGAACAGGTTCTTGACGATGCAGTGAAATCTGTTCGCCGTGCAAAATCGTTGTGTGCAGACGTGGAATTCTCATGCGAGGATGGTTCCCGCAGCGATATCGACTATATCTGCCAGGTACTTGAAGCCGTCATTGCCGAAGGGGCGACGGTTGTAAATATTCCCGATACGGTCGGCTATTCAATCCCCGATGAATATGGAAAAATCATCCGCACCATTATAGATCGTGTGCCGAACATCGGAAAGGCGATCGTCAGCGTCCATTGCCATGACGACCTCGGGCTTGCAGTTGCCAACTCGCTTTCAGGCGTTCTCAACGGCGCACGGCAGGTGGAATGCACCATCAATGGAATCGGTGAACGGGCCGGCAACGCCTCGCTTGAAGAAATTGCGATGGCAATTCGCACGCGGCATGAAACAATGGGCGTTGAAACCAATATCAACACCGAAGAAATCTTTAAATCGAGCCGCCTGCTCACAACGCTGACCGGCATGCATATTCAGCGTAACAAGGCGATCGTCGGCGAGAATGCGTTTGCACACGAAGCCGGGATTCATCAGGACGGAATGCTGAAAAATCCGCTCACCTATGAAATCATGACTCCACAGACTGTTGGAATCAAACACAGCACACTCATTCTCGGCAAACATTCCGGCCGCCATGGATTGAAGCAGCGGTACAGTGAACTCGGCTACGAATTGACGCAAGAGGAACTGGATGCCGTGTATAAACTTTTCACAAAAATTGCCGACGAGAAAAAGGAAATATTTGACGACGATCTGGTCGCTATTTTGCAGGATGAAATCTCGTCGTTAAAATCTCTTTATGCTCTTGAAAACCTTCAGGTCACGAGCGGGCTGAACGTCGTGCCGACCGCGATGGTAGGATTAAAGAGGAACAACGAGATACTGCAGGATTCGGCCACGGGAGATGGCCCGGTAGATGCAGCATATCGTGCGATCGAGCGTATCACCGGTATCAGCGGCCAGCTGCTCGATTATTCGATCAAATCGGTGTCATGGGGACACGACGCGATCGGAGAAGTCTTTGTGAAAATAGCGATAGACGGTTTTGTCTTCAACGGCCGGTCTGCAAGCACCGATGTTATCACTGGAAGCGTGAAGGCGTATCTTAATGCGATCAATCATGCGGCGACTGCGCGCCTCCGACGTCAGCAAAACGAGGAGCTGAAAACGGAATCTGCATCAGTGTAACAATGAACAATTATCAATCAACAATGAACAATAAACAATCGAAGAAAGGATCGTTGAACAATAATCACAGTTGATAATTGATGATTGTTCATTGATCATTGAAAAATATGGGCATGACAATAACGGAAAAAATATTAGCGCGGCGCTCGGGAAAAAAAGAAGCAAAGCCCGGGGACAACGTCTGGGTTGATGTTGACATACTGATGACCCACGACGTTTGCGGGCCGGGGACATTCGGAATTTTCAAGCGCGAGTTCGGCGCCAACGCGAAAGTATGGGACCGGGAGAAAGTTGTCGTAATTCCCGATCATTACATTTTCACCGCCGATACCCACGCTCATCGAAACGTCGACATCCTCCGCGATTTTGTAAAGGAACAGAATCTCCCGCACTTCTTCGACGTTCATACCCCGCGCTATAAAGGTGTTTGCCACATCGCGATGCCGGAAGAAGGATTCACTCGACCGGGGGAGGTTCTTTTTGGAACGGATTCACATACGTGCACGGCCGGAGCCTTCGGTGAATTCGCAACCGGCATCGGCAATACCGATGCAGCGTTCATTCTCGGCACAGGAAAATTATGGGTGAAGGTTCCGGAGACGATGAAGTTTGTCTTTGAAGGAGATCTTCCGCCGTACCTGATGGCGAAGGACCTTATTCTTGCCGTCATCGGAAAAATTGGCGTTGACGGTGCTACATACCGCGCAATGGATTTTGGCGGTGATACCGTCGACCGCATGGATATGGAAGCACGGATGACGCTGTGCAATATGGTGATCGAAGCAGGAGGGAAAAACGGTGTCTGTGCTCCAGACAAGACGACAACGGATTTTGTTAGCGCACGCACGAGCGTTAAATTTGAAAGCTTTTACAATGACGCCGGCGCAAAGTATCACAGCGTCCATCGATTTAAGGTAAACGAGATAGAGCCGCTCGTCGCAAAACCGCACTCCCCGGATAATAAGGCTAAAGTGAGCGAGGTCGCCGGCACGAAGCTCGACCGAGCGTACATTGGTTCATGCACGGGAGGGAAAATTACTGATTTTATCGCTGCGGCCCAAACGATGTACGGCGAAAAAGTGAAAATAGACACATTCGTTGTTCCGGCAACAACCGAAGTTGCGCGCCTGATGAAGGCGACAAAAGTTAAAGATAAGACCGTGTGGCAGGTTCTTGAAGAAGCCGGGTGCAGAATCGGCGACGCCTCGTGTGCAGCGTGCCTCGGCGGTCCGTCCGACACATTTGGCAGGCTGAACGGCGTTGAAGTGTGTATCTCGTCTACGAATAGAAATTTTCCGGGGAGAATGGGCTCGAAAAAATCGCAGGTCTATTTGGCTTCGCCGTACACCGTAGCCGCCTCTGCGCTGACCGGCGTCATCACGAACCCGAAGCAATTCTTCAACTGAGGTCTGTGAAAGGCCGCCTTATTGCAGATGGAATGCCTGACACAGCGGGATGCCGAAATTATTACAACTCAGGTTGAAGTGCGCCTGAGTTTTGTTTTTCATTGGTAATTAAAAGAGAATTTACACGGAGTGACACGGAGGTTCACAAAGTTACTCAGAGCAATAGAGAAGATATGAAATGGGGAAAGGTGAAATGGAACAGCTCAATGTGCTTTCGGGGAGGATCATTGCCGCAGCAATAGAAGTGCATAGGCATCTGGGCCCTGGTCTTTTGCAATCTGCATACGAAGAGTGCTTAAATTATGAACTTGTAAAAAGCGGTTTGTCGGTCAGGAGGCACGAACCGGTTCCGATATTATATAAGCAGGTCAGACTTGAGTACGGCTATCGAATCGATCTTCTGGTGGAGAATCTAATTATTGTGGAATTGAAGGCAGTCGATGCCCTTCTTCCGGTTCATGAAGCCCAGATTCTTACCTACATGAAAGTCGCTCGAAAAAAAACTTGGCTTGCTCATAAACTTTAATATTACTCTTTAAAAAAACGGTTTACGAAGATACATATTGTAATCCCTGTGTAACTCTGTGACTTCTCCGTGTCACTCTGTGAAATTCTTTTTCATCTGAAGGAAGCATGCCCCGCCGGACATCGACAAAACAGGATGAACCCCTTCGAAAGAACATTCGACTGTTGGGTGGTCTGCTCGGTCAAGTTATTGAGGAGCAGGAAGGCCGTCGGCTGTTCGAACTAGAAGAACAAATCAGGCAGACGTCAAAGGAACTCCGCCGGCGTTTCGATTCATCGCATCAACTTACATTGAAGCGGCTAATTCAAGCGATGGATCCATCCGATATGGCAAAAATAGTCAGAGCGTTTGCCGCATACTTTCAGCTGACGAATACGGCCGAACAACATTACCGTATTCAGCGGCATCGAAGTTATTTGCTGAAACACCCCGGCGGCGGATATCCGGGTTCGCCGCAGCACACATTGGAGAAGTTGAAGAAACTCGGTGTCTCAGAAAAAGAGATCGCCGGCCTTTTTTCTCGCCTGGCAATTATTCCCGTTTTTACCGCTCATCCGACAGAAGCTACCCGGAGGACGATCCTCGAAAAGCATTCACGGATATGGAAGCTTCTGGAGGAATTTGACCGCAGCAACTCGACGGCAACGGAGCGTTCAGCGTTAGAACTGGAAATCAAACGGCATATTACGAGCCTCTGGCAAACGGAAGAAACGCGCTCGTACAATATTTCCGTTCTTGATGAGGTATACAACGGAGTGTATTATTTCCGCAACGTGCTCTACGAAGCGATTCCGAAGTTTTACCGCGATCTGGAGCGTTCGGCAGCAATGGTGTATCCCGAATGGAAGTCGTCAATCCCTTCCTTCATCAGGTTCGGTTCGTGGATCGGCGGGGATCGAGACGGGAACCCCTTTGTTTCCGCGGATGCAACATGGAAGACACTGCAGCGCCAATCAAAGACAATCCTCGATTTGCATCTTCACGCTGTCGATGAACTTTTTGTCGAATACAGTGAATCTGCAAAGGTTGTCGGCAGAAGCGATGAACTGCTTCAATCGATTCGTCACGATACGGCGATGCTGGGAAAGCCGGCTCAAGTGCGCAACGACGACGAAGTGTACAGGGTAAAGCTGGCATATATGTACCGGCGGCTGCAGTTCAGGATTCATTATACGGAGGACGACGCATCAAATGCGGAACTGATGTACCATTCGTCGTCCGAGCTTCTGAGCGATTTGCATATTCTTGACCGCAGCCTGCGCGCCCACAAGGGAGAACTGCAGGCAGACGGCTTGCTGAAGGATCTTATCCGCAATGTCGAAACGTTTGGCTTTCATCTTGCAACGCTCGATATCCGGCAGCACCGTACCGTTCACGCCGATACAATTTCGGAACTATTATCACAGCGTGGTGTCCAATACTCAACGCTGAACAGTGAAATGCGCGAGCACCGGCTGACCGAGGAAATATTGAAAGAGGGAGTCCCCTCGTTTGATGAGTCGAAACTTTCTCCGATGAGCCTGGAAACGCTTGCAGTCTTCCGGAAAATAAAACGAGCGCAGACAGAAATTGATGAACATGCAGTCCGGTCATACGTTATCAGCATGACGGAGTCCGCAGCCGATGTGCTGGAGGTGCTGTACTTGATGAAATGCACGGGCTTATTCTCGACCGGTTCTCAGGAAACGGCAAGCTCCATTGATATTGTTCCGTTGTTCGAGACCACAAAGGACCTCGATGCAGCGCCGGAGACAATGGAACGCCTCTACCACAACGGCGCCTATAGCCGCCATCTCGAAGGCAGAGGACGACGCCAGGAAATTATGATCGGCTATTCCGACAGCACCAAAGAAGGAGGGATTGTCAGTTCGCATTGGTCGCTGTATAAAGCACAGCGGCAACTGACAAAGGTTTCACAGCTCGCCGACGTCGATTGGATGTTCTTTCACGGAAGAGGCGGAACGGTTGGACGGGGAGGCGGACCGGAGTACGAAGCAATTCTCTCTCAGCCCGCCCACTCACTCAATGCGAAAATAAAAATCACCGAACAGGGAGAAGTTATTTCCCTGAAATATGCGCATCCAGCGATCGCACAACGGTCGCTGGAACTTACAACGTCCGCGATGCTGATGGGAAATATTCCGGGTGCTCGGCTCGACCCCGAATTCGATAGGAACCGCACCCGTTGGTTTGAAGCGATGGACGAAATCGCCGGGCAGAGTCATACTGCATACCGCTGCACGGTGTACGGAGAAAAAGAATTTGTTAAGTATTTTGCCCGGGCAACCCCGATTGATGAGATTACAAAATTGCAGATCGGATCACGGCCGGCAAAACGGATCGAGACTGAACGCATTGAAGACCTGCGTGCAATTCCATGGACGTTCGGCTGGATGCAGAGCCGGCATGTCTTGCCGGGATGGCTTGGGGCTGGAGAGGGCTTGAAAAAATTCCTGTTCGCCGAATCATCCACGCTCGATTCGAAAAGACTGAAATTGCTGCGGCAGATGTACCGGCGCTGGCAAACATTCCGCTCGCTGATTGATAATATGCAGATGATTCTTGCGAAAGGGGATTTTACGATTTCCAAAGAATACGCGTCGCTCGTCGAGCCGAAGGAATTGGGCGAAAAAATCTATGCAAACCTGAAGTCGCAATTCGAACAAACACAAGAGATGATCCGGCTCATCACCGGCCAGAAGGAAATTCTCGAGAACAACGAAATGCTGCAGCGGTCAATCCAGTTGCGGAACCCTTACGTCGATCCGTTAAGCTACATTCAAGTTGAACTTCTCCGGCGGCTGCACGCAAAGAACATTTCGGAATCGGACCGAAGCGACCTCGAACAAGCGATTTTCCTGAGTATTAACGGGATCGCAGCAGGGCTGAGGAACACGGGCTAAACAATCGTACGTCAACGTTCATTCGAGGTTGTTGATTCTTCGTTCAAAGTGAGGGATATTATGCCGTGAGAAATCGAAAAAGAGATATTACTATCGACACGGTTAGTCTCTGTTTCGCTTTCAGTCTTTTTTTCCCGGGACAGAATCTTAACCGCGATGCATCACCGGCGAAAGGAGAAGCTGTAATGGAAATCGCTATCAGCAGTACGGCTTTTAAGGAAGGAGAAATAATTCCAAAAAAATACACCTGCGACGGTGAAAACGTATCCCCGCCGCTTGAATGGTCGGGTATTCCAAAAGGAACCAAAAGCCTCGCACTTATTGCGGACGACCCGGACGCGCCCCACGGGACATGGGTGCACTGGGTGCTTTTCAATATTCCTTCCGATGTGAACGGACTTCCGGAGAACATCCCGCCGCGGTCGACGCTAAAGAATGGTGCGCGGCAAGGCATGAACGACTCACGGAAACTCGGCTACGACGGCCCGTGCCCGCCGGGCGGAACACACCGGTATTTTTTCAAACTCTACGCACTCGGCATCGACCTTTCATTGGAATCCGGCGCGACGAAATCGCAATTATTGAAAGCGATGGAAGGGCATGTTCTTGGAGAAGGACGGCTGATGGGAAAATACAAAAGATAATTAAGAATTATGAATTAGGAATTAAGAGTTGGGAAAAGATTCATGCGGTTGTAAAGTTTTTTTTGATGGTTCGCCACCTCTAACTCTCAAAGGATGGATATATGAATCTGCGCACTAAATATTTTCTGACGGTCGGGTTCGCATGTTGTCTATTTTTCCTACTTGGGGCATTCGTCGAAGAGCATATTTCATCGCCCGTAACACGCGACGTTGTTGCAAGCGCGGAGAAGTTGTTCGGCCTGAATTTCACCGATGCGAAACGCGATTCGATGCTCGACGGACTGAAAGACCAGTTGGCGAGCTATCAAAATATCAGAAAGGTTGAACTCGCCAACAGCGTTCCCCCTGCGATTACGTTGAATCCAATTCCCGTTGGAATGAAATTTGAATCCGTGCGAAAACGATTTGTAGCAAGTCCTGCAGGAAGCGTAGTTGTGCCGGCGAATCTTGAAGACCTCGCTTTTTATTCCGTTGGCCAGCTCGCCGAGTTGATCAAGACTAGGAAAGTGACATCGGTGCAACTGACAACGATGTACCTGAACCGCTTAAAAAAGTACGGCCCCAAGCTTCTTTGCGTCATTACGCTCACAGAAGACCTGGCGATGAAGCAGGCAAAACAGGCGGATGCCGAAATTGCAGCAGGAAAATACCGCGGACCGCTTCATGGAATTCCGTGCGGCATCAAGGACTTGCTCTCAACGAAAGTGTACAAAACAACATGGGGAGCGCCTCCGTTTAAGGACCAGATGATCGACGAGGATGCAACTGTCGTGAAGAAGTTGGAAATGGCGGGAGCTGTTTTGCTTGCGAAGCTTTCGATGGGCGAACTTGCGATGGACGACGTCTGGTACGGCGGAATGACCCGGAACCCGTGGAACTATAAAGAAGGATCGAGCGGATCTTCTGCCGGTTCGGCTTCTGCGACGTCAGCAGGTCTTGTTGCTTTCGCTATCGGGACAGAAACGTGGGGATCGATTGTTTCCCCGTCTACGGTTTGTGGAACAACTGGGTTGCGTCCGACGTACGGACGTGTCAGCAGAACGGGAGCGATGGCGCTCGCCTGGTCTATGGACAAGATCGGGCCGATTTGCAGGACGGTAGAAGATTGTGCGTTGGTGTTCAACGCCGTCTACGGGCCCGATGGAAAAGACCAGACGCTGTACGACTTGCCTTTCAACTATAATCCGAGAATTTCGTTGAGCGGGCTGAAGATCGGATATTTGAAAAACGATTTCGACAGCGTGAAGACAAACCGGGAGAACAACGATTCATCGTTCGCAGTGCTGCGGAGGTTAGGAGCGAAACTTATTCCGGTGACCCTCCCGGCATTGCCTGTCAACGACCTTTCAATTATTCTGACCGCTGAAGCGGGCGCCTCTTTTGACGATCTGACGCGAAGCGGCAAAGACAGTTTGCTAGTGCGGCAGGCTAAATATGCGTGGCCGAACATCTTTAGAACGGCGCGATTTATTCCCGCCGTTGAATACATTCAGGCGAACCGAGTCCGGTATCTGGCAATTCAAGAAATGGCAAAATTAATGAACAAGGTGGACGTTATCGTCGCGCCGCCGTTTGACGGAGATAATTCACTTCTCACGAATCTTACCGGAAACCCGTGCGTCGTTGTCCCGAACGGATTCTCGAAGGAAGGAACACCGACGAGCATCACCTTCCTCGGAAAATTGTTTGATGAAGCAACTCTTCTTGCCGTAGCAAAGAAGTACCAGGATGCGACAGACTTTCACCTCAAACACCCAAAACTGGAAGAGTAGGCATGGAGAGAAAAAATATTTCCAGCGGAACACCATGGGAACCGATTATCGGATACTCGCGGGCAGTTCGGAGTGGAAATAAAGTCTTTGTATCTGGAACTACCGCAACAGATGCCGCGGGAAAAATTGTCGGCCCCGGAGATCCGTACGCTCAAGCTGTCCAAACGATCAAGAACATCGAATCAGCGTTGAAGAAAGCGGGGGCGACTTTGAACGATGTTGTGCGTACACGGATGTTTGTCGTCAATATAGGAGACTGGGAAAAAATCGGGAAAGCGCATGGAAAATTCTTCAAGAATATCCGCCCGGCAACCAGCATGGTTGAAGTGCGGCGACTTATTTCACCGGAAATGCTGGTAGAGATTGAAGCCGATGCGATCGTTGAAAAGAAGAAACGAAGATGAAAGAACGATGCGTTTGGAGCGGGACGGACCCTCTCTATATTGAATACCACGACAAAGAATGGGGCGTGCCCGTTCACGACGACAGGAGGCTGTTTGAAATGCTCATCCTTGAGGGAGCTCAAGCCGGATTGAGCTGGATAACGATCTTGAGGAAGCGCGAAAACTATAGAAAAGCATTCGACAATTTTGATGTAAAGAAAATCGCAGGGTATGATCGAAGGAAAATTAAATCCCTTCTCGGCGATGCAGGAATTGTTCGAAACAAGCTTAAGATCGCCGCTACAATCGGCAATGCAAAAGCATTTTTGGATATTCAAAAAGAGTTCGGCAGCTTCGATGCTTATGTGTGGAAGTTTGTCGACGGAAAAACAAAGCACAATAAGCCTAAAATCCATAAGGAGATTCCACCAAAAACAGCGGAGTCGGATGCAATGAGTAAAGATTTAAAGAGACGCGGTTTTAGTTTTGTCGGCTCGACCATCTGTTATGCATTCATGCAGGCGGTCGGCATGGTGGATGATCATGCAATCAATTGTTTTAGGAAAGGATTAATCATTTAGCCACAAAGTCACCAAGGCACTAAAAGGCAGCGGGAATAATGAAATATGAACCTCTTTCAGATCGTGAAAAGCAAATTGCGATGGGAGTTGTTGATGCAGCATATGGGAGGCACAACTTCTTAGTGAATTAAAATTGACAGGAAAACGTTTAGGTTTTATCATTAATTTTAACGTTCCGTTAATTAGAAAAGGAATTAAACGAATGATTCTTTAAATGATCTTGTGTCTTCGTGCCTTGGTGGCCGAACAACCATAAAAAAAATAAACAATCATCATATAACCTATGAAAAACACCATCACTGGAAAAGCATTTGTCCTGGGGAATGATATTGATACAGACCAAATTATTCCGGCCGTTCATCTGGTCTACAAGCTGGACGATCCCGAAGAAAAAAAGAATTATGGCAAGTTTGCGTTGTCAGGAGTGCCGCTGGAGGCCTCCGGCTTGCCTTCAGGAAACATCCCATTCATTAAAGAGGGGAAGTGGCAGTCCGATTACAAAATCATTGTTGCCGGAAAGAATTTTGGTTGCGGCTCGTCGCGGGAACATGCACCGGTTGCCCTTGACATTGCGGGCATCGAGGCAGTCGTGGCCGAATCGTATGCACGCATTTTTTACAGAAACTCCATCGACGGCGGTTTTGTCGCACCGTTTGAAACGAACAAACATCTCTACCAGGAAATTAAAACGGGCGACGAATTGGTCCTCGACACGTCAAAAGGGGTATTAACGAACTCCAGCCGGCAGGTCGTCTATCAACTGAACCCCCTCGGGGATATCGAAGGAATACTTCGCGCCGGCGGAATTTTTTCGTATGCGCGGCAATCAGGAATGCTAAAGGAGCGATAACGTGGAACAGAAAAAAGAGCACACATTTGTTGCCAATGAAGAAGCGTCAACCCGAGGAGAGAAAATAAGCCTCAATCGCGCCATCGCGATCATCGGAGCCGGGAACATGGGAACGTCGCTGTTGCGGGGAATCTTGAACGCAAAGCTCGCTCCTCACGATAAAATTATCGCGAGCGGGACTCACTCCGCAAAGCTCGAAAAGCTCGGGTCGAAATGGAAAATTAATCATACGCTGGATAACGTGCATGCAGCGCAATTTGCCAACATCGTGATGCTCTGTGTGAAGCCATACACGATTGGCAAAGTTCTCGATGAAATAAAGTCGGTATTGCGCGAAGACCAGATGCTGATTTCCATCGCTGCCGGCGTGACGATCGATTCAATTCTCCAGCGAACCGGGAAAAACAATCCGATTGTCCGTGCAATGCCGAACATCGCTTCCACGGTTGACGAAGGCGCCACCGCAGTCTCCTTCGGGCGCTTTGTAACCGAAGAGCAGCAGCGCATCGCGATATCCATTTTTGAGGCGGTCGGCGAGGTTGTCGTTGTCGAAGAATCGCAGCTCGATGCGGTGACCGGCCTTAGCGGCAGCGGCCCCGCGTATATTTATATGGTTATTGAAGCGCTTATCGACGGCGGGGTAAAAATGGGATTGCCGCGCGACGTTGCGACGAAACTTGCCGTTCAAACAGTGCTCGGCTCAGCCAAGCTCGTCAAAGAATCGAACCTCCATCCTGCGATTTTGCGCGACCAGGTAACGACGCCGGGCGGAACAGCGATCAATGCAGTGCACGAGCTTGAGTCTCACGGACTTCGTTCGATGCTCATCAACGCCGTTGCAACGGCAACGAAGCGGTCGAAAGAGCTGAGTGAAATGATTAATAAGTGAAA
>CAZXQG010000060.1:0-18447 GCA_964642725.1 uncultured Chitinophagaceae bacterium
ACGTATCGGGATCGTGGGCGACAACCTGATATTGATACAACGTATCTTCATGCGCAGTAAACACCGGCGAAGATGCCAATGTGGGCGGATGATTTACTTGAGTGATGTGCAGAGCATATTGTTGCTGCGATATGCCTCCATGATTGTCATAGGCTTGAAGCACTGCTACCGTGTCAAAAACATTCTGCACATGTGGTGTGCCGCCGAAAATTCCCGTTGAGCTATCTATGGTCAGCCATGCCGGTTTGAGAAGCCGGTAATGGACCCTGTCCCCAAAAATTGCGCTATCTCGATCAATTGCCCAAACAGTATCCTTATAGCTTTGATCTTCTACGACAATCGTATCAATTACTACGCCGGCAAATTGCGGCACATGATTCGTATGGATCACATGGAGAGTATCAATTTGATTCGCTGTCGCACCCGACTTATCCATGACCCTAAATGAGAATAGAGTATCACCAACATTCACACCTCGTGGCGTACCGCTAAAGCAATGCGTTGCAGGATTAAATATCAGCCATGAAGGATGGGCAATGACAACATATGAAATGCTATCTCCCACAACGGTATCTTGATCAGCTGCACCTGCTCTATATTTGTAGGTTGAATCTTCAAACACTGTCGCCAATGCTGTGGAAAAAATGACCGGGGGATG
Source organism: uncultured Chitinophagaceae bacterium (assembly GCA_964642725.1). Classification (GTDB taxonomy): domain Bacteria; phylum Bacteroidota; class Ignavibacteria; order UBA10030; family UBA8401; genus JAGVPT01. The sequence continues at coordinate 659 of CAZXQG010000060.1, forward strand.
ATTTACTCTTATAACATGGAGGACCGTCTGTTTTGAAACGACTCCCCCCTTCCCATCGTACGCTTGAACGTTCAACGTCGTATCTAAAGCGCTTGCGCCGATCGGCGTGCCGCTAAGTTTTCCGGCGAGACTGTCAATGGTGATCCAGCCCGGCTTGTTCAAAAGCTTATAATGAACTCTGTCTCCAAACAATGCACTATCTTGGTCTGTGGCCCATACTTTTGACTGATAAAGAGTGTCTTCTTTTGCAACAGTGTCCGGCAGCTGCATGAAGATGGGGGAGTGGTTCGTATGCGTTATTGTCAGCGGATAACTCTGTATCGCGATGCCGCCTTTCCCATCGCTTACTTGTACAGTCACAACGGTATCTCCCACGCTCATTGCGTGCGGCGTACCGGTAACAATCCCCTTCACACTGTCAATCGTCATCCAAAACGGATGGATGACCAATGTATAATTGATTCTATCGCCGTAGAGTGCACTATCCGGATCTGTCGCACATACACGGTATTGATATAGCGAATCTTCATGGCCGCTTGTTATACTCTGAGAAAGAATGCGCGGTGGATGATTGACATGCGCCACGTGCAAAGTGAACTGCTGCGTCATTATCCCCCCCTTGTTATCACATGCCCGTATTGCTACTATCGTATCACGTGCATTCATTCCGGAAGGAAGTCCGGAGAGTATCCCTGTGACACTATCAATTATCAACCAACCCGGTTTGATAGAAAGTCTATAATGAACTCTATCCCCAAACAATGCGCTGTCTTGATCTGTTGCATGCGCTGTATACATATACAGCGAATCTTCATTTGCTATGCTATCTATCTGAGAAATAAATACCGGCGCATGATTTGTATGGACGACATTCAGATTATAGGATTGGGTGATTATTCCGCCGTATCCGTCCGTTACCTGAATCGTCACTGTTGAATCACCAACATTGGCGCCACGCGGTATGCCTGATATTAAACCGCTTGCAGAAATACTCAGCCAACTTGGTTTTTGCGTCAAAGCATAACTTAACACAATGCCAACCGAAGTATCCGGATCTTGGGCAATTACTTGGTATTGATACAACGTGTCTTCATGCGCTGTGAAAACTGGCGTGGAAATAATGGGATCGTGACTCTGATAATCAGACATCGTTGTAAAAGAATAACTTGGGGACCACGGGCTTTCACCACGGGAATTTCTCGCTTTTACTCTCCAGAAATAGTGCGTCAACGGAAGTAATGTCGGAATGATCTTCGATGTTAATGTCGGAGTAATAGCTGAATCAGTAATCAGAATCCGTTGGAATGTGCTATCCTTACTGATTTGCAAGGTATATGAATCCCCTCTAATAGACTGGAACCAGTCGAGATTAATGTTGCGAGTACTGACGAGGCTGTCATTTGCGGGCATAAAAAGCCCCGGCATCGTCGGAATTGAATCCTGCATTGATCCAAAGATAACAGACACGGCCCACGGAGAAATCCGGTGTGTATAGTTTTCTTCATCAGAATAGAAGTCATACCGCCCGGATCCAAGTAAATTGATTGTTGCTTTAACAGTATCTACCCATGACGCCTGACGTTGGCCCCAGAAGACCGAATTGTCAAAACGATTTAGTATTTGAGTCTGGACTCGGCCCGATCCATATGCACCCATCACGTAGAGTTCGGAATAATTTGCAATAGCATAAAGGCCGGTGTAACCGTATCCCTGTTCTGCATCACCGAGGCCTTCATAGCCGATGCGGGCAAACAATGGTACGCTCCCAGCCACGGGATAACTTTTCGTAATTCGTGGATCAAGAGCAGAATATACAGTTGTTGTCCATCCACCTCCCGAAAGGCCGGTCATATCTATTTCGCTGTAGCTATAGTGGTCCTCTACGTAATTTAAAGCGACTACAATTGGTTCGAGAAAATATATGTACGGATTCTTCAGATACTGAAACATTTGATCATGTAATACAAATTTGAATGATGAATCAAGCTGTGGAATAAAGAAATAGGGGTTGGGTTTCTTATCATTCAGAGGCATTGAAATTCCAAGGACGTCGTACCCTTGAGAAAGGAGCGCTCGGACGACTAATCCTGGATATTGTCTAAGGTTATTAGACGCATAATCTTCATCATCAAATCCCCCACCTTCGCCTGTGTGTCCGGAGTGATAAATGAAGAGTTTACCGTTTGGGTTCTTTGCATGAAAATGATAAATATCGCTGATAAATCCGTTCGGAAGCAAAATTCGGTACTCATCGATCGTTGTAAGATAGGCCTTATAAGCAGATGTGCGATGGTAATATGGATTGTATACCGCCGAATAGATTGTATCGGGTGTACGCCTGGTTGGCCACCCTGCTCCACCCCATATATAGCTTATCATACTGTCTCGTTTTGCGGTTATATCGGCAGCGCTATAAATATCAATCTTCTCTTGTGCTGAAGTAGTTCCACAAAGGAAGAAAAGCAATATTAGGGCCGCTGTATTAGACCGGGTCATAATGATGAACTTCCGCTAGCTTTATCGATGAAAATGATTCTCAAAGAAATAATTTGCAAGAACATCTCTCTCAGGTTGCTGAAAAACTCAAGGATTTAGTCATTGCGAGTTCCACGAATCGAAACGAAGCAATCCAGATCCGCAAATATATATCGAAAACAAAGATCGCATCGTCGCTTCGCTACCCTCGATACCGCGCAAAACAGTTTTTCAGCAACCTGCTTGATCATTTTTTCTCGTCAGAATACGTTCCAACAGACGGATTTTTGTTAGAAACACCGTTTCTCATATCGTTAATAGTACATTTTGAGCCAAAGGAATTCAACCCCCCAAGTTGAAAGCCACTTGTTCCTTGAATTGGCGAGACAAGTACGACATCGGTCACTCCGTTGTTGCTGCCGCTGATGTTCATCGCAACAATACCATTAACCGGCCCCGTAACCCCGATTTGCAATACATGACTGACATATTCGCCATGGATACTCTCATAAACTCCACCGTATGTCCGGTCAAGCTGAACAGCGGCGAGTGCAGGTCTCTCTTTCGTCGCTACAACGGTTACGTTTTGCACCGTAGCAGGTAGTGCAAGACCGTCAATATATATTCCGACAGTTTCTGGTGTCCCCGCATCTTGAGGATAAATTTCAACATTTTCAATAGAAAAAAACTGGGAATTTGCGCCCGTAAAATGAATCCCGTATTTGCCGCAATGACCGATATCGACAAAGAAAACTCCCGATTGCTCGCCTGAATTTTCGCTGAGAACTCCGCTCACACCTTCGATTGCACTTCCGTCAATATTGAGGTTTTCGATCCGAGTCCCTTGTGTAAATCCATTTGCACTTAACCCAATCTGAATCACAGCCGTGTTTTTTGGGAACTTAGAGCTTGCTTTGATAACGCTCCCCTTGTTCCCAATATATAGTCTTCCCATTCCGCGAACTATGACGGCAGGCGGCAATACCCATGGAGCATCAGCCAAAAATGTAGAAGGACCAAGCAAAAGAAGGAGAGGTTTATTTACTCCCGCCAGAGGATTGGCATGTGTATACTGTATCCCTTTGAAGTTAGTGGCATCGACAATTCCGCCATCGGATGATAAACTTGCAATCGCGGCGGATATTTTTGCCGCTGCGTCATCACCGGGAAATTTGTCCGCATAGACAACGGTTTGCGAATTCGATTGACCATTCATCACATCGCTTTGACCCAAGGATACAGCAAAACAAAATAAAAAGATCCGAAAAACGCGTTTTTTGAATACGATCGTGTCCATGTGATTGACCTTTCGACTAGTGGAAGTTTGGCAATTCCAAAGATTCAGAACTGTCTACGCTTAAGAAAAAACTTGCCTACACAAATTCCTCTCTTGCCATCACGGGCAAGGCCGACAGTTCGGAACAATGGTTAACACGGTTATCCTGCTGCGCCTCACCAAAAGGGCTGATAAAAAATGAAACGTTTTCGACTTATCTTCTACTGTAATTTCTTTACTTGCTCACTGATCCAGTGATACGTCTTTTCCAGACCCACGGCGAGTTTTTGCGTAGGAGCCCAACCTAGTTTTTCTTTAATCAGTACATTGTCAGAATTTCTGCCTCGTACTCCGAGCGGTCCAGCGATGTGCTTTATGCTCAATTTTTTTTTCGCAATCTGCATCGCCAATTCTGCCAGTTTATTTATTGTTACCATTTCTTCGGATCCAATATTTACAGGACCAGAAAAATTTGAATTCATTAGCAATCTCACGCCTTCAAGGCATTCATCGATATACAGAAACGACCTGGTTTGTTTCCCATCCCCCCATATCTCAATTTCTCCTCCCTCTTTCGCCTCGGCGATTTTTCTGCAAATAGCAGCAGGAGCTTTTTCCTTGCCCCCCATCCAAGATCCTTCGGGGCCAAAGATATTGTGAAATCGTGCAATATGAACTTCTAATCCATAGTTTCTCTGAAACGAAAGAAAGAGTCTCTCGCTGAAAAGTTTTTCCCAGCCATATTCACTATCGGGAGCGGCGGGATACGCAGAGTCTTCTGAACATTTTGGATTATCGGGATCTTCTTGATTGTACAAAGGATACATACAAGCGGACGACGAATAGAATATTTTCTTTACTCCTGCTTTTTGGGAATAGTAACTCATATTTAAGTTAATTGTGGCAGAGTTATGCATGACATCGGCGTCGTGATCTCCAGTAAAAATATATCCCGCACCGCCCATATCGGCCGCTAACTGATATACTTCGTCAAAAGGGCGGTCCAAGACTGACGTATAAACGTTTTGATCGCGCAGATCCGCGATGATGAAATCATCAGCTACGCTTACACTGAATTGCGGTCGCTTGAGATCCGCCCCGCGAACCCAGTATCCCTCCTGCTTAAGCCTGCGTACCAAGTGACTTCCTATAAAACCGCCCGCACCACAAACGAGTGATGTTTTCTTGTCAGACATTGTGCTCCTTAATATGTTGTCCATTGTTTTTTATGATATCCATGATAGCGTAAAAAAAGAATGTCGGCACGACCTTGAAATACCGCTTATACAATCTTCTCGGCTCCATCAGCAATCTGAAGAACCATTCCAAGCCAAGTCGTTGGATAAATTTTGGAGCTTGCCTCACTTTCCCGGTATGAAAATCAAAGGCGGCTCCGACAGAAATAATGCAATGCACTTTGAGAAACGAGGAAAGTTTTTTCGCAAAGAATTCCTGTTTAGGTGTACTTAAACCAATCCATACGATGTCGGTGTTCTTTGATTGAATATCGTACACCAATGCTTTCATTTCACCTTCTGTCATCTCACGAAACGGAGGACAATACAGACCAACAATCCTAGAATTTCCAAATCTATTTTCAATTACGTCTTTTAATTCGTGTGCAACACCCTCTTTTCCTCCACAAAGATAGTGCTTGATGTTCTTATCGGCAGTGCAAATCATCACGTTTTTAAAAAAATCCGGTCCATAGCACCTTTCCATGTCCTTTGCTCCCTTGATGCGCCCTACCCAAACACAAGGCATCCCGTCCGGGAGATTCAAATAAAAACTCCTGAGAACCTCCCTAAAGTCCTTATTTTCCGTTGCATAGACTAGACCATGAGCCCCGGTAGCGCTAATACACCGATTCAGTTTTGGTCCGCCTTCGCAACAAATGTGGAGCACTCCGAGAACGGCTTCGTCAAGGGTGCCGCTGAAAAGAGGAATATCCAAAATATTTATCATCTATAGAGTCTATCTCTTTACCAATGTTGGATGGTATGTCTTCAGCCATTCGACCGTTTGTTTGGTGCCCTCCATCAATGTATAAGGGGGAATTCCTAACACATCAAATGTCGGCTGCATAGGGGCCGCATTACCAGATGTCATACTTTTATATCTCGAAGTAGAGAGCGGAAATTCAATCCCAATTTTTCCGACAATATCCCCGAACAATGCAATGCATCGGACTATCCATCGTGGTATGACGATGACATTTTCCCTCCGCATAAAAATCGAAAAATGGTTCACCCATTCATAAAGATTTACAGGAATATCTCCAACGTAGAATACTTTATGGTTCACGATAGCATCGGGAAGATCCATAATTCGCATCATCTGCCAAATAACATTCCCTACGTACCCGTACGATCGGAGCACTTCTTGCTTACCTGGATGAAAATACAGGCCGCGTCCTAGGGTTTTCCAAAATTCAAATGGATATCTCGGGTGCCAAGGCCCCCATATGTTTGTAGGACGGATGATTGTCCAACTATAGTTTAGATTCGTCTGTTTGGTGTATTGCTCAACGATGACTTTGCTTTCTCCATAAACAGTGTACGGAGCATAATCGTTTTCGTCTTTCGGTGTACCTTTATATTGATGGACAAATTGTGTCGATGTCACAATCATCCTCCGAAGAGCTGGTACTTCGTTTCCAGCTAATAAGACGTTTAAGGTGCCTTCATAATTTACCCGATAATCTTCAATATTCTTTCCATCAATATCGGTTCTTGCAGCCAAGTGAATAACATGTGTTGGATTGATTTCTTTGAATTTTGTGAATAATGCAACTTTATTGAGAATGTCGCATTCAGTCCAAACCCGACGATGGTGTTCTATTTTGGGCATCGAAATATCTAAACTGTTGCATTCGATACCTTTAGCAATTAGCGCTTCAATCAAATTTGTCCCGATAAATCCTGATCCGCCTGTAACAAGAACCCTCATTGCATCACTCCAATGGCCTGCTTTTCACTTAAGAAAAAATGTAACTACGATCATTCTGGAATACAGGTGATATAAAGCATTTCAATTTCCTGTACGCTCTTTTGTAAGTTAAACAACGATCTGACTCTTTCCTGGCCAGCAACTCCAAATGTTGTTCGCGTAGCAGGGTGTTCTAACAAAAATTGAATGCGATGTGCAAGTTCAACCTCGTTATTTGGTTCCACCAAATATCCAGTTGCACCATCGAGTACTTGCTCAACACTGCCGCCAATGTTCGTCGCCACTACAGGCAACCCCATCGCCATTGCTTCAAGAACAACCCCTCCGAAAGGCTCCGGTTGTCCAGAAGGAAGCACAAAAACATCCATTGCAGCATACGCGGGCCTCGGATCGGCTAGTTCACCGGCCAGAATCACATCGTTTTTTAGGTTAAGTTCTTCAATGAGAGCCTGAAGGCGAATCAGATGATCCTCGTTACCCGGGAAAGCAGTTCCAACAATAATAAATTTAACTTTCGCTCCGTTTTGCAGCAAAAGTTTCGCCGCTCGGACAAATGTTTCTTGTCCCTTTCTTAAAAATTTTATTCTTCCAACAGTTCCGACAACCAAATCATCGCCCAACCCCTGTTTCTCTCGAAATTCTCTGCTACGGTTCTTATGGTCTATATCGAATTCTATCGATGAAAAGCCGTTGTAAATAACCCGAATTTTTGAATTCTGCTTGAACTGAGAAGCCACTGCTTTTGAAACACAAATCACAAATCTTGAACTCCACAGAATGTACCACGAATAGACTTTCCATATGGGTTTGAATTCTTGAAACCAATCTCGTATATGCCAAATGTGGACTCTCCGCGAAAGTTTAGCAGCAAGAGACGGTGAAATAATGACGCCTGTGTTTGAATGAACAATTTGAATTCGATGGCGAATAATAAACGACCAAAGCTGTAAAACTGAATACGGGATAAAAAAAAGGAAACTAAAAATTCTCCAAGAATAGAACACTTGTCTGCTGATTACGCTCAATTTTGGCTGAACGAATACAGCCTCACCGAGTTCTTTTAACCGTGCTTCTAATGGACCGTGTTCAGGTAACACAATATAGTACAAAAACTTGTTTCTATCTACATGAGAAAGCAAACGCAAAAGAGACCTGCTTGCGCCGTAAATGTCTCCGCTATTATGCACTAGCAAGACGCGAATTTGACCATTCATAAGCTTAACACTTATTGCGAAACCGCATTAATTTGGGTGGTGGCATATATTTTTTTTCAATTCGATCTTCCTAAATCTTTCAGTACCCAGTGGAGGTATTTGGTCAATCCTTGCTCGATGGAAACGGTAACTCTGTAATTGAGCAGTCTCCGGGCTTTTTCAACATCTGCATAGGTCTGATCGACATCGCCCCCTTGCTTAGAAGACAAGATATAATGTGCCTTTTTATTTGAAATCTTTTCAATAAGTGAAACAAGCTCCAATAAATTTATCGGAGAAGCCCCGCCTAGATTGATAATCTGATAACCTTTTACCTGTTCAACTCCGGCTAATATCCCATTCACAATATCATCGATATAGGTATAATCACGCGATGAAGTACCTCCTGCAAAGAGTTCTATGGTATCGCCGTTTAAAATACTTTTCGTGAATTTACTGATTGCCATTTCCGGTCTTTGTCGAGGTCCGTACACGGTAAAGAACCGGAAACAATAACAATCGATGTCATAAAGATGATGGTAGGCATAGCACATTAACTCACAAGCCTTCTTGGTTGCGGCATAAGGCGAAATCGGAAAATCGACAACATCAAGTTCACTGAATGGAATTTTTTTATTGTTCCCATATACTGAAGACGAAGAAGCGAAGAGCAGCTTCTTGACGGCAAACCGCCTCATTGCTTCTAGAAGCACGTTCGTTCCCATCACATTCACGTCGTAATACTCACGTGGTTTTTCGATAGATGGCCGAACCCCGGCTTTCGCGGCAAGGTGCACAGCAAGATCGATAATATGCCCTGAGAATATTTTGTGCAACGCCGACTCATCCCTGATATCAGATTCGTAGAAATGAAAACGCTCAGATAATCGCGCCTCATCCATGTTCTCTTCTTTTATTTTTCGCCCATAGAACTCATCAAAATTATCTATTCCGATCACAGTGTGGCCATTTCGTAAAAGATGTTCAGTCAAATGTGAACCAATGAATCCGGCACAGCCCGTTACAAGAATATTCATACTCGTAGTCTTTGTGAATTCTTTCTTTTAATTGTCTGCCATGGTCGAATAGCTTCACTGTCGCAGAGTCGTATTCTCTACGCAGATTAACCCAACTCACTTTTGTGTTATTTGTGCCATTCAAAAAAAAACGTCAACCAGATGATTCGATCATTACTAAAAGCAGGTTTTGAATTCAGAAAATTGTCCCCGCGTCCGTCGACTAACGGTGAATTCAAAAAATCCACTTTCTGCATGTCATTCGATGAAAAATGTTCGTCTGCAATTTCTCGTAAATCTCGTTACAGCCATCGCTGTTTCCGTGCTTCAAAACCATTTTTTTCTTGGTCTCCAACAAATCTCTTCTTTTAGATCAATTCAGCAATGCCACACATGATACCAAACACTCTTCGTTACTCTCCAACCCTCTTTGGTATTGAGCGAATACAAGGTATGGTGTTTTTCAGGCTTTCCTTGAAAAGCAACGTATGAAGTCACCTTTCTCCAATAATGATCCAATCCCTAATACACTCTTCCTTACCAATTTTGCGCTCCCGTTGAGGATTGTTGATGAAAACAAATGGCATGGAACGGGAGATTCCCAGCTCCATGTTTCAAGAGACTTTATCGTCCATCCCGTCTTTTGAAGGGCAAAACGCAAATGTTTAGGAGTGAAAAAAAGTTGATGGTGGGTGATTGGGGTCGTTGAACCGTACAATCTCTTTTTCCAAGAAAAAGGTGCAAGCGCAAACACTATGTTCTCAAATTCGCTCGGCACTTCAACACAAAACAAGCCGTCATCTTTCAACCATTTCTTTATTCTCTCAAGAACTTCAAGAGGCTCACGTAAATGTTCTAAGACATGGTTAAGCGAGATAATGTCGAAAGATCTGGGCGGGAAATCAACGGTTTCAACCGTTCCTTTGATTACATCAATCCCAAAATGATCGCGCGCAAATGCCCGACAGAAATCTGATAGCTCAACCCCAACAACTTTCCAGCCGTCATTCTTGAAAATAGACAAAAAGTGTCCCGTGGCGCAACCTAGATCCAAAATAGTCCCTTTTCGAGGTTGTTCCTGCTCTAAAAGCTTCTTCGTCTCTACATAATACGGCATCTTTGCATTCACGATCTCGATGTATGGCATCATCAAATGATGGTCGAAGTATTCCGAGTCATTGGCATACAGTTGCTCTATTTCTTTATCACTGAGGAACGGATTCATGAATCGAAACCCGCAATCCGTACATCTGACGACCCTTTTGTCGGTAGTCTCTAACTTGAGAAGAGAGCTAAGTTCCGGCTCATTTATCTTTTGGGAACAACCACAAAGTGGACATTTCTGATCAATAGTCATTTATAGTCCTCAAATATTCATACTATTCGTCGAAATCTAGTTCTTTCTGTCGATCTTCTATCATGCTTGAACAGCTTCCATCGTTGCATCGGTCTTCTTCTCTATGCTGAATATCCAAACTTACTTGTGTGTTGTTTGTGCCATTCAAGAAAACAAAATGTCAACCATATACCTCGGTCATTGCTAAAAGCAGATTTTGAATTCAGAAAATTGTTCCAGTGGCCGTGGACTAACGATGGATCCAACAGTCCCACTTTCTGCAGGTTACTCAGTGAAAAATGTTCTTCTGCTGCCTCCCGTAAATCTTCTTTCAGCCATCGCGCCTTCGGTACTTCAAAACCATGTTTTTTTCTTTTTGCAATGATCGTTGCAATATTAGGGGGCAGCTTTTTCTTCAGTAGTTGTCTTAATTGCTTCTTACTAGAATAAAGGTTTGCCTTTTCAGAACTTGGCAACCTCAGCATTACATCTACAAGTTCTTGATCTAAAAATGGAGCCCGGGCCTCCACACTATGTGCCATCGTCATCCTGTCGACTTTTAGCAATAAGTCGTCAGGTAACCAGTGTAATAAATCCATCGCAAGCGATGCGCTATAAGGGTTGGTACCTTGTTTGATTCGTACAAATTCTTCCTGAAGATGTGAAAAGAAATCTTGCGGAAGTTGTTCAGATCCCTCATGTTGCAACAGATCATGTATGACCTCAAGATCATAGACCGTTGTCCAACGACCTACACCGATCAATGATCTCGCGTCCGTAACCTTTTTAAATCTTTGAACGATGTTACCAATATCCCCCTTTATTTTGGAAACGGGTACGAGCTGCAATAATTTATATAACGGTTGATTCACACTATCACCACCTAATCGTTGGAAAAATTTTTCGAGTTGATAGTAATGATAACCGTGAAAAAGCTCGTCTGCGCCCTCGCCCGAAAGGACGACCTTTACGTATTGAGAGAGCGCTTTTGAAATCATATACGTCGGAATCACTGCAGGGTCCCCAATGGGCTGATCAGCATGGTAGATACATTGTTCAAACAATTCGCTACTTATTTGATCGCCTTTAATATTTACGAGTTCAATACCGAGTACGTCACTCACCATTTTTGCATATGGTGATTCATCAAACTCCTTATCGGCAAAATTCACGGAGAAAGCTCTCAAGTGTGAGTCGGAAAGCTCACGTGCGTAACAGGAAAGTAAACTCGAATCTATCCCGCCGCTCAACAATACTCCAACCTCAACATCGGCTATAAGGCGATAACGGACACTTTCCCTGAGAAGATGGTCGAGTTCATCCAAACTTAAACCTTTCGATTGGCTCTGTAATTGGTCTTCAATCGACCAATACACAATTGATGTTTGTCGTCCGGTTTCTAAGTCAAATACTTTCAATTCTCCTGGATTTATGCTTTTCACTTTTCGATAAATTGTTTCAGGCCCGGGAATATATTGAAGAAGGAAAAGATTAGCCAGGCTGGAAGCGTTGATGCTTAAATCTATGTTTCTAAACGCATGGAAATGTTTCAGTTCCGAACAAAAAATCAATTGGTGAGAGTCTTCATAGAAAAACAAAGGTTTTTTGCCCATCCTGTCCCGGGCAAAAATTGCCCTGGATCGGGATCTGTCATATAATACAAATGCAAACATTCCCCGTAAATGTTTGACAAAATCTAACCCATACGCCATATAACAACAGAGCAAAACTTCCGTATCAGTATTGGTCTTGAAAGCATGTCCCATTTTTATCAAATCGGATTTGATCTCACGGTAGTTATAGATTTCACCGTTGAAAACAATGTGTAAATCGTTCTGAACGTTGTGAAATGGTTGATTTCCCGATGGAGATAAATCAATAATGCTCAGCCTTCTGTGCCCTAACAATACCTGCTGATCGTTCCACATGCCCGCGTTGTCCGGCCCTCTATATTTCATCCGATCAAGGAGATGTTCCATACGGCCAATTTCTTCCTCTCCCACGATTCCTTGTTTTTTAATCAGTCCGGCAATACCACACATAGAAAATTCTCTATTGATTATTCCTTCGAGTGAAAAAAAATTACAGTCTCTTCCATCAGTATTACATTGACTCTTATTGTCAGAAGTTTGATGATCGCATCTTTTCCTGTCAGTGTTCCGTAGATCTAAATAATTATATTACACTCTCAACAATTATAATTGCGCAATCAGGCTTGAAAAGACAACAGAAAAAAAATTCGACATGGAGTTTTCAGTCTTGGATATAGCTTTTTTAACTTGCCTTTGAGATCTCTAAGTACTGAGCAATTAATTTTTCAACTTGGTCCGAAAAGTTATATCGATCCGACCTCTCGATGGATCGCCTGCAAAATTCCTCTCTCCGGTCGGGATGCTGATATAAATATAAAATTTTTTCCAATATAGAATGTGATGTGTGTTCAATAAAGAATCCATTGTGACCTTCCTCAATTACTTCAGCCGCGCCACTGATATGGGGCATAAGCATAGGCAACCCCGAGCAGAGAGCTTCCAATGAAACGAGTGAAAATGTCTCATACCACGACGGTAACACAAAACAATCGGCGGCTAAATAGTAAGGGATAACATTTCCTTCATATCCTACCCAGATCGTCCGTTCAGTTATTCCGAACCCCTGTGCCATCGCGGAATAGAATCGTTGCTCTGAAAATCCGCCTGCTCCAACTATGAAGACTTTTATGGGAATTTCCTTAGGCACCAGGGAAACAGTGTTCAAAAGCAGACCCAGCCCTTTTCTTTTCCACCCTCCATGAGCGACAAATACGACCAAAAAATCGTCTTCTTGGACGTTCCATTCCCTTCGTATCTCTTTTCGAATTTTTTCTTTATCTGATGCAAGAATTTGATTTCGATATGCGGTGCGAATGCAGTTCGGAAACAGGTGAATTTTAGATGTTGAAACATGGTAATACTTCGCTAAGGATCCTTTATGCCATTCAGTGAGTGCAAAAACGCACTTGCATCTCTTACAGTTTACGGCTTCAAACAATTTTCGAATTGATAGGTTCAAAAATAATGAAATGTTCGCTATCACCACCGTAGGTGAAAAACCATCGATCCAAAGTTTTTCTCTCCTAATAACGGAAAGAAATTCTGCTGAACAAACGTGAAACGTTACGATATTTGCTAGAAACGATTCCGAATCAATTGTATGGATAACGTCGAATCGTTCTTTATAATAGAGCCTTCTCCATAAATACATAACGGTATGCATGATCTGAAAAGAGACCAGGCTTCCCGGTATACCCAGAAACTTGATTATTGGAATTGACACATGGTGAATTTTTCCACGAAGATCATTATCGAGTTTATTGGAGTAGACCGTGACATCTATGCCTTTCGAAACCAGTGATTCAATGGTATCGATAAAGGTAGAACCTGCCGGGTTTCTTCTAGTCAATGCAATCACAAAAAACGCAATTTTCATGTCAGAAAATTCAATTTATGTATGCGGCTGCAACGAGACGGGGTGGTAATCATTCTTAACAGAATAATAATACAAGGATATTCCGAGGCAAAGAAATACGTAGTCGCCGTAGAATTGCGATGCTGGCCAGGTCGAGTCTGTTATCATGGAAATAAAAAAACCTATAAGCGCACCGAACGAGACCATTGCAAAGAATCTTTTCGGCGCAGTTTCACTTTTCTTCTTATAGTATTTTGCCAGCCTGACCAGCACCACAATAAACCCAATCAAGAACAAGCCATAACCAATGATTCCAAGATCGTGGAAAAGTTGGAGATGCTGACTATGGGTGTTGAATATTTTGCCTTCACGAATCTGATATACATATTGATCCGATCCGCCCCAGCCTGAACCAAACGGTTGTTGTTCCAACGCATGCAAAAACACCTCAGCATACCAAACATCCCTACCGGTGAGTCCGACGTTCAATTCAGTTCCGCTCTCTGAATCTTTCGAGAAATATCTAATGTCAACGCCAGCCATAACCAGCAGAACAACAATGACAACGAAGATGAAGAGAATTCGAAAAATTTTAATCCGATGTTTTGACAGAACACTTATCCCAATCAAACCTATCAATCCGCTCCCGAGCGGTGTTCTCGCTCCGGTTAGCAAGATCAAAATTACGCAAATTACAAAAGCGGCGTTGTACATCTTTTTTCTCTTCATCGGTCCGCCCTCAACGAAAAGGCTCACAAAAAAAATAAGGCAGAAGGAGCAAAAATACCCCAGCATCACATAGGTACTATAGCTGGTATTGTATCTTCCGGCACCCTCAAGCTCATCAGGTATCGCGGCCCCCCATATACTCACAAAAATGAGATCGCCAATCGCAATGCTAAAAAGTATGATTGACAATATATCGGCAATATTTTCTTTTACAGCCTCCGGAGAATCGCGATAACTCTTTGCATAGAGGTATCCAAAAAAACAAAATACCAGTTGAATCGACGATTGAATAAACTGTACAATGCCTTTTCCTTCAAAGCCAATGAACACTGTTGAAAAACAAATGTAGAATAAAAACAAAGAAAAAAAGCCAAACGTTTTTGTAAAAGGAGCAATCGCGTTTATCTTAAGTGTCGATAAAAAAAATATCCCAATGGCCACGATCGTCAGTACGCCGTCCAATAGACTGATCTGACGGCCAAACATATCTATGTAAAACTTTGTATTTCCCCATAGGATATTCTGTACAATGACAATAATTGTCAATAGCAGCAAAAGACGCTTAATTCCCGAATGAGTGATGCCGGAGATTTTATTTCCCATAACGGTCTATGTGTTAATTAACCGTTTTCAGTTTGCGGAGCAACCATCCTGACACGAGTAATTGGATTCCAACAACCAGTACCTTCGCAGACCCTGCGCCCAGCAGGCCAAAATTCTTGACGAACAAGAAGCCAACCGTTACCGTTACCAACGCACCTGCTGCGGATACGATAAGAAGAAGATCCGTCCTTTCATAAATTCTTAGAGGAATATTTAATCCGACATCCGACAGAGCACGAACTGCGGAAGCTCCGATGAGAAACGGCACCAACCATAAGTATGGCTGGTAGAACTTTGCGCCGTACAACAACGAAATGAATCTATCCCCGAACAGCACGAGAGCAGACCCGTACAGAAGGACACAGGAGACCAGTACACATGCGATGCGAAATGTCATCGAATAAACGTATGATCTTCCTCTGCTCCGTTCGCGGGATATTTGTGGTATCATAAAATTGCCGGTAAGCGTCAAAAGCTGTTCAATCGGAAGAACCAGATTCTCCAATGCCCGATAGATTCCCGACGCTCCCAATCCGACGGAGGCGGCCAACACCAGCGCGTACGCATAATTGGAAATCCATGAGAACGTATTCGACCCTAAAATCCATCGCCCATAAGTCCAATGTCTCTTTGCCACATCCCCGATAAACTTTTTATTCTGAGAAAAAAAAGTAAAGGAAAAATTAATTTTCAGAAAGTGAAAGAACACGATCGAAATAGATCCCGAGGATACACCCAAGATAAGGAAAACCGTGACAGCAGAAATAACGGTGAAAAACCAGGCAACAAATAAGCCGAGAAACATAGCTACCGTGTAAAGCGCAGTGACACGAAATGCAATGTCAGTACGGCCGGAAGTGTAACAAAAAAAACGCAGCGTGTAATAGAGCAAAATAAAGGGAATCGCAAAGAGCAGTCCGCTGAATGAAATATCCGTCGAATGAGTAATTATTCTTATGAAAACAAAAAAAAACGAAAGTATGATTACGATCGAAAGAGCAATCAGCACTTGGAGAAGAACCACCGCTCGTTGGTACTGGACGATCTTATCTTTATAGTACACCTGGCCTATCACCAACATCGGTTCGAGGACAAGCGACGAGCTCACGGTTGCGACGAATAACAGCACCGACGCCATCACCACATAGGCACCGTACATTTCCGGCTGAAGAATGCGGACAAGAACGATGTTCAGTAAAAAATTCGACCCTGAAAAAAGTATTTGTTCAATCATCCCGAACGAAAATGGGGCAGCAATGGCTTTAAACCTTTTAATGTTAATTGTAATGGTCATCACATATTCTTTTTTTCGAGATCAATCCTAGCGGCAGGGGCAAGCAATTGGCATCATTGAACGTGGCAAAACATTATTTTATTCGATAAAATCTTCGTGCAGCGATTTTGTGTTTCAGCACAATGAGCAATCTTCGTACGAACAAAGCCTCCAAGATATTACCGGATATTAAAGGCTTTGGTTGTACGAACTATTGGTGTACTCGTCGAAGAGTGCGTTCGTCATAGCAGCAACAAGATCAATTCAAAAAACCTTGCACTCTCGGTACATCGCGGTCAACGTCATTTGCTCAGGTTCGAGAAAGATTTTCAACTAAGGTCCGTGTACGTTGATTTCGACGTAAGAAAGGTTTGGACCCGAGCGATCTTGTCCCCGTATTTGTTCTTTACATACACAGAACCGAATCCCCCGAACAGTCCTAGGAAAAAGAAGACGGTAATAATAATCCCCTTCTTCGGCCTGTCTTTTTTCGCTGCTGGACGCCCTTCATCCATCACATTGACGATCGGAATATTCTTTATCTCTTCAATTTTGGCGATTTCGTATTGTTTTTTTAATTCAGCAAAAATTGTCGAATTAATTTGGACTTCCCGCATCAGACGTTCCTGTTCTAAGAGCAAACTTGGAGAATCAGTGACTCTGCGGTTGTTTTCCCGGAAATCTTTCAAAGCATTTTCCGACTTTTCCAAATCGGCTTTGACTTCGCGCAGCCTCCCTTCGATCCATTTTCTTTGTTCCGAGGCGTTGGAGGTACGTTTTGTCCGGCTAAAGACATCAAGCCCCTGGGCAATCGCGTTCACAATATCAGCGGATAGCTGCGGCTCTTTCGTGAGGAGTGCAATAGTAAGAACATTCGTCTTGATATCCAACGACACATCCAACTCATCGCGCAATTCTTTCAATACGGTTTCGTACGCCAGCTTGGGTTTGTCTTCGTCCTCATCCCAAAGCTGAATCAGGTTCACGGAATCCGGAAACGCCTTCGTCTGATATTTTCTGTAGATCACATTCTTGAGAACCGCTTCGCTCTTAACGATGACCGGATAGAGTTTCGTTGGCGACGCTTCCGCCCCGACATTCACTCCCGCCAGCGATGCAAGGTCGGAGAGCCCGCCGAGAGCCGCCAATTTGCTTTGACTTGTTTCGGGTAAAATGACGACGGTTGATGCGTACAATGGGGGGAGCAGGTAACTCATGATAACGGCTGCTACCGTCACCGAAGCCACGATAATGCCGATCTGCTTTCGAGAGCGCCAGAAAAGGGAAAACAACTCTTCGTAATTCAAAGGGTGTCCTTCGTTAGCGTTTTCTGCGGAGCTGCTTTCTTCCATACATTAATTCCTGCTAAGCTTCTTCACTCATATCTGTTTTCCAAACTCATCTCTCCATTCCAACATTCCATAATTCCCTCAGCATTACTTCGTCACCTGCACTATAGCGATGGTGATTGCGGCTAAGCTCGCCATAACAG
>CAZXQG010000061.1:0-15334 GCA_964642725.1 uncultured Chitinophagaceae bacterium
ACAACGCTGTACCAATGAAAATCACTGCTGGTATCGACGTAGCATTAGCGGCAGGCTATACATTGCAGATCACTCTTGCCAGCACAAAAGGAACAAGTTCCGGAGTAGTGGACATATCGAATGCAACAACGGCGGTGAGTGTTGTTACTGCTATCGCCAAAGGATCCGATAACGCCAAAGCCATTACGTACACATTCTCCGCAACTGCAACCGCCGGTGTGTTAGTCTCAGGAACAAAGACGGTGACATTGACCATCACGACGTAACAGGATTCAAGGAGTCAATCGCAGTTTTCAAATGTATCTCCCTCATTTTTGTATAGTTGACTATTGAATCGGTTATGGATACGAGAGGTTCCAACGCAGCAACGAAGCAAAGGGGATTTCCGGAAAAATTCGTTTATGCGGCTGGGCGGCAGGTCATCTCGGTTATAAGAAACGTAGGCAGGAAAAAGGTTTTCAATCTGGGCGGAAGTTTGATCCTTCTCCTGTTGCCAAGTATTGTTCTTAGTCAGGTTACTGCTCATCACACCGTTACTGTGGTTGTTCAAACGATTACGCTTCTTCAAATCAATGTCGGCACTGTCGCTCTAAACATCACCGGTGCCGGTTTGATCGCCGGACAGAATCAGATGACTGCTACCGATCAATCGACCACAATATCATGGGGAACGAACAGCAGTCTGAAAAAGATCACCGTGAACACAAACCTCGCAGCCCCGATTTTTGCTATGAAGGTTCTTGCCCTCAACCCGACGGTCGGCACTGCCGCCACGGAAGTAACGCTCTCGACGGTTGCGAGTGATCTCATCATTAATATCGGAAGAAGCTCCGGAACTTCAAGTCTGCAGTATACCGGAGTTGCCCTGGCGTCGCAGGGCGTAGGAAAAGATACTCATTTAATCACGTACACCATACAAAGTCAATAATTCCATGCCGAACCCGATCCATCGTTATGCGATTCATAGTATCTGCAGTCTGGTGCTGATCTTGGTTGTTTACACGGAAGCTCCCGCTCAGTTTTTGATTAATTTGAACGGCGGCAATGTAAATATGACGCTCTCGTCCGGCGTTGCTGGCGGTCAACTGATCAATATCGTCAGCACAACTGCTTCGCTCACCTACTGGAGGCCGCTTTCTCTTTCAAAAATTACTGTCAGTACAGTATGTATCGGGCAGAGCTTTAATCTTCAAGTAGTAGCGACCAGCGCAACCGCCGGCGTTGCGCAAACTGCCGTTTCTTTGATCAATGGAAATCCGCCAATGGATTTTGTAAGAGATATTCCGAGAACCGGCAGCCTCTATGCGACATGCATCCTGCAATACACCGCATCGGCCACGTTCGCTCAGGGCAATAGCGCGGAACTCAGCAATGATGTTCATACTGTTACATATACTTTCCAATCACAATAGGAGGTTGTTATGAAAATGTTCTTTTCAATAATGCGCGTGATGGTTCTTATTCCAATTTTTGCATTTTGTCTTCAGGCTCAGATATCCATTGTTAGTGAACTGAGCCAGGAGAAAGCAGTGCGGGCGGGTGAAACGTACACCGGCGCAATCGTCATCCACAATGATTCGAAAGAAGCACAGGAAGCAAAGGTGTATCAGACTGACTATACGTTTCAATTCAACGGAACGAATAATTACGGCGATCCGGGTTCTCTTCCACGCTCCAACGCAAAGTGGATTT
Organism: uncultured Chitinophagaceae bacterium; assembly: GCA_964642725.1. Classification (GTDB taxonomy): domain Bacteria; phylum Bacteroidota; class Ignavibacteria; order UBA10030; family UBA8401; genus JAGVPT01. The sequence continues at coordinate 1,693 of CAZXQG010000061.1, forward strand.
CTTTCAGTCCATCCTATGTAACCGTACCGCCGGAAGGTTCGGTATCGGTGAATTATATCGTCACTGTCCCGAGAGATTCCGCCGGGGTCAAGCTCACAGGCACATACTGGAGCATGATGATGGTAGAAGGGATTCACAAGGGCTCGGCAGAATCTTCAATGCCCCGGAAGGACCAGAAGGCGCAGATGGGCATTATGCAGAACATTCGCTACGGGATCCAAATCGCAACGTCCATTGAAAAGACGGGCGAGAAGAAAATAAAATTCCTCGGAACCAACCTCGTCACGAAAAAGGACGGGAAACGCGATCTGGAAATTGACATTGAGAACACAGGAGAGATCGCAATGCTGCCGGACGTCTATGTCGAACTGTTTAACGATCGGGGAGTATCGCTTGGACAATTCCCCGGTTCGAAGTCCCGGATCTATCCCGGAACCTCCGTCCGCCAGCTTATCGACGTCAGCAAGGTTGCCAAGGGGAGCTATAAAGCAATGGTCGCAGTGGATGCGGGCGGCGATAATGTATTCGGCGAGCAGTATACGTTGAAATTTAAGTGAGAATCTTGGAAAAACGGCCGATAGACTATCCGGCTTTGTTTCGTCGTTTTTTTTTTCTGGCTGCTTGCCTGTTCCATTGGATTCGCACGGCAGCCAGAATTTATTCTGGTTTCCTGGACTGTCCGGACGCCGATTGATGCGAAACCGGGTTCGGTTATCACCACGGCGATTAGAGTTGTTAATAAAACTTCCCGTCAGCAGATGTACGATGCTGCGCTTGAGCTCCCTTCCGGATGGAAGGAAGTCATCCGGGAAGTCCCGTTTGGAATTGAACCGGGCGAAGTAGTACTTCGCCTGGTTTCGTTTTCCGTTCCCTCCGACGCGCCCCCAAAAGAATATTCGCTCCGCTACACAGTTCGCGATCGGGCAAAGGCTATCCATGAGGCTTCCGCCCCCATCGTTGTTGTCGTTCCCCGCATCGTTCTTCTTGAACTCAGCCTGCTTCAGGCTCCGCGATTCGCCGTCGCGGGGAGTGCGTTCGTAACTGAGTTTGTACTGACGAACCGTGGAAACTCGCCAACCGTTGTCCGGCTGCGGTGCCGGAGTTCCGATAATTATCCGATCCGCATGGATTCCGCCGCCGTTCAGCTCGGGCTGAAAGAGTCGCGGAATATTCAGGTCTCTGTCACACCGGATACACGGTCGGCAATCTTCAACCATACCCTCGAATTGGAAGCAACGTCGATGCTGGACACCACGGTGAGCGAAAGGATCTCCAGTGTTGTGGAAATCGTTGAACGCGCCTCAAAAGTGAAAGAGGACTACCTCATGTTCCCCGTTTCTCTTCGGGTGCGGGAAGTCGGCCAGGACGGGAAATATTTTACACAGGGAGAACTCTCAGGATCGGGAAGCCTGAATGAACATGGTACGGATCAACTTGATTTTCTCTTTCGCGCTCCGGAAACGCAATCGGTCTCCTCGCTGGGCCTGCGGGATGAATACCGGGTTTCATATACAACAGACAGCCTAAGGTTCTTCGCCGGAGACCAGAATTATTGGCTTTCGCCATTGACCGAAGTCGGGCGCTACGCAACGGGCATTGGAGCGAACACAGCGATGGGCAAGCTCTCCGCGGGTGGATTCTACAATGAGTCACGATGGCTGATTCCCGGTCAAAAAGAAGTTGGCGGGTTCTTCGATTATCAGGTTAAGCCGGAGGCTTCCATCGGCATCAATTATTTGGGCAAAAGAGGTCAATCCTCGAGCGATGTTGGAACCATTCGGGGACTCTTCACGCCCCTCTCCGGAAACATTCTTGATCTTGAAGTTGGAGCGGGCGGAAGTGACGCCAAATCGAACGATGCCGTCGCCGCGAGGCTTGATGGGATTCAAAAGATGATAACGTATGATCTGCAGTATGTTCAGGCCGGAAAATATTTCGGAGGGTATTATCAGGATATGAATTTTTTTTCCGCGAGCGTCAATGCTCAAGTGACGCGGGAACTCCGGATTCAATCCTACATGCGGCTGGAAAACAGAAATCTCTCGCATGATACGCTTCAGATGGTCGCGCCGCATGAAGCGTACTACCAAGTCGGTGCGGGATATGCCGACTACATTTCGGTTTTTTACAGAAATGTCGGAACCGAAGACCGGTTCGACAGCGTCAAGTATCGGAACAGGGAAAACGCGGTCCAGGCGAGAGTTGGAGACAATTTTTCCACTGCCAGCGTTTATGCCAATATGGATATAGGAACAATAACTGATGAACTAGACTCCAGAGAAGTCCCATTTAAGCGTTTATCTTTGTATTCGAGTTTCAGGCCCTCCGTAAAACAAAATTACAGCGTGTCACTCGATTATGAGGAGACGAGAGATACAGTTGCTGGAAACAATCAGGATCGGTTATCCGCGAATCTCAATGCATGGATTCTTTTCGGTCAATCCACGCAGATGCAGTTGTATTTGTTCGAAAGCCGTCTCGCGGCTTCTCCCGTACAGACGAACAGCATGTTCGAAGCGTCGGTCGAGCATGTCTTGCCGTTCAACCACAGGGTAAAACTTCGCGGAAGGCTCACGGTCAATTCCCCGTCAAGAACATTCGCGTATGTTCTTGAGTACATCATTCCGATCGCCATTCCGTTCAGGCGTATCACGGCAGTCGGCCAACTTCGAGGGTTTCTTATAGGTGAAAACGGAAAAGGTATCGCGAATATCCTGCTGAACATCGGCGAGGAAACCGCGTTATCCGACAAGGGGGGCGCATTCTTTTTCGCATCGATCAAGCCGGGTGCTGCGTATCTCATCGTCGACAGGACGACGTTAGGATTTCAGAATATTACTTCGCAGCTAATGCCGCTGGAACTATCAATTCGCGGCGGTGAAGAAACGAAGATCACCCTGTCCGTGACAAGAAGCGTAAGCGTGGCTGGCAGCATTACTCTGTTCGCGGCAAAGAACCCGGATATCTTAGACACATCGACAGTTCTTGTTGAAGTTGGAGAAAAGCCGGGCGTATTTCTGGAACTATCGAACAGTACCGAAGTTCATCGCAGAGTGAGTGACAATCAGGGGAAGTTTCTTTTTGCGGATTTACGTCCCGGATCATGGATGCTTAAAGTCACCGGCGGCGACATACCTGAGTATGAGATCGTCGACCCGGATTCGGTCATGATCGACCTGACACCCGGAGAAAAGAAGGATGTGAATATTCAGTTTCGTCCCCCGAAGCGTTCCATAAAGATCCTGCAGGAAGGCGCGACAATAAAACAAACGCCTGCGCGGTGAAGAAGAAAGGAACGATCCATAAATTTAAAAAGGGCCGGCGCTAAATTTCGTTTCGGTTTATTCCCAAAAATTTTCCGCTTCTCTATAATGAAGGCGTAAAGCCCCGAAAATATCGGAAGTGCCCGCAAACCGTCTAATTCTGTCAGGAGTTTGCGAGCACTTTTCGTTTTACCACAACCGTGACTTCCAGCGATGCCGTGTCGTACGCGCCGCCGCGATCGATCCGTTGTGTATTGTTAGGAAACGCGATTTACCATGAAAAGGGATTAACTACTCTTTCATCCTTTCGGGCTATTACTTCTCCAGTCATCCGTCGGTATCCTTGTAGTAATGCGGCAAGTGATGATCGTAGTGCCTTTGCACGAAAAGAATGCTTACTGTTAAAACAGCTGAATTAGAGAGTTCAACAAGGTGATTAGCACGGAATCCAGCGCTGGCCAAAAAATTAAAAAGGAAAACAAAGTTATGTTACAAAACATCAAACAATTATACGGCGATAAACTCGCCGCGGTGGATGGAGAGATAGGACATGTGAAGGATTTCTACTTTGACGACGAGAGCTGGGCTATCCGTTACCTGGTCGTGGACACAGGATCATGGTTAACGGGACGGCTCGTTCTCCTCACCCCCCATGCTTTTGGGAAATTGGATCAGTCCGAGAAGATGCTGCATATAAAGCTCCGCAAAAAGCAGATTGAAGACAGTCCATCGATCGAATCGCATAAGCCGGTTTCCCGTCAATTCGAGATCGAGTATTACGGTTATTACGGCTGGCCGCCGTACTGGGATGGCGGCGGGATGTCTGGCATGGGTCCGATTCCGGTTGCCTTGCCCCTTTTGGTGGATCGGATAAAGCCTCACCAAAAACACAAGCACCTCGAAGACAAGCATCTCCGAAGCACTCAGGCTCTTAACGGGTATCACATCCAAACGAGCGACGGAGAAATCGGTCACGTCACAGATTTTATGGTCGACGAAAAAAGTTGGGCGATTCGCGAACTCATCGTTGAAACAGGCCACTGGTATTCTGGTAAGGAAATTCTGATCCCAGCCAGCAAGGTCAAGCAAATCAGTTATGATGAATCGAAAGTGTTCGTGAGTCTCACCAAAGAAGACATTCAGCGAACCGAAGAAAATGAAATCTCCGTTCACAGCAAATAGAATCGTATTTCTCTTCACATGCCCTGTTGACGAAAGGCGATGCGGCTGCTGGAGTAGAACATACACATTCTCTCCAATTACATGTACTTCAAGAAGGCAGGACCGGCTCAACAACCGATCGGAGACGAGAACTACTCGCCCGGAGAAACGTCCTGCGCAAAAGATCCAAAAGAATAATGGATATTAACAAAAAATGACTTGACCTATCCATCGAAAATCAATTTTCATAAAAAAGAAGGCAAAGATGAAAACCAATGCAGAATTACAGAAAGACGTACAAGATGCAATTAAATGGGAACCATTATTGAACGCAGCAGAGATCGGCGTTACCGTGAAAGACGGCGTCGTGACCCTCACCGGAACCGTTGACAGTTACTCCAAGAAGACTGAAGCTGAAGACGCTGCAAAAAACGTCGCCGGCGTAATAGCGGTGGTCGAAAAAATTGAAATCAAGTTCAGCAGCCAATGGGCAAAGAAGGACGACAACGAAATTGCGATAGAAGTGGTCAATGCTTTGAAGTGGAATTGGCAGATTCCGAAGGACAAAATAAAAGCAAAAGTTGAAAAAGGATGGGTCACTCTCGAAGGTGAGCTGGAATGGAACTATCAGAAGGAGGCCGCAAGAGACGCGGTAAAGAATCTCATGGGAGTTATGGGCGTCTCAAACATTATCGCGATTAAGTCCGCTTCCCGAGACCTTGTTGAAGAAAAGGAAATTGAAAATGCGATGAGGCGAAACTGGGCCATTGCCGATCAGGATATTCTGGTCAAAGTTTCGGGACACAAAGTAACCCTTTCGGGCACGGTAACCTCATGGTACCAAAAGGATGAAGCTGCGCGCATCGCATGGAATGCACCCGGCGTCTGGACGGTAGATAATGAACTGGTCATAGAATACGATTACGAATTAGTCGATTGATGATAAGAACGCGGGAGGTGGACCCTCCCGCTTTTTTAACAAAAATATCTTTCACATTCATTTTCATCCTTAACGCCACATGTCACATCATGGATAAGAAGAACAATAAAGCAGAAATGGGGGACAACGGAGCCGGAAGAAAGCGGAGTTCAGAACTCCCGGGATATCCATTATATCCGGCCGACGAAGATATTTTCAGCAAATTCAAAGAAGAGGGAAGCCTTAATCCGGAAGATACATCGAGAACAAAAGCGGCGAATGAAGGAGCGAGCGACGGGAAAAATAATGAAAAAAGTTTTGATGAAGACCGATCGGGCGGCGACTTAGATGTACCGGGCTCGGAAACGGACGAGAAGCAGGAGTTTATCGGAACCGAAGATGAAGAGAACAGCTATTACAGTTTGGGAGGGGATGACCACAACGATCTTGATGAAGATACGGGAGAATAAACAGCGTGCAGGAGATATTCTTTAGATAAGTTTTGCGGTTGGTATGTGATCTTTGAAATCGGCAAGCGAGTACTGCAAAGCAATGGAGCAAAGGTTTTGAAATACTCTCAATTGCCGTAAGCGGACAGAAAGAAATTTCAGGTGCATTATGGAGACGACAAACATCAGCCCCCCGGAGAAATCCGCAGTGAACGCTGATGCTCCCCGTGCAGCATCCCCGCCGGATGCTAAGGCGAAGCGCCGGTCTATTCTGCGGCGAAGCGTGCTGTGGCTAATTGCGGCGTTGATCGTTGTCGGCGCAGGCGTGTTCGGGTATCACTTAGCCTTCGGCAAAACAAAAGTTCTCTATACAACAGCTTCCGTCGAACGCGGCAATGTACAAAGCACGGTCGTGGCGGCCGGCATCGTACAGCCCATCAAGTATGTCGATGTCGGCGCTCAGACCTCCGGTATGCTTCAATCGTTGAAGGTCAACCGGGGGGATGAGGTGAAGGAGAAACAGCTGCTCGCGGAAATCGATCCGGTGCTCGCGCAGACAGCGCTCACGGCCGCAAACGCGGCGCTCCAAAGCATGACGTCACAACATTCGTTGAAACAGGCAACCCTTGTGCTCGCGAAACTGCAGAGAGACCGCAACAATGACCTCTTTGCGCGTCAGTTAGCGTCTGCAAGCGACCGCGACATCACGCGTGCTGCGTACGATGTTGCTTATGCCGACGCCGCTTCGATCTCGTCACAGATGAAAGAAGACTCTGCGGCCGTGAACACCGCGAAAGCGAATCTCGGTTATACCAAAATCGTTGCGCCGATGGCCGGTGAAATTGTTTCCATCAGCCTCCTCGAAGGACAAACACTCAACGCTAATCAGCAGGCGCCGAATATTCTTCGGATCGGAAACATCGACACGGTAACAGTCTGGGCGCAAGTTTCCGAAGCGGATATTGTCCTTGTGAAGCCCGGCCAGGATGTCTATTTCACCATCCTTGGAGATTCTATCCGATGGAACGGCACAATCAGGCAGGTTCTTCCCACACCGGAGCTCATCAATAACGTGGTATTCTACGACGTCCTGTTTGATATTCCGAATGCGAATCGCGAACTGAAAATCCAGATGACGGCGCAGGTCTTCATCGTATTGGCGCAGGCGAAAAATGTTCTGCTGATACCGGTCGCGGCCATCGGCAATGCCGACGAAGGTGCGATGATCAATGTTCAGGTGCTGGCTGCTGACGGCAGTATGGAGCAGCGCGCGGTCAAGATCGGCATCAAGAGCGAAATCTCAGCAGAAGTGACGTCCGGCCTCAAAGAGAAGGAACAGGTCGTCACCGGAGGGCTCACAGCGCAAGTCAATAAGACGACAAGCGCGCTCAGCGCACGGAAGGGAATGTAATGTCAACGCCACTTCTCCAATTGGATACTGTCAGCCGCACCTATACCACGGGGGGCGAGCCGCTGACAGTGCTCAAAGGAGTAAGTCTAACGATTCAGAGCGGCGAATTCGTCGCCATCATGGGCGCGTCCGGTTCCGGCAAATCTACTCTCATGAATATCCTCGGGTGTCTCGACAAGCCTTCGGGCGGCAGCTATTCCATCCGCGGTATTAACGTCGCCAGCCTCAGCAGCGATGCACTTGCAGCACTCCGTCGTGATACTTTCGGCTTCATCTTCCAGCGCTACAATCTTATGTCCGATCTCAACGCCGTTGAAAATGCGGAGGTTCCCGCCGTGTATTGCGGTATGGCGAAGACGAAGCGCCAGGCGCATGCCAGCGACCTCTTGGTGGAACTCGGGCTCGGAGACCGGCTGGAACATCAACCCAACCAACTCTCCGGCGGCCAGCAGCAGCGTGTCAGTATTGCCCGGGCTCTCATGAACGGCGGGCCGGTGATCCTCGCAGATGAACCGACGGGGGCGTTGGACAGTCAGGGGGGCAAAGAAGTCATGGCCATTCTGGAGAAACTTCATGGGCAGGGGCACACGATTATTGTGGTAACCCACGACAGCGATATTGCCGCGTACGCACACCGCATCGTTCATATTGCCGACGGCCGCATCACATCCGATGAGGCTCAGAAAAAAGGGGAGACAGCAATTCAGGCACAAACCGGCGAAATGAGAAAGGACACAAATGCGGATGTGGCGGTCCTTGGAGAATCGTTGAAAATGGCATTTCGGTCACTGGTCCATAATCGGCTGCGGACATTGCTGACTATGCTTGGCATTATCATTGGCGTAGCATCCGTCGTTGCACTGATGGCGATCGGAAACGGCGCAGAGCAGGACGTGGTCGAACGCATCCAGGCTATGGGTACCGACCTGCTGACGATCATGCGCGGACCTCCCGCAGTTCGCGCTTCAGCAGATATGGTGACAAGTTTTCTTCCTGAAGATCTCCCATCGATCGGCAGTGTGCACGATGTCGAAATGGCAATTCCGGAAACGAACATGTCCTCGCTCCTTCGTTTTGGCAACCAGGATTTAACGATCACAGCGGTCGGAACGGGCGAAAATTTTCCCCAAGTACATGATTGGCCTCCCCGATCGGGAGTGTTCTTCTCGGCAGAACACGTCAAGCGTTATTCTCAGGTGGTTGTACTCGGACAGACCGTAGTCAATAACCTGTTTCCGTCCGGCACTAATCCGCTGGGGCAATACGTCCTCATTGGCAGCGCGCCGTTCCTGGTTATTGGCATTCTCACGACAAAAGGATTGACGCCGCGGGGAGATGATATGGATAATTCAGTGTGGCTGCCGTACACAACCGCCGGAGCGCGCATCTTCGGACAACGTTTTTTCAATGACATCGTCGTGCGGGTAAAGCCCGGTGCGGACATGAGTGCCGTGCAGGCGGACCTCCACACGCTGTTGATGAAACGTCACGGCAAGGAAGATTTCAACATTCGAAATATGGCCGATACCATCGAGGCTGCCGACGAAACGCAGAACACGCTCACGTATCTTCTGGCGGCAATTGCCGTGATCTCGCTCGTGGTCGGCGGCATCGGGGTGATGAACATTATGCTCGTCTCGGTCACCGAACGGACCCGCGAGATCGGCATCCGCATGGCGATTGGTGCGCGCGGGTTTGACGTGTTGTTTCAATTCCTGACCGAGGCCGTGATGGTCTGCTTTATCGGCGGGCTGGCTGGCGTTTTCGTCGGCCTGGGCGGCGGCATGGCGACCACCGTGATCGCCGGCTGGCGCGTGATATTCACAGCGCCGCCGATCATCATTGCATTCGCTTGTGCTTTTTTGACCGGCGTTATCTTCGGCTATCTTCCCGCGAGAAAAGCCGCACATCTTGACCCGATCGAGGCGCTGGCACGTGATTAGAAGCCATTTCAAAAATGGTTTGATATAGAATGAATGTGTAAATGTCATGCTGAGTCCGCCGCAGGCGGACGAAGCATCCATGACACTGAAGCCTTGCGGATTCACGATGCGTGATTGTCATGGTTTCTCCCTAAGGTCGCGAAGCGATTCCTTTGGACAGAATGACATTTTTCGGGTTTTTTGAGATAGCTTCTAAATAGAAAATCTACAACTCAACCAACAGGAGAAACGTTATGGGAAAAGGTCAGAACAGCAAAAAGGATTCAAAGAAACAGCCAGAAAAAACCATGAAGGAAAAAAAGGCGGCTAAAAGGGACAAGAAAAATGAAAAGATGGGATATGCCAACCCTGATAAACAGGTGATCTGAGTTCATACATACGGAAGTTTATATTATGTGCGATTCCAAATTACAGGTTTGCCCAATTTAGTTCATCCCAAAAAATACACTGAGTTGTTGCACGATGAACTATCGGCGGCAAGCGAAATTACTTTAACTGAATTTCTTACTTACAAAAGAATTTAAACTAAAGCAGGAGACAGATTGATATGAAGAAAAAGGAACCAGGATCTCATCGTCATGCGCTTCCAAAATCCCCCACGAGTATTGAAGGTTTGGATGAGATCACCGGCGGGGGTTTGCCAAAGGGGAGGCCGACGCTCGTCTGCGGAGGTGCGGGCTGCGGAAAGACTCTTTTTGCCATGGAGTTTCTCGTTCGCGGCGTGAACCAGTACAACGAGCCGGGGGTTTTTATTTCGTTTGAGGAAACGGAAGAAGAACTGACATCGAACGTCGCTTCGTTGGGGTTTGATTTACGGGACCTCGTTAAGCGCAACAAAATCTGGCTTGAACATATTCACCTGGATCGGAGCGAGATCGCTGAGAGCGGCGAATACGATTTGGAGGGGCTGTTCATCAGGATCCATCTTGCAATCGAGACCATTGGTGCAAAGCGCGTTGTCCTGGATACCATCGAATCTCTCTTTTCAGAGCTGCCCAATCCGAATATACTCCGTGCTGAACTGCGCAGGTTGTTCCATTGGCTGAAACGGAAAGGCGTAACGACAATCATCACGGCAGAACGTGGCGACGGCACGTTAACGCGTCAGGGATTGGAAGAATACGTCTCGGATTGCGTTATCCTGCTTGACCATCGCGTCACCGATCAATCGTCAATACGGCGCCTGCGTATTGTGAAGTACCGCGGCTCGACGCACGGAACGAACGAATATCCGTTTCTTATCGATGAGGATGGTTTTTCCATCCTGCCCGTCACATCCCTTGGGTTGAATTACTTTTCTTCCCTTGAAAGGGTTTCGAGCGGCATCCCGCGTCTTGACACAATGCTCTCCGGCAAAGGGTATTATCGCGGAAGCACAGTGCTTGTTTCGGGCACTGCCGGCACAGGCAAGACAAGCATTGCCTCGCAATTTGTTGAATCGGCGTGTAAGCGGGGAGAGCGCGTGCTGTATTTTACTTTCGAAGAGTCTCCCACTCAGCTCATGCGCAATATGCGTTCGATCGGGATAAACTTAGACCCGTGGGTGAAGAAAGGATTGCTTAAGTTCCATGCAACACGTCCGACGTTGTACGGCCTGGAATCCCATTTGACCACAAGCATCAAATTGATCAATAAATTTGAACCTCAGATCGTCATCCTCGACCCTATCAACGCTTTTGTCATGGGAGAGAACCAGACGGAAGTGAAGACAATGCTGCTGCGCCTCGTGGATTTTTTGAAAATGAAGCGGGCCACCGCCTTCTTCACAAGTCTTACATCGGCCGCCGATGATATGGAGAATACCGATGTGTATATCTCCTCGTTAATAGATACATGGCTCCTGCTGCGTGATATTGAAATCGGCGGCGAACGCAACAGGGGATTGTATGTGCTGAAATCGCGCGGCATGGCGCACTCCAATCAAATTCGCGAGTTTAAGCTGACCAATCAGGGAATCGAATTGCTCGATGTCTACGTCGGATCGGAAGGCGTTTTGACGGGTTCGGCCCGGTTGTCGCAAGAGACGAAAGACGAGGCGGAACAATTGCTGCGGAAGCAAGAAATCGGGCGAAGACAATTTGGCATAGAGCGCAAACGCGAGGCAATGGAAGCGCAAGTGGTGGTGCTTCGGTCTGAATTTGAGGCCGAAGAGTCAGATGCGCTTAAATTGATCGGAATTGAAAAAGCAAGGAATGAACAATTCACTCAAGACAAAGTAAAAATGGCCGTGAGCCGAAAAGGCGACGTTCACATCAGGGCAACGGGAACAAAGAGAAGCAAAACAACCAGCAAAAGGAGCTGAGGGTGAACATCAAAAACGAAAAATCAAAAGCGGCCCTGCGAAATAAGTACCAGGGCAACTCACAAAGCGAACGATGGGATTTGCGGCTGTATGTCGCGGGAGAGTCTCCTAAAGCCGAGACTGCTTTCAGTAATCTTAAGTTGATTTGTGAAGAAAAATTGAAGGGCAAATACCATATAAAGGTGATTGACCTTTTAAAGTATCCACAGATCGCCCGTGACGAACAGATCCTCGCCATTCCAACGTTGGTGCGTAAACTTCCCTTGCCGGTGAGGAACATTATCGGCGATCTCTCCAATACTGAAGGCGTATTGGCCGGGCTTGGTCTCATAGCACACTAAATGATATTCATATGGACACAATAGCATTGCAGCAGGTCCCAAAAGAGAACCCGGAACCGGAGACGATATCCGATACTAGTGAAGAAACTGTTTCCGATTCGATACCCAAGAAGTTCTTCTTAGAGGTCGCTTCGCTGACCATTTTTACGTGGCGCTTTTTCAAAGAAGTGTTCAAGCCTCCGTACGAGTTCAATGAACTCATGAAACAATCTTTTCTGATCGGCTACAAGTCTCTTCCGTTGACGAGCATCACGGCGTTTATCATGGGTCTGGTGCTGACGATTCAATCGAGACCGACGCTGGCGAGGTTCGGAGCGGAATCGCTGCTCCCCGCCATGGTTGCCGTTTCGATCATCCGGGAAATAGGTCCTGCGATCTCCGCGTTGATCTTTGCCGGAAAGGTCGGGTCTGGAATCGGGGCAGAGCTGGCATCGATGAACGTGACCGAACAGATCGATGCGATGCAGGTCTCGGGCACCAACCCGTTCAAATATCTCGTGGTCACGCGGGTACTCTCCGCAACGTTGATGCTTCCGCTGCTTGTCATTTTTGCCGATGCGGTTGGATTGGTCGGGTCGTTTGTCGGCGTCAACTTGAGAGGGAACGTAAGCTCGTATCTTTTCTTTTCTCAGGTATTCAGAAGCGTCGATTTCAGCGACCTGCTGCCGGCTGTCGTCAAAACATTCTTCTTCGGGTTCGCGATCGGGCTTATCGGAAGCTATAAAGGGTACACTTCGAACAAGGGGACCGAAGGAGTCGGCAAGGCGGCAAACTCCGCCGTCGTCTTCGGATCGTTGATGGTTTTTGTGATCGATATGATCGCAGTTCAAATTACAAGCTTGTTTCAAAATTAGGCCGACCGATGCAAAGCATGACAGAGACTGCAGCCCCCGTACAAACCGAGCATGACCGTGCTTCAACCGTTGTTGTGATGGAACACATTAAAAAATCTTTTGGGAATAATCATGTCCTGCGGGACATTAATTTGGTGATCAACAAAGGAGAGAACCTTGTCATCCTCGGGAAATCAGGAACCGGAAAATCCGTTCTCATTAAATGTATTGTGGGATTGGTCGATCTCGACGAAGGAACGCTCGTCATCTTCGGACAGAATGTTGCCGAACTCAAAGAAAAAGCACTCATCGAGTTGAGAAAGAAGATAGGCTTCCTTTTCCAAAGCGGCGCACTCTATGATTCCATGACGGTGAGGGAGAACCTCGAGTTTCCGCTCAGAAGGCAATTAGGCTCGATCCCAAAAGAGAAGATGAATTCGCTGGTTGAAGAAGCACTGCAGAATGTCGGGCTTGCCAAGGCAATTGACCTGACGCCGTCGGAGCTTTCCGGCGGCATGCGGAAAAGGCTGGGTTTAGCGCGGACGCTGATCCTGAAACCCGAGATCATGCTGTATGATGAACCGACGACAGGCCTCGACCCGATTACATCGAGAGAGATAAGCCACCTTATCCTCGATGTCCAGAAAAAATACAACACGTCTTCAGTTATTATCACGCACGATATCGAGTGTGCCAAGCTCATAGCAAATCGAATCATCGTCATGAAAGACGGCGCATGCGCTGCAGAGGGAACGTACGACGAGCTCGCGAACTCCGCGGACGAATGGATTCGGTCATTTTTTGAATAACATACCGGGAAAACGAGAAGAGCGAACAATATGAAAAAGTCCACAAGTTTTAAAATCAGGCTGGGAATATTTATTTCCCTTGGCATGGCGGTATTCATCGTAGGAATCTACTTCATCGGCGAACGGCAGCAGATGTTCAGAAGTACCTTCCGTGTGAGCGGAGTGTTTAAGGATGTTTCCGGTTTGCAGCCCGGCAACAACGTACGGCTCT
>CAZXQG010000061.1:15434-18163 GCA_964642725.1 uncultured Chitinophagaceae bacterium
AGCGGAGTGTTTAAGGATGTTTCCGGTTTGCAGCCCGGCAACAACGTACGGCTCTCAGGGATCAATGTTGGGACCGTTGAAGACATTAGCATCGTCAGCGACTCTTCCATTAAAGTAGACATTATCGTCGATGAAAACACCAGGAAGTTCATAAAGAAGGACGCTGTCGCCGGCATCGGCTCGGAAGGGCTGATGGGAAACAAAGTGATCATCTTAAACCCGGGAACGGGCGGAAAAAAGGAGATCGAGAACAACGATACGGTCCAGACGGTCCAGCCGATCAGCATGGACGATATTATGGTCTCATTAAAATCAACGATCGATAACACGTCCACGATCACAACTTCTTTGTCAAAGATTACCAACAACATACAATCAGGAAAAGGAACGATAGGAAAACTGCTTATGAATCAGGCGTGGGCATTGGATTTCGATTCTTCCATTGTCAACCTCAAGCAAGGTTCGGAAGGGCTAAAAAACCTTGTGGACTCTTCGAAGGTCAGCTTTGCGCAAAATTTTGATTCTATTTTTGTCAACCTCAAAGAAGGTTCTGCTGGGCTTAAAGTGCTTACGGACAAGGCAAAAAAGAGCTGGCTGTTGTGGGGTTTCTAATTCCTGGCTTATCGCGGCGTGAATCAACACTCCTTTGATTTTCATGGCCGATGCTTTTATGAAATTAGCTTCAGTGGCACGCCAACCGGCAGGATGGCCATGTGGAACACGATATCGCAGAGCGCTTGATGACAGTCATAAAAGAGAAGTACGTCGTCCAAAAGATGCAGCTTCTTTTTTTCCCCTGCGTGATTGATTTTGTTTCTCACACTATTGAACGTCCATTGTAAGAGGAAACGATACATTTCATCATAAAATAGAAGAAGGCCATTTCCATGAAACATTTCAATTTTGCAGTCATTGCAGTGTGTTTGTTCTTCGCCGCTCAGCGTTCCGTCGCTCAGGATCGTGATTTCGGACTCGGCGTAATCATCGGTGAACCGACGGGAATCAGCGCAAAGTTATGGACTTCACCGGTCAACGCGTTTGATTTTGGTCTCGGTTGGTCGTACGGGGGAGACAGGATCGGGAATTATAACGGCACGTACAACGGAGGAGAGAGGACTCATTTTCACATGGATTATCTGTGGCACTCATTTGACGCAATCCATTCGACCGAGCGCTTTCCGCTGTATTACGGCATCGGCGGCCGGATCAACACCGGCGCCGGTTACAATAGTTCTCTGGCAATTCGCGGTGTGTTCGGCATTGAATGGATGCCGCGCACGGCGCCGGTCGACGTGTTTCTTGAATTGGCTCCGTCGCTTCAACTTACTTCGTCAACCGGCTTTGGCATCGATGCAGCGTTCGGTGCGAGATATTACTTCTGATGGTAGAGAAGAGAGGCTGATTGTTGTTCGTCGGTCTCTTTTTTACTCCCAGCCTTCGGCTGCCAACGCTGTATGTAATTCATTGGGATGGTGTCTGTAATGATATTCAAGCTTGCTTGAATCTTCATGTGCTTTGCTGTACGTCCATCCCTTTGCCATCAGGTTTCGTTCGTGTAATTCGTGAAGAAGAACGAACGGCCGTTCCAATTCTTCCAGGTCGTTATCGATCCAAACTTCATTCCGTGGAACAAATTCATAAACGTAGTCGTGTCCCCCTTCGGTAAAATCGTCGTCGAATCCGCTCCTGACAAGGCGTCCGTTGATAATCCAGATACTTACCCCAGACTCAATTTTCTTCCAAAGGCGTATGTGTACTTTTGCGGGATCGGGGAGATCCCCCTCTTTTGCCAATTTGCGTACGTCGCCGGATTTCACTCTTTCTGCCCTTTCGACTTTATCGGCCGCTTCCAACGCATCGTCGTAAGGAACACCTTTCAACATCAGTTTGTGTTCTACAAGCAGATGGTCGATGAAGAATTGCTGCTCATTGTTCCCAGCTTCTTTATCAAGCCAGAATTCGCTTTCCGGTATGCATTTGAAGGCTAAATGCTGAGCGTAGTTCGTAAACTCTTCATCCAAATGCGAGCGGACGTATGTGCCGTCGACAATCCAGATAGTGATATTGCCTCGTTGGCCGAGTTTCTTCAGGTAAGGGGGTTTGAGTGTTTTTCCCATGGCAGGTGCGATGTGTTTGGAATGAAAGAGATTAGCCTATAAAAAACAATTTTATCGGATCGTGGTCTTTAAGGAAATGTAGGCTTATTCAAGAGGGAAGTCAAGAAATTGGAAATTCCGGCAGTGTAACAGTTTCACGCTAGACACTATGACTTCAAGCGCTTTCTCGTCCCAATCTCCGATTGGGAACGAAGTGTGTCAAGTGATCAATATTTTCAGACGAAAAAACAAGTTAAGCAACTGGTTCCCAAACTGAGTTTGGGAACGAGAGTGAAGGGCAAAGCAACATCAATGTCATTCGCCACGCTCAGGCTGAATTAAAAACGTTCGTGTAATATTTTGTTGCTTCAATCCAACGGAAAGATTGCACGATGGCTTCGGGGCTCGGCAGTGATAAATCTATGATGAAACAATACAATGATCACCAGATAATGCGAAGAGTGCGCAGTTCGGTCCGCTCGATTCTTCTTTCTCCATGGTACCTTCCTGTTGTCATTACGCTGGCTTTTGCAGTCCGGCTTTGCTGGATATTGGTTTTTGATCCGAAACCCGTGAGCGATTTTTCTTTCTACTTCCAGTGTGCAGAATCTATTGCACGAGGGTTGGGCTATA
>CAZXQG010000062.1:0-17872 GCA_964642725.1 uncultured Chitinophagaceae bacterium
AATGCGCTTATCAAGAAGGCGGAACTTTCCGTCGTTGTTGGTCAAAACAACGAAGCGCTTGCAGCCTACCAAAAACTGCTCTCCGATTATCCGAAAAGCATTCTCCGGGACAAAGCACAGTTTGGCATCGGCGAAGTGTATCAGTTCCAGTTGAAGGAGAAAGACAAGGCAATTCATGCGTATGAGGAATTTCTGGCTTCATACCCGAATTCATTGCTAATAGAACAGGCTCGAAAGAGAATACGCGAGCTGCGGGGAGATGTCCTGTAAGGGCTTGACATCAATCTTCCCGCTGTGTACCTTCTTCTAGAAGTAATTCATGGAGGCCGGAGTTATGAAAATTGTAATGTGTGTTTGTCTCTTTACCGCAAGCATGCCAGCGTTTGCGCAATCCTCATACCCTCTGGGCGATGATCAAATTCGTTCCGAAATGTCGGCAAGCGAACTTCATTCGAATCAATCGAACCGCAGCGCTGACTTTGGGATTACAACGGGTTATGCGGGGTTTAAAATTGACGATATCGCCCGCGACGGCGTCAATTTCGATCTGCACGCGCTCGTTTCCAGAATGTCTGCATTGCGGATCGAGCTAAACGCAGGCATGATTCTTTACAATTCCCCCTCATCGTCCGGTCGATCTTCCCTGTATGCGCCGTACATCTACCAATCCAGTGCTTATTCTGTCGATCAATTTTCACAACCCCGATTCAATCTTAATTTTGCTCTTGGGTATATCGGGAGCGATGTTCTTTACTACTTTTCCGAAGGGAAAGTACGGCCGTATGTTGCTGCCGGGGTGAAAGCAGTGACGTGGCAGATGAGCGAAGGGTTTGCCGGAACGCTGGCGCCGTCCGTCCGCGGCGGAGTCGAATTTGCTATGAGCTCTTCGTTAACCGGGTTTGCAGAAGCGCGCTACATGTACGGGTTTCCAAATATCCTGAATCAATATTCATCATCGCTTAAATACGTTACGGATGTGGCGTTTGGCGTTTCGTTCGCGCCGCGGCTGTAGGTATTTATGTTGAATCTCTTTCTCCCCGGTCATCTCGACAGAAAATGATGATTGTTGCTCAGGCCTTTCTTTTCTCCCTGACTGAAGTGCAATGTTTTGAATGGGCCGATCGTCGACGGGCTTCCGTAGATATTTCCTTTGTAGAAAACGGAAGCCCTTCGTAATTCAATTTTCGTTATCGGTGTTTTATGATGTTTAGAAACCATCTCAAAAATCTGGGTGGTGGGGTCTTTTGAATGAATGTGGAGACCAAGCGATGCTAAACTGGTCCCTTCGACTCCGCCGCGACGGCTCATCCTGAGCAAGCGGAGCGCGTCTGCGCCGGAGGCGCATGAGCCTATGACTCAGAAGGAGACCGTCGCGTCCCGCCGCTTTTCGGCGGGATCAGGGTGAACATCAGTTTTTACGATGAGAGGCAAAAGACCCCACTACTAAAATCTGGAGTCATGTCCTTCTGATCCTCGCCGGGTTGTCTCTCAACGATTCTACGAATCGTGGATTCGTAGAACGACCCCGCGGTTGACGACTCGACTCGTCGAGGTCATAGACCCGTAGGGAGTATTCGGCCGCCGTTTTTGCCGAAGGCATTTCGCGGAGTCTATCACGCTGTAAAGCGGGACTCAGGTTGACCTTACAGAATATCTTTTGAAATGGCTTCTAGTGTTTTTATATTAGACGAATACGATAGTAGAGCACTGCAATGCATGTGAATTTGGAAACTCTCCGCGCATACTGTTTGAAAAAGGAGGGAAAGGTCACCGAGGCATTCCCCTTTGATGAGTACGTACTTGTCTTTAAAGTGAACGGAAAAATCTTTATCCTCATTATGACGGATGCTCATCCTCTGAGCGTAAATCTCAAGTGCGACCCGGAACGCGCAATAGAACTGCGGGAACGTTATGCCGCCGTCACGCCCGGATACCATATGAACAAGAAGCATTGGAACACTGTTTTGCTCGACGGGACAATACCGTCACACGAAGTTTTTGCTATGATAGATCACTCATTTGACCTGATAGCGAAAAGCGCGAAGCCGTCGACACGAAAAAAGGTTATTAAGAAAAAATCCCGATAGACATCCATTTCAGCCATATGACCCAGAAAGCTTTTCTTCACTGTGTGATCCTTCTGTCGATCATTTTTTCCACCGCAGCGTTTTCGCAGGGATTGAAATATTTGGTCTACGACAAGGACCAGATTCCCAATTCCGTATATAAAGAAAGACGGGAAAGGTTCATGGCAGATATCGGCGCGGAGGCGGTTTCAATTTTCTTTTCTGCATCAGAAAAAAATCGAAACGGTGATGGGGACTACCCTTACCGCCAAGATGACAATCTTTATTATCTCACTGGTTTCAACGAACCGAATGCCATCCTGGTAATGAGACCGAAGGGATTTGCGCTCCGCAACGAGCAAGATTCTTCAAGGGTTGACACAGTCCATGAAATTTTATTTGTCCAGCCCCGGGACGTCCGCAGTGAGAGTTGGACCGGACGGCGTTTCGGTCCGGAAGGTGCGATGACGCTGCTCGGTGTTCAAAGGGCGTTCACGAATCAGAACTTCAGAAAAATGTTTCCGTCCATTTTTCCAGCCGGAGGAATTAAATCTGTGTTCGTTGCTGCTATCCCGGAAACGGGGGGCGAGATGGCGGAATTGCTGCAGCCTGTCCGTGATTATGTTGACCGATTGAAGTCGGGCAATCCGGCGGTTGAAATCTGCGATCCAGCGCCGATAGTAAGAAAATACCGTGCAGTGAAGTCCCCGGAGGAAATTTCCCTGATGACGAAGGCTGCTCACATAAGCGCCATAGCACATAAACAGGCGATGATGTCGTGCAAACCGGGAATGACGGAATACGGGCTGCAGGCGGTGTACGAATATGTGTTTCGCAAATTGGGCTCCGAATTCAATGCATACCCATGCATCGTCGGTGCGGCGGAAAACTCGGTGATTTTGCATTACGAGACGAACCGCCGGCCAATCAACGACGGCGATATCGTCCTTGCCGATTGCGGCGCGGAATACCATAATTATGCGAGCGATGTGACGCGGACATATCCTGCCAACGGAAAATTCAGCGATGCACAGCGAAAAATTTACCAGCTTGTCCTGAACGCGCAGAATGCATGCATCGCGATGATGAAGCCGGGGGCAGTGTGGAGAAACGTAAGTGCGAGAGCCGATTCAGTGTTGCTGGAAGGATTGTTTGCGCTCGGCATCGTGAAAGAAAAGAACCAGCGCGAGCTGCGAAGGTTTTTTCCGCACGGCCTTGGACACGCGGTTGGCCTCGATGTTCACGACGTAAGTTCGGACGTGATGATGCCTGGGATCATTTACACGGTTGAGCCGGGAATTTATATCCCTGAAAACGCCGAAGGCGTCGACCCGAAATTCTTCAGCATCGGCGTGCGCATTGAAGACGACATCCTCATTACTCCGGAAGGCCACACAATTCTCTCCGGCGAAGCGCCGAGGGAGATAAACGAAATTGAATCGCTGATGAAAACAAGAGGAATTGGCGACGTTCCGGTTGAATAAACGGGATATGCCATGAATGATTCAAATTCCTGCTGAAAAGCCAAAATGCGTGGTTCTACGCGCCCCCTCCATTTTTACCCCCGTTTCCGCCGGTGAACATTACAATAATTTTCTTTGTTCTTCGTCTAAGGATATAAACAAGGACATCGTGTGACGGACGCGCTTACAATTTCAAAGGCTACTGCTGCGACGCTTGACCGGACGGTCCGCTCGGAACGCAAACGCTTGCTGGATTTTATCAGAAAGCGCGTGCGCAACCAATCGGACGCGGAAGATATTCTGCAGGATGTTTTCTACCAGTTGGCGACGAGCTACAGCGTGACGGAGCCGATCGAGAAAATGACGGCGTGGCTTTTCACTGTAGCGCGGAACAAAATAATTGATTGGTACCGAAAGCGCCGCCCCGATCCTCTTCCTGCTGCCGGCGACGATCCGTCTGCGCCATTGAATCTTGAAGAGATTCTCTTCGATCCAAGACAAAACCCCGACCGGGTGTATGCACGGTCACTGGTATGGACAGAGTTGTCAGAAGCGCTGGATGAACTTCCCGATGAACAACGCGAAGTCTTTGTGATGCATGAATTAGAAGGGCGGAGTTTCAAAGAGATCGCGGAAATAACGGGAGAACCGTTGAACACGCTCCTCTCGCGTAAACGATACGCAGTGCTGTTTCTGCGCGAGCAGCTTCAAGAACTTTACGAAGAAACTGAAAACTTATAGGAGGAATGTATATCATGAAACATTGGTGGATAATGAAGGCTGCAAAATTTGTAGCGGTGATGATCATAGGAATGCTGATTTTCGGCGCGGTGGTTATGGAGTTATGGAATGTACTGGTGCCCGAAATTTTCCACGGACCTGCCGTAACATTCTGGCAGGCGCTTGGGCTGCTTCTGTTGTCTCACATTCTGCTTCGCGGATGGGGACCGTGGAGACATGCGAACGGATGGCGGCATGACCGATGGAAACACCGGTTCGAAGAAAAGCTATCGGCGATGTCTCCCGAAGAGCGCGATAAATTTAAGGAAGAATGGCGCCGGCGATGCGGCTGGTCTCCCGATGATATGCACTCGGCAAAAGAACAGCCGAAGGCTTGAGGCTTCAGAGTGAAACATGTTGCGGGCGCGATGGAAAAAATTCAGCAAACGGTGGCGGCATGGGAGGGCGTTTCTTCCCGGCCCCACCGTTTCGGCGGCATAGAGTTTCGGTTTGGAAAGCGGGAACTCGGACATCTTCACGGAGATTTCCTGCTTGATATTCCTTTTCCCCAGAAAGTGCGGAACGATCTGGTTGAATCGGGCCGGGCTGCGGCCCACCATGTTCTCCCTGAAAGCGGATGGATAAGTTTTTATATCAGGAGTGAAGAAGATATCGATGAGGCACTCGGGCTGTTGACTCTATCGTTTGAACTGGCGAAAAAGCGGGCCGGGAATGAGACAGCAAGAATTGCGAGATAGTCTTTAAGAAAGGAGACTTGTATGGTGCAGATATTTCCACTTTCTACAAAAAGTTTCACTGAATCGAATGCTCGTCCGGCTTCCGACCATCACAACGAAGATCGCGACCTGCTCGATGCATATTCTGCCACAGTGACTGCAGTTGTAGAAAACGTCTCGCCATCGGTTGTGAAGATTGACGTTACTCATCATTCGCTCCGGCGCCGGGGTAACGGTCAGCGAAGACGCGAAGGGAGCAGCGACATGCCGCCGGTTACCGGCAGCGGATCGGGGGTGATATTCACTCCCGATGGATTTGTGCTTACCAACAGTCATGTCATTCATGACGCTGCAACGATCAATGTTATCCTTGCCGACGGCAGGGGATTGAAAGCCGAACTTATCGGTGAAGACCCCTTCACCGATCTTGCGGTTGTGAGAGTGAGCGGGCAGGATTTACCGGTTGCGAAGCTGGGAGATTCGCAGGCGATTCGCATCGGGCAATTGGTTGTTGCACTGGGGAATCCGTTTGGATTTCAAGCCACAGTTACAGCCGGAGTCGTGAGTGCTCTCGGACGATCGCTGCGGGTTGGCGGAGGCCGGTTGATCGACAATGTAATTCAGACAGATGCGGCGTTGAACCCCGGCAACTCCGGCGGGCCGCTCGTCAATTCACGCTCGGAAGTTGTCGGCATCAATACAGCAATCATTCCTTGGGCGCAAGGGATCTGTTTTTCGATCCCGGTCAACACGGCGAAAAACATTGCGGCTCAATTGATGAAAGAAGGGAAAGTAACGCGTGCCTTCCTTGGTATCGCCGGCCAGGTGCTTGATATTTCTCGCGCGGCTGTCCGTTCCCACTCTTTGACAGGCTCGCGCGGTGTGATGATAGCGCAAGTGGAACGGGGAGAATCTGCAGACCAAGCCGGTCTGCTCGTCGGCGATGTCATCGTTGAAATGAACGGCCATCGCATCGAGAGCATTGATGACCTCCACCGGTTGTTGACGAGCGAACTGATAGGTCAGGAAGCAGGAGTGACGGTTCTGCGGTTAGAGAAAAAACTCTTCGTCACAATCATTCCAAAAGAATTGAAGATCCATTAGCCGGAACGCGAGGTGTGAGAAGCAGGTTTTCGTTTCAGCCGTTCTACCACCGCTTCAACTGCCTCTTTGGGTGATGAAGCGACCGTGATATATTGAGTGCACGATTCTTTTCCTTCGAACATCAGTTCCCGGTTCAGTGTGTCGATGACTCCATTCCAAAAATCGCCCAAGACGACCACCGGCTTTTCTTCGATGACGCTCTTGTTCATGAATTCCCAAACGCTTGCGAATTCGAGGAGCGTTCCCGTCCCGCCTTTCAACACGATGTACCCGTCGGCAAGGGAAATCAATTCCATCAATCTGTCCGTTAAGGATTTGACAACGATCTTTTTGTCAATCCATCGGTTCGGCTCGACGTTGAAAAATTCGCTCACCACGCCGATAGTTTTCCCGCCGGCTTCTTTTGTGCCGCGGGCGGACGCTTCCATCGTTCCGCCGTAACCGCCGTTGCATACCACACACCTCGCCGCTCCCAGCTCCCGTCCGAGCACCCGCGCCTCTTCGTAATAC
Source organism: uncultured Chitinophagaceae bacterium (assembly GCA_964642725.1). Lineage (GTDB taxonomy): Bacteria > Bacteroidota > Ignavibacteria > UBA10030 > UBA8401 > JAGVPT01. The sequence continues at coordinate 6,601 of CAZXQG010000062.1, forward strand.
GTGTTTCCTTCAAGAGGCCGTGCGCTGCCGAAGACTGTAATAATCGGTGTTGACGTTGCCTGTTTGTTCATGATTGTAATTGTCCACGAAGGGAAACGAAAGTTTAGATCTCACTTTTGGATTATCAACGGTTGAAAGATCGATGACAAAGTAATTCGATTGAAAGCGATTGAAAAGGTCTTCATGTCCTTTCGTGTTCTTCATGGATATCAATTCCAGAATTCCCACGACACTCCAAACCGCACGTTCCTGTCGTACATCGGATAGAACGGCGTCAACATATATTGGTTACCGGAAAGATTCTCCCAGATAAGATGGAGATAGGCGTCGCCTAGTTTCGCGATGAGAAAGAAATCCGCCGTGCTGCTGGGGCCGAACGATTGCAGCAAGACGTACGGAACATACAGCCCGGATTCGTCCAGCGGGGCCATCCCGTTTTGTTGTGAGATGTATCTTCCGCGAAAGCCGACCTTGAGTTCAAGATTTCCGTTCACAAGCTGGTTTTTGTAATACACAGAACCGTCAAGATATAGCTCCGGAAGGAGTGTGAGCTTGTCGCTTCCGTGGTAATAATCCGGTTGTTTGAGATAGGTTGCATTTCCTTCCGCAAAAAAATGGCTGTAGGAAGCTTTCAAGGATACGTCAACGCCGTTATAGACGTTGCGAGCCGGTTGCAAGAATTCCAGCGTATAGTTCGCAGGGGTTGTGCCGGCTTCTGCTGTTGTGTCAACGAGAATAGGGTTCTTGATCTCCCTGCGGCTGAGCGAAACAGTGCCGCTCAGAAAATCGAAGATCGAAAACCGCGTCCCGACCTGGATGAGCGTATGCAGCTCATCTTTCAACCATAGGCGAGGTGTGGGTATATGGGTAGAATCGCCCGACCAGTAGAGCTCCTGAAGGGTCGGTGTCCGATGCGAAACGGACATTCCGCCGAAAAACGATAACGATGAATTGATGGGTAGTTGAGCATCCGCTCCCGCTCCGGGAAGATTTCTTTCACGATAGTAATCTGTTCTTCCAAAGACAGCAACCGTTAACGGCGATAAGAGCAGGACTTCCTCTTTCGCGCTAACACTGAATTTGTTTTCTTTGTGCCCCCCGACTTCAGGGCTTGATTCAACCTGAATCTCTTCTGCCTCAGCCGAGATGCTGAAATTTTGCACGGCACTTTCCAGTTCATGCCGCAGGAGAATGCCAGCGTTCGAACTGCGATTGTCGGAATGCGTGAAAACTCCATTAAACGGTAAACCATCAAGGTAATTGCGTACTTCATCACGGTACATTCTTAATTGATTGGAATAGTACGCCGTCAGCGTTGTTACTTGCATCGTATCGCCGGTGAGATGAGCGGCGGCAGTAAGGTCGAGATGATGATTGTATATTTTCTCGTACGCCTCGTTGTTTGATACGACGGCGTACAAACTATTGAAAGAATCGCCGGAAGGGGTTTGGAGATAGTCGACGCCTCCGTTCAATCCCGTGTTCGCCTGTTCAAACAGATGCGAGAAGACAATGTTGAATGAATTTGAGATGTCGTACCGGAGCTTTGTTCTGAACGACCACGCGTCGTGATCGGAGTTCACAAAGGGCGCCCGATAATCTTGGTCGATCCGGTCGAAACCGATCGTGTGCCGCGTCAGCCCGAACATAAAATTGAACCTGGAGAAAATGTTTTGGCTGAACAAGGCGTCGGTTTGCGCGTAGTCGTTGATGCCCTGGCTGTAGCGAAGGCGCGAATACGGCTTGTTTGCATAGAAACTTTTTGTAACTATGTTGATCGCTCCGCCGGTCGAGTTCATACCGTAGAGCATAGCGCGCGGCCCAGTAATGAATTCTATTCTCTCGATGTACTCTGTCGGGAACAGTATCATATCGTAAGTCCCCGTAATCGGGTCGGCCTGACTTCTCCCATCAACAAGAAATGCGATACCGCGGTCATCGACGCCGCCGATGGTCAATTCATTGTGCTGTCCCGGGCTTCCCATGTCGCGGATATACATCCCGGGTTTTGTCCAAAGCAAATCCCCTATATAGCGGTATTCAATCCAGGGAATTTGCCCACTAAGAATTGCTTCACTTGAATCGCCATACGGTTCCAATGCGCCGATCAGCGGTATCGGTCTGACGTGAATGAGCGAATCTTTCACCGGTGCGAAGGCGGGTGTATGTGCCACGAGCGTATCGCTTCCCATCGGCGGTACCGTTTTTGCCGTATCGCGAGGGAAATAAATTTGAGATGCAGACCATTGCACAAGAAGGAATGTAAGAGAAGCAATAATGACTATGCGTGCTCGCAGAGTGACAGGCATCAGAGTGATGGAATAAAATTGGGCGGTGTAATGGAAACGAAATACTCCGGGCTAAAAAATTTTCCCGCTTGCCGGGCGCTGGCTTCTTCGTTAAAGAGCCCGAATACTGAAGAGCCGCTCCCGGACAGTAGAGCATATACCGCGCCGCGTGAAAGAAGCTCTCGTTTCAATTCTGCAATTTCGGGGTGCGCTTCAAACACAACTGGTTCAAAATCATTTTCCATGAGCAGTGAGATGTTTGCCACAGTACACGTCGCGCCGTCATACAATTTATGACGCAGGGACGGCCGCCGGTATTTTGACAATTCGCCGTACGCCCACGCTGTGGAAATATGAATGTTCGGAGTAACGACAAGTACGGAATACGGAAGGCCAAACTTCACAAAATGCAATCGCTCGCCCCGGCCTTCGGCGTACGCACTTCTATTGTGGAGAAAGAACGGGACGTCGGAGCCGATATTCAGTGCGATGCCGGCGAGGGTTGAGGCATCGGTAGAAATATTCCATGCCCCGGGAAGCGCGCTGAGAACCGCGGCGGCATCGCTGCTCCCGCCGCCGAGGCCCGAGCCGATAGGGATGTTTTTTTTTAGGTGAACCGTGGCACCTCGCGTTGTACCGACTTCAGTTCTGAGAAGCTCGACTGCCTTCCAGCACAAATTCTTTTCGTCTGTGGGGAGTGCATCATTGGTGCACAAGATCGAAATTGCAGCATCCGTGGGCTCAACAGTGAGTTCGTCAAAAAGGTTAATGCGGTGAAATATGGTTTCGATATCATGAAATCCGTCATCTCTCTTGTTGAGGACACGAAGTCCTAGATTTATTTTGGCATACGCCTTTAGAAGCATAGTCAAAGATACGAGGAGATTGGCGAAGTTTCAAGATGCGCCCCCCTTCTTTACAAGAAATTGAGAGTAAGGTCGAATGTTGCTATATTCTCGTTATCGTTTCGGCAACATTTGTTCAACAACTTTCATTACGCATATGCAAACACGGGAAGCGACAGTACGTCACGTTCAGCACCTTACATTTATAGGCAAAGCCGGTTCCAATCATTGGACGGCGATCGATTCCTCGTATAAGGATAATACGTCCGCCGCCTCGTCGCCGATGGAACTTATTCTTATTGCACTTGGTGCATGCACGGGCAGCGATGTTGCAATTATTCTGGAAAAGAAAAGAATCCCTGTTTCAAAATTTGAGATGAAGATTAGCGGCGAGCGTGCTGCGAAGGACCCGAAAGTGTACACAGCGATCCACATCAACTATACCGTTGAAGGAAAGGGCGTTAGAGAAAGAGACGTCGCCCGTGCGATAGAACTTTCCATGACCAAGTACTGTTCTGTCAGCGCGATGCTAAAAGAATCTGTGGATATAACGTATTCGTATACGATTATTGAAGCGGTTCCTGCGGCAGGATGATTTACGACGGCAAAGTAATATCTCGCAGTTTGATGATCTCCTTCTCGATCCCTCGAATATTGTCGTCGAGCGCTTGAATAACGGCCCGGTCGTCCTCGTTCAGCTTTTGCCTGGAAATAATATCCGCGCTGATTTTGATCGCTGCGAGAGGGTTGTTGAACTCATGGCAAATTGTGACGACCAGTTCTTTAATTGCTTCATTGCGTTTCTGGCCGAGGATCTTATTTTTTTCCACCTTCGCGATTTGCTTCTTCAGCTGGACCCGGTTTAAAACGTTTAGCAGCGTTCGCGGAAGAACGGACTCGACGATTTCATCCTTCACAAGAAAGTCTTCCACTCCAAGCTTCATGGCCTCAACGGCAAGCTGGAAATCCTTCCCCGAAGCGATGAAGACGAGGGGAATGTCAATCTTCAAATCCCGGATCTCTTTTGTAAGCTCTAATGCGGTCATCTCGCTCAAATAATAGTCTACAAGGACCACCGTGATAGTAGCATCGCTTTTGAGCCGTTCAATCCCGCGGGCACCGGTTTTTTCCCACGTTATTCTGAAATCGTTTCCTTGAAACTTCTTGAGCTGCGACTGTGCGGTTTTGGCGTATGAAATATCGTTGTCAATCAGCAATACGTGAATAATAGGCTCGTTCATTCTTTCCCTTGTTGTTACGATTGAACAAAGTAGCACAACTTTTTGTTTTAAGCAACAAAGGCGCTACTTTTTCAAATTTGTTGTTGATTTTAATCAGCCGATTGGCTATAATTTACAGCGAAAAACGCGAATATCATGAGGAGCCCCAATGGCAGAAAAAAATAGTATTCTTGTTGTGGATGATGAAGATGCGTTGCGAACCGTACTCAGCAGTGAACTTGAGAGCGAAGGTTATATAGTAGCGACCGCAGGAGATGGCGATGAAGCAATATCGGTTCTGCAGGGGAAGTCGTTTGATCTAGTGCTGCTCGATATCAAGATGCCGCGTGTGGATGGTTTTGAGGTCTTGCGGTTCATCAAAGAACGATACCCCGCCACAAAAGTGATCATGCTGACGGGATTTGCTGACTTGAAAAATGCGATAGAGTCAAAAAAGTTGGGAGCCGAAGATTTCGTCAGCAAGCCGTACGATTTAGTAGATCTCCTGACGACTATCGAAAGGGTTCTTACCAGCGAATAATCCCTGCCGTCCCTCGCTTCTACCTTTCTCTCGGGCATTGCCATGGCTCGCACCTACAATATTCTCATAGTCGATGATGAAAAGAGCGTCGTGTTTCTTCTTAAGGAAGAACTCTCCGAAATTGAGAAGTACGATGTCACTGTTGCCTACGACGGCGCCGAAGCGATCAACCTTCTCCAAACCCAGCCGTTCGACGTAGTTCTGCTCGATGTAAAAATGCCGCGCGTCAGCGGGATCGAAGTTCTCAAATATATCAGAGAACAACATCCAACGACGATCGTCCTCATGCTCACCAACTTCGCCGATGTCAAGACGGCAATCGAAACGATGAAGCTTGGCGCGTATGACTTTGTCAGCAAACCGTATGAGCGGGAGGAATTGCTGGCTACGATCGACCGCGCTCTCGAACTGCGCCGTCTCACGATTGATAATAAACTCATGGAATACGAGCTCAACCGCCAAGGTTTGGCCCGCGAGTTTATTGGAAAGAGTCCTGCGATTCAGTCTCTCATCCGCACCGCACAAAAAATTGCCGATAGTACAGCGATCGTTCAGATTCAGGGGCCAAGCGGTACAGGCAAAGAGCTGATTGCGCACCTTATTCACACGTCGAGCCCGAGGAAGAACCGCCCTTTTGTCATTGTCAACTGCGCCTCCATACCTGACGCGCTGTTGGAAAGTGAATTGTTCGGTCACGAGAAAGGCGCATTCACGAACGCGTACGCGATGAAACAGGGATTAGTAGAAGTTGCAAATGGAGGCACGCTATTTTTGGATGAAGTCGGCGACATCAGCCCGATGGTTCAGCCTAAGCTGCTTCGATTTCTTGAGACAGGGGAGTTCCGGCGTGTGGGCGGGACAAATGCGATGAAGGTTGATGTTCGTATCGTTTCCGCTACAAACAAAGATTTGCAAAAAGAGGTTGAAGCGGGCAGGTTCCGGGAAGATTTATTGTATCGGTTGAATGTCGTCACGCTTCGTATCCCTCCGCTGAAAGAGCGCAAAGAGGATATCCCTCTTCTTATTGAAAATTTTTTGGAAAAGAAGATCAAAGGGAAAGCGCAGAAACGCCTCAGCGATGAAGCCATGCAGGTACTGATGCAGTACGACTGGCCCGGAAACGTCCGTGAGATGGAACATGTTATCGAGGGCGCCGTCATTCTCTCGCACGACGACGTCATTACGGCGAAAGACTTGACGTTGACCGCATCAGCGGCAATGCAAAAATCGAATCCGGTGCCGTTGCTTCAGAAAGAAGGCGAATTTCTGTCGCTGGAGACGATGGAAAAAATGCAGATCGAACTCGTTCTGAAAAAAAACAACTACAATCGCTCAAAAACGGCTCAGCTGCTCGGCATCACGCCGAAGACGCTGTATCTTAAGATTAAACGCTACAGTATAAGCACTCCTTCCAGAGACTAAGTCGCCCCCGATTTTTTCCCCACCTCTGCAACTTTTTTCGTCTTTTTCCGAATACTATACAGAGCCGAAATCACCAACATTTACATGAGGAGGTAGTATGAAGAAGGGAGTGCCAACACGCGGCATGATCGTTGTTGTAGCGGCAACGGTCATTGCGTTCAGTTCCGCTTTCGCGACGCAGCCTATGGTTTCCAAATACGGCGATGTTGATTGGAAAAAAGCGGAAACGAATTATATAGCCGCTCTAAAGTCGGAAAACCTCGGCATCAGGCAAAGTGCTGCAAGTTATGTTGCAGAGTACCAGCTTAAAGGGGCGATCGAGCCGCTTATTCAGGTTCTAAAGACTGATAAAGTCGAAAGTGCGAGGATGTCTGCAGCATTGTCGCTTATTATTCTCGACGGCGTGCAGGCACGGGCAGCTGTCGAAGAGGCCGCACTCTATGACGGGAGCGACAAAGTAGTGAAGTTCTGCGAGTCCTTGTTAAAAGCATCCCCCCAAAAGTTTAGCTTGCTAGAATAAAAGAAATTGCTTTCTCCCCAAAGCCAGAGCTGTGCCCGTGCATTATCCGAGTGAAGCTCTGGCTCTTTTTTTCCCCCCTCGAACACTTTCTCCTCAACTTAACTAATATTGAGTCGCTCGGTAGTGTACGGATTTTAGCGGATATATCAGGACAGCTTACCTGGATTGACTTTCGTCCATTTTTTCGGTAATTTTTGAAAATTTTGATTCTGTCCGGCTCACGTGGCGGTGTCCCCCCTCAGAAGGAAAACTCAGATGTCGAAGTTCCAAGGTCTTGATTATTACAACATCGATTCGCAGTTGAACGAAGAAGAGATCCTTGTACGCAATACCGTCCGAGAATTTGTCGAGGACAACGTTCTTCCAATCATTGAGAAGCATAATCGTGAAGGAACATTCCCAAATCACCTTGTGCAGCAAATGGCAGGGCTTGGACTTTTCGGCGCCACACTCCCGGCGAAATACGGTTGTGCGGAGTTGAATAATGTAGCGTACGGATTAATGATGCAGGAATTGGAACGGGGCGACAGCGGCATCCGCAGTTTTGCCTCTGTTCAAAGTGCATTAGTGATGTATCCTATTTTTGCGTTCGGGTCAGATGAGCAAAAGGATTGTTGGCTGCCAAAATTGACGAAGGGTGAGAAGGTCGGATGTTTTGGATTGACCGAGCCGGATTTCGGATCCAATCCGGGCGGCATGATTACCCGTGCTGAGAAAAAAGGAGACGGTTTCGTACTTAATGGAGCAAAAATGTGGATCACCAACGGAACCATTGCCGACGTTGCCGTTGTGTGGGCGAAGTTAGACGGTGAGATTAAGGGCTTTCTTGTTGAAAAAGGGACGAAGGGTTTTGAGGCTCCGGAGATGCACGGCAAACATTCACTTCGCGCGTCGGTGACATCCGAACTCGTTTTTCAGGACTGTTTCATCCCCCAACAAAATCTTCTGCCGAAGTCCGGCGGGCTAAAGTCGCCGTTGATGTGCCTTAGCCAGGCACGGTACGGGATAGCGTGGGGAGTTCTCGGCGCTGCAATGGCGTGTTACGATGCGGCGTTGCAATATTCACTGTCCCGCGTGCAATTCGACAAGCCCATCGCTTCTTTTCAGATTACCCAGGAAAAACTCGTGTATATGCTCACAGAAATAACAAAAGGTCAACTGCTTTGCCTTCAGCTGGGCAGGTTGAAAGACCAGAACAAGGCGACCTTTACACAGATTTCACTGGCGAAGCGGAATAATGTTTACCATGCGTTGGAGATCGCGCGAATGGCGCGGGAGATTTTAGGGGCAAACGGAATCCTTGACGAATATCCGGTGATGCGTCATGCCGCAAACCTTGAATCGGTGAAAACGTACGAAGGGACGCATGAGATGCACACGCTCATTATCGGTGAAGACATAACGGGCATTGCTGCATTTAATTGAACGATAAACTACAGTCTCTCCAAGCTTTTTGTACGAAGGATGCACAGCGCATCCTTCGTTTTTTATATCAGATCTAATTCAAAAACAGGATAGATATGAAATCAAAAAAAATCATCGGCGATGCAATTACCTACGATGATGTACTGCTTGTTCCGGCCAGGTCGGCGGTGCTACCGCGCGACGTCGACGTGTCGACACGGCTTACACGCATGATCAGACTTAATATCCCGCTTCTTTCGGCCGCAATGGATACGGTAACGGAAGCCGAAATGGCTATTGCGCTTGCACGCGAAGGGGGGATCGGCATCATTCACAAGAATATGGCCATTACGATTCAAGCGGAAGAAGTTGACAAAGTGAAGAGATCTGAAAGCGGAATGATTCTTGATCCGATTACCCTGACGGCGGATAAAACTGTCGGCGATGTGCTCGACTTGATGGCGAAGTTCAGCATTTCAGGCATTCCAATCGTGCGGGATGAAAAACTCGTTGGCATTCTCACCAATCGCGATTTGCGTTTTCAGCCGAATCGGAAGTTAAAAGTTGCGGACGTCATGACGTCCCAAAACCTCGTTACCGCCCCGGTCGGGACTACGCTTGAGGAAGCTGAAGTTATACTTCAACGTCATAAGATTGAAAAACTTCCCGTGGTCGATAAGACAGGGAAACTACGCGGGCTTATCACATTCAAAGATATTCAGAAAAAGAAGAGATTTCCGCACGCGTGCAAAGACAAGCACGGGCGATTGCGTGTGGGCGCGGCCGTGGGCGTTACGGCCGACACCGTCGAACGCGTCGACGCTCTGTTGAAAGCCGGAGTCGACGTTGTCGTCATTGATACCGCACATGGGCATTCCGAAGGCGTCCTTGAAATGGTCAAACGCGTGAAGAGAAAATTCCCGGCGGTTGAAATAATTGCCGGTAATGTCGGAACCGCCGAAGCTGCTCGCGATATTATTAAAGCGGGGGCGGATGCGGTAAAAGTCGGGATCGGACCGGGGTCGATTTGCACGACGCGCATAGTTGCCGGCGTCGGTGTTCCTCAAGTCACGGCAATCATGGAATGCGCCGCAGTCGCAAAAAAATTCAACGTGCCCGTCATCGCTGACGGCGGCATCAAACAAACAGGCGACATCGCGAAGGCGATAGCCGCCGGCGCCGATTCGATCATGATCGGTGGACTGTTTGCAGGATTGCAGGAAAGTCCCGGGGAAAAGGTTTTGTATGAAGGGCGGACATATAAAGTGTATCGCGGGATGGGCTCTCTCGATGCGATGAAGGAAGGGAGCAGGGACAGATATTTCCAAGATGTGGAGGACGACCTGCAGAAGCTTGTTCCGGAAGGGATTGAGGGACGGGTGCCGTTCAAAGGCGAATTGAGCTCAACCGTATACCAGATGGTGGGGGGATTAAGGGCTGCGATGGGATACTGCGGCGCTGCCTCCGTTATCGAGATGCAAAAGAAAGCACAGTTCGTTCGAATGAGCGATGCAGGTCTGCGCGAAAGCCACCCGCACGATATTCACATTACGAAAGAAGCTCCGAATTATCATATCTAATTCCTTTCTGTTGATGTTCGATTACAAAGAAAGAATCAGGCAGCTCCGGGTTGGGTTGGAGAAAAAGAAATGTGACGCGATTATTACCTCGTTCATGCCCCATGTCCGCTATCTTACGGGATTCTCCGGGTCGAACGGTTTATGCATTGTTACGCATGCCAAAGTTTTTTTTCTCACAGACTTTCGCTATAAAGAACAGATCAGGAATGAAATATCCTGCTCCCGTTCATTCATCACAAGCGGCGAACTAATAGAAAAGGCTGCGGAAGAAAAACTACTGAGGGGCTGCCGGCGCATCGGAGTGGAAAAAGAATACCTCCCCCTTGCACAATACTTAGATCTGCGCAGACAATTTGGCTCGGCCCGGTTTGTTCCGACGGTTGAATGTGTTGAGCTGCTCGCGTCTGTGAAAAGCAAGGACGAAATTTCTCGAGTCGCAAAGGCCGTTGCGATTACTGATGGAGTGTTTGGCGAAATACTAAAGATCGTGAAACCCGGGATTTCCGAGCTTGATGTTTCCGCAGAAATTTCATATCTCCATAAAAGGCGCGGGGCGGAGAAGGATTCATTCGAGCCGATTGTCGTGAGCGGACCGCGGAGTTCTCTCCCGCACGGCAGACCGTCTTCAAAGAAAATTAAACGCGGAGAATTAGTGACGGTCGACATGGGATGTTTTTATAACGGGTATTGCAGCGATTTGACACGAACAGTCGCGGTCGGAAAGCCTTCCGAAGAAGCTCGGAAAATTTACAGCATCGTTCTGGAAGCACAGCAGAAAGCGATTGATTTTGCACGCAGCGGGATCGGCGCAAAGGAACTGGACGGCGTCGCCCGCGGCCATATTCGATCCAAGGGGTACGGCAAGTATTTCGGACATGGACTTGGTCACGGTATCGGTCTGCAAATTCATGAATTTCCTCGTGTTTCTGCGCGCAGCGCACACACTCTGCGGAGCGGCAATGTCATTACCGTTGAACCGGGAATTTACCTTCCCGGTAAATTTGGTGTTCGTATCGAGGACGATGTTGTCATCCGAGAGGGCATGTGTGAGGTGCTGACGAAGGCGCCAAAATCGCTGATCGTCGTCTAAGCGCCGGAGGAGAAATTCACGGTGCGTCGTATCTAAAATCTGTTCACCTTCATTTTTTATCATGCAAAAAGTTCTTGTTATTGCGTACTATTTTCCCCCAATGGGATTAAGCGGGGTTCAACGCACGCTGAAGCTGGTAAAATATTTTCCAAACTTTCAGTGGATGCCTACCGTTTTAACCGTAACGTCCACGGGATATTTTGCCAAGGATGAATCTCTCCTGAAAGAGATTGTCCCGCTCGGCATTGAAGTCGTGCGGACGAATTCTTTTGACCCGAACCGTTTGTTCAGGAAACAGGAAGTGGTCAAAATGCCGGCAGAACGGACGCGAAAGATTCTCAGCCGCATCAGCGATTCGATTT
>CAZXQG010000063.1:0-17164 GCA_964642725.1 uncultured Chitinophagaceae bacterium
ATGGTGATTGTGAATTTCTCTTTCGATTGCTACGCTTCGTGTTTCCGATGAAGCATAGAGATGATTAATCCGATGAACAACAGTACCGTGCCAGACCAAACAAGACCGATAAACGGCTTCATACTCGCCTCGATCTCCAGCACCTCGCCCGGACGCAACAACGTATCCGGCCGGAGCACCTCGAGCGTGACCATGGACTGTTTCGACCCCATGTCAATATTCATGCTGACAAGCTGCACGTTTGCACCGAGGAGTTTCGACGGCGCAGGCTTGAACGTCGGCGTACTCTGCTGCGAGTACACCGCAACCGGCGTTACCGTTTCTTTTCCTTCCGGAGATGACAACTCAAGCACCGACCCAACCGCCATTCCTCTGCCACTCGTCATCGCGTCCATGCCATGGCTTCCCATATCGAATTTCACAAACGTCGCTTGTACATTTCCCAGCGATACCGTCTCCCCTTTTTTGATGGAAACCATTTCCCCGCCATGTTCGGCTGCATTTTCAGGATGTTCCAATGAAACGGGAGAAATGTAAAAGTCCCGCGTTAAGAACGATTTAATATCGGGGCTGCGCATCGTTCCTTGCTCACCCGTTTCATACATCACTGGAGAAAGTTGAAACTGTGTTCCTTCCTTTTCCATTTGAATATCAAACGCAAATTTTCCCCCCTCGACCGGCCTATTACCCTTGTAGGTAAGTGTGTAGCCAAACGCCTGCTGAGGTGTATTTAAAGAAAGAGCTAGATGTTCTTTCTCTCCGTATTTTCCCGAAGCAAGAACGCCGAGAAAGAAGAGCGCTAATCCGATATGTGCAATTTTTCCTCCCATTAAGCGCGGGTCGCCTTTTGCCGTGAGGTAAGCGATTTCAATGTTGACAAAGAGTGCAAACGCCGACGAGAAGCCGAGGAGCAGCATCATGATATCGTGCACTCCGAGATACACCATTGCGCCGGCAACGAGGACAGAAGCCGCAATCCACTTGAACGAGCGTTTGAACAATGTTGAGCCGTCTTCGTTTTCCCATCGCAAGAGCAGGCTCCAGCCGATCAGCAAGGCGACGGCAGCAGCGATGGGAAGGTTCATGGAATCATAGAACGACGATTCTACATTCGTCTTCGAGAAAATCGGCAAGCTTGTCCCGAACAAAACGACCGCTGACGACGCCAGCAGTGCAAACGAGCCGAGGCTGACAATAAATCCGCGAGAAGGATATTTCAATGGCGCAGCGTGCGTCTTTAACTCACTGCGCCGGAGATACATCATGCCGAAACCGAGAAGTGCAAAGACAGCGAGGAATGCGATGAGCAAGCCGTATACCGCTGCACCCGGGTCTGTAAATGAATGCACCGACGAATCGCCAAGCACTCCGCTCCGAGTCAGAAACGTGCTGTACACGACAAAAAGGAATGAAAGGATCGCCAGGGCAAAATTCATCCGCACGAAATTTCCAGTTCTTTTTTGAATCACCATCGTATGCACCAGCGCCATCAGCACTAGCCAGGGAATGAGCGATGAATTCTCTACAGGATCCCATCCCCAGTATCCGCCCCAGCCGAGAACGCCGTACGCCCAATACGCGCCAAGCATTATTCCCAAACCAAGAATCAACCCGGAAAAAAGGACCCACGGGAAGGCGCTCGTCAGCCACGACGTGAAATCTTTCCGCCAGAGCGCCGCCACCGCGAAACTAAACGGAACGGCGGTAACAGCGAACCCAATGAATAAGACAGGCGGATGAATCACCATCCAAAAATTTTGCAGCAGCGGATTCAAACCTTTGCCGTCCAATGGAATCTGACCGGCGGAGATTTTCGCGGGAAATGCATCCCAAATCATTGTAAAGGGAGATTTAAAAAGGAGCAACAGCACCAGAAATGTTTGTGTCGCGAGGAATACCGTCAACACATGCGCTTCAAGCTTGCGTGTTTTGGTGTAACGTAACAGAAAGAAACTTATGATGGATGAACAGAGAGCCCAGAAGAGGAAGCTTCCTTCCTGGCCGGCATAGAATGTCGAGATCAGAAAGTGCAGCGGCAGTTTTCGGTCGCTGTAGTTCCAAACGTAGGCAAATGAAAAGTCATGCTGAAGGATGTTGCTTAAAAGCAATGCCGCAGCAGCAATGATTCCCGCGCCGGTGACATACAGGGCATTCCTTCCAAGACTTAGAAAATTATGTTTACCGCTTGCGGATTGATAGTATGACCACACTGCTACAAGACCGCTCACCAACGCGACGACCAAAATAATCGTACCTGCCATCACTCCGCTCCGTTCAATAGAAACTCAGAAACTTCTTTCAGTCATCTGGATATCAATCTTCCCGTTGATATGTTTTGTCGGGTCAAGAATCTTACCATTTTCGTCAACCACTCCGGCATGGCAGCCCGAATTACCACACGCTGAAACGGGAAGATCCGACGTACCGTATCCCAAATGTCCTTTTGGCGGCAAGGCGTGACACGTTCCGCAGGCCGCTTCGCCTGCTCCTCCCGTCCACTTTGGAGAATAGTTGGTTCCGGCGATCAACGAATCAGTGTAGATATACTGTCTGTCGGCAGGTGCGTTTGCTTTGAGCACTCGCCAGTTCCCGTGGCAGAAAGTATTGCTGCATTGCAATTGAGCAGCGTTGTAGGCCGGATGCGGAACCAGCGCACCGTTTCCCGAAACCAAATTCGCGAGCGTGTCGTTCAAAACAACTTTTGCGGGCAACGGGGTATCGAAATGACCGGCGGCATATACGTGTGAAGGCACGGTGTGGCATTCCTGGCATTTCAACGTTTTTCCAATTGTCGCTTGGAGATGTCCCTGGTGCGCGCCGACGCCGCGGCTTGTCGTCGCAGTATCGCCGTTCAGCGCACGGGGCGGGGCCCACAACGCGCTATTGCTTGCCGGAGCGCTGAATGTGCCGTGGCATGTGTTGCACGCCTCAGGTCCATTCTTCTGCGTATGACATGTGAGACAGGATTTCTGCGCGGTGCCGCCGGCGTAGTTTCCACCATGGCACGATTTGCAGGACGTCATGTTCCAATTTGATTGCTGGATAGTTTTGCCGTGAAAATTCGTCGATGCAGGATCCGTCCATCCATCTCCGTGGGCGCTCAGGCTTGGAGCCGTCGGCGGCTGGTCATTTTTCAGTTGGCTGCAACCCGCCAACATTCCGATCGACGCAACGAGAACAATTCCACGATACACTCTTGTTTTCATAGTTCACTCACTTTTTTCCGTGACAATATCCACAAAATCCTTGGCCGGCAATTCCACCCATTGTGTGGGGCTTTGCATTGGGGTCGGTGTGACAGGCAAAGCATGTCGCGCCGGCGTTCGTGTGCCAATCGCCGTGGTTGCCGGACATAAATCCGACCGGATGCGTTTTGGGATTTGTACCCTTGATGCCATCCGGGTCGACGTGACACTTCATACACACCGGATCGGATCCTTCAACATCGTGACACGACTGGCAGCTTTCTATTTCCCGCCGCGCAAGCCGTGCGTGCTCTCCGCCGCCGGTCCCGACGCCGATCGTAACAAATCCCGCGGCTTCATGAGAAGTAGGAATCGTTCCGCCGAGCGCCTGGCTTCCGGTCTGATGGCAGTCATTGCAAAACGCCTGTTCCTGGTGGCACACCTGGCAATCGGCAGCATGGCCCCGAGCTTCGATGCCGTGCGTGAACCGGTAGTTAATATCGTGAATCGCCTGCCCTTTCAGCGCCTGCGACTTATCGTCACCCATCGTGCGGGGCGAGATCATGCCGGTTTTTTCTGTAGCCGACAACGCCGTCAAATTGGATCCATCGTGACACTGTTGACAGTAACTTTCCGTGTGGCATTTCGAGCATTGTGATTCCATCCCGTTCAACTTCGCCAGCGCCGAATGGTTCTTAACAAAATTTCCCTCGTTGTGCGACGCAGGACGGAGCGTTGCAAGATTGGTGTGACATGTCTCGCACTGGTTGTTGACTTTCACGTTGTTATGGCATGTGTTGCATGTTGCCATCGAAGGCATGTTTGTCGCTGAAGCATAATCGACTTTGTCCAGCCCGGTATGGCAGGTCACGCATTCCATCTTCCCATCGGTCGCATGTTTTTTATGATTAAACCGAAGTTCCCGCGTCTCTCGTGCAAACCCTTTAGGATTTTTCTCGTCCGAGTGGCAATACCCGCAGGTTTTGTTCACCTGTTCTTCATGGCAGGTCTGGCACACCGCATGGCCCGGAGTCAACTTATCCGACGATAACTGGCTGGTGGCAGCATCCGCGTGACATGTTGCGCAATCAACTCCGAATTCATTGATATGTTTCTGATGAGAGAATTTGATTACCTTCACGCTGTCGTCTTCGGCTTTTACCTGCCCGGTACCCGACCAGCCACCGCCGAATGCGGCAACAACTGCCGCTGCGAGACACACTCCAAACAAAAGAATTTTGCTTCTCATAGGGTTTCCTTAGAACCAACTGAGACGATCACTGAACCAGTAGTTTACTTTTACAAATACGCGCACGTCGTTCGAGTAGAGCGGGTTGCGCATCCACTGCACCTGCGCATCAGTCGACAAGGAAGGCATCGGGCGGTACGTAGCGCCGATACTGCTGTTGACGACGGAATTCTTCGGAGCATTGTCCGACATTTGATAACTTGCAAACCCGAATCCGATGTTCGGCACAAATTTTCGATCCATCATCGGATATACCGCCTGCACGGATACACCGTTCAGGTCGCCCGCGTAACCGAAGTTCTGCGTGTAGGAGACGTTGATAATATCGTACGAGCCGCCGACCGTTACCCTTTGGCTGTTATCATCTGTATACTGAACCGTCGCAAAACGCGCGAACGCATGAAACAACGGCATCACTTGATAGTCGAGGCCGGCTTCCACTTCCTGGGTGCTGTTGGTATTGAAAACAGAAAAGATCGAATTGTACGCAAGTCGCGGTTGCCGGTACAGGTAGTCAGCCGTCGCGGTCAATGAGGGAATAACTCCAACGCTGGCTTCTATTTGCGCCCGCGAAATTCTCTGAAAATCGAAATCATAGTCCGATCGGCCGTAGATGTTCACACGGTTTAAAAAACCGTATCGTGCATCGACGCTGGCATACTCTTCTTCAGTTGGCGAGTACGCTATTACGATCACTTCCGGGTTGAACAATGAATCGGCTCGGACGGCAGTAAACGGTTCCGGCTTACGCGTCCGTTTCATATAACTCAAACCGACGACTCCATTCTCGATCGGCTCGACCGTTAGTTGTCCCCCATAAAGTGAATTATCCGGAAAGGCTCTTTTGAGGTCTATCGTGCGTGATTCAATGACGTTATATCCTCCGTATGCGGTGACGCCAACTTCTCTGTTAAACAACATGGCTTTTGCAACCGCACCGTCAATCAAACCATTGCCTACTCCCGCAAACACAAACTGACGGCCAAGAGAAACATCGGCGACGTCGGCGATACTTCGTGCTTTCAGTGTCAACGATGAAAGCTGCAGTTCAGGATCGGTGCCGATGGTCGTGCCGAAATCTTTTGAATATTGGAAATTTGTGTTGAATGAAAAATGCTGCTCTGAAAGATCGAGCTGCACGTTCTCAAAACCGCGCAGATAATTCTGCTTATCCAAATCCGCACTCCGACCCTGCCAGCCATAGAATGAGGTCGTGAACCGTCCCGACGCAAGCTGCGCAGATGCCGTCGCTGTCACAACAATAAGAACAATGAGTATTATTTTAAATTTCATAACGGCAATTCCCTTTACTCGTGTGGTGGGAATAAAGACAAGGATTGTGCCATTCGCCTTTGAAAATTTTCTTTTGTTTCCTGCGGTTTTATTCAATCATAACAAACTTCCTTCCAAGTATCAAGAATAGATTACACCCCTTCTATAAAATAGGAATCCCGCCTCATCAGAAGATGAAGCGGGATTGTTTTGCGGTCTGGAGGCTTTGCCGAGCCTCGTGGGATAAACGCCGGTATGTAGGTTACCGACGGGGGAAGTATCGCCCCACGAATGGAGCGAATACACTCTATTTTGCGGCGACAGGAATAGGATGTTTAATCTTTTCCCACGCCTCTTTATATTTAAACTCTTTGTATGACGGACTCTTACTATTGTGACATTGTATGCAAAGTTTTGGGTCGTCAGAAGCAAGAATCAAACCCGCAGCTTCGGCTTTTGCCTTATCCTTCATTACTGGAATCGATTTATAGTCCGACCCAGGCCCGTGGCACGATTCGCATTGAATTCCGTCTTCCATCTTCAAAGCAGCCGTGAGCGATTTGTCCACTCCGTACCCGGTCACGTGGCACTGGAGGCACTCAGGTGCTTCGGACGCCTTCACTTTCAAACCTTTTGCTTTTGCAATTTCTTCTGCTTTCGGCGACTCGAGGGTCTTGAACGCGCCGGCGTGCGCGGTTGACTTCCAAATATCGAATTGCTTCCCTTGCTTCTCAGTCTTATGGCACACAGAGCACATCGTAACTCCGACATATTTGTGCTGTGCAGCGGAAGGCATAGCGAGGAAAACGACAAGCGCTATCATCACAGACATCTCAGCTAACTTTTTCATCTCGGGCTTCTTTCCTTTCAGGTTTGAAGATTTCGCCGTTCAAATCCTCGGCATATTATTACTCAAATAATGTGCCGAGACGACAGCGCTGGATTTCCCCTTTTTTGAACGATTTCAGCCATTCACAATCTCAAATCCAAGAAGATAACAGTTGCAGAATTTGCAATGATGAGAATAGCAAGCATGCGTCATTCTCCTCTTTCTATCTTTTGGGCTGCCTTCGCGAGGTGTCTGCCGACATTCTCTACTAAAACTGTGATTTTTCAGGAACGGCGCCGGTCACTCCCTGTTCATGGAGCCGACCGTTCGCTTCGCTGTTTTCGTTCTATTCTCTTGATATAGAAATACAACGACGATGCGAGAATAGTTATGATAATTGTCGCAAACCCCAAACCGTACCGCCGGAAATAGTATTCGTCAATCGCCTGCTTCCCTTGTTCCGAAACTGCAGCAGTGACTACTAACCCCTTTTGCACCACGGCACGGAATTTCTCTTCGTTGAATGAATGCACCATCGTTCGCGACTGAAGCCGTGCCTGGTGTGCATCACGCAATTCGAACTTTGCCTCCGATATTTCCATCCCTTTTTGCTCGGCCTCATCGACCAACAGCCGCGCATGCTGCTCCGAAAATCCAAGGCTGTCAATCAATGAACGCATTGTTCGCGCGGCAAAAAAACCTTTCGCACTTTTACTTTCGGTATGGCATCGGCTGCACGTTGCATCGGGGGCCACCCCGAGAAGTGTATCCGTAGCCGCCAGAATTTCGTGGTTTCCGTGGCATGTTTCACACTCGGGAAGTTTACGGTCATCGAACGCCTTCTTGTGCGGACTTGATGAAAATAAATCGGCGTTCAGCGCATGGCATGTGCCGCATACTTTGGATACCGATTCTACTCCGGGGGGCGCGGCGCCGTGGTTGCCGTGACAACTATTGCACGCCGGGGCGGACACGTCGTTCTTTTGCAGAAGGGCAATGCCGTGGACACTTTTGGAAAACTTGTCAAACTGATCGGTCGGAATTTTATACGATTTCATCAAACCGGGATCGCTGTGGCAATGCGCGCACGTCCCGGGAACGTTCGTCGCATACACTTTCGACTTCACATCCTTTGCCGAGCGAATATCATGGCTGCCATGACAGCTCGCACATTCTGCGGTATGCGGGTCGCCTTTTGCATTGCGTATACCGTGGACACTCGTACGGTACTTATCGAGTTGATCGACCGGCATCGAAGGATTGTAGGACCGCATAAACGCGGCGTTATCATGGCATTGCGTACATGTTTTAACTACGTTCAACGGAAAAACTGGCGACGCCGGATTTTTCACCGAAACGATTCCGTGCGCCGAATGGCATGTCGTGCACTGCAGAATGCGCTCTTTTCCCGTTGTTGAAAGCTTTCCGTGAACGCTCGCTTGAAGGTTTTCCCATTGATTCGTGGGCAACTGTGAACCGTACCGCCTCATGGCTTCCGGGTCGGCGTGGCATCCCGCACACATTTTCGAAATCTGGTCTCCCTTCGGCGCGCCGACGTACCCCTCTTTCTTGCTCATCGCCTCTTCGGCATCTTCAGATTTGGAATTTCCTCCGTGACAATCTGCGCACGATAATCCTTTACCGAAGTGAACATCATGTTTGAACAACTTCGACGGCGCATCGTCGAGCGCTTCGTGGCACGTCAGGCATTGGTCTCCGGCAACCGCGGCGCCGTGCAAAAGAGCAACGCTCATCAATACCGCAGCCATCACAGATACGCGTGACTTCATGATGCCCATCCGATCATCGTAAGAATAATCATGTAGAAAACAACAAACAGCCCAATGTATGTTATGAGCCGGTTCTTCTCGCCGCGAGCACTTTTTCTGTCCCATAACGGGACAAGCATCCAAAGGAATCCGGCTGCGCCGAAAAGCATAATTCCGAACACTTCGCCGTCAAAGATCCAAAGCTTTCCGGGAATATATTTCAACGATTGGAACATGAAGAGGAAGTACCATTCCGGCTTTATTCCTGCCGGAGCTGCGGCAAACGCATCCGCTTTCTTTCCCAGCTCCCACGGGAAAAAGACGGCAAGTATTGCAAGAAGGTTCAGCACAATGAGCCATAACAGTAAATCACGCAGCAAAAAATTCGGGAAGAAAGGCATCGTCTTGCGCTCGACGGCCGGTTCATTTTCCGACGAGAGCGGTTCGCTCATTCCCTGTCGCTGAACCAGAAGAAGATGGATGCCGAGCAGCACGGTAAAAATGCCGGGGAACACCGCAACGTGAAACCCAAAAAACCGTGAGAGCGTTGCGCCAGTGACCTCCTCGCCGCCGCGCAAAAAAATCATGATAGGTTTGCCGACCAGCGGAACGACACCCGCGATGTCAGTGCCGACCTTCGTCGCGAAGTACGCAAGTTCGTTCCACGGCAGCAGGTAACCGCTGAAGCCGAAGCCGAGTGCGAGAAAAAACATCAACATACCGGTCAACCAGGTGATCTCGCGCGGCTTGCGGTACGATTTCTCGAAGAACACGCTGAACATGTGAATCATCGCCGTCAGGATGAACAGATTTGCAGTCCAGCTGTGAATCGACCGGATGAGCCAGCCGAATTGCACTTTCGACATAATAAACTGAATGCTCTCAAACGCAAATTCTTCGCTCCCTTTATAGTACATCAGCAAAAGAATCCCGGTTACGACCTGAATGATAAACAAAAAGAGGGAGACACCGCCAAAATAGTACCACACGGAATGTCGGTGGACAGGAACATATTTTTTCCCCATGAATTTTATCAGGTCATCCAGCTCGACCCGTTCATTCAACCAGTTGTAGATTTTTTCTAATGATTGTTTCATGATTTCTTGGAGATGAAAACCTCCCCTCCTTGGACATTGACTTTGTATTCGTCCAGCGGCCGCGGCGGCGGACCCGAAACGTTCCTGCCGTTCACGTCATATTTCCCGTTGTGGCATGCACACCAAATAAGCCCGAAATCTTTCCTGTATTGAACGGTGCAATCGAGGTGTGTACATGTTGCAGAAAATGCTCTCAGATCGCCGTTGGCAGTACGAAGAAGGATCACGGGCTTGGTCCCGAACTTCACGATCGTCCCGCTGTCTTTTTCGATGTCAGAAAGCTTGCCGGCTTTTACGCTGCTGACTTCTGCTTCGGCCTGGCTCGGCGGCTTGAGATACGAGAGTACCGGATACAGGATAGTACCGATCCACACAAATAGGCTTCCGCCAAGTATGTATTTGAGAAAATCTCTTTTGGTTTGCTGAGGCTGAATCGGGGGATGCTCAATCATAATTCATGCGATGCAAAAAACCGTCCGAAAAATGCTTCTTTATTTTTTAAATAATGTGAAAAAAATCATCGTGGCCGCGCTCGACAGAAGAGGCGCGTACTAGCCGCCGTTGTGGCAATCGCTGCAATTCATTTGCTTCCATGCATCGCCGATATCAACCGGATGGCGGTACTCGACTCCGGTCAGCGATATCCGAAGCTTGTCATGGTCGAGCTTCTGCGCGAGAATCACGTGACATGTATTGCAGTCCCTTGAAAGAACCTTGCCGTTATCGCCCATGTGCTTTCCATCGTGGCAGCGAAAACAGCCGGCCGAGTACAGATGTCCGATATTATTCGGATAGTGCTTCCACGACACGCGCATTTCCGGGAAGAAATTCCTGCTGTATATTCGTTTAATGCACTCAATCGCCGTGTCGATGTCGGTTTTCATTGTGCGCGCGGCGTCCGGATACCGCTGCACATACTGATCGCGTATAAAGATTCCGATACTGTCCATCGCCCCATCTTGCGTTTCATACGGCTTTTCCAACGCTTCAACGGCCATGGCCTTGATTGCCGGAATCCGTGGATCAACCCAGCCCAGCGTCATAGCTTCGTTCACCGATTCATTTGACGGACGGTAAATATGTGTGGGGCGGTTATGGCAATCGATACAGTCCATCCGGCGCTTCTCGCCTGCCGCAAGCTGCGCCTCGGTCAAGGGCGAGTCGGTCGAGGAATACGTCACCACGGTGCCGTCAGGCCTTTTCGATTGAACCCACGGAATGACCTGCCTCTGCGAATCGGTCGCGACATAAGTAATCCTGTTGCTGATATTCATATGCCAGTGGATCCCGGATGTCGGACCGGATTCACTGTTGCCGCCGCCGATTTTCATCAGCAGAGATATCCACCATTCCGAATTTTTCTCGTCGGAAAGGAAATAGTTTTTTACAATCTGCTTCTCCGAATAGAATTGCTTAGGCCAATGGCAGTGCTCGCACGTCTCCTGTGCCGGACGAAGATTTCTCACCGGCGTTTCGATGGGCTGCGAGTATTTATGAAACAGAACCGAATATACTTGATAGGCACCGGAAAGCTTCGACTTCACGTACCAGTCAGCTCCCGATCCGACATGACACTCGGCACACGACACTCTCGCATGCGGCGAATAAAGGTACGCAGTGTATTCCGGTTTCATCACGCTGTGGCAGACCTCGCCGCAGAATTGCACCGATTCGGTAAACTCGTACGCCTGGTAACTACCGAATGCGGAAAACAAAAGCAGGACGATGACGAGTCCGGAGAAGAAAGCAAACATCGAGCGCTGATGCGGATTGTTGAGGTCGATACGGGGAAACCGATCTTCCGTAACATGGACGCGTTTCCGCTCGAGGACCATTCCGACAACTGCTATCGCCAACCCGATAAGAAGAAATGCAGGAAGAATCACGAACGCGATAATTCCCATGTACGGCTTCTGATGGCCGGCAAACGCTTCAAGAAGGAAGAGGAATAAAATCAGTCCGAAGCTAACGATGGCGATCGCAGCCCCTGCAAAACTTGTGGGGTTAAAGAATGATTTCGGGACGAGCCGTTTCATGACTGTTGGATAATACCGTTATAGATAAAAAGAAGCAAATGATGAATATGGTTCGTAGCCCTTAATTTCAAGTTCTAAGTTGTAAGTTCTAAGTCCGTATTCCCGCGAGCTTAACTTTTAACTTACAATTTGAGACTTCTGAAAAATTGCTTTTTCTGGTGGGACAAACATTCCTGTTTGTCATTTTTGATTCAAATCTAACAAATTCTGACGGACAAGAATGTCCGTCCCACCATTGTAACTGATTTTTCAGATGCCTCAATTTATAACTTTTCTCTTTTCGCTTTCTCTTCTTCCTCAATCCGCCTCAATTCCTCGGCTTTAATGCGGCGCAATTGAAGCGGATGTTCATCGTGCATTTCTTCCTCCGTAATCGTCCCTTTGAGGAATGCGAGATTAATCGGATATATATCCGGATTGAAAATAACAAAATAGAAATGCCAGATCACGATAGAGAGCGTTGCAAGCCACGCTTCGTAGTAATGTACCGTCCCTGCGACGTCCCACCACAGTTTTCCGATCAGCCCCAGGAATCTATTGTCAAACCAGAGAATGAATCCAGTCGCGGCCATGACGATGGTTCCCCACACCAGCGCCCAGTATTCGCTCTTTTCCACGTAGCTAAACCGGTCAAACTGCGGCCTTACTTTGCTTAAGCCAAGATTGTATTTTGCGACGGCAATTGCATCGTGAGCATCCTGCAGTTTCGGCACTAAATCGCGAACGAGTTGTCTTCCTCTCGGCACGAAGAGTATATAATAGACGTGATACACGCCTGCCAGGATCAACATAACCCCCGCGATTCGATGCAACAGGCTGCGAATCTCGAACACTGCAGGGCTAATCGACCGAATCGGCGACACCCACCACGCATCGGGGAATTTCAACATGAAGCCGGTGATGACAAGCGTTACGAAGCTGATAATCAGGGTGCCGTGCTGCAGACGTTCGCTCAATGTCATGCGAACATACAACGAATGGCCAAGATCTTCTTCGTAGATTGTTCCGCGCCTTACGCGCAATTTTCGTTTTGACTTCTTTACGAAATCCAAAGCGTTGTGCGCAAACATTCCGCCTATCGTAAGAATGATGAGCAGGATATACCCCGAAGTCACATAATAAAGCAGATCCTTATCCTTTGCAGTTACGATAAGATGCACCGAGCCTTTAGTAAAATTCTCATTCGCCCCGGGATGACATTTTCCACAAGTAACGGCAAGATTCGCTTTGTTCACTCTTGACTTCGGATTGCTCGACGGTAAAATATCATGAATGCCGTGGCAGCTCGCGCAGTTTGCAACTTCTACACTTCCCGCTTTTGTCGCAAGTCCATGGTAACTGTCGTCAAAGCTCTTACCCCTTTCGGCGGCAAGGCCGAATTTTTCGTTGAGCCGTACCGAGTTGTGACAGGGGGAACAGACCTGCGCAGAAACGTGGAGCCTTGAGACCGGCGAATTGGGGTCTTTGGGCGCGAGGATTCTATGCTCACCGTGGCAGTCGGTGCACACCGGTGCATCTTTGTTGCCGGCCATGAACGCTGAGCCATGAATACTCCCCTTATACTCTGCTGCAATGGATGCGTGACATTTTGAGCACGTGTTTGGAATATTGAGCCTGTTCACCCTCGATGTCGGGTCTCCACCTTTTTTCATTTCGTGACTGCCATGGCAATCAACGCAGTTGGCGGCCCGCCCGTTGCCGTTCTTCAGCGCCATGCCGTGCACGCTCTGTTCGTATGACATGACGAACGCTGCCGATGGTGCCGATTCCGGAGTTTGTTTGTTCTTCACATGGCACGCAATGCAAACCTGCTCTTGCACGATCTTCAATTGGGCAGAATCCGATCCGGCTTTTACTGTCGTGATATTTTTTGAATGACACGCAACACAGGTCGGTGCATTCAGGTTGCCTGAAAATAGCGCTTTGCCATGGGCCGATGTCAAATATTTTTCTTTCACTTCACCATGACATTCACCGCAGCTCTGAACAACATTGGTTGAATTAAATTTTGTTCCGGGAGTTTTTGGCGATTGAACATCGTGCTTGCCGTGGCATTCCTTACACATTCTGCTGTCATCCGCTCCGCCTCTTGACAAAAGACTATTGTGGAAAGGATGTTTCGCTGCAATATTCTTGTGGCATGTCTGACATTCGACAGGCGTAATCTTTTCTTTATGCGGAACATTGTTCGGGTCAAAACCGGTATGACATGCTACGCATACGAAGGTCTTGTGTATAGAATGAGCAAGAATCTGGTCATCCACGTACAGCGAAATTGTTTTCCCATTTCGTTCTGTGGACAATGTGCTGTCGGAGTGGCAGGCAAGACAATCTTCTTTTGTTTGTGAAGTGAGAAGAGGCGAGAACGTAACTGTAATAAGAAAGAAGAGAACAATTACTTTATAGAGGGCCACATTTTTCTTTCTCAACATACTTTTAAAGCACTTTTAATGTCCAGGGTGATTTCAAGCGTTGAATAATTCGGCAAGGATTGTGCCAATAAATTCAACATCGCGACCGACTGATTTTGGCAAAATACACAGGTTTTCCCACGAGCTTCTTCAAAATCGATCACCAAAAAGCATATATTTCCCAAAAAATAGGAATAAAC
This sequence comes from uncultured Chitinophagaceae bacterium, assembly GCA_964642725.1. Taxonomy (GTDB): domain Bacteria; phylum Bacteroidota; class Ignavibacteria; order UBA10030; family UBA8401; genus JAGVPT01. Next base: position 14,049 of record CAZXQG010000063.1, read on the forward strand.
TCAATCATTTCCCAGTAAATAAATCGTGTTGAGTGTTGATTGCACTTTTTAGTCGAGCCCGATGAATGTTATTTCGAGAAATATTTCAAGAATGGCAGGGAGCGAACAAGCGACATTGCGGGCTATTTTATTCCAATCAAAACGGGCAGCGCGTCATCAGTCCACCTTGCTCTCTATCGAACTACAACCCAGAGATCGAACCCACAAGACTGCCAACAACGTCAATTCACAAATAAATCGAAGGAACCATCAATCCGGAACAATTCATGAAGCGGATCTGTCTTCTCAGCAATGCGAAAGTCCTTATGTGCTTAACCGCAAATGAGAATTTCACGGGCACATTGTTGCGGAGGTTTTGTAATTGTATCCATTCTTTCAACACAATCAGACCCAAAATTGGCAAGAGAATTGCAGTCTCCTTAAAGGACAGAGTTATCCGTCAAAACACAAACTCATCGAGGTAATCATGGATCGCAGGTCATTTATTCTACGCGCGGCTGGAGCTACGGTTCTTGCCGGTACGAGTTCTGCTTTTGGAAACCTTAGGCTTTTCGGCGAGGGGATGTGGGAAAGCACGCCGACCAACGCCTTTGATCTTGTCGCCGTCAAGGGAGGAGAGCCGGATGTGATGTTCGTGAAAGGAATAGAAGCACTCGGCGGCATGAAAGCCTTTGTCAAAAAAGGACAAAAAGTCGTCGTGAAGCCGAATATCGGTTGGGATGTTTCTCCTGAACGGGGAGGCAATACCAATCCGAAATTAATCGCGGAAATCACGAGACAATGTTTTGATGCTGGAGCGAAAGAGGTCGTTGTCTTCGATAATACGTGCGACAATTGGCAGCGCTCATATAAAAACAGCGGCATTTCCTCGGCAGTAACCGGCGCAGGCGGAAAAATGGCTCCCGGAAATACCGAAGGCTATTTTCACGATGTGACGATAGTGGGGGCAAAGAATTTGACGAAAGCAAAAGTACACGAGTTGATTATTGAATCGGACGTTTTCATCAACGTCCCTATTCTGAAGAACCATGAATCGGCCAAGCTAACGATGTCGATGAAGAACATGATGGGAGTCGTGTGGGACCGCCGCGCATGGCATGCGAACGACTTGCACCAGTGTATCGCCGATTTTGCGGCATATCGAAAGCCGGATCTGAATGTCCTCGACGCGTATTATGTCATGAAACGCAACGGCCCCCGCGGCGTTTCGGAAGAGGATATCATAACAATGAAGTCGCAGCTGATTTCGACCGACATGGTCACGATTGACGTTGCCGGCGCGAAGTTGTTCGGCGCCGACCCGGCCGATATCCGTTACATTCAAATCGCCGCAGCGCAAAAGGTCGGGCGGGCAAATCTCGATCAGTTGAACATCAAACGAATCTCCCTGTAAGCCGTGCGATATCTCAGGAATATCCGGTGGGGCATCGCGACACTGTCGCTGGTCCTTATCACGATTTTCTTCCTGGATTTCGCCAATCTTGTCCCGCCGGTTTTCATTTCCTCAATCCTTTCTCTCCAAGCCGGACCGGCGATCATTCACGTGCTCGGCGGCTCCGGACTCGCAATCGCCGGGTTAGCAGTAATCTTGGCAGCGACCGTGCTGGTCGGAAGAGTTTATTGCTCTCACATTTGCCCGTTGGGAACGCTTCAGGATATTTTCATCTGGACGGCGAAAAGAAAATTCAAGCACCGAAAATTTCCGTACAGCAAGCCGCAGTACCTCCTCCACTACGGAATTTCTTTTATCATGATCGCTGCTGCAATCGGCGGAAGTTTTTTCATCCTGAATTTTTTTGAGCCTTTCAGCAGCTTCGGCAGAATTCTCTCAAACATTGTTCGCCCGCTTCTCTTCCTTCTTAATAATTTCGCGGCGCTCCTCCTCTCGAAACAGCAAATGTTTCTCCTGTATGAAATCCCACTCAAGGGGCTCACAGTTTCCGTTGTTGCCGCGACACTTCTTTTTCTCGGCGGTTTGTTCTGGCTTTCCTTTTATTACGGCAGGTATTTCTGCAACATGTTATGCCCCGTCGGCGGAGTGTTGAGCCTCGTTTCCCGTCTTTCAATATTTCGCATCACAATAGACAACGAGCACTGCATCGATTGTGGGTTGTGCGAACGCGTTTGCCGTGCCCGGTGTATCGACAGCGAGAAACGGCAGATCGATTTCGCGGCGTGCGTCGGATGTTTCGATTGCCTCAGTTCCTGCCCCACGGTCGGAATGAAATACGCCTTCAAGAAAACTAAGGAGCCGCCGCAAGCGCCGGTTGACGACGCAAGGCGAAGCGTTCTTGCCGCAGCGTCGTCGGGGATGCTGTGGTTCTTCGCGGCGCAACAACCGGCCCCCGCCGCAGGACCGACGTACGAGGAAACTCGAAGAACACCCGTGGTGGCGCCCGGCGGGCGCAGTATCAACCAGTTCACAAGCCATTGTACAGCGTGCCATCTCTGCGTCAGTACTTGCCCGACGCATGTGTTGCAGCCGTCGTTTTTTGAGTTCGGCATTGCCGGCATTATGCAGCCGCGGATGGATTATTCCGTCAGCTATTGCAATTTCGATTGCACGCTGTGCGGTCAGGTATGCCCCACCGGCGCGATTCAACCGGTCCTGCCCGAGGAAAAGAAAGTACTGCAGATCGGCAAAACCCATTTTGTAAAAGAGGATTGTATCGTTGAAACAAAGAAGAACGATTGCGGCGCCTGTTCCGAGCATTGTCCGACGAAAGCCGTGAGGATGGTGCCGTACGGCAAACTGGCCATTCCAGAAGTAGATAACCAGTATTGCATCGGCTGCGGCGCATGTGAGCATGCATGTCCGGCTGCCCCGCGAAAAGCGATCTTTGTGCAATCGAACGCCGTTCATGGTGTTGCGAAGAAACGAGAGGAAACGAAACTCATATCGCCGGTATCAACGCCCCAAGAATTTCCGTTCTGAAACATGCACTATGTCCTTTTGCGCTTGATCCTCCGTGCACAATGAATCTCCCCAAAAACAATATCCTTAAAAAATCCCGCCGGCAGGTCGGAATTTTGTTTACGGTGATGAAAGCATAGTGTTAACTTATTTAATCAACGACATCTTCTTCACAGCATTATAGTCTCCCGACTTCAGCGAG
>CAZXQG010000064.1:0-5737 GCA_964642725.1 uncultured Chitinophagaceae bacterium
TCTGCGCAAAATCTGCGCCATCAGCGTAATCACTCCCCCACTTCCTGTTCTTTGTATTGCAGCTGGTACAACTTGTAGTAAATCCCGCCGAGCGCAAGAAGTTCCTGGTGTGTACCGGACTCCCGGATTTCCCCTTTGTGCATTACAATAATCTTATCCGCGCTTTGAATCGTGGAAAGACGATGCGCGATAACGATTGAACTCCTTCCCGCAAGCAATTTTTTGATCGCGGATTGGATGAGCAATTCCGTTTCGGTATCAACGCTCGACGTTGCTTCATCGAGCACCAGAATTTTAGGATTGTACGCAAGGGCGCGGGCGAACGAGAGCAATTGTTTTTGACCGACCGAAAGAGTCGAGCCGCGCTCTTTCACCGCCTCGTCGTACTGATGCGGCATGGTCTCAATGAACTGGTCAACGCCGACAAACTGCGCCGCAGCTTTCACGCGTTCGAACGGGATCGCATCATTCCCTAAACTGATATTCCCCTTGATATCGCCGGAGAAAAGAAAAACGTCCTGAAGCACCACTGCGATGTGTGTCCGCAAATCCGCTATGTTGACATCGTTGATGTTGATGTCGTCCACGAGAATTTCCCCCTTCTGGATCTCGTAGAATCTCGAGAGCAGGCTGATGATGGTCGTCTTCCCAGCTCCCGTATGCCCGACAAATGCAATCGTTTCACCGGCCTGAATAGTGAACGAAACATTCTTCAACACCCAGTTTTCGTCATTGTAAGCAAACCAGACATTGCGAAATTCGACCTTCCCTTTCATATTTGACAATGAGACCGGTGAGTCCGGATTCGGAAGGATGCTGTTGTCATCCAGTAATTTGAAAATCCGCTCGGAGGACGCCATCGCCGTCTGCATGATGTTGTACTTTTCCGACAAGTCGCGGATCGGCCGCCAAAACATTTCGTTGAATTGGAGAAATGCCATGATCGTTCCAATCGTAACTTTTCCCTCTAACGATTTTCCCCCCGCATACCAAATAATCAATCCGACAGCAACGGCACCGATGATATCAACGGCAGGATAAAAGACCGCATAATAAAAAATCGAACGTATGTTGGCATCCCTGTGCGCAGCATTGAGCCCGTCGAACTGGTCGTAGGCCTTCTTTTCCCGGTTGAATATCTGGTCGACAATCATCCCGGTGATATGCTCCTGCATGAAGGTGTTGATTTTCGCTATTTGTATCCGGACGTCACGATACGCTTCCCGGGCCTTTTTCCGGAATAGAAATGTGCCGTAGAATAAGAACGGGAGGACGCTGAGCGACACGAACGCAAGCTGCCAGTTCATCGAAAACATAAACCACAAGATCCCGGCGATCATAAAGACGTCGCTGAAGACCATCACGATGCCCGAGGAAAACATGTCGTTCAGCACTTCGACGTCGCTCGTCACCCGCGTGATAAGCCTGCCGATGGGATTCCTGTCGTAGAACTTCAACGAAAGATTCTGCAAATGCCTGAAGAGCTCCATCCGCAGATCGAAAATTGTCCGCTGTCCGATCCACTGCGTGAGGTATGAATTAAAATACTGCATCACGCCACGAAGCGTGAGGACGCTCAAAAACATCAATGCTGTGATCAGTAGACCATGTTCGTCATGGTTCTTGATATTAACGTCGACGGCGATCTTTGTGAAGTACGGCCTCACTGCCTCCAGCGCTGAGACCACCATGCTCAAGACAATGCCTAGGACGACGTACCACTTGTACGGGCGGAGATAATGAAGCAGCCGCCTCATCAACTTCCCGTCGTATGCTTTACCAAGAATTTCTTCTTCGTGCATTGTATCAGTGAAAAGTTAAAAATCAAAAATGAAAAACTATTGTTTACGCGAGCTTCGGCTTTTGCTGACAATGGCTCCTAATATCCTTCGAAGTTCATCAGCTTCTTGAAAAATGGCTTCGAATCTTTTCGGGGTGATGATTTACTGTCTCTTGCCAAACGTAACCAATAGTGAGTCTCACGTGCTTCCTTAAGCGCAGTATTCATTTTGTATATAAAGTCTTCTTTAGATGAACCTGCTGTCGCTTCTTCCACATTCGCCCCAATCGAAGTCCCTGATCGTACAAGTTGTCGAATCAAAACCCGGCAATCCGTTGAGTCCGGCAGTTGGCGAGCCAGCGCTATTATACGCAAGCCAAAATCATATGTCCGATTTAGAATATCCCCCGTATGCGCCATTTTAATTTTGAATTTTTAATTGAGCTGCTCCAGTTCCCTCTCCAGCAGCTGTTTGTAATGCAGATTCGCATAGATGCCGCCAAGATCCACAAGTTCGTCGTGCTTCCCCCGTTCGACGATTTGACCCTTGTCCATCACGACAATCATATCGGCATCCTTGACTGTGGAAATGCGGTGACTGATAATAATGCTCGTCCGGTTTTCCATCACCCGGCGGAGGCGTTTGAGGATGGCTTCTTCCGTGTATGTGTCCACCGACGAAAGTGCATCGTCCAGGATCAGAATTTTAGGCTCGCGCAGTACGGCACGCGCGATGCTCGTGCGCTGTTTCTGTCCCCCCGATAATGTGATGCCCCGTTCGCCGAGTGCAGTGTCAAACTGCTGGGGGAAATCGTTGACGTCTTTTGCAATTTGCGATATCTCCGCCGCCTCGCGGATCTGTTCGTGAGAAATTTCGTCTACTCCGTAGCTGATATTTTCCAAAATTGATTCGGAAAACAAAAATGTTTCCTGCGGCACACAGCCGACATGCGATCGTAGAACTTCAAGCGGAATTTTTTTGATGTTGACTCCGTCGATCAGCAGCTCTCCTTCAGTCACGTCATACAACCGCGGCAGCAAATTGATAAATGTGCTCTTGCCGGAACCGGTATATCCTACGACCGCGAGCGTTGTCCCTTTCGAAATTTTCAGATTGATGTTCTTCAGCGTCGGCTTTGCAGTACCTTTATGAGTGAAAGAGACATTCTTGAATTCGATTTCCCCCTCGATATGCTTGATCAAGATATCGGTTTCTTCCGAATCCCGGATATCCGGTACCGTGTCGAAGATTTTTACCAGCCTCTCCATTGATGCAGCACCCTGCTGAATAATATTGGTGACCCAGCCGAACGCTATCATCGGCCAAATCAACATCGAGAGGTATGTAAAAAACGCCGTCAACGTACCGATGGAAATTGTTCCGGCAATGACCTGGAGTCCGCCAAAATACACCGTAATGACAAGCGAAATCCCGACCAGCATGTACATCATCGGCCACATTATCGATTGCGCTTTCGCCAGTACAAGATTTTTTTTCAGATACACCCAACTTAACTTTTCGAAGAGGCCAATCTCATACTCTTCACGCACGTAGGCCTTCACCACCCGGATGCCTGAAAGGTTCTCTTGGGCCCGCGTCGTCAGCAGCGAGTACTGCTCCTGCCGTTCGTTGAACTTTGCGTGAATAATCTGTCCAAGTTTATAGACAGCGTAGGAAATAAGCGGAAGAGGAACCAGCGCGACCAGCGTCAGGGACCAATCTTTGACAAACATGAGCGTTAACGCCATCGAAAACGTCATGAAGGTGTCGGACGGGTACATGATGCCCGGGCCGAGCGCGTTGCGCACGGCAGAGATATCGTTTGTTGCATGCGCCATCAAATCGCCTGTCGGAGTGTTCTGGAAATAGCTGAGCGAGAGTTTTTGTATGTGCGCAAGAAAATCGTTGCGCAGGTCGTACTCGATCTTGCGCGAAACGACGATAATTGTCTGCCGTGTCAGAAACGTCATGAAGCCGGCAACGAGCGCAAAACCGACGATCAATCCGGCATCCCTCACAAGCTTTGAATATTGGAGAGCCCCCGATTCGACTCCGTGTTTGATCGTATCAACGGCATTTCCGATAAAAAGCGGCGTCGCAACGACAAACAAGTTGCTGATAATAACAGTGCAAACGCCCCACATGAGGGTGCTTTTGTACTTTGCCAGATATGGACGAAGACGGAGAAGTGATTTCATAATTGCTTTTGGCTATTTGCTATTAGCCGTTTGTTTTATTTTGCTGATTAGGCTGTTGATCATTTTCTGTTCTGTCTCCAAAGAGGTCCTCAAATTCTCAATTTGGACATCGGAAATCATGTGGAGCTTTTGATCATGAGTTGAGTTTCAAGCTCAAACGCCGATCCTAAAGCGATCTCTAAATATCGTCTATACTCTATCTCGCCCGGCCTACTGCTTCCCTCTGCATGTTATATGGGACGGATACAGCTGCTCGGCATATTTGACTCTTTAATCCGTATTCTTCTTCATTCGGCAACTGTTCCGACAATTTGTAAACATTTATGACGAGCTGAATTCGTTGCTTCCAAATGTCAAGTGTCCTGATATTTCTCATAGTCCCTCTAGAGACAAAAAGCAAATAGCTAAAAGCTCCCCCCTATTCCAGCACTGCGAACTTCGTGTACGGCTGCAACACTTTCGGGAGAATGACTTTTCCTTCCGGTGTTTGATATTGTTCGAGCAGCGCCGCGACGACGCGGGGAAGCGCAAGCGCCGATCCGTTCAAGGTATGCACAAATTCCTGCTTTCCCGTTTCGGTTGATTTGTATTTAATATTCATCCGCCTCGCTTGAAACGCTTCAAAGTTGCTGCAAGAGGAAACCTCGAGCCACTTCTGCTGTCCCGGCGCCCAAACTTCCAGGTCATATTTTTTCGTTTGCGTGAAACCCATGTCGGCCGTACACATCAATAGCGTGTGGTATGGAAGCCCGAGCAGCTGCAAAAGGTGCTCTGCGTCCTGCCGGAGTGAATCCAACTCGTCGTATGATTTTGCCGGAAGAACAAATTTTACCAATTCGACTTTGTCAAACTGGTGAAGGCGATTCAAGCCGCGCACATCTTTGCCGTAAGAGCCCGCTTCGCGCCGAAAACAGGGCGTATATGCCACATATTGCACGGGCAAGTCTTTCTCTTCAAACACTTCTTTTCGGTGGAAGTTCGTTACGGGCACTTCGGCCGTGGGAATTAAATAGAGACCGTCCCGTTCCGCGGTGTACATGAGGTCCTCTTTGTCCGGAATTTGCCCTGTTCCCCGTACACTTTCTTCGTTCACCATAAGAGGGGAACCAATTTCTTTGTAACCCCCATCTGCGGCCCGGTCAAGGAAAAAATTAATGAGCGCGCGCTCCAGAGCTGCCCCTTTTCCTACGTAGAACGGGAACCCCGCACCGGAAACTTTTGCGCCGCGCGCGAAATCAATAATGCCGAGTTTTTCCGCCAGTTCCCAATGCGGTTTCAATTCGAAATCTGCCGAAGGCTTTTGCCCCCAGGAAAAAAATTCTACATTGTCGCCGGGCGTTGATCCAACCGGCACCGAAGAGTGGGGAATATTCGGCACCGTCAGAAGCAACGCGTCAAGCCGTTCCTGCACAACTTTCAACTCTTCATCGATCGCCTGAATCCGGTCTTTCACGGCATTCATTTCGGCAATCGCAGCGGAAGCGTCCTGCTGCGCCTTTTTCATCTGCCCTATTTTTGCGGAAACTTCGTTGCGTTTCGCTTTGAGCGTTTCGCCTTCCTGAATGAACACCCGGCGCTGCCCGTCCACCGAAAGAATCTCATCCACATTATCGACTTCGCGTTTCGCTTTGATTCCTTCTTTTACACGAGCGGTATGTTCACGAATAAATTTTAGGTCTAGCATCTTTTTTCGGTCGGTAGTGTTGCGTTTTAGGTAGTGGGTATTAGGTTTTAGGTTTTAGGTATTAGGTTTTAGGT
>CAZXQG010000064.1:5837-17140 GCA_964642725.1 uncultured Chitinophagaceae bacterium
CTTCTTACTTCTTACTTCTTACTTCTTACTCTTTACTTCTTACCGTTTACTTCTTTCTTCCTACCTCTTGCTATTTACCATTCACTTTTTACCGATCACTGCGTTACCTGCATTGTGACAAGCAGGGCATCCCCTCCGCCGCCGAACTTGACTTTTTCGACAGTGAGAGGCTCGATCTTCCGGCCTTTCATTGCATACACATGCTGCTCAGATTTCTGTGTTGTTTCCTGCAACGAATTTGCCGGTATAAAACGTTCCTGCATTTTTGCCGCAGCCTTCCCCGACATCGACTCACAGAAATTTCCGCAGACAATAAATGGAACGTCGGTGTACGACTGCGCAATCGAAAATATTTCCTCAGCCTCGCGTATCCGCTGGGACGAGGATTCGTCATCCAATTCGGTTGAAGACACACCAACCTCTTTCAACCCAACATCGATCATTCCAAAGGCAAGTGAACGGCGGACCTTCCCTTCTTCAACCGGCAGCGGTTGAACAATGGTTTGTTTCACAGGATACATACTGAAAAGTGCGTTGCCCGAATCGAACCCTTCGAAATATCTGGCCTTGCCAAAAAAATTATACATCTCGGTTTGTTTTGCAAGCTCCTGAACGGCATCGAAATCCGTTTTCCCCTCCTCCGGCCGTTCAATTTGCTGTACCGCCACAATCTCTGCTCCTGTCGATTTTATCAGCCGTGCAAGCCTTCTCACGTCGCTCTTTTCCTTCATTGTATGACGGACATTCACCGACAAAATTTTGAAGGTCGACGTACGGGCTTTCTTTTCCGCCACCGGGGGAGCTACGGTCGTTTCTTTCGTCGGCGCGCACGAGTTCACAGCAAGTGCAAGAACGACGACAATCGCAATTGCGAAATTCGCCGTTGTCCGGCAAGACAAGAACGACATGTCGTTCATATTAGTTCAGAGTCAAGTGTAAGAGTTCGCGTTTCAACGCTTCAAGCCCCTGAACTACCGTCATCGGATGAAAATCGAGATCTTTCTGCGCTTTCATCGTCACAAGACTTGTTACCATTGGGCGCGGCGCCGCTTGATGGAGTTCACTGGTTTTAGCGTTTTGAATGAGCGAAGAATTAAGCCCAAAAACTTCGGCGGCTTTCAATGCAAAATCGTTCCTGCTGACAGCGTCTGCACCTCCGATGTGGTAAAGCCCTGAACGCTCTTGTTCAATAACTTTGACAGCACTCGCAGCAAGGTCGCTCACATGCGTAGGATTGCCGATCTGGTCGTCAACACAGCGTATATTTTTTCCTTCGCGCAGGCTGTTAATGACCCAGAGAGCAAAATTATTTTTAACGTTGATGCCCGTTCCGTATACGACGATCGTCCGGAGAATCGTGGATGAAATTCCTCCGGCGAGAATCACATTCTCTCCGGCCAGTTTTGTTTTACCGTAATAGTTGACCGGGTTGACGCGGTCGGTCTCTTTGTACGGTCCGCTCTTTCCATCAAACACATAGTCCGTCGAGATATGAATCAACAGGCAGTCAATCCGCCGCGATACTTCGACTAAGTTTTCCACGCCAACGACATTTACCTTCCACGCGAGTTCCCGCTGCGTTTCGCACGCATCGACATTCGTCATCGCGGCGGCATTCACGATAATGTCGGGACGAAAACTCGTGACAAGGCTCTTGACGTCGCTTTTGTTCGTTATATCGAGCTGGGTATAATCAAAAAGATGTCGGTCAAGAACAAACAGCCGGTGATGCGATGTATTCAGCACTTCATACTCGGTTTCGTGGCCCAGCATCAACGCTAACCGCTGGCCGAAGAGTCCGTTGCTGCCGCAAATGAGGACACGTTTCATTTTCCGTTCTCGCCCGATGCCTTAAATTGTGACAACCGGTTGATCTCATCCGACCCGGAAAACGCACTGTTCGCAGCTGCGACTTCATTTGCAAACTCCGCCGATCGTTCGAAATTTTTTGTTTTGCAATACTGGTACAGAAAAGCGGAGCCGAATACGTCTCCGCATCCGGTTGGGTCTTTAGAGCCGGTCGGCATACCCGGAAAATCTTTTCTCAGCAAATGCTTGTGTTCCTGCTGAAAGACCGTCACCCCCCTCGCCCCGCGGGTAACGCACATAGCATTGACCATGAGCGGCAGCATTTGTTTCGCCAGCACTTCTTCATTATACTGCTCAACGGTTAATCCAGCTGCTTCCTCTTCATTCATTTGAACCGAATTAATCATGAAGCACCATCGCCGCCACTCGGAAAGGGCGCGTCGATACCGGGAAGCTTCAGCATCGACCCCGAGGGTCAAGCTGTGCAGGTCGAGATGAATCGGCGTATTCTTTGGCCGTACCGCGAGGCGGATTTGATCAAGCGTTTCCAGTGTGATATCCGAACCGGAGATCATATCCAGAAAAATCCCTTGCACCGACAAAAACGCCTCAATGCGGGAGAACGGGATCGGAGCTGAAATATGTTTCGAACATTCGGTCCTTGTTTCCTTGTCGCTATAAAATAGATGTACCTGATTCGTCTCGCCGTCGAAAGAAAAAATGCCGTCCGTATTCACGTTCGGATACTTCGCCAATAATTGTTTGACCGAATCAAATTCTTTCCCGCCGACGCCAAACACGGGAAAAATTGTGTCAGCATCCGATGCGATATTCGCCAACGCGGCAACTGCAAAGTATATGCCTCCATAGCCTTGTTTCTCTGATCCGTCATGGCCGTGGATCACGTCTAAACACAAATGTCCGATAACCGTAAGCTTCACAATTTACTTTCTGTAGACTGTATTGGGGTCGAAAATAATATCGTTCGATTCTTTGAATCCATTACCCCCATCCACAATCTCGAGGTAGAAGCAGGTTTGATGACCCGTATGGCATGCGGCTCCGCCGACTTGATTGACTTTCAGCAGCACCGCGTCTCCGTCGCAATCGATGTGGATGGAATGTATCTCCTGGACGTGCCCCGACTCTTCTCCCTTCATCCACATTTTTTTTCGTGAGCGGCTCCAGTATGTCGCTCGGTTGGTTTCGATGGTTGCACTAAGGCTTTCCCTGTTCATCCACGCCATCATCAAGACTTCCCCGGACTTTTCTTCCTGCGCAATTGCAGGAATAAGTCCCTCGGAATTGAATTTCAATCGCTCCAATATTTTCATTATTCTCTCCGTGCCTTCGCGTGATACGCTTTAGTTTCGCATCAGGATATTTTTTGAGAGGAGATACTCTTTCGCTTCCCGGATAGCATAATGCCGGAAATGAAAAATCGAGGCTGCAAGGACTGCATCCGCTTTTCCTTCAGTGAACGCGGCAAGCAGGTGGTCGAGAGTTCCCGCGCCGCCGCTGGCAATCACAGGTATTTTTACGGCGGAAGTTACAGCACGAAGCAGTTCGATATCGTAACCGTCTTTCGTGCCGTCGCGATCCATGCTTGTGAGTAGAATTTCGCCTGCGCCGAGCGACTCCACTTTTTGCGCCCATTCGACGGCGTCCAAGTCTGTTTCAGTCCGTCCTCCGTTGATAAACACTTTCCATCTGTTTCCGGACCGTGTGCGCTTGGCATCGATCGCGACTACGATGCACTGCACACCGAACCGTTCGGCTCCGTCCGAAATAAGGAGCGGATTTTTAACCGCCGCCGAGTTGACGCTGATTTTGTCCGCACCGCTGCGAAGAATTTCGCGCATGTCGTCGGCAGTGCGAATTCCGCCGCCGATCGTGAACGGAATGAACACTTCTTCAGCTGTTCGGCGAACGACATCCAGCATTGTTGATCTGTTGTCGGACGAAGCAGAAATGTCAAGAAACACGAGTTCGTCGGCGCCTTCCCCGTCGTAGAATTTTGCCTGTGCGACCGGATCGCCGGCATCGATCAAGTCAACAAAGTTGACGCCTTTTACAACACGCCCCTTGTCAACGTCTAAACACGGTATGATTCTTTTTGCTAACATTCTTTTCAATGAACAATTAACAATGAACAATCAACACAAAAGACATCCAAACATTTTATGTGACAATTCGATTGCTTGTAATCATTCATTGCTCATTGTTGATTGTTGATTGTCTAAATTCGTCTCGTCGGCCCAAGGTCGTCGAGCACTTTCTCATTCAACCGCCAGAGAGCCTGACACGGAAACCTATTTTCGTACAACGCTTTCCCTACGATGACAGAATCGACGCCGAATTTTTCCATCTCCTGCATTCTGATCAGATCTTTGAAACCGGAGACGCCCCCGGAGGCTGTGATTTTGAGCCCCGTTTTAACTGCCATTTCCTTGATGGCGTCAAAGTTCGGGCCCGTCATCATCCCATCCCGCATAATGTCGGTATAGACAATTCTGCAAACGCCAAGGCCTTTCATTTTCAGCGCAAGCGAAATCGCGTCGACGCCCGAATCGTGCTGCCATCCCTTCGTCATCACAACCCCGTTTTTGGCGTCGATGCCGACGGCGGCTTTTCTGACGCCGAAATCCTTTATAACACGGCGCACAAACTCCGGGTCTTCGATTGCCGAAGTCCCCAAAACAACACGGTACACTCCAATTTCAAAAAGCTGCTGAATCTCTTCATAGCTGCGGATGCCGCCTCCCAATTGAACGGGTATATCGACGGCATCGACAATTTTTTTTATCGCGTCAAGGTTCTTCATGTGCCCTTCGAATGCGCCGTCAAGATCGACCACATGGAGCGTCTTCGCGTTTTCGCCACGCCAGAGAATCGCCATCTTCGCCGGGTCGTCGGAATAGATTTTTTCCGTACCCGGCTCCCCCTGCACCAACCGAACGCATTTTCCATCTTTAATATCGATGGCGGGAAGGATTAAGATCATAGTCCCTACAACTCTGAAAAATTCTTCAACATTTGAAGCCCGGCTGTCTGGCTTTTCTCCGGGTGGAATTGAATGCCGAAAATAGATTCTTTCTGGACAACGGACGTAAAATGAAAACCGTACTCTGTTGTTGTCAGCGTTACCTGTTCTTCCGGCACCGCATAATACGAATGGACAAAATAGACGAAGCTCTTATCGACTACCGATTTCAAGATTTTTGACGGATGCCGGATCTCCATTTGATTCCAGCCGATGTGGGGAACTTTCACGGTATTAGGAAAAAGTTTTACTTCCCCGGCAATTAAATTCAATCCGTCATGCATTCCGTTTTCCGAGCTCCGCGTGAAAAGCAACTGCATCCCGAGGCATATTCCGATTATCGGTGTGCCTGCCTTCGCATTCGCACAAAGCAACTCGTCCAGCCCAAGCGACTTGATGTTCTCCATCGCCTTGCCAAACGCACCGACGCCCGGCAGCACAAGTTTTTCCGCCCGTGAAAGCTCCTTCGTGTCACTCGAAATGAACGCCGAGGCGCCGACTTTTTCAAACGCCTTTTGGACGGAACGAAGATTGTTAAGCTTGTAGTCTATTATTCCAATCATTGCGCAACCGTGAAAAGTGAACAGTTAAAAGTGAAAAACGACCTCTTTATCAACGTTTACGTTTAGTCTTTCACCCTTAACTATTCACTTAACTACAATGTTCCTTTCGTCGAAAGCACACCTTTTACTCTCGGGTCTTTCCCGCAGGCAATACGCAGCGCCCGTGCCAGCGCTTTGAACATTGCTTCAATTTTGTGGTGAGTGTTCGCACCGTACAGTACTTCAACATGGATGTTCGCTTTAATGTTCTCGGCAAACGACTGAAAAAAATGTTTGATCATTTCAGTCGACAGATCGCCGACGGTTTTCCTGTTGAACTCGGCTTTGAAGACGAGCGCCGAGCGGCCGCCGAGGTCGACGACACACCTCGCCAGCGATTCATCCATCGGCACGTACGCCGATCCGTAACGTGCGATGCCGGTCCTCTCCTTCAATGCTTTGCCGAAGGCCTGCCCGAGCGCAATGGCAACATCCTCCGTCGTGTGGTGGTCGTCGACGCGCAAATCTCCTTTGCATTGCAAGTGGATATCAAACATTCCATGTCTCGCGAAAAGCTCCAACATGTGGTCCAAAAAGCCGATGCCGGTCGATACAGAATATTTTCCGTTTCCGTCGAGCCGCAGCGTAACGGAAATGTTCGTCTCTTTTGTTTTTCGTTGAACGGATGCACTTCGCATAATATTCTTTTCTTAGAGTAAAAAATAAGGACGTTCATCGGAACGTCCATGAGTTATTATGCAAAAAATTTGCGTGAGTTTCAAGAGGAGGGGCTGCAATGAAAAACGCCGATGAGTGTTCATCGGCGTCTGTTCATTGTTCAACCATCATTGTTAATTGTTACGAGCACCCGCTTGTTGAACCGCACTGCAGACACTTGTAGCAGCTTCCTGAACGGATCATAATACTGCCGCATTCAGAACACGGGGGCGCGTCCGCCTGCGTCTGAAAAATTACCTTCTCGTTCGATTCGATTGCCGACGCCCGTCTCAACTCGAGTTTCGCATCGGTTTTTTCAAGCGGTCTTGTTTCTGCAACTACGGTCGATGCCGGCTGTTCTTCCTTCGGCAAGAATTTCATGGCAAGCCAGCGGAAAATATAATCGCAAATCGACTTTGCGATCGGAATGTCTTTATTGTTTGTGAAACCGGACGGTTCGAACCGCATGTGCGTGAACTTGTCCGTCAGAACTTTTAACGGGACGCCGTATTGCAGTGCAAGAGAGACAGATGTTGCCAGCGCATCCATGATACCGGAAATGGTCGAGCCTTCTTTCGACATCGTGATAAACACTTCGCCGGGGGAGTCATCTTCATACAAACCGACGGTAATGTAGCCTTCGTGTCCGGCAATGCTGAATTTATGCGTGATCGCCTGGCGCTCATCGGGCAGCCGGCGGCGTGCGGGCCGTGCTTTCGGTTTATCGCTCTTTTCGAGCGACGTGCTGAGAGGCTGCGTCCGCTTGCAGCCGTCGCGGTAGACTGCGATCGACTTCAAGCCGAGCTTCCACGCTTCGATATACGCCTGCATAATTTCGTCCGGCGTCACTTCGGTCGGCATATTGACGGTTTTGGAAATAGCACCGGAAAGGAATGGCTGAACCGCCGACATCATTTTGATATGTCCCATGTATTGAATAGAGCGTTCTCCCTTGGCCGGCTTGAACGCGCAGTCGAACACGGAAAGATGTTCTTCCTTCAGATACGGGGCGCTTTCAATGGTGTCATTCTTTTCAATGTACTTGATGATGTGTTCGATCTGTTCGCTGTCGTAGCCGAGTTTTCTGAGCGCTTCCGGAACCGTCTGATTGACGATCTTCATCAGTCCGCCGCCAACCAGTTTCTTATATTTTACGAGCGCGATATCAGGTTCGACACCTGTGGTGTCGCAATCCATCATGAAACCGATCGTTCCGGTCGGAGCGAGCACCGTCGCCTGTCCGTTGCGGAAGCCGTATTCTTTGCCGACAATGATCGCTTCTTTCCACACTTCGCGTGACGCCGAAAGCAATTCATTCGGAACGTAGTTGTCGCTGATTCTGTCGGCAAACAAGCTGTGCTTGGTCATCACGGTCAACATCGGTTCGCGATTCGCAGCGAAGCCTTTGAACGCTCCGATTTCTTTCGCGATGAGCGCGGATTGTTTATACGCTTCACCGCACATGAGGGAAGTAACGGCGGCTGCGTACTCGCGGCCGGCATCGCTGTCGTACGCAAGGCCGCGCGCCATCAACAATGCACCGAGGTTTGCGTAACCGAGTCCGAGCGGGCGGAAGTCGTGGCTGTTTTTTTCAATCGCCGGCGTCGGATAACTTGCGTTGCCGACAAAAATTTCTTGTGCGGTAATGGTAACATCGACCGCATGCTTGAACGCCTCGACATCGAACTCGGCATTGTCTTTTCTGAATTTCATAAGATTGAGCGAAGCGAGATTGCATGCCGAATCGTCGAGGTACATGTACTCGCTGCACGGGTTCGAGGAGTTGATGCGAGCCGTACCTGAAGAGGTGTGCCAATTGTTGACCGTAGTGTCGTACTGCATTCCCGGATCACCGCAAAGCCAAGCAGCCTCCGCCATTTGACGCAGCAAGTCGCGGGCACGGAACGTGTCCATAACCTTTCCGCCGCGCACTGTTTTCGTTGTCCACTCTTTGTCTTCGAGAGCCGCTTTCATGAACTCATCCGTTACGCGCACCGAATGATTTGCATTTTGGTACGAGATCGTATCGTACGCGCCGCCCGGCACATTGAAACCGCCGTCGTATCCCGCCTCGATCAGCGCCCATGCTTTCTTCTCTTCTTCCGCTTTGCAATTGATGAAGTCTACAATATCCGGATGGTCCGCATTCAAAATAACCATCTTCGCCGCTCGGCGCGTTTTTCCGCCGGATTTAATGACGCCCGCAAACGCATCGAATCCCTTCATGAAAGAAACCGGACCGGACGCTGTGCCGCCGCCTGAAAGATGTTCTCGTGAAGACCGAAGAGTCGAAAGGTTTGAACCTGTTCCCGATCCAAACTTGAAGAGCCTTCCTTCGGTGCGGGCGAGTTCAAGAATTGAATCCATCGTATCTTGAACTGAGTTAATGAAGCATGCAGAACACTGCGGCTTTTCTTCGACGCCAACATTGAACCACACCGGACTATTGAATGCCATGTACTGATTGACAAGAAGGAAGGATAATTCCTGATAGAATACCTCGGCGTCCTCTTCCGAAGTAAAATACTTTCCTTTGCGGCCCCACACGGTTGCCGTCTTTGCGACGCGTTCAACAAGCTGCCGGACGCTCGTTTCTCTTTCAGGCGTTCCGATCAGGCCATGAAAATATTTTGACACTACCACATTTGTCGCAGTCATCGACCACGACTTCGGTATTTCGACATTCTTTTGTTCAAAAATCTTCTCCCCCTTTTCATTAGAAATGACCGCAGTGCGCATTTCCCATTGCAATTCATCAAATGGATGGATGCCCGGTTTTGTAAAATACCGCCGAAACGTAAGCCCTCCCGAGTTTGCATCATTCGTTGTTCGTGCACTTCCCCTCTTCTCGGCGACTGTGGTTTCTTTTTCTATCATTTCTAACTTCCTCTCCTAACTTGATAATAACGATGTAAGGTGAATTGCCTTTCCACGAAAAACTATTGTATTCCCTGCTTTCATGCGGTCAAACAGAGTTGATTGCTCTTTAGCTCCCGTAATACAAATAAATACCCCACCCTCAGATAAAACTGGAACCGTTGATTTCAGACTACTTATTTTCGGATGAACAATAGCCGGGGGGAAACAAATAGCTAACTGGTTGTGAATATAGCCGGTTAAGGAATACAAGTCAAGTAAAAAATGAGAAAAAAATATCGAATAATAAAATACACCTTGACATCAAAACGAAACGATTGTGAAGAGTTTGACCATTTACGCTTATTGCCGTTATGGCAATTACGATTCGAGTTTAAAATGAAAATTCACGAATATCGTTTGAGCCTTCTCAAACAAAAAAAGAATGAGTGGTCCGTAAAAAAACTTTATGCATATAGTTGCGTTCATCATCGCAATCTCATCCAGCACGCTATGATCAACAACGCAGTTAAGAGACTGGAAGCCTTCAGTGCAACGTTTTAAGTATATAGAGCTATGCGGAACGGTGCGGCGCAAAAAAGCATCCGCTGTTTCCGTACGCATATCTTCGTTCTATTCGTTCTTTATTACCCGCTTCTCAGAGCATTGAAAGCATTCATTGACTTTCGCTCATTTTTTTGATAATTTTCAAATGCAACAAAATGCCAAAACAAATCCCATTATGATGATATCATACATCCCTGTTATGTTAATGCTGGGCGTTGGAATTTTGCTCGGCGTCGTACTGCTGAAATTGCATCAGTGGCTTGGACCGCACCGCCCCAATGACGAAAAAACATCGACGTACGAAAGCGGAATGGAACCCGTACGTTCCGCGCGCGAACGATTTTCGGTAAAATATTATATGGTTGCAGTTCTCTTTATCCTTTTTGATGTCGAGGTTATCTTCCTCTATCCATGGGCAGTAAACTTCCGAGCGCTTGGAATGTTAGGATATATAGAGATGGTCGTCTTCATTGCAACTCTGTTCGTAGGATATTTTTATATTTTGAGGAAGGGCGCATTGAAATGGGATTAGAGCATGCCTTGGGCGACAGTCTTATTACCACAAAGATTGATGCAGCAATCAACTGGTGCAGGAAAAATTCCGTGTGGCCCATGCCGTTGGGAATATCGTGCTGCGGAATCGAGATGATGGCACTGGTCGATCCCCGCTTCGATGCGTCGCGCTTCGGGTCAGAAGTCATGCGTTTTTCTCCGCGACAGTGCGACCTGCTGATCGTCGCGGGAACAACAACCTACAAAATGGCCAAAGTGGTCCGGAAGATTTATGACCAGATGCCCGACCCCAAATGGGTCATCGCGATGGGTGTATGTACCTCCACCGGGGGCATGTACCGTACATACTCTGTTGTCCAGGGCATCGATCAGTTTGTGCCGGTAGATGTGTATGTGGCCGGCTGTCCTCCGCGCCCGGACAATCTCCTCCACGCTATTATGATGATTCAGGAAAAAATAGGACGGGGCGAAAGCAGAAGCACTCCAATGACGGTGGCTGAAGAACGGCGGGAACAGCAGCTGCTGCAAATTGGGATTTGAAGAGCGTAGAATACAGAATTCAGAATACAAGAGTCAGAAGAGCAGACGACTCAAAACTTATTGAATTCTGTCTTTTGAATTCTGTATTCATGTATTTCAATTCATGAAAATCACATTATGCCGACATCGCCTGTAGAAAAACTAAAAATACAGTTCTCCTCAAGCGTTCTCGAAGTAAAGGAATTTCGGGACGAGACAACAGTCCATATTAAGAAAGAGGACATTGTTGCCGTTTGCACCTTTCTCCGGGACGACCAGGACTGTCAGTTTGACTACCTGAGCGACCTGTGCGGAGCTGATGCATACACTCGGGAAAACAGGTTTGAAGTCGTCTACAACCTTTATTCTCTTCAATACAGACAGCGGTTGCGCCTCAAGATCTTTACAGACGAATCGGATCTGCATGTGCCCAGCGTAACGTCCGTGTGGCCTGGGGCAGGATGGCCGGAGCGGGAAGCCTATGACATGTTCGGTATCATTTTTGACGGCAACGGCGATCTTCGCCGCATGTACATGCCTGAAGAGTTTGAGTACTTTCCTCTGAGAAAAGATTTTCCTCTCATGGGTATCCCCGATTCAATACCATTACCGAGAAAATAATCTGAATGTGCAGCAACAGCCGATGAGCGCCGGCTACGAAATAGAACCGAAAAAGAGCAAGATCCTCCATGCCCTGGAGGACAAGGACACGAGCGCCCAGTTTACCGACCCGCTTG
>CAZXQG010000065.1:0-16998 GCA_964642725.1 uncultured Chitinophagaceae bacterium
GAAGAACGCTGAATTCGTCGTCCATGGGGAAATTACGAAATACCAGCAATTGATGATGAATTCGTCGGATGAATATATGCGCGAGCGGGCGCACGATGTCGAAGATATTAAAAACCGCATTATCAGGAATATTCAGGAACAAAAGCTTATCTCGCGTTTCGAAGGGGGATCGATCGTCGTTTCGCAATCATTGACGCCGGCAGACACTATTCTTTTCAGCCGCAACGAAATACTCGGCTACGCCACCGATATGGGAGGAGTAACATCCCACGCCGCGCTCCTTTCCCGTTCGTTAAAGATCCCGGCCGTCGTCGGGCTCAAGGACGTTACATCGCACGTGCTGTCGGGTGCGTCCATGATACTCGACGGCTACAGCGGCGTTGTCATCATCAACCCGTCGGAAGAAACAATCGCGCAGTACAAACGGCGAAGCAGAGAGATGGCGAAATTCGAACACGGGCTGAATGACCTGAGAGAATTGCCCGCTCAGACGACCGACGGGAAACTGGTTGAGCTGGTGTCGAACATCGAGTTTGCCGATGAGATCCGTTTCACGAAAACGCAGGGTTCCCACGGCATCGGTCTCTACCGTACCGAGGGGCTGTTGATGGGGAGAGACACTTTTCCCTCTGAGGAAGAACAATACCGCGAATACAAATCGATCGCCGAAAAAGTTTTCCCCAATAAAGTCATCATGCGGACCTTTGACATCGGCGGCGATAAAATTATTGCACATTCATACGAGGAAGAAAATCCATTCCTCGGCTGGCGCGGCATCCGCGTTGCGCTTGACCGCCCCGAGACATTCCTCGCACAAATGCGTGCAATGCTGCGTGCAAGCGCTAGAAAAAATATTTGGGTTATGTTCCCGATGGTGTCAAGCTTAAAAGAAGTGCGCAGAGCAAAAGCGCTGGTCGTGCAGGCAAAAGATTCACTGCGGGCAGAAAAGCATGCGTTTGACGATACGATGAAGATTGGCGTCATGATCGAAGTCCCCTCGGCGGCGGTGGTGACGGGAGACATAGCAAAGGAAGTGGATTTCCTCAGTATCGGTACGAACGATCTGATTCAATACCTGCTCGCGGTTGACCGCGGTAACGACATCGTGTCGCAGTTGTACCAGGAGTTTGAGCCCGCCGTCATCCTCACGATCCGCCACATTATTAAAGAGGCGCACAAAAATAAGATTCCGGTGAGCATGTGCGGTGAGATGGCCGGCGACCCGGTTGCAACACTGCTGCTTCTCGGTCTCGGGCTGGATGAATTCAGTGTTATCCCGTACGTCTTGCCGGAAATCAAGAAAATCATCCGATCAGTACCGTTGAGAGAGGCCCAGAAAATCGCCGTGAGAGCGATGAAGTTTTCGACCGTCGAAGAAGTGAAAGAATTTCTTGTCGGGCATTTGAAACGAGTGGCGCCCGACATCCCGTTGCCGGTATAACATTCCCACAAACGAAGGCGGGATCTCCCGCCAACACCAAAGAAAGACACCCTATGACACCTGAAGATATTGCACATCATGACCCGTCCGGAATGCGTTCGCTGATTCTTAATTTTCCGCGGCAGGTGGAAGAAGCCGTCGCCATCGGCGAAGCGGCGAAAATAAAATTCCCTATTTCAAAAATAAAAAATATTGTCGTCAGCGGACTCGGCGGCTCTGCCATCGGGGGGGACCTGCTTCGTTCATTCCTTGCCGATGAAGTACGCGTTCCCATTGCCGTCAGCCGGAATTATTCCCTCCCGGAGTATGTCGATGGAGAGTCGCTCGTCATCGTGTCGAGCTATTCCGGAAATACGGAAGAAACAGTTTCATCCCATAAAGATGCAGCGAGGCGAAAGGCTAAAGTTCTTTGCATTACTTCCGGCGGAGCGGTGAAGCAGTTTGCGTTAAAGAAGAAACAGCCGGTCATCGAAATCCCCGGCGGGCTTCCGCCTCGTGCCGCTTTGGGATACTCTTTCTTTCCGACACTCATTGTGCTGTCAAAATTGGGATTTTTCAAGCCGAAGAAAAAAGAGATCGAGGAGACAATCCTGCTTCTAAAGGAGAAGGCCAGGTTGTACGGCGATGCGGCGGCTCAAGATAATCCGGCGCTGCGCATTGCTCAAACGCTGTGGGGAAAACTGCCGGTTGTGTATTCCTCCGTGGACAGGTTTGACACTGTGAATGTGCGCTGGCGCGGGCAAATTTCGGAAAATGCAAAATCGCTGGCGTACGGACATGTATTCCCCGAATTGAACCACAACGAGATTGTCGGATGGGAAGTTCTGAAAGAGCCGATGAAGAAGATTCATGTTGTGATCTTGCGCGACAACGGCGACAATCCCCGCATCCAGCTTCGCATGAATATCACGAAAGAAATCATCCGCGATCTTGCCGACGGCGTCACCGAAGTGCGCAGTGAAGGAAAAAGTATGCTGGCGAGAATGTTTTCGCTTCTCTATCTCGGCGATTGGGTGAGTTTTTATCTTGCCATGGTAAACGGCGTTGACCCGACTCCTGTGAAGAAGATCGATTTCCTGAAGAATGAACTGGCGAAAGTGGCGGCAAAAAACTGAGGACACTACCTTGGCCTCAATAGTTTCTCGCGTTTCAGACATAGCATCTCGATCTGGCCGGAATCTGCATGACTTCTTTGTGAAGTATCGGATTCTGTTCCTTTCGTTCGTTATTGTAATAGCCGCGTATTTGCGCTTTCATGGATTAAGCCTTAATCCGCTTTGGGTCGATGAAGTTGGATTTGGATTCTTGGTTCAGGACGGCGGCAACCAGGAATTTATTCCGAAATGGTTTGGGCAGCTATTTGGGCTGCATAGTGAGGTTGGGCTTCGATTCCTTCCGGCATTGTGCGGAACGCTTACCGTTCCGGCAATCTATTTCGTTGCTGATAAATACAAATTTGAATCAGCCATCTTTGTTGCGGTGTTCCCGTTGTTCGTGTTCTGGAGTAGGATGGCGCGACCGTACGCGGTCGCAGGGTTGTTCCTCGTTCTTTCATGGAGGTATTGGTGGATGATGATTCCAGCCCTCATGACGACACCAATCGCCTTGGTCGGGGTAAGGTTAAATAAGTGGACGCTCGGACTTATAGGCATTGGAGTTTTGCTTTTCTTCATTCGGACGGATGCATCCAGGGGGTGGTGGTCGGTTTCAGTGCTTGAAGCATCGTCCCGCTGGTGGTATCTTCCGGCATTAACATTAATTCTTTATATAACAAAATGGCAAGAGTTTTTTTCATCGTTGCGATCGGATATAGCCTCATTGCGGACTCAGCGCTGACCGCGGGCGGTTGGTATTCGCATGAGGTATCATTTTCAGACTGGCGCGGGATTCCTCCAGTCGATTACTCAACGAACGCCCCGCTTGCAACCTGGTATTCAGGACATCCGGCAAAATACTTCCGCGCCGACAATATGAATCAATTCCTTGCAGAGCCGGACACGGTTACGCTCGGAATTGATTATTATGGCTTTTATTCGAATGCATACAAGGTTGCGTCGTGTTTTCATTATCAATGGGAAATTGATTCTCTCGCTAATGGGGGCGTGTTGATTGCTAAGTCTATTCATGGGAAATTAATTGTCGACAGGAAAAAATGAGAGAATTGAAACTTCGTGTATGCGCTAGACATATAAAGAATTGCGAAAGTTGAGCCAGCCGGTTGCTTGACTTTCATCACAACACCGCGTATATTCACCACACACTGAAACCTCTGACACCTTTTTATTGAACACACCAGGTCAGGATGAGATAATGCTTGAGGAAGTCAGCTTCTTGCGAAATGTTCCGATTTTCAACGAGTTAAGCGATCAAGAGCTTGAGAAGATTGCAGGACTCGGCGTTCGGAAGAAATACAAAAAAGGGAGCATCATCCTATTGGAAGAGGAGACCGGCGCTGCCCTCTTTGTTATTGTTTCCGGCAAAGTGAAAATTGTTCGAATGGACGACGACGGCCGCGAAGTCATCCTTTCCATTTTGGGCGGAAGCGATTTTTTTGGAGAAATGGCGATACTAGACGGTTTGACGCGCTCGGCGAGCGTTGTTGCGACGTCGAAATCTGAATTGTTTATGATTCATCGCAGGGATTTTTTAAAGCTTCTCAATGATTACCCGATGGTAGCCATTGCCTTGCTGAGGGAGTTGACCAGCCGGTTGCGAAAAGCCGATGCTCAGATAAAAAGCCTGTCATTGAAAGATGCTGCGGGCAGGGTTGCGAATGTTGTGCTTCAGCTTGCGGATGAAATAGGAATGTTCCGAAAAGGACGCGTGGAGATTGACGAGCTTCCATTGCAACAGGATTTGGCAAATATGGCTGGAACCTCGCGTGAAACCATTTCACGTATGATTCACAAATTTATTCAAAAAGGGTATTTGCAGCTGCAAGGCAACAGGCTCATCATTAACGATTACGAGAGCTTCAAAAACCTTCATGTATAACGTCGTCAACAACTTCTTCCATCTTCAATGAGGACCGGGCACCCCTGAATTGTGGAAGGCTTCTTTTTTCCTCGAGGCCACGCGAAGTAGAGCAGACTACGAGATTATGGGCGCTAAAGCCGACCTCCATATGCACACAATTTGTTCTGACGGTGCACTCTCTCCCTACGAGCTCGTCAAAAAAGCCAAGGCGCAAGGGTTGTCTGTGGTCAGCATTACAGACCACGACAGCGTCGCCGCAATTCCCGATGCCCTAGAGTTTGGAAAAGAAATTGGCGTTGAGGTTATTTCCGGCGTCGAATTAAGTGCGAACTTTGAGGACAAAGAAGTTCACATCCTCGGTTATTTTGTCGATTACAAAAGCCAGCGGCTGCTCGATTACCTCACGTTTTTTCGTCACGAAAGAATTAAACGTGCGGAAAGAATTGTCGCCAAACTCAATGAACTTCAATTACCGCTGAAGATCGAATCGGTGATGGAACACGCCGGGACGGGATCCGTCGGCCGGCCTCATATTGCCGCCGCATTAATGGATGAAGGCTTCACAAAAACATATCAGGAATCGTTCGATCGGTATATAGGCAATGGCGGCCCAGCGTATGAAAGAAAATTCCAATTTTCTCCCTCGGAAGCGGTACAGCTTATTGCATCTTCCGGCGGACTTTCATTCCTTGCCCATCCGGGCCGCTATACGACAGACGCCATGCTGCAGCACCTCATCAAAGCGGGGATTGATGGAATCGAAGTCATTCACCCGTCGCATACACCAGAGCACATCGTTCATTACCGCGGCGTGACCGGCGAATACTACCTGCTCGAAAGCGGCGGTTCGGATTTCCACGGCGGCAAGAAGAATGACGACGCAGTTCTCGGCTCTTTTTTTATTGATGAGAGCAAGGTTGATACAATGAAGCGCCGTCTCTTTCTGCAGCGGTCGTCGTGATTATGTCTCACAGTGCAGGTGACTATTATGCCCCGCGTGTTTGAAGGCGGTGTTTCCGGTGAAGGGAAAAAATTCGCGATTGTCGTCAGTCAGTTCAATCAGACAATAACCCACCGCTTGCTCGACGGTGCCGTCGAATGCTTCCAGCGCCACGGTTCGAACATCGACCAGGATGTCGACGTCTTCTATTGCCCGGGTGCATTCGAAATCCCGGAAGTGGCTGCAAAGATTACGCTCACCAATGCCTATGATGCCGTTGTCTGTCTCGGCGCAATCATTCGGGGGGAAACACCGCACTTCGAATACATCGCCCGAGAATGTGCTCGTGGCGTGAGCGTCGTTGCACGCGAAAGAAATATTCCGCTGCTGTTCGGGGTGCTGACGACCGACACGTTTGAACAGGCGATGGAGCGTGCAGGGGGTTCAGTCGGCAACAAGGGGTGGGATGCAGCGCTGAGTGCCATCACCATGGCGAATTTATACGCACAACTCAACAACAAATCGACGAGGAACTAAGCAGGCACATGTTGCTACAGGATACACCGTCGCTTAACCGTTTCTTTTCGATGCAATGGAAAAGGAGTTGTGTATGAAAAAGAATTATTGTTCTCGGCTGTTGATCGCGTGGGCTGGAATCATCGGCGTTGCTGTCTTTGCGAATGCCGGAATTGGCGATTGGAAAAATTATACCGATATGACGAACGTCGTTGGAATTGTGGGGGCCCGGAGTGAAGTATGGGTTGGTACAGGCGGCGGCATACTTCGATTCACTCCCGCGGATTCTACATTCCAGAAATTTACGAATTCCGAAGGACTCACAGGCAATGATGTTTCCGCAATTGGATTGGATGCACATGGCTCGGTTTGGGTGGGCGAAACCTCGGGCGCCGTTGATGTGTATTCCCCCGCTACGAATTCCTGGCGAAATATCAGCGACATTGTCCTTTCGCAGCAAACTCAAAAAATGGTCAATTCCTTCAGATCGTACGGGGATACAATGTACATCTGTACGGCATTTGGAGTGAGCGTGTTTTCAATTTCAAAATATGAATTTGGCGACACATACGGAATTTTTGGAACTCTCTCCCATCCAAACGTTACGTGTTTAACTGTTTTCAACGGAAGAATCTTCGTGGGGACATCAGGTGGTCTGGCGATTTCACTGCCCGGCGCGGTAAACCTGGCTGCTCCCGAATCTTGGGAATCATTCACAACGCCTTCAGCAGTTAGCGCTGTGGCCGCGTTTTCTGGAAACGTGTATGCAGGCTCCGGCTCCGGGCTTTACATATACCAAAATGGGTCATGGGTGCTTCTCCCCGGATCCCCGAAGCCGGTGACGGCCTTGGTGAACATCGATTCAGTCTTGTACGTCGCAGGCACGCGCAGCATCTACGCGCTTACTGCAGCCAATGCGATAGTGCCATTCGGCGCTTCCGCTCCCGCGACAATTACCTGCGCCGCCAGCGATTCATCCAAACGACTGTTTGCCGGATTCCAAGAGGCAGGCATCGGAATACTGAATCGCGGAACAGCTCAGTGGACTCAACTCATAACCAATGGCCCGGCGTCTAACTTTTTCACTTCCGTTCTTGTGGATGAGAGCGGAATCGTGTGGTCAGCATCCGCCGGTCCAGGAGGCTCTGGGTCCGGTAAGGGATTTTATTCTTACGATGGCAGCCGCTGGAAGAACTATAATGTTGCTACAACGCCCCAGTTAAATTCAAACGAATGTTTTACCGTGGCCTTGGGGCCGAATAATTCCAAATGGATTGGCTCCTGGGGGGGAGGTGTCGCTCTTGTTAATAATGCTGGTAGCCTCGTACGCGTCTTCGATAAAAAGTATCCCGGTTTTGGCAGTGTCGACACGGCCCATTATGTCGTCACAGGAAAAACTGCGTACGACAATGCAGGAAATGTGTGGGTGCCGGATTATACCCCGGTGGACGGGAATATCCTTTGGGAGATGAAACCCGATTCATCATGGGTATCCATCCGGAAGCCGGCGAGTACCGCTTTCGACCGTGCACTCGGTGTTCTTGTGGACCGCAATGGAACGAAATGGCTGGTCAACAGCTTGCTCGGATTCGAACCGCTGCCAGTTCATTGCATATACTATAATGAATCGGGGACAGTAACAGGATTGGCCAGCGACAATTGGGGAGAAGTGGCATTGACAGACGGTTTGGCGAGTGCGGAGGTGACCTGTATTGCAGAAGACAAAGCGGGCAGTCTATGGCTGGGGTCGAATCTCGGCATCACGATAATCGGAGATCCTGCATACCCAACGTCCCAAGTGAGCATAGTGTTCCTTGGAGCTGTCCAGGGCCAGTTCATCAACACTATTGCAGTCGACCCGCTGAACAATAAATGGGTCGCCATGCAAACCGGTGTCGTAGTTCTGTCGCCCGACGGCACGTCGTTGATCGCGCAATACACGGTTGCAAATACCAACGGTAAACTTGTCGACAATAATGTTCTTTCAATTGCCTTTGATGAAAAGCGGGGCATAGTGTACTTCGGGACAGAAAAAGGATTGTCGAGTCTTGAAATTCCGGCGATCGGTACGGCAGAAAAAATGTCCACGCTTGACATCGGACCGAATCCTTTTATCATGCCCGATCATCCTTCCGTCACTATCAAAGGCCTTGCCGATAATGCGACGATAAAAATTCTCAACATCACCGGGGCGCTCGTTAAGGAATTTGCAGCACAAGGCGGCGGGAGGGCATTTTGGGATGGCACAGACTCCCGCGGCAATAGCGTGGGAAGCGGTGTATACATTATCGTTGCTTACGCTGACAATGGTAATCAGGTCTCGACGGCGAAAGTTGCTGTCGTGCGGAGGTAAAAAACGGAATGTCGTTTCATTGCGTTCACAAAGTTGTCGGCCGCGTCATGCGGCCCGATGACCGCACCAAAGCGTTAACCGAGCAGTACGAACAATTCTTACTATCCATGCAAAGGAGGTTCTTCATTTGGAAAATTCAAACTACAAAGATGAGATTTTTACGAAGCGTGTGCGTGCAGGAAAGCGTACTTATTTTTTCGATGTGAAAGCCACGAAATCTGAAAAGGATTTTTATATCACGATTACGGAAAGCAAGAGGGTAGGCGAAGAAGAGTACGAGAAGCACAAGATTTTTCTCTACAAAGAGGATTTTGACAAGTTTGCTGATGCGTTGATGGAGACGGTGGATTATGTCCAGGATGAATTGCTGGTCGCTCCGCCGGCAGAGCAGCCTGCAGTTGAGGAAAAAGTATAAGGTCTTTTCCTGGGCGCGGCGTCAGCGTGTATTTCCTTGAAGGACAGGCCGGACTTTTTTTGTTTCTCCGTACGGGTCTTACCGGAGCGCATCTTCTAGTGCTGTTCGGGCATCGGTCCGCGAGTCCCGGTATTTCACAATCAATGGGGTGTAAAGACTAAGTCCGTTGAGGCGTGCAAAGTCGGTTGGGATTCCGCGCGAACCGGCGACTACGACGGCATTCTCAGGGATAATCAGAGATCCGGAATCTGATTTCCGGATGATCACTTCGTTGACACAGTCGTACACGGGCGTCGCGCTTGTGAGGAGAACTCCGGCGCCTATCACCGCCCTTTTTTTGATGATCGCCCCTTCGTAAATTCCGCAATTACCTCCAACCATGACATCGTCTTCGACGATCACTGGCAGCGCATTGATCGGTTCGAGCACTCCGCCGATTTGCGCAGCAGCACTGATGTGAATCCTTTCCCCGATTTGTGCACACGAGCCGACGAGCGCGTGTGAATCGATCATCGTTCCTTTGCCGATATACGCGCCGACATTGACGTACGACGGCGGCATCATAATAACGCCGGGGGCGAGGTACGCGCCGCGCCGGACTGAAGTTCCCCCCGGAACGATGCGCACGTTGTTTTCCAGCGACAATTCTTTGGTCGGAAATGTGTGCTTATCGAAGAAGGAAAATGGACTCGAAGCCGGGACCTTTCTGAGCGCGCCGATTTTGAACCCGAGCAGAATGCCTTTCTTCACCCACGCATGCACTTCCCATTTTCCGTTGATCTTCTCAGCTGCCCGAATGCTTCCGTTGTCAAGGAGGGAAATGAAAAGCTCGAAGACCTTCTCTTCAACGCCGCGGTCATCACCGGTTTTCTGTGAAGAGAGTTCCTCGACGATCGATGGGAGCGTTTCGGGAGAGATATTCATCGCTGCGCTTCCATCAAGTGAAGTTCTTCCAGCGCGCGCCGGACAGCAAACCGATGTTCGGACGACATCGGAGTAAGCGGAAGCCGGTACGCTTCTTCGATCATTCCCATGATTGCAAGGGCACCCTTCACCGGAATCGGGTTGGATTCGATGAAATTAAGATTCATCAGCTGCAGCAGCTCCTCGTGAATCACGCGCGCCTCGGAAAAATTTCCCTCCAGGCAGAGCCGAACCATCGAAGAGAAAAGACGGGGAGTTTCGTTTGCCACGACGGAGATCACTCCATCAGCACCCAGGGCGAGCAGGGGGAGGGCAAGTGCGTCGTCGCCCGAAAGGACGGTGAAGTTTGTTCGGCGATGGCGAAGAATTTCCATTACTTGTCCAATGTTGCCCGAAGCTTCTTTGATCCCTGCAATGCCGGGAAGTTCAGCGATACGCAATGTCGTTTCTGCATTGATGTTGCTGCCCGTTCTCCCGGGTACATTATAGACGAAAATAGGTATATCGACCGCTTCGACAATTGCCCTGTAGTGCTGGTAGAAGCCTTCCTGTGTCGGCTTGTTGTAATACGGCGCAATCGAGAGGACCGCGTTTGCTCCGATCGCTCTCGCATGCTGCGTGAGGGAGACGGCTTCTTGTGTTGAATTGCTTCCTGCCCCTACAATGACGGGGACCCGGCCCGCCGCCTGCTCGACGACGACATCCATCACGTGATGATGTTCGGCGTGATTGAGCGTTGCGCTTTCACCGGTCGTCCCGCAAGGAACCAATCCATTGACCCCGTTCGAAATTTGGAAATCGACGAGCACGCGAAGCGCCCGTTCGTCGACGGCGCCGTCAGCGATCTGCATCGGCGTGACAAGTGCCGTAGCAACCCCTTTGAACGAAAACTGTGATGACATAAAAAAACCCTTCTATAATATTGAGTATTATTTTACGAACAAAAAATCTTCCATTGTGAAAACGCCCTTCCGCCCTTGAAGCCATTCCGCAGCCCGCACGGCTCCCAGCGCAAATCCGCGGCGATTGTGTGCGGTATGCGTGATCTGGATTGAATCGACGGATGATTCAAACGTGACGGAATGTGTTCCCGCAACTTCACCGATACGGCTGCTCGATACCAGCAATTCATGCGGCTTAATCTGGCGATTGTTCAGCGAAGTCACGATCGTGGTCTTGCGTTTTATGTTGTGAAGAATCGTATCGGCAAGTTTGAGCGCTGTTCCGCTCGGCGCATCTTTTTTCAGCCGATGATGGATTTCATGGATGGCAGTATCGTAATCCGGGAAGCGGTCGATGAGTTTCGAAGCTTCTGCCGCGATATGAAATGCGATATTTGCCCCGACAGAAAAATTCGAAGCGTAGAGGATTGTGCCTCCGCATTGACGGATAAACTCAAGGAGTGCCGGGAGTTGTCCGTTCCAGCCTGTTGTGCCGACGACGAGAGGAATATGAAGCGGCCCGAGGGAATGGATATGATGTTCTGTCGCGGCCGGCGCGCTGAAATCAATCGCGCAGTCAACTTTTTTAATTTCGGCTGCAATTTTATCGACGTCCGGAAGCGGATCTTCTATTGTGAAACGAGCAGCGATGGTGTGCCCCCGTTCTATGGCAGCTTGTTCAACGTCCTGCCCCATCCGCCCGTAACCAAGCAATGCGATTTTCATTCGTGCATCCTTTGCCTAAAAATGAAAAAAGTAGATGAGCGCTGGACTCTCTACTTTTCTGATCGATCGAATGAAACAATGTATCGCCTGCCGAAGCAGTTCGCCGAACGTAAACGCAGATCGTCGTTAGCGCTCCATCCGGTTTGGTGACCGGGATGACAGTTTGCAGGTTTTTCACACTGCAACCCAAGTTGTTTGCAGAAACAATACGCACAACTTTCGGCGGCACGATCTACTTGCCCTTTCGTTGAAGGTCGTCGAGTTGTTTCACTCTCGCTTCAGCTACTCATGCGTACCGCACCTCTAAGACGCTTGTAATAAACATAATTATGCATTCGTTGTCAAGTCGAGCAGGAAAAAATGGCTTCTCCCGTGCGTCTATCTATTCACACCAGGCATGAAATGAAGTGTGGATTTTTCCATGAATCTAAAACTGTCCGCTCTCCGGGTTCGAATGTGGAGGGAGTTACAGACATGCCAGATTAAAGATGGGCAGCAGCTCAAGGATTCTTTTGCAGTGATGAGTTGATGGAATGACGCTTGTATTTCGAGACCAGCACGGTCGTGTTAAGCAAACCTCTATAGAATTCTTGACTCTCTGCTTCATTATGGCTATATTTATCATGTTTTTTTCAGCGAAAGCTCGTTTTTTGACAATTTTGGTTGATTTTGAAGGCAACTGTACCGGGGGATCAAACCAGGATTTTGCAATGGCAGGAGGAAACAGTGAAAATCAACATTTCGAATCTTTCACAGGGAACGCACGAATATGCATTGTCAAAAAAAGCTGGCGAGTTTGATCTACCCGAACATTTCATCGGAGACATTGCCGCAAAGGTGACGCTTGAGAAAACAAGCCGTCAGATCTTCCTGCGCGCTCGCATAACGTCGGAAGCGGCATTTCAATGCGACAGATGCCTGGATGAGTTCAAAAAAGAAATTTCTCCTGCGTTTCAGATAGTGTATGATTGGGATGCACAGGATCATCCCGCAGAAAGCGATGAAGACATCCGGACGTTGACGCCGGATACCAATGTTATTGATATTTCCGACGCTGTGCGTGACAGCGTGCTCCTTGCAGTTCCGTTAAAGTTACTCTGCAGGGAAGAGTGTGCGGGGCTATGCCCCAGATGCGGGAAGAATTTGAATCACAGTGCCGGCGGCAGCTGTGATTGTGCCCCGGGCGAAGTCGATTCGCGCTGGAACAAACTTGCGGGGCTCGTTGAAGTTTCAATGTTAAAGAAAAAAAACTAATTTATTATAAGGAATCACCGCAATGCCAAACCCGAAACGCCGCCATTCAAAAACTCGCGGCCGAAAGCGTCGCACGCACTATAAAGCTGCAGTGCCGTCGTTAGCGGAATGCCCGAATTGCCGCGAACCAAAACTCCTGCACCGGGCGTGCCCAAACTGCGGTTACTATAACGGCCGTTCGATCATCATTCCGAAAGAAGCGTAGCATATCGCGCTGCCGGTTGCTCGCAAACGATTGTCGTCGAAACATTCAGCCATATTGTCGGTGGAAATGCTTTGAATCACGCAGAGGGAAAACTGCGGATTGCTATCGATGCGATGGGGGGGGATTTTGCCCCTTGTAACGAAGTGCGAGGCGCGGTGGATGTGCTGCGCCAAACCGCGAACAGGTTTGAGGTAGTTCTTGTGGGAAGGGAAGAAGCAATCCGGTCCGAGCTGGCGAAGATAAATACCGGCGGTCTCTCGCTCTCGGTTGTTCCGGCAGACGATGTGATTGACATGCACGACTCACCGGTCGTAGCGTTGAAGCAGAAACCCAATTCGTCGCTGGTTGTCGGCATGATGCTTCATAAAGAAAAAAAAGTCGATGCGTTCGTCAGCGCAGGAAATACCGGCGCAGTAACTGCCGCATCTGCCCTGCTGCTGGGAAGAATTCGAGGAGTGAGCCGCCCGACGGTCGCAGCGATTTTTCCGTCAGAAACCGGACCGACGCTGATCGTTGATGCGGGCGCAGTCACAGATTGCAAGCCGCATTTTCTTTTCGAGTTCGGGGTGATGGGAAGCATTTATTCGGAATACGTTTTTAAGAAGAAGAATCCGCGTGTCGGTTTGCTGAACGTCGGCGAAGAGGAATCAAAAGGGGACGAACTTACGAAAGAGGCGTACGCAAAATTCGTAGCCGGCAAAAACAGGATGAATTTTATCGGGAATATCGAAGGGAGAGATATTTTGCAGGGCAAGGCCGACGTTGTTGTTTGCGACGGTTTTTTGGGAAACGTCCTCCTGAAATTTGCTGAAAGCGTCCCCTCGTTCTTGAAAGTAAAATTCAAGAACTATGCAGCGGAAGGGCTGCTCCAAAAGGTCCTGATGGGTTTGCTCAGGAATCCGCTGAGGACGATATTTAAAGACTTCGATTACCAGGAATTCGGGGGGGTTCCGCTGCTTGGAGTGAACGGCGTGACGATTATCGGGCATGGAAGTTCGACACCGAAAGCGATTTCCAATATGATCTTGCGGGCGGAAGAAATGGTGAACAAAAAAATCAATTTTCATATTGAACAATCATTAGGCAACAACAGCTCTGAAGGATTGAATGGGTAAAACACGAGCACTGATTACTGCCGTCGGCCATTACGTTCCGGAAAAAATTCTCACAAATCACGATCTGGAAAAAATGGTCAACACCAACGACCAGTGGATCCGGACGAGGACCGGGATTCGCGAACGCCGGATTCTTACAAACGGCGGGACATCGGATCTTGGAGTTGGCGCTATAAAAAGTATGCTGGACCGCCGGGGAATGGATGCATCGGAAATAGAAGTCATTATTGTCGCAACGGTGACTCCTGATATGTTCTTTCCCGCGACGGCTTGCATCATTCAGGATAAGATTGGCGCAAAGAAAGCATGGGGTTTCGATTTGAACGCCGCCTGCTCCGGATTTGTCTATGCGTTGACGATCGGATCCCAGCTCATTGAGACCGGAGCGTACAAAAACGTTGTCGTTGTCGGCGCCGATAAGATGAGCTCGATAGTCGATTACACCGACCGGAACACTTGCATCCTTTTCGGCGATGCAGGGGGCGCGGTTCTTCTCGAACCAACAACAGACGATTCCGTCGGCATTATTGACCATAAGCTTTATTCGGACGGTTCTGGCGGATTCGCACTGCATATGTCGGCCGGGGGGAGTCTGCATCCGTCTACGCATGAAACAATCGATAAAAAAATGCATTACGTGTATCAGGACGGAAAAGCGGTGTTCAAAGTCGCAGTGATCGGGATGGCGGAAGTATCGGCGGAAATTATGAAACGCAATAATCTTACCGGCAATGATGTTGATTGGCTTGTTCCGCATCAGGCGAACCTGCGCATCATTGACGCCTGTGCCGAGCGCATGGAGCTGGACAAATCGAAAGTGATGATCAATATTGACCGCTATGGAAATACGACTGCTGCAACGATTCCTCTCTGTCTGTCTGAGTGGTGGCAGGACGGGAAAATCAAGAAAGGACACAATCTTGTGCTTTCGAGTTTCGGAGCGGGATATACGTGGGGTGCGGTGCTGGTGAAGTGGGGAATCGAAGGACCGAAGCAGAATTAAGAATTATGAATTAATAATTAAGAATTAGAAAAGCTTTGGTTTGAAGTAAAATGGTCAAGGTTGCTTACATTTTTCCGGGACAAGGGTCGCAGTATGTCGGGATGGGAAGAGATTTGGTCGCCGAATTTCCTGCTGCCATGGAATTATTCCAGAAAGCCGATGCCGCCCTCGGTTTTTCGTTGTCAAAGATTTGTTTCGAAGGCCCGGAAGAGGAGCTGAAACAAACAAAAAATACGCAGCCCGCTATTTTTCTTCAGAGCCTTGCAGTCTGGAATATTCTGAACCCCCGCGACGCGTCAATGACGGCGGGACACTCGCTTGGTGAATACTCCGCGCTCGTTGCGGCGGGCGCGCTCTCGTTTGAAGAGGGGCTGCGGCTCGTTCGATTGCGGGGAGAGTTGATGCAAAAGGCGGGGGAAGAAAACCCCGGTGCGATGGCCGCGGTGGTGGGGCTCGATGCAAAAATTGTGGGGGAGGTATGCTGCACGGCGTGGAAAGATGGAATTGTGCAGGCGGCAAACTTCAATTCGCCGGGACAAATTGTGATTTCAGGCTCCGTCAGCGGTGTCCGCAAAGCGATGGAGCTGGGAAAGGAGCGGGGAGCAAAATTAGTGAAAGAGCTCGTGGTCAGCGGTGCATTTCATTCGCCGCTGATGCAATCCGCAAAAGACGGGTTAAAAGTTGCGCTGGATAAAACGGAATTTCGCGATGCAAGTATTCCGGTGTACGCAAATGTCACTGCCAGACCGGTGCAGAAAGCGGATGAAATCCGGGCCATGTTATTCGAACAGGTAACAAGCCCGGTGCGGTGGGAAGAAACAATCATCAACATGGCGGCAGACGGCGCTTCAAGTTTTACTGAAATTGGCCCGGGAAAAGTTCTGCAAGGCCTGGTAAAGAGAATTATCCCCGGCGCTTCGATCGCAGGATTCGACACTGCGGCGAATATTTCAGCGGCAGGAACGTAACTGATTGAATCGACGGAGAAATGATGCGCGTGAGTGAATATGAGATTGATCCGATCCTTTTTCAAAAAGGATTTTCAAAAGGATGCGGACCGTTTGCGTGCGAATCGACGTGCTGTGCTGCCGGAGTATACATCGACCTCAAAGAGAAAGAACTAATTCTTTCTCATAAAGAGACTATCAAGAAATATATGGACGAAACGCAGCTCACCGACGACACTCGTTGGTTTGATGTCGAAGTCTTAGACGATAAGGATTTCCCCTCCGGCAAGACTATTGGGACGGAAGTTTTCAATGATAAATGTGTCTTTCTCAATAAATCCGGGATGTGCAGCCTGCAAATTACCGGAACGGAAGAAAAGCTCGGGCGATGGGCGTTGAAGCCATTCTTTTGTGTAGCATTTCCCATCACCATTGACGGCGGTGTTGTTACTTTCGACGACTTCTTGTATCAGAAGACAACCTGTTGTTCTTTCATCGACAACAGAGAAACGACCCTTGTTGAGGCATGCAAGGAAGAATTGGAATTTGTTCTGGGAAAAGACGGCTATGAAGATTTAACTGTTCTGCAAAAAGAATTTGTGCCTGATCGGCCGCCGTTATCACAGCAATAATATCTCACGTCCACTATGCAATTACAAAATAAAGTCGCACTGGTTACGGGGGGAACGCGGGGAATAGGCAAGGCGATCGTTCTTGCTCTTGGTGAAGCAGGAGCCGATGTTGCGTTCACGTACCGCAGTTCAAAAGAATCCGCCGACATAATCGTTGCCGAGCTCCGGGCGAAAGGAAGGCGCGCATCGGGATTCCAGTCCGACGCCGCCGATTTTACTCAAGCGAACGACATCGTCCAAAAAGTTGTCCAGGAATTCGAACGGGTTGACATCCTCGTCAATAATGCAGGAATTACGAAAGACGGCTTATTGATGCGAATGTCTGAAAGCGATTGGGATACGGTTATTGCCACAAATTTGAAAAGCGTCTTTAGTTTTACGAAAGCCGTATGCCGTCAAATGATGGGCCAGCAGGCCGGCAAGATTATCAACATCTCATCCGTTGTCGGTATTATCGGCAATGCGGGGCAGGCAAATTATGTAGCGTCGAAGGCGGGCATTATCGGTTTCACGAAATCTGTAGCAAAAGAGCTTGCTTCGCGCAATATTCAGGCGAATGTCGTCGCTCCCGGATTTGTCGAAACTGACATGACGGAGAAGTTGAATGAGA
>CAZXQG010000066.1:0-16817 GCA_964642725.1 uncultured Chitinophagaceae bacterium
CTCCTGTCTTCTGAATTCTGTATTCTGTTCCCCTCGTCATGATTTAGTGCGAAGCCGGCGCTCGCCGATAAAAATTCCTGCTATCGATTTTCCGTCGACAATCTCCCCCCTCTCAACCATCGCGACAGCTTCGGCGAGCGGCACGCGGAGAAGTGTGATAGTCTGCTCTCCTTCTTCCAGCGCTTGCCCCAGCGGGGAGAGAGAGAGATCTTGCGCCATAAAAATATGAAGCCGCTCATTGCAGAATCCCGGCGTTGTCATTATTGTCGTCAGCTTCGTCCACCGCTGCGCAGCATAACCCGTTTCTTCCTGGAGTTCGCGTTCGGCGCAATGTTGCGGGTCTTCCTTCGCATCGAGTTTTCCTGCCGGCAATTCGATAACTTCCCCGCCGATCGGATACCGGTACTGTTTAACGAATAGAATATCGTTGTTCTCAAACACCGCAAGCACTACGCTCCCGCCGGGATGCTCGATAATCTCTCTGACTGCCTCGTTGCCAGAATTGTATTTCACATGGTCAACGACAAGGTTCACGATCTTTCCCGTGTATAGTCTTTCGCTGCGAAGGAGTTTAAAGTGCATCAGCGTTTTCTTTCTTTGATGTGTACAAACTGCTGCGGAAAAGCAAATTCGATCTTCGCTTTAGTGAGAGTTTCATACGCCTGAACGCGAAGCCTTTCTCCCGTCGGAAACTGCTGGCTGAACGAGGCGACCCGGCAAAAAAGCTTGAACTGAAGCCCCGTTGCCTCGAGTTTCATGAGATTAACCTCGGGCGCAGGAGTCTTCAGAACGTCCGGATGTGAGCGGGCCAGGTCCAGCAGAATTTTCTTGACTTTAGCAACGTCCGAACCGTACGCAACATTGACTTCAACAACCACGCGCACCGCCGGAGCGGGAAAAGAATAATTCACAATGCGCGTTTTGATAAGTTCGCTGTTCGGAACAATCACAAGGTTATTGTCCGAATCTACTATCCTCGTGCTGCGAAGCCCGATTTCGAAAATATCTCCTTCTTCTCCCGACGGAATTTTTACCCGGTCCCCGATGCGGAACGGTCGGTCGAGCATGATGACAAACCCCGAGATCATATTCGAGATCGTTTCCTGGGCGGCCAAACCAATAGCAAGCGAACCGACGCTGAGCAAAGCCAGCAGACTCGAAATGTTCTGGCCGAAATGGTCCAGCACCACAATCACTGCTATTACGGCAACAAGGATATTGACAAAACGATTGACAAGCGGTGCAAAGGCAAGGTCGAAATTCGACGATTCCTTTTCCGCAACAGTGTGGAGCGCATGCCGGATGAGCGTATCGGCAATTCTGATTCCCAGCGCTGTCAGGACGAACGCCATCAACACATAGAGCGTCTCGTTGGAATATTCCAGGAATTTGAAGAACGAAGTATTCGCCGGCGTAAGACCGTCGCTGAGTTCCCGAAGGCTGAAATACATTCCCGAAATGGCGCTGATGGACATCACGCGCTCAAGGATGAGCTCTAAG
This sequence comes from uncultured Chitinophagaceae bacterium, assembly GCA_964642725.1. Lineage (GTDB taxonomy): Bacteria > Bacteroidota > Ignavibacteria > UBA10030 > UBA8401 > JAGVPT01. The sequence continues at coordinate 1,501 of CAZXQG010000066.1, forward strand.
ATTTTATCATCGAGTTCAGTGTCTGTGTGGGAAAGAATTTTCCGTCCGGCAACGTCAAGAAGAAATTTTACCACTTTGCCGATGATGAGCACGAAGAGAAAAAGCACAAGACCGGCAACGGCGTGAAATAAAAGTCCGGTCCCGAGTATTTCTTCGGCTTTCTTCAGCAATGTATCGCTGACGACGATGAGAAGTGATTTCATGGAAAAATCCTGTCGGCTACTTTCTGCTCCCCGGTTTCACTGCCGGGGTTCCCTGCTTGCAGAGCGGGCACACTTCAGCGCTATACGTTACAACATCCATTTGGAGGGCAGAGAATGTTTTTGCGTTAAATGTCGTCTTGCCGCTGCTGCGGTCAACAATATAGCCGACGCCCGCGAGTACGGCTTCCGCTTTTTCAACAAGATGAATAATTTCTTTGACTGAGCCGCCGGTCGTTACAACATCCTCGACGACCAGAACCCGTTCGCCTTTTCTTATTTCAAAGCCTCGGCGCAAACTCATCACGCCGTTTTCCCTTTCGGCAAAAATTGTCCGCGCCTCCAGCATCCTGCCGACTTCAGTCCCGACGACAATTCCGCCGACGGCCGGAGACACGACCAATTCAATCCCGTTGTGTTCAAAATTTTTTACAATCTCTCCGGCAAGCAGATGGAGGTATCTCGGGTGCTGGAGAACCTTCGCACACTGAAAATAGTGCGGACTGTGCAACCCCGACGTGAGCAGAAAATGCCCTTCAAGGAGCGCATCCGTCTCTCTAAAAATTTGCAGTATTTCTTCTTTTGTCAAATTCATAAGGGGAAATGCGATGATAGGTGAAGTTACGCTTTCAAAGTCGTCAGGTACCGTACAAATTCTTAATTCCTAATTCTTAATTCATAATTCCTAATTCATCATCCTACCATTCATCCTCAATCTCCTCCAGTTCTTCTTCCATCTCTGTCTTTGCGTGAATGTCGTTTGCTTCCAATGCCAGTTCTATTCCCTGCCGGTAGATTATTTTTGCTTTGGCGGTACTGTTGACTTTGCAGTAGAGCTGTCCCAATTGATGATAAGCAGCGAGATACTTGGGGTCGCGATGAATCAATTCTCGGAGTTCTGCAATTGCACCCTCAGTCTCTCCGAGACTGACGTGTTCCAATGCGAGAGCATACCGGGAAAAAGAGTCGTCAGGATTCTTATCAAGAAGCTCGGTAAGAGCTTTAATGCGTTCCTGTTTTGTCATGCGTTCGATGACACCGCTTAATTGAGTGAATCAATTTGTTCAGCCAAGGCAAAATCCTTCTCCGTGAGACCTCCTGCGCTGTGCGTCGAAAGGCTCAGTTTTACCTTGTTCCACCGGATATCGATATCGGGATGATGATTCATTTTTTCGGCAAGGAGTGCCACCGATTGCACAAATCCCATAGCCCGTGCAAAGTCTTTGTGAACAAACATTTTACGAATTTCGCTTCCCTCACGCTTCCATCCCCTGGACGACCGCAACTGAACGACAATTTGTTTTTCCGTCAACAATGCCATGCCATATCCTCCTTCATGCTTCTACTTTGAACGGTTCCCGCCTGTCGCTGAAATCGGGCTTATAGTAGTCCTGGCTTTCGAATTCCTGAACCCAGCCGTTTTCAAAACCAAGCGTATCCAACAGCCGTAATGCTTTATTGTACTCGCTTTCGCGGATGCGGCGGTCGAGCAATTCTGTCGTCAACGCTTTGTGCGTCGGATAGTACTGCGACATCACGCTTAACGTCACGCGGTTGTCCATCTCCTTCGCTATCCATCGAAGCGTTTCTTCCGACGATGCAATATCGTTCGGCAAAACAAGGTGCCGGATGATCAACCCGCGCTTCACCAATCCGTCGTCACTGTAGACGACATCGCTGCCGACCTGCCTGTGCATTTCCTTGACGGCCGCCCGGGAAATTTCGGTGTATGATTTCACCTTGGAATATTTGTAGCCAAAATCGTCGTCACTGTATTTTAAGTCCGGAAGATAGATGTCGAAAATACCGTCGAGGAGTTTCAGCACTTCGACAGAGTCGTAGGCATTGGTATTGTAGATGAGCGGAAGGTCCAGCCCTTGTGGAATCGCAATTGAAAGAGCGCGGACAATCTGCGGGACAAAATGCGTCGGCGAAACAAAGCCGATAGCCTGTACGCCTTTCTCCTGAAGTTCAAGCATCATTCCCGCCATCCGCTCGAACGTTACTTCGTTCATCCGTTCCGCCTTCCAGTTCTGGCTGATTTGGAAGTTTTGGCAGTACACACAGCGCAGGTTGCAGTTGCCGAGAAAAATATTTCCAACCCCGTATGTGCCTCCCAAGGCCGGTTCCTCGCCAAAATGCTGACAATATGATGAAACAATCGGAAGATAGCCGGAATAACAGCGTGCGAGTTCGCCGTTCAGACGATTATTGCCGCAGTCGTGCGGACAAACGGTGCACGACTCGAGCATTGCCTCGAGCCGTTTCATTCGCCGTTGAAACTCGCCGGCCGCAAACAACGGAATGTACGACGGAATAAATTTCATTCGCCTACGTTAGTGGTGAAACAATATAAAAAAAAATAGAAAGGAATTCCAGGGGAAGAACCGCAAAGGCGCAAAGACCGCCAAGGAGTTAGGAGAGTATAATCCTTCTTAACCCGCTTTTAAGAAGCAGGGTATTAAAATTTATGAGCAGCCCTAGATGAAAACCTGTTGTTTTAAGATAGGATATTAATTGTGGTGAATGAATTGGGGCGAGCACTTCGACAGCCTTGAGTTCAACAATGAGCTGACCCCCAATCAAAAAATCCAATTTCCCCTTGCCAACAATGTTGTCTTATAGTTTACTCCTACCACAACCTGCCGGGTAAACGGAATCTCGCGCATGTTCATTTCGATTGAGAGCGCCTCTTCATACACCGATTCCAGAAATCCCCCCTTTGCGATCTTTGCGCCTTTGCGGTTCACCCCTATATTTTCTTCAACGCTTGTTCAAAATCCGATATCAGATCATCGATTCCCTCGACGCCGACGGAAATGCGGATCATCCCGGGAGTGACGCCATGCTGACGCAGCTCCTTTTCCGACATGTTGACATGCGATGAATAGACCGGAATGCTGACGAGCGTTTCCACGCCGCCGAGCGACATAGCGTTCACCGCAATGTTGAGCGAGTCGCACACCTTCACAGCCGCTTTCACGCCGCCGCGGACTTCGATCGTTACCATCCCGCCAAAACCGGTCATTTGTTTTTTTGCGAGCGAATAGTGCGGATGAGATTCCAAACCGGGATAAATGGCGCGCAGTACTTTCGGATGCCTTTCCAATTGCTGCGCAAGTGCAAGTGCATTCTCATTCTGCCGCCGAACGCGAAGTTCGAAGGTCTTCAAACTTCTGAACAACAGGTATGCCATAAACGGGTCGGCACATCCGCCGAGATATTTCGCAGTTACTTTTATTTTGTCGATGATCGCTTGCGTGCTTACCACAACGCCTGCGAGAATGTCGCTGTGTCCGCCCAAATATTTCGTCGCGCTTTCCATGACGATGTCTACGCCGGCGTCGAACGGCTTCTGGTTCAAACACGAAGCAAATGTGTTATCGATCATCGTTAAAATTCGAGTGTGATATTTTTTCTCGGCCTTTTTTACGTGAGCCACAATGCGCCCGATATCCACAATGTCGAGCGTCGGATTTGTCGGCGTCTCAAAGTAGACAAGCCTGGTGTTCTTTGTGATGCGCTTGTCGAGGCTCGCAAGATCATTTGGGGCGATGTAGCGGACGCCGATTGCGCTGTCCGGCAGTATGTCGCGGAAAAAGCGGTATGTGCCGCCATATAAGGCGGGAGTGCTGACAATGTCTTCGCCGGCATGAACAAATGCCAAAACGGCCGTGGAGATTGCGGCCATCCCCGATGCAAAGAGCGCCGCGGCTTCCCCTTCCTCCATCAATGCGATTTTTTCCTCAACGTCGTGCACGGTCGGATTATGGTAGCGCGAATAGACGTAGACCGATGTGTCGCCGTTAGCATACCGTATCGCATCGTCGGAACTGTCGAATCGGTACGTTGATGTTTGATAGATCGGGAGCGAAACGGGGCCTTTGTACGGATACAATTTTTTTCCGTGAATCGCCTTTGTTGCAAGAGAAAGTTTATTTGGGTTCATAGTGGCATAGTGTTTTGGTAAAAATTGGGATTATCGGTATCAGAAGAAAAATTATGCCGACAATTTGCCGACCCCACCCTATCCCTCACCTGGTAGGGGAGGGGAATTGTCCACACGGATAGGGAGAGATTGAAAGGGAATCGTGAAGTATTTAGTCGTTTCTGTAAACACCTCTAAATCGCAAAATACTTTTCAAACTCGTCGACCGTATCAGAACGGTAATATTCGCCGCGTTCTTTGTTCAACACATATCCGCTGCGGTAATTTCCTTTCGCGATCGAGGAGAGTGCCTCGCAGAGCACGTCGACTTCTTCCTTGGTATTGTAAATGCCGAAACTTGCCCGTACAAAGCCGGGAAGCGTCGACCGGTCGCGGGCAAGAATGCGCTCCTCCATATCTTTCGATTCATCTTCATTAACATTGAGCAGGCACTTTACGTACGGATGAGCGCAGAAACAGCCGTTGCGCGTCCCGATGCCCCACTCGTAACTTAAGATCGCCGCGACGAGCGCGTGGCTGAGGCTATTGACATTAAATGTGATAACGCCAAGCCGATCACGAGAGTGTGCAATGTCTTTGTCGCCATACAGCGCAACTCCCGGAATATTCTTTAACTTCTCAAGTGCATATCGGGTCAACGACGCTTCATGTTCGATGATGTCATGCCACCCGATTGCTTCAATGATACGGATCGCCTGGGCCAACGCCACCGCTCCGACGATGTCCGGTGTACCGGCTTCTTCCTTGTCCGGCAAATCTGTCCAGTACGCATTTTCCAGATTGACGATATCAACCGTGCCGCCGCCGACATATTCCGGATCCCCTTCCTCGAACGTTTGCCGGCACCCTACCAACACGCCGACGCCAAACGGGGCGTACATTTTATGGGCCGAGAAGGCTACGTAATCGAGATGTTCAGGGTCGTTCTTCAATTTCATATCAAGGGGGCGGTGGGGGACAAGCTGCGCGGCGTCAACCATAATTTTCGCACCGATGGCGTGCGCCCATCGCGCATAAGTATGCACCGGATTGATGAAGCCAGTAACATTTGATGCCCCGCTGACAGCGATCAATTTGATCTTCGACCCATGGAGCGCGATCTTTTCTTTGAAATCTTTTTCATCAATGCGCCCGTCCGGTGTAACGTCCACGTGAACAACATGAGCCACCTTCCTCCACGGCAGTTCGTTTGAATGATGCTCCATTACCGACGTCAGCACAACATCGCCGGGCTGGAATGGAAACCGATGAGCAAGCTTGTTGATCGCTTCAGTCGTGTTCTTGCAGAAGAGCACAATGCTGTCGGAGAGATCCGCGTTGACAAATTTCGCGATCGTATCGCGCGCTTCTTCAAAGACCCACGACGACAATTTCGACTTGAAACCAGTGCCGCGGTGAACGTTCGAGTACCACTTCAGAAACTCGTTCACTTTATCCGTGATGATTGAAATTGTCGGCGTGCTGGCTGCGTTGTCGAGGTTGATGTACGGCCTGCGCACACCGCCGAGAAGTGGAATCTCCTCGTCTATTCCGACAATATACTTTCGGATCGTATGAATGTTGATTTCATCATCATTCACTTTCCGAACGGGTTCTGACATTCCAACGGCTACGGTCATAGGGCTGCTTCTCCTCGGAGTTTACTCTAATAGCAAAGTACTTTTTTTGATAGGCAAGGTCAAGCGTACGCGGGCAGATGTCGGACGCCTGGCTGATTTCTCGCACCAAGTATTTGGTAGTGCCGCAGTCTGAGAAATTTCACTCTCGTTCTCAAACTCATACAGTCTGTCAGTTTGGGAACGAGAGATTGTTTGGTGTATTAGATTCAAGCGTGAAACGGCAACCCTGCCAAGGATTTCATCATATCGCAGTCTTACAAACATGGTGTCTAGAACCTATCTCAAAAACATGTCACTTGATCCTTCGATGCGCTCCCCCGCTCTTCGAGCGGGATCGCTTACTCAGGATGAACGGGTGATTTGTTCACCCTGAGCAATCCCGTTCCGCAGAAGCGGGACGGGAGCGTCGAAGGGCCAACGCAAGACCATTTTTGAGATAGGTTCTAATATTTAGTCTGCAAGAAACCGGTCTTCCGTTCAGAATGCTTTTGCCATCCATTCGCCTGCAAAATGAAGCATCCATGCAACAGGACCGTAAATCAAAAGAGCAAGCAGGAACAGCGGCACCCATTCCCGCGATCTGAGATATCCTTCACGAAACGTTCTTCGAAAAAAATAGAGAGAAAAAGGAAGGTTGATACAAACGGCGGTGATGACTCCGGGATTGTATTGTTTCATCCTGACCGACGCGGCAATATGCGGAATAAAGACGTTGAGCAGCACGATCGCCTGGAGGAGAAAAAGAAAATACAATTTTCCACTCCGTTTTTCTCCATTGACACATACGAACGTCACAATGAACGGCACCGCCGTAGCAAGTAAGAGCGATAATAGAAGCTGTGTTGGAGTAAAGGCGATGTCAATAGCAACCGGCAAACTCTCTTTGATCAACGGCACGTTTGCCATTACCCACGCGGGCATCGTCAATGCTTCTTCGATGTTGTGCAGCGTGAGAACAATAGGAATAAGCCAAAGGATCTGCTTAAAAGTCAGCGATCGATCTATAACGCGGACAAAATTATTCATCAATTGAGCGCCGAGGTTTAATCATCATCGTCGTCGCGGCTTCCCGTGATGATGAAGGTGCTGTGAACCGGCGCAGGCATTTCGCAGGCCGCCCCTTTCACCGACTTCCATATAATCTCGTTGAATTCATTGTCGGGCACCATGTCTTCCCTGGAAAGATTGAAGGCGTCCATTCTCACCTGCCCGAACGCCCCAAGTGCATTTTTCTCGCGAAGATCGATAATGTTCTTCCGGGAGATGAATGGCGTGACATCCGGAGAAGATGAGAACGAAGCGAACATCGGCGTCGCGCTTGCATCATACTGGCTCATCGGCGGAAGGCCGAGAATCAATTCCATTGTGCGAAGCATGCCGGACGTCGAATACATCGTATGGTCGACATAATGCCGGCGTGTGTACGGGCTCACGACAAGCGCAATCGAACGATGAGCATCGACATGGTCGGGTCCGTTCTGCGCGTCGTCTTCGAGCACGAAAACGGCCGATTCCTTCCAGAACCTGCTGTGCGAAATTCGCTCAATGACCATTCCGAGAGCCCGGTCATTCTGGGCCACCATCGCACGCGGCGAGAGGGATCCTTTCCGCGTCCCCGCAGTATGGTCGTTCGGTAATTTAATAATTTGAAATTGCGGCAATGAATCGCCCGCTTCGTACGCGTCAAATTCTTTTAGCCAAGCATCCGCGCGCTTCACGTCGGAATAGTCTAAGTCCCAGCCACGGTAATCCGGCGACGTCCTGGTCAGCAATCCGGATGCTTTCACACGCGACACGCCGTTTGCAGTATCCTCCTCATCGATGAATTCACCGTAGTTTCTCATCGAAACATTGTTCCTGACACAATCGTCCCAAATATATCCGGCGCTCGGGCTTGTGATCCCCTCTCCTTCATAAACATACGTTCCACCGCGTCCGCCGTAAAATGTTGGCCACGTTTTTTCAACAAAATCTGTGGCATAGGCCGCCATCGACCAATTATGTCCGTCAGCGCTGACTTCGGCATCCTCATAATAATTGTCGAGAAGCGCAAACTCTTCCGCCAGCGCATGGTGATTCGGTGTGACATCCCGTCCAAATATGCAGAGCGACGAGTCGCCGTTCCCCTGCGGCAAATCTCCGAAGACCTGGTCGTACGTCCGGTTTTCTTTGATGATGTAAAAAACATGCTTGATGGGCGACCCGGTTGACGGAGATTTCGGAACGGGGTTCGCTTCATCCCAGGGCTGGGCAAGATGAGCGCGCGTGAGCGGTGTATTCTGAAAAACTTGATCCGAGTACTTTGCCAATTCTTCTTTGCTCGGAACGGGGATGAACGACAACGTCCCCTGCAACAAGCTGGCAATATATTCGTGGTGAGGGTTTGCCTTCGATATCATTCCTTTCCCGTTGGCAACAAGGAGAAGGCCGCCATCACAGCGGACAACCGTCGGATACCATCCGGTAGGGATAAATCCTTTAGCACGGCTCTGGCCAAATTTCTCGATATCGATCACCGCCAGAAAATTATTGTCGGCATTGGCAACATACAATGTCGAGTTATCTGGAGAGAGTGCGAGGGAATTCGGCGTGCTGCCGTTCAGGGCGTCGGGCGAGACCGATGTCGAGATTGTTTCGATGACTTTCATTTCGTCGAGGCCGATGACCGATACCGAATTGAAGTTTGCATTCGCAACAAAAAGCCGCTTGCCGTCCTTTGTCAAAGCCATTTCATTCGGATGGTCGCCGACAGGAATGAACTTCTTCGCGGTCATCGAATCGGCATCCACGACGGCGACCTGGGATCCACCCCAAACGCTGACGTACACGAGATGCCGTTTTTCGTCAATTGCGCAGGAATACAACGGATGTGCGAACGCCAACACCCCCGAAATTTCACCGCTGGAGGCATCAATCTTATAGAGCGAATTATTTCCTTTCGTCGTCACGTAAAGAAGGGATCTCTTGCTGTCTATTATTATATCGGTAGGCGAAATATCCTGCTCGGGAAATTGTTTGCCAAGTTCGATGGTCCGGAGATAGGAAGCGGAATCGTGCTCAAACGCATATTCATGGATTCCGTTGTCGTTTCCGGCTGAGACAAAAATTCTGTCTCCTTGACCGTTGAAGCGAATTCCCATCCACGATCTTTTGATCGGCAGTGTTTGGACGACACGCCGTGCATGGATATCGACAAGCAAGATTGTCTGCTTCCCCTCTCCGCTGTTCGCGATGGCAGCAAACTTTCCGTCGGGCGAGACCTGCATCCCCAAAGGAAGATCACCCAGGTCGATTGACGCTCCTGCCGGCGAGAGAATCCATCCGTTTGGCAAAAGCGTCCTTCCGTCGTCCATTTTTCCTGGAAGCCGTTGAACGGAATTTGTGGATATCGGTGAACACGCTGCGAGAACAAAAGCTGCAAACAAAACTGTTGAAAGGTTTTTCATGGCTACTCAATGAAAGTCACTAGCAAACACGAATTATATGCTGAGCATTCTGAATATTCCAAAAAGGCAGCTCACGCGAAGACGCTGGCGAGAGATAATTTTTCAGATGTCTCAAACAATATATCAATTGACGGGTTGAATGTCATTCGGTTTTTTGTTAAGTTTTGTTTGTACTAAAAGCATTCAATGAAGAGCGTGCCATAAACTCAATATCCGGGTGACGCCGCCGACCATCATTCGCGGCATAAACATCCGCGACGGAACAATCGCATGTTTCCAGTCTTTCTTACCGTTCTTAATCCTGCGCGAGGCCTCCACACGGAGTTTGAACGGGAGGCTATTCCTCATTCGGACATCCTCTATAATTATGCACTACGAATGACCGGCAACGCTGACGACGCACGGGACCTTCTCCAGGAGACTTTTCTGAAGGCATTCCGTTTCTGGGACAAGTATGAAAAAGGAACCAACGTCCGCGCATGGTTGTTTCGTATTATGAAAAACACATACATCAACGTCTACCGGAAGGCCGTCAAAGAGCCCGATACCGTTGATTACAACGATATTCAGAATTTCTACAACGTCATCCGTGAAAGCTCCGCCGATGCGAACGATTTGCAGGAAAAGTTGTTCGGCCATTTGCTCGATGACGACGTCACGAAAGCCCTTGAAGATCTGCCGGAAGAGTTCCGGACCGTCGTCATTCTCTGCGATATTGAAGGATTAACATACGAGGAAATTGCAGAGTTTGTCGAGTGCCCGGTCGGGACGGTCCGCTCCCGTTTGCACCGCGGACGAAAGCTCCTCTATGCAAAGTTATTCGAGTACGCAAAAAAACGCGGATTTGTCGGAAAAGACTGATCGATGAAGAAAATTAGCCTGAAGGTGTAGCGGTGGATTGTCGTGAGTTTCAAGAGTTGATCAGCGAGGCGGTAGATAAGCGGCTACACACACCCACCTTTCGTAATTTCACCGCCCACGCCGGGGTTTGCCCTTCCTGCCGCAATGAATTCGAGATGGAACTCCTGACAAAATCTGTTCTGCATGCGAAGGTTCAACGGCAGAGCGTTCCAAACAATGTCTATAAATCTCTCCAGTCCGCCGCGGAAAAATTGCGCCCCTCATCGAGAAATTGGATTTCGGCACTGTTCGGAGAGACATTTCTAAACCCGGCGGTTGCTTTGGTGGCGCTCGTGCTTGTGGCCGTAGGCGCTGTATCTCTGCTGCAAAAGAACAACGCCATCCCGATATCAAGCGGCAAGAATATTATCGCCCAATCGTTGAATAACTATAGCGCTGCGATGACCGGTGCCCTGAAACCGACGCTGGTGAGCCACGACCCGGGCGATATCAAAGACTATCTCGCCAACGGAACGACGTTCGAAGTAAGCGTTGCTGCGCTGAACGACTGCGATTGGTGCGGCGGCATTCTCTCGGAAATTGACGGCGTGCGCCTCGTTCACGTTGTGTACAAAATAGGCGGAGAAGGACTCCTTTACGTCTACCAGGTGGACATGAAGGAAGCGTTGCGCGGGGACAAAGTCGGATTGCCCGAAAACGCTATAGCCTCCTTGGAAAAAACAGGATGGTATTTTGAACAAACACCCGACTTGTGCAATGTCGTACTCTGGAAACATAACAACACACTCTGTGCAGCAGTCAGCAAAATAGGACGAGATAAAATGATCGCTCTGCTGAGCGAGAAAGACCCATGGTAGCATCAATGACGAAACCCAGCCAATCACATTTCCTTTTGCCGAGAACGGTTTTCACCGCGGTGCTCTTGATAATTATGATTTTTTCGGGCTGCGGGAAAAAGAACGAAGAGAATTCATCCTCACAATCTTCATCCGCGTCGCCGGGCGACTTTATCGCTACCGTGTCAAAAGTAAATTCAGTCCAGAAGAATGAAGGAACCAAAGTACCCGACTTTAGCTGGACGGATGAAACGGGAAAGAAAATTTCGTTCGCCGAGTTTTCGAAAGGTAACGTAGTGCTGATAAATTTCTGGGCGACATGGTGCGGTCCGTGCAAGCGGGAGCTTCCTGATCTGGTTGCCCTTCGAGACGAATACAAAGATAAAAACATTAAGATTCTCGGAATTTCCCTCGACCGCGAAGGTGACGTACTCAACCTCGTTCACACATTTGCGGTGCAGGCAAATCTCGCATATCCGATTGTTATCGACAACGGGGAACTCGAACAGGCCTTCGGCGGCATTCGGGGCATTCCCACATCGTTCTTTGTGAACAAAAAAGGGGAGATAGTAAAGAAAATGATCGGCTTGCAGACGAAGGAAACCTTCCAGGCGGAATTGCTGGCGGCATCACAATAAGAAGAGTTTTACAAGCCGGCAAGCAGCCGGTCCCCCAGGTACGGCGGCAGCCCTGCTTCAATAATCTTTTCCCGCGCTAAACCGACGTCATACTCTGCAACAACGTGTTCGTACTCCCACCGGTCTTCGTCAAAAATTCCGAAACTCAAACGGCTGTCCCGGTTGCGCGGCTGGCCGACGCTGCCGACATTGATAATATACCGTTTGCCCCTTTTTATTTTGGACGATGTCATGTCTTCACAGTACACACCGCTTATGTGAGAGTGCCCAACCCAGCAAAGCGGCGTCGTGAAGAATTCAAAATATTCCTGCGCGTCATACTCCGTGACAATGTAATTCCATTCTTCCGGCTCATCCGGTGACGCATGCACGAACGTAGAATGGTGAGCGACGATTTTGTAGGGCAGATGCGAAAGAAATTCGATATGTCCAGGAGTTAATTGCCGGGCTGTCCATTCAATTGCTGCCCGTGCGTAACGATTTAAATGCTCGGCCCGGCTTGCGTCGAGAGATGCTTTATCATGATTGCCGGCGATACACAATACCCCGCGGTCTCTCAGCATTGCAATGCACTCGTTTGGTTCTGCACCGTAACCGACGATATCGCCGAGGCAGTACACCGTATCGACATTTTTTTCATCGATAATTTCAAAAGCTCTCTGAAGAGCCTGCAGGTTGGAGTGAATATCGGAAATAACCGCAATGCGCATATAGGGAAATGTAATAGAACTCCAAACAAATGCAACCCGTAAGTATTGTCTTAATTTGGGTTGGCATATACGACTCCTTCAGTAATATCATTCTGACCTTGCAAAATGTCTAACGTTGGCTTTTATCAACAAGAGCCGGCCGGCCGCTTCTTGAAACTCATACGATAATCTAGTACATTGTATTCAGTTGAAGCTAAATCTGCCGATTGCAGATTTAGCTTTTTAATTTTTTTCATTTTAACTCTTCAATTTCGCATGTGCGGTATCTGCGGCATACTCCATTTCGACGGAAGCACTCAGCCTGTGAACGAGGGCCTGCTCCGCAGCATGGCTGAAAAGATCAGGCACCGCGGTCCCGATTCCGACGGAATGTTTATCTCTCCGAAAAAGAATCTTGGACTCGGGTTTCGCAGGCTCGCGATCGTCGATCTCTCCCCTGCCGGCAATCAACCGATGTGCAACGAAGACGGCACTGTGTGGATCGTGTTTAACGGCGAGATCTACAACCACGCAAAACTCCGCCCCGCACTCGAAGCCGCAGGACACCGCTATAAATCGCGCAGCGATACTGAAACGCTCATCCATGCGTATGAAGAGTACGGCCCGCAGTTTGTGCAGAAGCTTGAAGGCATGTTTGCCATTGCCCTGTGGGATTCAAAGAAACAAAAACTCTTCCTCTTCCGCGACCGGATCGGCATTAAACCCGTGTACTATATTCAAGCAAACAACCGTTTCCTCTTTGCTTCAGAAATAAAAGCGATTCTCGAGGATTCATCGATACGGCGGGAGGTGGACGAAACTGCGCTCTCGCATTACTTCACGTTCATCGCAACGCCCGCTCCGCAAACCCTTTTCAGGGGGATTAAAAAACTTGAAGCGGGACATTATCTGGAAGTGGCGTTGAACGGCACGGTCACCAACCAGGAATACTGGAACGTCTTTCAGCCCGGAGACGGCGAGGACGTTAACAACGAGGAATACTGCGCGCGGCGCATCCTCGAACTGCTCAAAGAGTCCGTCGAAAAAAGGATGATGAGCGATGTTCCGTTCGGCGTGTTTCTGAGCGGCGGTCTCGACTCGAGCACAAACGTGGCGTTGATGAGCCAGCTCATGACCCGCCCTGTCGATACGTTTTCGGTTGCAATAGAGGGGCAAAAGAGCTTTAATGAGTTTTCGTATGCGCGGCAGATCTCAAAAGAATTCAAAACGAATCATCATGAAATTGTCATCAACGACGACGATTTCATCAACCTTTTTCCAAAGGTTATTTACCATCACGACGAGCCGCTCGCCGATCCCGTTTCTTTCCCCCTCTATTATGTGTCAAAGCTGGCGCGGGACAACGGCACAATTGTAGTGCAGGTCGGAGAAGGAAGCGACGAACAATTTTGCGGTTATACACTCTACAAACGCATTATCCGGCTGCAGGAACAATTCCGGTTCATCCGCTCGATGCCGGAATCGATCCGCTCGACAAGCTACACCATGCTTTCGACGCTGCTGAAATCTCTCCGCGTCGATTATCGCCAGAATTATATCAAAAATTTTCTTTCCACAAACGAGCCGTTTCTCGGCGGGGCGACTGCGTTTGACGACAGCGAAAAGTCGAAGCTTCTGAGCTCGTCGGCGGCGTTATCCGGCGCCTTAGTGGACGAATCATTCCGCGCTGTGCCGGGAGACGATTACTCGACAAAGATGATCTACTGGGAATTGAAGAACCGCCTCCCCGAACTGCTGCTGATGCGTGTCGATAAGATGACGATGGCGACATCGGTTGAAGCGCGCGTCCCGTTCCTCGACCATAAACTTGTCGAGTTTTCGATGAGAATTCCGTGGCAATTGAAAATTAAGAACGGCGAGACTAAATACATTCTCAAGAAAGCGGTGGAAGGATTGATACCGCACAATATTATCTACCGGAAAAAAATAGGCTTTGCCGGCTCGGGAAAAAATATGCTGACAAAAAAAATTCTCAACTACGCCAAGCCGTTTTTATTCGAGTACGACGATCCGTATACCGACAAAACGTACATCAGAAACCTCATCAACGAATACGAACAGACGGGGATCAACTATTCAACTCAGATTTGGAGCCTTATCAACTTCAAGATGTGGCATAAATCCTGGATCGCCGGGGAGAAGCTTACATAGGTGGAAAATTAAACACGACAACAGCGGAAACAACATGATCGACGCACAGGACGAACGACTTAAGGAACAGGTCAGGGACTACTGGAATGCCCACCCCTGCGGTACGCAATTCACGCATCTCGAATGGGGTTCGAAAGAATTCTTTGCCGAAGTCGAGCGGTTCAGGTACGAAACTCAGCCCTTCATGAACAAGATCATCGGGTTTGACCGGTATGCCGGAAAAAAGCTGCTGGAAATCGGATGCGGACTGGGAACCGATCTTCTCCAATTCGCTAAAGGAGGTGCATTCGTCACGGGAGTTGATCTCACTCCACAGAGCATCGAACTTGCCAAGAAACGCTTTGAGGTTGAAGGATTAGCCCTTGATGCCCGCGTATCGGATGCGGAGAACCTCCCGTTTGAAGACGCCTCGTTCGACGTCGTCTATTCTTTTGGCGTGCTTCACCATACTCCGAATACTCAAAAGGCGATCGATGAAGTCTACCGCGTGCTGCGACCGGGAGGGAAAATTATCATCATGCTGTACCACAAGAATTCGGTTCACGTGTGGCTCGGAATTCCGCTGTTCACGATATGGAAGTCCATGCGGGAAAAGAATAAAGCATTATCCCGGCCGACTCTTTTAGAGGATTGGGTGCGTGTGTATGATGGAGGGGAAAATCCGCTCGGAAAAGCGTATTCAAAATCTGAGGCCGAACGAATGTTCGCACGGTTTCGTAATCGAACTTATACGTTTTGCGATTCGTATCGCCGGAGGTTCCCGAAGTTCGTCAACGCAATAAACCAAAAGCTTCTCGCTCCCTGGTGCGGTTTCTGGATGGTGATTAAAGGAGAAAAGTAAACGGAGCGTTCTCACTTCTTATCGTTCTCTAATAAGAAAGCCACGATCATTGTCGTGGCTTTTTTT
>CAZXQG010000067.1:0-16262 GCA_964642725.1 uncultured Chitinophagaceae bacterium
ACAGAATTACTGCCGGTCAATTCTCGAGCGTGAAGAAGATGATGTTGCTGAAGTAATCTCCACCAGCTTCTCGCAATCACACTCAGCCCAGACTCACATCTGGGCTTTTTTTATTCTTGACTATTCCTTCCCTTCCAAATACATTTACGCGAATATAAGGGGGGCAAATGTGAACCTCCTGATTCGATTCTTGAAGATGGAGGTTTTTGTGTTCTTAGGGGATTTGACCTGCCCCCATATTATGTGCCAGTGCGTAATATGGGGGCAGGTCATCATTTCTAAATGAACAGGTAAAAAAAGTATTGACAACGTCAGGATATTTTTCTATATAATTTGTGTAACACTCGATGGTGAACTGGTAACCAAACTGGTAACCAAAGAGTCGAAAAGTTGATTTTTTTAGGTTGCAAGGTGCCTTTTTTGCATCGCTTTGCAAGATGCCGGGAGTTCAAGTCTCCCCTGGGCACAAGATTAAGGCTAACCTGTTCTATATCCCCCACTTTTTACCGAACCCTCGTCGATTGGTAACCATTCGCAGGTGTTTCTTTGTTCCCTCATCGACGAGAAAACGGATATTGGTATCTCTGGTATCAGTATACAAACGGCAAGACGCGTAAAATTTCTACCAAGCGGAGATACAAAGGGGAAGCTTACAATTTGCAAATGAATTCGCCGCCACTTCAACTAAGCGCCAATCTATCACACTTGGCAATTACATATCCGAATATTTGAACTACTCATCGCCTGTTCACATTTCGGAAAACAAGAAAGTCTTCAACACAAGCCTGACGTAGCCCAAAATATTTGAAGGTGATGTCAAGCTAGCTGGTCTTGACGCTTCTTTAGTCGAAAAATTTCCGGCTGAAAAAATTCGCAACCCTTCCTTCATCAATGCTAGAAAATACTACCAGCATTCACGCTCAGCATTTGAGCCCGCAGTTAAGTGGGTCTTGCGGATAAGCCGCCTTCTGCTATTTCTGAAAACTCCGTAAGAAAACCGGAACGAGTTTGAAAACACCGGCAACGCGCTTCGTCAAACGCTTTGCATAGAGCACGTCTAGTCCGCCGAGGAGTCCGTCGAAGACTTTTCTACTATGAGGATACCACCACATATTCTTCTGCATCCCCGGAAGCATGTCGTCGACAACGACGCGAGGCTGGGTCATTTCCTCCAGGCCGAGATAACCGTGAGTGCGCCCGATTCCTGATTCCTTGAAACCGCCCCACGGCGTCTCGGCAAGCCCATGGCTCATGAGGTGGTCGTTGATCATGACCGATCCAACTTCCAGGCGCGCAGCAATTGCATGGGCTTTCTTCTTGTTGCGCGACCACACCGAAGCCGTCAGCCCCAACGTTGAAGCATTGGCCTTTCGTACTGCTTCATCGACGTCCTTCACCCTGGCAACGCCAAGGACCGGTCCGAAAATTTCCTCTTTCATCAGCAACAGATCGTCGGTCGCCCCCTCGATAAAAGCGGGGGGAATAAAAAGCCCGGCCGAATTCAATCCGTTTGACGGAGGGTTCTCGAAAATTCTCGCCCCCTTCGATTTGGCGTCACGGAGTTGATCCTGGACTTTCTTCATCTGTTCTTTCGTCGTCATCGCCCCCACGTCAACATCGCAGTTCAGATCTGCCCCCTGTTTCAGTCCCTGCATTTTTTCCTTCAGCAGAACGACGAACGCCTCATAGACCGGTTCCTCGACGTAAATTCTTTCCACTGCGGCGCACGACTGCCCGGCATTTGATATTCCCGCCCAGAGCGCTCCGTTCACTGCGCGATGCAAGTTCGCATCACGGCAGACGATCATCGCATCGTTTCCGCCAAGCTCCAGCGAGACCGGAACCAGCCGCTCGGCAGCTTTGGCCATCAACAGCTTGCCGACAGCCACAGAGCCGGTGAAGAAGAGTTTGTTGATGCCGGATTCGAGGAATGCATTTCCCGCAACCGTCCCCGGCAGGTTGATAAGTGAAAACAGACCCGGGGGGAAATTACCAGCCGCAACGGCAGCCTGAATTGCCTTTCCGACCATGAGCGTCTGCGAGGCAACCTTCAGGATCACCGCGTTCCCCGTGATCAATGCCATGGCAACTTCATGGAATGGAATTGCGAACGGATAGTTCCAGGGACTGATGATGCCGACAACACCGACCGGCACCCGGTCGACGTATGAACGCTTGTTGAAAGTCAACAAACTCCCACCGCTCAGCCGCTTCCGCTTCAGGATTCCTTCGGCGTGAGTGGCGTAGTAGCTGATCGCCATCGCCGCCGACATCACTTCGGTGCTCAGCGCATCGATTTTCGTTTTGCCGGTGTCTCGGGAAATGATCTCTGCCAGCGATTCCGCATTTTCCACGATATAGTCGCGAACGAGGAGAAGATGCCGGCGACGCTCCTTGTACCCGGCGGCCTCCCATGCAGGCTGGACCTTGCGGGCCGCAGAGACGGCATTGTTCAGATCGGCGACAGTGTTCAGCTCCGTCACGCCGATGGTTTCCCCCGTTGCGGGGTTCACGGATGGAATACTCCCTCGCGTCGAGGTCGTCGTTGTTGTTGTCATGGCTTCACCGCGGTTTCTTCTCTGGTTCGTCCGTACCACGACTTCATGCTTCCGCCGACACCCATGAGCATGAGAAAGTGCTGGAACCAGCTGTCCGGCATGAGTGCGCGGAACCGGAGGTTCATGTTGACGGTTCTGGGGCGCTTCGGCGAAAAGCGATCCTTCTTCAAAGCCGAGTCGACGATCGCTTTAGCGATCACATCGTGGTTCTTGACCAGTGGAACGATGAATCGCCCCGGAAAACCGAGGCGTGCCCCTTCAAACATTCCTTTGGCAACATAGCTCGGATGGATTGTTGAAAACTTCACGCCGTGTTTCTTGTGATTGTAAGCCTCCATGCGGAGCGACTCAGTAAATCCCCACACGCCCCATTTCGTAGCGGCGTAGACGGCAAGTCCTGGTACTCCGATGGTCCCTGCGGCGGAAGAGATGTTGACGATGTGGCCGCTGTTCCGCTCATACATCCCCGGCAGAAATGCCCGCGTCGTATAGATCAACGCGGTAAGGTTTACGTCAATCGTTCGCTCCCACTCATCATCCGGGCGATCGAGGAGATCCCCGCCGGAGACGTACCCGGCATTGTTGACAAGGATGTCGACACTTCCCATTTCCTGTTCGGCTTTCTTCGCAAGCTGATAGACGAGATTCTTATCGGTGACATCGCACCGGTGGGTATAGACGGTCCCGTGAGAAGCGAGTTCGTTTTGCGCTTCGTTGAGCGCTTTCTCGTTCAGATCCCAGAGCGTCACGATGCATTCCTCCGCCACAAGACGGCGAGCAGTCGCCAGTCCGATTCCCATTGCTCCGCCGGTGATAACGGCGGTCTTGTTCTGTAGATTCATGTCAGGGTTCTCCGATGGGTTGACAAATAGGTGTAAAAGTGAGGTCTCTTATGCGAGCGCATTGCAGCTTTTGATGACGGACCAAAAGTAGTTAAAGTTTCCTTTACATTCAACGTTCCGCCCCGTAAAAGAAAATTCAATGTTATTGCTTAATAGAAATGTCATGTATTTGTGCTTAGTAGAAATGTCATGGTGCAGCTTGGGGTAGAGCTCGTTTAGTGGATTTCCTTTGTTTAGATGGAAGCTGTGTATTGGGTTGAGGGCTATAATACGTTTTGGATGTCGCCGGTCAATTAGTTTATCAAGTAAGCGATCACATTCAGCCCGGGCTCATTTCTGGGCTGTTGCTTTTGTAGTCGAATAGCATTAGTTTTTGCAACAGAGACGACCGCGAGGGGCCCTACCGGACATTCCCTCCAGAATTAGTAACTTGAGGCTTCTGAAAAATCCCCAAGTAATGCCGTTCTGAGGAGCGTTGCGACGAATGCCGACTCAAGGGGTTCCTTCGGTATTCGCTTCGCCCAAAATGAAATTTGAATACCAATTTTTCAGAAGTCCCAACTTATCATGTTTGAAGACAGCGTTCGGATATGCGCAGTCTGCTCATCGTTAGCCAGCGATAGACTTTAAATGGACATCCGCAGCTTCGTATTTTTTTCGGGTTGGGGCCTTGTCGGTCTAGCAGGCTTGATATGGTCTTTAAGAAATCTTTGGCTGTCTTTGCGAAGTAAGTATTGGAACGAAGTTGATTGCGAGATTATTGAGTCTTATGTAAAAATAACACAACTCAAAGGCAGGTCATATCGTCCGATGATTTCTTATAGATTCAATGTTAACGGTCTTGAGTACGAAGGAAACAAGATAAAATATGGCGCCACATGGGGAACTGAAACCGTGGCAAATGATTATTGTGAGAAATACCCTGTAGGGAAAATAGTCAAGGTGAACTTTGACCCAATGAATCATAAAAGAAGTGTTTTAGAGCCTGGTGCTTCTTGGAGGATATTCGGTGCAATTCTCCTTTTTTTAGCAGCCGGAGCGTTCGGTCTGACTGGAGTATTGGATTACCTACAAGCAAATCATTGAATAGGTCGACAATTGTGTCCCAACTCAATTTGTCGCCGCATCTTAGTTCCGGTTCGTCAGGCGTTATCAATAAATCTGAAAGGAAATGCCGATGTCATCTTCCAACAAGACAATATCTATCCTCAATTATCTCTTTGCAACACTTTGTGGACTGATTAGTGCATTCTTTGTCTTCTATACGATACGTCTTTTGTATGTCACCCAAGGATTGACTGTCATTCGTACAGGAGGCCAAGGAACATACATCGGCGCCGTCGCTTTTCCAGTGTTAGCCGTATTATTCGGAATCATTTCATGGCGTTTAGTTAAATCAGTTCATAGGAACAAAGAAAAACAACCGAAGTGATAACGCCTAACCAGTCGATCAAGTCACACAGAGCGTAATGGCGATAAGCGCTCGACTTCGCAGCCGGGTCGAGATTCGTTCGGTGCCCGGCTTTTTGAAAACAAAATCAATGCAACCATATGCATTTGGTTTTAGTACATCGAAGCTTGTAGACAGCGCGGAGCTTCGCAAAGTGGCTCGATTGCTAAAAACGTATCCGTTGCCGAGCGACTTTTTGAGTTTGTAGCGGTCCCCTCCCGTCTTCCACATTTAACACAATCTTAACAATTTATTCATCTGAATGATCTTTTTTTCTCATATCTTTCTGGATATTTAATAATTTCGTCAAGGTGCTGCATGACCGTTGCAAATGCCAAGATCCAGAGAAGCCGCGAAGGGAAGCTTTTCATTTATTCGCCGGATTACGACACTGTAAGAGCGAGGCTGGAGACCAGATGGTTTCAGGATGACAAGCTCGTACGATTCGTTTCGAAGACTGGATTTTCCCAGGAATTTATCGCAGACTTTTCTAAGATCGCCAGCGCTTCCATTCTCTCTGACGGCGTGCTTCAGGAGGAAGAGACAATTGTTGCAAAAGAAATCTGCAGGGAGTTGAATATCCAATGGGACAGTTTCAACCGACTGCTGGAAGACGAATTGCAGAGAATTTCCCAAAAGAAGTATCCAAACGTCAAGGAATATCTCATCGATTCAGGCTTTGGTTCACAAACAAAGAGTTCCATGCTCTTGTTCGAAGCTGCGCTGCATATCGTTCTTGCAGACGGCATCATGACGGAGAATGAATCCGTATTACTGGCTGATGTAGCAGAACTGCTCTCCATTCCATTCGACAAGGTTATAAGCAGGATATCTCAGTTCATACGTTTCGAGAAAGAGATTCTTGTTGATGTACAGATCTAGCTCCTCTTTCGTGAGAACCACCCGGAGTTTCGTAAAGAGTCACTCTTCAATACTTGAACCCGTTTCATATTTATAGCTGCCCAAAAAATTCTTATCTCAAGAAAATGAATTCCATCCGCTGCCGCCGTTAACGCAAGAAGCCGTTTCACGATTATCGGAGCCTCGCAGTTCAAAGCGAGTATCTCTCTTGTTAAGGCGTGAGAATATCACGGAGATGCGCCCGTACTCGAAGAAGTAACGGTTCTTGAACCATCAGCGAATCCAGCGCCCCGGGTATCGACCGCAGATCCGCCTGTAAACTCAACAATTCAGTTTGCAGATTTTCCGGATGGAGCGAAATCCGGTTCCCGGTCTGTTCCGCATGGATCAAAACATCCGGCGACCAGTCCTTCGGCCACGCTGCGTCATTGATCATTCCGGCAACGAGACGAAGACGCGCGATTTTTTGCCTGAGGCCATCCGCAATTTCCGGAATTTCATTCGCAAGCTTTCGTTTTGCGACACGCACATTCACAGGTTTGTTCACTTGGAGTGACCGCGTCCGAACAATAAGCGTCATCAGATCTCCATCATACTTCCAACCCTCCCCCGATTCCTGATTCGTGCGAAGAATCTGTTTGCCGTTGCAGTCCACAGACTCGGGATTAGTGCAATTGACGAACCTGAGTTCGTATGCACGGGATGTTTTCATTCCCGGATAGCTTCCAGCCTCAGGAAGAATCCGAACAGTGAGGTCGCCGGGCGGCGTTCGCTTCATTTCCACGCGGGTTGTGGCAGACCGGTTTTTCTTGTAACCAAGAGAATTTCCTTCATCTTCATACACCTCGCATGAGCCGGAATCCCCGGGGAAAACGGTGAGGATCAGAGGGTCGACGGGCATTTCATGCGTCGACTTCATCTTCGGCTGCATCGGGATGATTGCTCCATCTCGTACGAAAACCGGTATCTCAGCCTCGGTATAGTGACGGACAAAAACGCCGGGCCCGGTGAGATGGCGCCCGGTAAACCACTCGGTCCAACCGCCGGACGGAAGCCAAACACTTTTTTCAGCAAGGAGGCTTAAAGAATCGACAGGAACTGCGACAGGCGCAACGATCATGTCGTTCCCAAAACGATACTCTCCGCTGAAATCGTACGCCTCCGCCGCTTCGGGATCGTCATAGTACATCGGGTGAACGATGGAAGTGCCGGTTTCGTACGCGTTGTGCGACGCGGTGTAGATGTACGGAACGAGTGAGTACCGAAGGAGGATCGCATCGCGCATTATTTTGAACTGATCGTTTGGATACGCCCAGATTCTTCGCTCCCCTTTGCCGTTCTTTGTGACGTGCGTCCGAAGGATTGGGCTGAACACTCCCCACTGGATCCACCGTGCGTAAAGCTCGGGAGAAATTTCGCCCGGCATGTGACCGCCGATGTCATGGCTCCAGTACCCGTATCCGACGTTTGCGGCCGTCGCGGTGAATTTCGGTTGAAAGGCGAGCGACTCCCAAACAGAAACCACATCACCGGAGAACCCGATCTGATAGCGATGATTTCCGAGTCCCCCCCAGCGGTGGAACAGCAACGGCCGCTCCGCTTGCCTGCGTTCCATGTCGGTGAAGAAAACGTAGTTGAGCCACCAGGTCGGCGTCACGCCGGGAATTTTCGTCGTTCCCCATTGCTGCCAATCCAGCCACCAGAAATCAACACCCTGATGTTCAAGAGGATGAATGATCAGGTTCATGTAGTTCGTAGCAAACTTTTTGTCGACGATATCAAAAGGAACGTATTTTTTTGTTGCGGGGTCGATTCCCATCGCGCGCGCCATTTCCGGATAATGATCTTCGTGCGGTTGGATCCCGGAGGCCGGATGAAGGTTCAAGGGTGTCTTCAACCCTTCGTTGTCGCACCACGAGAGAAAACCTTCTGGATCCGGAAAGTAGTTCCGGTCCCACGTGTAGCCGGTCCATCCGAGCAATTGACCTGCCTGATCTATCGGCGAACGCCCCCAGCGTAAATCGAAAGTTTGGTGCCAGTCCATATCAATAACGAGCACATCGAGAGGCACGTCGTGCATCCTGAATTCGGAGACGAGGTTTTTGAATTCCTTATCGGTGTACGCCCAGTATCGCGACCACCAAAGGCCGAACGCATAACGCGGAGGCATCGGGATTCTCCCCGCGACTTTTGTAAAATCGAGCATCGCTTTCCGGTAGTCATGACCGTAGCCAAAAAAATACCAATCCTGATGTTCGGTCGAAGGGCGGACTGTTACCCAGGGCCAATCCGAATTGTCGAAGAGCGGTCGTTCGCTATCATCAACGAGAACCCATCCGTCTCTTGAAAGAATGCCCGGTTCGAGTTTCGTTTCTCCTTTCACTCCGTCGAGAGTCCTGATCGTTCCGCCAAGGTTTCCTCGGTCTTCCAGCCCGGGATACCAACGGACCGTCTTCCCGTTCATTTCAAAACTTATATGCAGGTTGGAGAAAGAAAACGAATTCCCATCGGGATGGTATTCGAGCTTCAGCCGGTCTGTTTGAATGAAGAGCCACCCGGTGTCCTTTCGTGCCGTAAAGCGGGGCGGCTCGAGACGGCGGTTGATAAAAACAAGAGATGCCCGGTCTTCAAACGAGCGCTCAGCGCTCCATTCCAGGCGAATCAACTCTGGGGTCAGAACGGTAAATCGTGCATTGTTTTCCGTAATCACAGACCGTGGGTCGGCAACAGGATTTAGCGGTTGAGCATGGACGTACGCTGTGACAATCAAGCATACAAAGATTATTTCTTGAATCAGGGCGTGCCATCGGTTCATCGTCGAGTTTTTCTCCATAATTTTATCGTTGTAATAGTGGCAACTTAATTACGAAATCTTGCGATATTTATTTAGAAGCTATTACAAAAACCCTAACTAATGTTATTCCGATCCTCACCGAGTCTTTGACCGCCGCAAAGCGCGGGATCAGCATGACAATCATAGCGGCATTGAGTGTAGAAACCATTTTTCAAATCGCTTCAAGTCATTCCTGCATAAACTGGCGAATGTCCGTGGCGTACATCCCCGCACTTCTTGCTGCCTGAAGTCCAAGATCTCCATCCTCGAACACTTGACAGAGCGAAGGTTGAACTCCAATTCTTTGAGCGGCTTCTAAGAACAGATCGGGGAAGGGTTTCGGTTTGAACGGATCGTCAGCCGTCAGAATCACGTCGAAGAGACGGACGATGCCAATAATCTGCAATTCTTTTTCTACAATTTCGCGGCCGCCGCCGGATGCCACTGCCATCGGCAATACCTTGTGATACCGGTGAACAACGTCCACGACAGACCGCAACGGCTTTAATCCGGAAGCGTGCTGAATGAAGAAACTATCTTTTGCTCGAACGACATCGGCACTATTGAGAGACTTTCTAAATTGCAGATTAAACTGAGCAACGATATCCGCGTCCTTCATCCCTTTTTTGGAGGAGAAGAACTCATGATCATAGGCCGGGCCGAATGACTGAATTGCCGCTTTCCATGCCTGCAAATGAAGCGGCATAGAATCAACCAACGTACCATCACAATCAAAGATCAATCCCCTGATGTATTCGGGAACTGGAATCAACAAACTTCACCTACCTCGCCTGCTGAAAAAACACATCGTTCCATCTCAGTTCCTTCTTAAAGTCGGCCACCGTCGTCTTCTCGTTGATAACGAGGAATTCAACGCCAACAATCTCCGCATAGTCTTCGAGGCATTCCGTCGTCACCGCTTGACTGTACACCGTGTGATGCGCTCCCCCTGCAAGAATCCATGCTGTGACCGCAGTTTCAAAATCGGGTTTCGGTTTCCACAACGCACGAGCGACGGGCAATCGCGGCAGCGGCTTCGCCGGTGCAATCGTATCAACGTCGTTGACAATTAGTCGAAAGCGATTTCCCATGTCGACGACGGTTGCGTTAACGGCAGGACCTGAAGGGACATCAAACACCAACCGCGGCGGATCTGCCTTTCCGCCGATGGAGAGAGGATGAATTTCCAGTTTTGGTTTTCCGGCGGCGATCGATTCGGAAATTTCGAGCATGTGCGCACCCAGAACTTGTTTGCCGGACGGGTCGAGATGGTATGTATAATCTTCCATGAACGACGTCCCTCCCTTCAGCCCGCTTCCCATTACGTTCATCACGCGAAGCAATGCGGATGTTTTCCAATCTCCCTCGGCACCGAAACCGTATCCCTCGGCCATCAACCGCTGGACAGAAAGTCCGGGCAATTGCTCAAGCCCGTGCAAATCTTCGAACGTCGTTGTAAATGCCTTGAAGTTTCCCTCTTTCAAAAAGGTCCGCAGCGCAAGCTCGATGCGAGCCGCTTCCTGCAACGATCTACGTTTCTCTCCACCGTTGCGGAGCGCGGAGACGACTTCGTATCTTCCCTCGTAATCGGAAAGAAGCGAAGCGATTTCCGCATCGGTTACTTTTTTCATCACGGTGGCCAAATCACCGAGCCCGTAACCGTTCACAGAATAGCCGAATCGGAGTTCGGCCTCTACCTTGTCCCCTTCTGTAACGCCGACGTATCGCATGTTGTCGCCGAACCGGGCGACCTTCATGCCTTGACTATCCGCCCAACCCGCCGCGGCGCGGGACCATGTGCCGATCTTTTTCTGCACGCTTTCATCCTGCCAAAAACCGACGACAACTTTCCGCGGCTTCTTCATCCGAGCAGTCATGAAACCGAATTCTCTTCCGCCGTGTGCGGTCTGGTTGAGGTTCATGAAATCCATATCGATCTCGCCCCACGGAATATCGCGGCCGTACTGCGTGTGAAGGTCGAGCAGCGGTTTATTCAGTAATTTCAATCCGCCGATCCACATTTTGGCGGGAGAAAATGTGTGCATCCACGCAACGACTCCGATACATGATGCTGAGTTGTTCGCCTCGAGACAAATCTTTGCAATTGCTTCCGGAGTTGTGAGCACCGGCGTGAAGACAATCTTTACAGGTATGTGCGAAGACTTGGAGAGTCCGTCGACAATGGTTTGCGAATCCCTATCGACTTTTCTGAGCGTCTCGGGACCGTACAGGTGTTGACTTCCGGTAAGAAACCAAATTTCATATTGTTTGAGATCGACCATCGTTCTTTTCCTTTGATTATAGAATACTGCGGATTTTCAGGACGCCTGCGGAAATTACATTTCTGGAAAAGCTATTTCTTCTGCCCATAATAGGCATCGGGCCCATGTTTTCGTGAAAAATGTTTTTCGAGCAAATACTCCGGGAGTTGAGGAAGGCTGGGATTCAAGACAATGGACTGGAGAGCCATTAACGCAACCCGTTCTAGAATCAAATTATTTCTGACGGCATCCAGCGCATCTTTTCCCCACGTAAACGGCGCATGGCCTGAAACAAGAACACCCGGAACCGCATTCGGATCGAGCTTTGTAAACCGCTCAACGATGAGTTTGCCCGTATTGATCTCGTATCCGTTCTCGACTTCGTCCCTCGTCAGAAACCGAGTCACCGGAACCGGCCCGTGGAAGGAATCGGCATGAGTTGTTCCGAAGCAGGGTATTTCCCTGCGCGCTTGCGCGAAAATTGTCGCGTACTCGCTGTGGCTGTGCGCAATTCCCCCGATAGAAGGAAATGCTTTGTAAAGTTCGATGTGAGTTGGGGTATCGGATGACGGACGGTGTTTCCCTTCTACGATATTCCGTTTGAGGTCCAGCACGATCATATCCTTCACGGTAAGTTCCGCGTAGTCCACGCCGCTCGGCTTGATGACGACAAGCCCATCGCTGCGGGAGATGCCGCTTGCATTTCCCCACGTCAACGTGACAAGATTGTATTTTACCAGTGCCAGATTTGCTTCAAGCACTTGTTTTTTTAGCCGCTCAAGCATTAATCCTCCTTCCGTACGGAATCTCTCAGCGAGAGCAATTCCTTCATCACGCCAAACATCGAGCCATTCCATTCCTTCGTTCCAAACGCATCGTGCAATTGGCAGTACAATTTATAGAGCGCGGTATATGTTTGATGATTCTTTTCAGACGGCAGGTACGTTTTTTCAACTCCCGACATCGCTCGTTGCGTTTCCTGAATTGTTGCATATCCTCCCGACTCTTTTCCGGCCGCCACGGCGGCAAACATCGCCGCTCCGAGTGCGGGGGTCTGTTCGCTGCGCGATATTTTCATCGGACGTCCGGACACGTCTGCATAGATTTGCATGAGGAGGGGATTTTTAGCCGCAAGCCCGCCGCAATTGACAACTTCTCTTACCGGCACGCCGTACTCTTCGATGCGGTCGATGATACGCAACGCGCCGAACGCCGTTGCTTCCACTAACGCCCGGTATATTTCATGCGGCTGCGTATGGAGAGTTTGTCCAATCAGCAGACCTGTTAATCGAACATCAACGAGAATTGTCCGGTTGCCGTTGTTCCAATCGAGAGCGATCAATCCGCTCTCGCCCGGTTTCAGGCGTTCAGCCGCACGTTCAAGTGTCTTGAATTTTTCGTCCGTAGTCGCGCCGTATTTCTCCGGTACAAGATTGTTGATGAACCAAAGAAAAATGTCGCCGACGGCGGACTGACCCGCCTCTATGCCGTAATAGCCGTCCATGACCGAACCGTCGACGATGCCGCAAACGCCGGGAATATCGGCAAGGGGCGCACTGTTCGGCTGGATCATAATATCGCACGTGCTCGTGCCGAGAATTTTTACAAGCGTGCCGGGTTGAATTCCTGCGCCGACTGCGCCCATGTGTGCGTCGAAGGAGCCGACGGCAATCGCAACCGTTTCCGGCAAGCCTAATTTTTTCGACCACTCGGGAGCGAGCGTTCCGATTTTTTCGTCAGCCGAGTATGCACGAGAGTACAATCGACTGCGCAATGCCCCGAACCCCGGCGAGAGCGATTCAAGAAACGCTTCATCCGGCAATCCGCCCCATCCGTCGTTAAACATCGCTTTGTGTCCGGCAGCGCAAATACTCCGCTTCATTAATCGCGGATGAGCGGCACCTGCTAAGACTGCAGGAATCCAATCGCAGATCTCAACAAAACTTGCCGCCGCTTGGAATACTTCCGGAGCCGTGTTCTTGCAATGGAGGATTTTGCTCCAAAACCATTCCGACGAATACACCCCGCCAACCTTTGCCATGTATTGCGGCCGCGTCGCGGCAGCAGTTTCCGTAATCTGAGAAGCTTCAGCAAAACTGGTATGGTCTTTCCAGAGCCATACCATGGCTGCAGGATCGTGTTCAAATTTTTTGTTAGCGCATAACGCCCGTCCTTCGGCATCAACAGGCATAGGGCTGCTTCCCGTCGTATCGACACCAATGCCGATGACGTCGCGGGGAGAGAACTTCGGGTCAGCCGCCTTCGCTTTTCGTATCGCTTCATTGACGGAGACCTCAATTCCCATCAAATAGTCCGCTGGATTTTGCCGCGCCAAATGCGGGTCTGCGGGATCGACAATGACTCCGTCGGTGCCGGAAGGATAAGGAAAAACATGGGTCGCTAATTCTCTTCCGTTTGCAATATCAATAATAAGCGAACGGCATGAGTTCGTTCCGAAATCTAATCCGATGGCATACTTGCTCATTCGATCACGATTCAATTAAGAATGTTTGCGATGCTCATACAGCAATGCTCCAGTTTGAGAGCCGGTCGAAAAGATCGACGTCGGCTTTTTTCTCCTCGGCCCCCCAGCACCGCCTCCGTGTTCTTCTGTGAAATAGATTTCTTGTGACACCGAGAAGCGCCGAGACTCACAGAGTACCGCAGAGAAACAGGATTTTCGTCTATGCTTCTATTCCTTAGTTGAAAAACGATACTTGGTAGTTTGTTTATACGTCTCGCCCGGCCTCAAGACAACGGATGGAAATTGCGGCTTGTTGGGCGAATCCGGAAAATGCTGCGCTTCAAAGCAGAGTCCCGACCTGAACTGATATGCAACTCCTCCTTTTCCTTTGTGAGACCCGTCAAGAAAATTTCCTGTATAAAACTGCACGCCCGGTTGGTCTGTCAGCATTTCCATGAACCGTCCGCTCTTTGGATCATACGCGGTTGCCGCAAGGCGGACAGTTTTATTGTAATTGTTTAACACCCAGTTGTGGTCGTACCCTCTGGCGATTTGAAGCTGCTCATATGGGTCATTGATTCTGTCGCCGATACGTTTCGGCGAACGAAAATCGAGCGGACTTCCCGCAACATCTTGAAGTTTCCCCGTCGGGATCAATACCGAATCATCGGGAGTAAACTGATCGGCAGCAATCATCACTTCATGGTCAAGGATTGTGTTTGTAGGATCTCCGGTCAGGTTGAAATAGGCATGGTTCGTCGGATTAAGAATTGTCGGCGCGTCGGTGGTTCCGCTGTAGTCGATCGTGAGTTCGTTGTTGTCGCTCCAGGAGTACGTCACACTAAGAGAGACCTTTCCCGGGTAGCCCCCCTCTCCATCCGGACTTGTACAGTGCATTGTGACAGAGGCAAATGGGGCTTTCTCATTTATTTCTGCCTCCCACAATTTCCGGTTAAAGCCAATCTTGCCGCCGTGCAGATGATTCACACCGCTGTTGACTTCAAGTTGATATGATTTCCCGTCCAGCGAAAATTTCCCTTTCGCGATGCGGTTGCCGTATCTTCCGACAATTGCCCCAAAAAACGAAATGTCATCAACATATCCTTGAGCGTTATCATAGCCGAGAAGGACGTCACCAAAGGCTCCTTTTTTATCAGGTACGTTTATTGATACGAGAGAGGCGCCGAGAGTGGTCACTGTCACAGTTGCATTATTTTTGTTTTGAAGAGTGTATAAGGTCACTCCCCTTCCATCTGGTAATTTTCCAAAAAGTTTTGACGTCACGGGGATAAACTCCTTTTTCTTATCATTGCCCGATTGATATCGGATGAAGGTCAGCATAACGACACATATTGCCATGAAGAACTTTCCGTTCATAATACTCTCCAATAGGTTGAGAGGAATACGGTTTCTCTTTTACTTATCTGTGTTGCGACCCCCTTTATGTATGAATATTTTACCATTATTTCCATACTTTTTTTATTGTCCGTAGAACCAGCCGTTTGGAGAGGGTGTTGATGGATGGGAAATTCGTCCGGTTGATGCCGCTCTTTTCATCGGTTCTCACGGGCCAAAGATAAATGGCGGAATCATCGAAAGATCTACAGGTGAGCCGCCAAACATCGGTAATCCCGCCAACCGGCTAAAGTTTTGCATAAATCAGCCGATACTATTTAATAGCGGTATGAGAAAACCATTCTCAGCGACGTGATCATGCTATGAGGAGGAGAAATTATGTCAGTGCAAGGTATTTCGTCAATTACAAATCCTTACCTGCCGAATATCCAGAACAGTTCGTCTACACTTGGCAACGACATTAAGAATCTGGTGACGGCGATCCAATCAGGAGATTTGAAGGGTGCTCAAAACGCCTTTTCACAAATTCAAGGTGTGATGCAAACCTCTCAGGAAACGACAGCAAAGCAGTCAAGCGGACAACAAAGCCGGTTCAATGCAGATTTTGCGGCATTGGGAAATGCGCTTCAATCCGGCGACATAAGCGGCGCACAAGACGCGCTCAAAAAGCTCAGTCAAGATTTGCAGCCGCAATCAACGGGCAAAGCACATCATCATCACCACCATCATGGCGGCGGAGCCCCGAGCCAACCTACGGCCTCCACAACAGGTGTTACAGCGCCAATCGGGAGTACCAGCTCGAGTGGAAGCAATGTCAACGTCCTTGTCTGATCCAGGGATGGAATAGGAATAGAAGTAGAGAGAGCCTTTTTCGAAAGATGGATGTCAGCAGGTTGTTTCAGGAGTACGCACCGAAGAAGTAAAGTCAGTGTTGTGCAATCCAGGATCGGCTCGTTGAGCTGATTCTGGATTTTTTTGTCGGTAGGATCTCAACGTCCATGCGCTGAGGCACGGCGCGAGGACTGTGACTATTCTGCAGCCTCAATTACTCTTCTTGGAAAGCTGGATAGTAAATAGACCCCTCGATTTTGTATAAACCCATGTGACAATACAGAGTGTCATCAGTCCGCCGAAAAGAGCGGACGGGACAGTTCCCATCAGTTTTGCGGCGACACCGGACTCGAAGGCCCCCAGTTCGTTCGATGAGGCGAGAAATATTCCATTCACGGCCATCACCCGTCCGCGCAAATCGTCCGGTGTCAGCGTTTGAAGAAGCGTATGGCGAATAACGACGCTTACGCTGTCAAACGCTCCGCTGAAAAATAACATGACGACAGATAAGATCATCCACGGCGAAACTGCAAAAGCCACGATGCACACGCCGAACCCCGTAATGGCTATCAACAAGTTCCGCCACGGGTGTTCCATTGCGGAGACTCTGGCAAGCACCATGAGAGTTAGCACCGCTCCGAGCGACGGAGCTCCGCGTAAGATGCCGAGCCCTTCCGAGCCGACGTGAAGAATATCCTGCGCATAGATTGGAAGAATCGCCATCACTCCGCCGAACATCACAGAAAAAAGATCGAGCGAAATGGAATACAAGATCACCTTGGTTTTGTAGACGAAGCCGATCCCCT
>CAZXQG010000068.1:0-16131 GCA_964642725.1 uncultured Chitinophagaceae bacterium
CTCGTCGGGCTCATAACCCGAAGGTTACAGGTTCAAGTCCTGTCCCCGCTACTAAGAAGAAAAACCCGACCGTAAGGTTGGGTTTTTCTTTTTAAGGGCATCCAGATTGATTGGGTTCAAGCTGAGTGGCGCGTTTTTGGCGCCTGAAAGTGCGCCGCTTTTTGGCGCAACCTGCCTGTCCCCGCATCCCGCTTGATAAACAGCGGAACGCGAAGAGCGCGCAAGGTCTAAAGAAGAAATCCCTACTGTTGAAAGACAGTAGGGATTTTTGTTTATGGTGTCCTTGTAATAGGTTGAAACTAATCGCCCTAGTTTTCCTCTCTTGGAAACACTGCATGTTGGTCAAAACACGATCAGTTTAGAAGAGTTATATGAACTTGCATAATTCGAACTTTATCAGGTAACTTTTTTGTCTTTTCAGCGTTTCATCAAGAAACCAAACTAAAAAGGCAGTGCATGCTGACCATCGAATCTATCACCAAACGCTATCGTTCCGGAACGACTGCAATCGACAACCTTTCTCTAGAGTGCGGCGCAGGAGTTGTGGGGTTGCTCGGCCCAAACGGAGCCGGCAAAACGACACTAATGCAAATGATCGTGACGCTCACCCGTCCAACTTCCGGCCGCATCCTTTTTCTCGGCCGCGATATCCGGATTGAGCCCGACTACGTTCGCTCGCGACTCGGATATTTACCTCAGGACTTTGGCGTATACGAAAGTGCAACGGCATTTGAGTTTCTTTCTTACCTCGGCGGCCTCAAGGGAATCCGGTCCCGCCAAAAAGTAATGGATGTGCTCGAGGCGGTGAACCTCCACGCATCGGCTCATGGGATGGTGAAAACATTTTCCGGAGGGATGAAACAACGGCTTGGAATCGCGCAGGCACTCGTGAACGATCCGGTGCTGCTCATTGTCGACGAACCGACCTCCGGCCTCGACCCCGAGGAACGAATCAGATTCCGGAACCTTCTGACAACGCTTGGCCGGAACTCGCTCGTGATCTTATCAACCCATATCGTCTCCGATCTTGCGGCCGTTGCCGGGAGAATTGCCGTCCTTGACAAGGGGAAACTCATTACCATCGGCACACCGGAAGAAATCCTCGCTTCGGCATCGGGAAAGACCTGGGAAATTGTCGTCAGTTCGGCTGAGTTCGAATATCAAAAATCAAAATTGCGGATATCCTCGGCTGTGCAAAAGACCGACGGAGTTCATGTCCGGTTTGTAGGACCTGAGGGAACATCTCCCGGTGCTTCGGCTGTAGAACCAGAACTTGAGGATGCGTATCTCCTTCTCACCGAAAAGGCCATACGTTAATGATCAAGAAGCTCATTGAAGTCCGTTCGATAATTCTCATGGAGTGCATTCTCCGGTTCCGGCGGTCGAGCACACCTGTTCTCCTCCTGATCTTGTGCGGTGCGGCGTTCGTGTTGATGCCCGAAACCAATTCGGGCGGGGTGATGTTTTTGGTCGGCAATCAGCGCGTTCTGCTCAACTCCGCAGCAACCTCACTCACGTCATCTATTATGGGAGGATTGGTATTCAGTCTGGTCGGATTCTACCTGATAAGCAATTCAGTGTCGCGCGATCTCCAGAGCGGAGTCGGGAAACTGATCGCTGCCACCCCGCTCTCATCGTTGCGATACCTCACGGGAAAATTGGCCGGAAATATAGTGTACCTTACAGCCATGGCCGCAATCTTCATGATGGCATGCATGGTAATGCACTTACTTCGCGGAGAAATGCCGCTCGAGCCGATGGTATTCTTGCAGACATTCGGGATCATGTTCCTTCCTTCGATCCCATGTCTAGCGGCGATCGCGCTGATGTTCGAATGCGTGCAGTTTCTTTCCGGAAGATGGGGAGATCTCTTTTATTTTTTCTTTTGGACTATAACGCTGGCGTTTCCGTTTGTTCTTGCTTCCGCTTCGAAGGAACATGCCTGGATTCTTGCCGCAGATTTCACCGGGCTGGGATTTTTCGGCAATGAGATCAGTCTGGTAACCGGTTCACATGAATTCACCATCGGTTACGCTCCTTACAACGCGGCGCTGCCTCCTCTTTTTTTTCCAGGACTCAAGTTGGTTCCTGAAATTGTCCTTCCGCGCCTGGCATCCGCATTATTCACGATTCCATTTTTCGCAATTGCCTGGGCCGCCTTCCAACGTTTTGATCCTGCAAGGAGGAGTTCGCACAAAAAAGACAAAACAGGCAAGCTTGCCCGTCTGTGGCAACGGATTATTTCCGTCTGGCTTCGTATCGTAGTCCCTCGAGGCGGATGGCTTGTCGGCCCTCCCTCGTTCGTTAAAGCAATTGTCCTTGATGTTCGGCTGACGCTTGCTCTATACCCGATCTTTTTCATAGTGATCGCCTCATCATCGCTCCTGGGTCTTTTGGCTCCGATGACTGCGATTCGCACGTCAATTCTTCCCATCACGTTCTTCATACTCGTTCCTCTGCTCGCTTCCATCTCTACTAGAGACAGGGTTAGTAATATGGCACGATTGGTCTTTACCGCTCCGCTCGTGAAACGACAGTATGCGGCCTTAAAATTCTTCTCCGCACTATTGACAACTGTGCTTGTTGGATTCATCCCTTTGCTCCGTTTGAGTCTGGACGATCCGTTCGGTGCGGCAGCAGCGTTGAACGGCATGCTATTGATAGCCTCAGCCACGACACTTCTGGGTTTGCTAACCGGCACTCCAAAAACATTTGTTGTGATCTTTCTTCTCTTCCTCTATACCGCAACGAGTTCGAAAACCTCTCCCGCTTTCGACTTCGCCGGATTGCAGGGAATTGCGACGCCTTCCGTTGTCTTGTTCTATGCTATGGCTTCACTTCTGATGATGATGGCAGCCTTTGGATTTGAGAGGTGGCGAATAAAGAGAGAAGAAGCCATTTAGCGATTCAGAGCCTGCCGGACTGTATGCCGTAAGAGCTTTTCGGTTATATAGTGCATTTCATTTTTCCGTAGAATACACATCCTGCCCCCGCTACAAGGTCTAAAGAAGAAATCCCTGCTGTTCAACAACAGTAAGGATTAACTCCTTTTTCAACCTTTCGGACTATTACATCTCCAGTCAGACATCGGTATTTTTCTCGTTGTAGGAATCCTCTTCATGGAGGACCGAGACCGTATTAGTTCCTTCCTCATTGATACTGTACCAGGTCGGAACGTGAGCGGATGAGTTCAGGTATCGGAAAATTTTTTCAAAAGAGAACTGTCAAGCCTACACCGGACATAAACGAAAGCTCTGCGCATTAATGCAGTTCGTAATTCATTTTCACTAACCACGTGGAGGTTTTTATGAAAACTGATACCTCTTATTCAACAACCGCCTTGACCAGCTAGACGCGCGTGTTCGGAGGAATGCTGACAGCTGTTTTGATTATGCATGCGGCCGCACTGTCTCAATCGACAGCGGTAAATCTTGGGACTGCCGGCAATTTCGTGATTCTAGCAAAAACAGGAGTCTCCACTACGGGAGTCACATCAATCACCGGCGATGTCGGGCTAAGCCCAGCCGCCGCAACATTCATCACCGGTTTTGGCTTGATAGCAGATGCTACAAATAGATTTTCAACTTCGTCGTTAATCACTGGTAAAATCTATGCGTCGAACTATGCCGCACCAACTCCGATTAACATGACCACCGCTATAAGCGACATGCAAACCGCATACACCGACGCAGCCGGACGCAGCTTGCCCGATAGTACTGAACTTGGCGCAGGAGATATCACCGGGAAAACCATTCCTCATGGACTCTATAAATGGGGAACCGGAGTATTGATATCTGCAGGCGGCGTTACCATTTCTGGCAGTGCAACCGATATCTGGATTTTTCAAGTTGCAGGTAATCTCACTGTCGCCAATGGGGCCATCGTCACCCTCAGCGGCGGTGCAAAGGCTGCCAATATCTACTGGCAGGTAGGCGGTCAGGTTGTCATTGGAACAACCGTTCAAATGCAAGGAAACATTTTGTCCCAAACGCTGATATCAATGAACGCCGGCGCAACGTTGAACGGAAGAGCGTTAGCACAAACCGCAGTTACAATGATCGGAAATACAGTCGTCACCAAGCCGGCAGGTGCGACGAACGTCGCAGATCAGAGTTTATCACCCCATGAATTCGTGCTCTCGCAGAACTACCCGGACCCATTCAACCCATCAACGGTCATTCAGTTCACGATACCATCCAACGGCCGTGCGGTATTGAAAGTGTTTAACATCCTCGGCCAAGAAGTCGCAACGTTGTTCAACGATGAAGCCGTGGCGGGAGTAAACCATCAAGTCCAGTTCAACGGATCGAATCTATCAAGCGGAGTCTACTTCTCGCGATTGGAGTTTGGAGGGAAGATGCAGGTGAAGAAAATGGTGTTGCTAAAATAAGTTGAGGCACAAAGTATATCTTTGCGCAGCGAAGCTTCTACTTTGTTTTGTATGGATTTCCACGGCTTTCGTCTATACGCTGAAATTGGGGTCGGGATTACCGATTCGAAACATCTGAAAAATAGTATCACGCGAAGACGCAAAGGCGGGCAGTGTTACAGTTTGAGGAATTTCACTCTCGTTCCCAAACTCAGTTTGGGAACGAGAAAAAGTTTGAAGTAATAGTGACGTGCGTGAAACTGTAACGCTACCCAAAGGCGCATGAACTTTATTTTAATATATTTTGCGCCTTAGCGGCTCTGCGCGAGAGAAGCTTTCCTGATTTTTCAGAAGTCTCGATTCTAAACAGAGAACGGCTTACCAGGGTTCGACGCTGCTCTGCAACCTCCTATCTTCTTACTTGCACGGAGATTTCAGAACAAGACAGACATTCAAGCGTAATCGTAACGGCGATTTGTTCACATCTCCAGCCGGATGGCCGGAGAGAATCACTGAACAAACTTTCGGAGCAGCAGATTGAGTCAATAGTCACTCTGACGTTTGCATTTCTCAAGGTTGTCACATAGCTTATAGTGCTAGATACTTGCGAGCAGTGCCGAGAGTTTGCTACCCCCCTACTAGTCCCGATGTAATGCTGATTCCCTACCGCGCATCAAGAACAACGGAAAAGAAATCAGAATCAAATTCCAAATAGATGGAAGGAACAAAATGAAAATACTGCGACCTTTTATAGTTCTTTTTTTTATGTCTGCCGGCGCAAACTCTCAGACCGCCAATTTCACGGTGGCTGCGGACGATTCACTTAGTCCAATTAGCCCGCATATTTATGGGACAAATCAACTGCTTAACGGCGGCGAAAACTGGACCGCCTACAGGCTCGGGGGCGACCGGTTGACGGGATACAACTGGGAGAATAACGCGTCGAACGCCGGCATTGACTACCTGAATGAAAGCGACGATTACCTTGCACAAGCGTTCAACATCCCTTCGGACAGCTCGTCTGTCCCTGGAATCGTTACAGACGCATTTCATAAGCAGGCGCTGCAATTAGGCGCTTACTCTCTCGCCACGCTTCAGATGGCGGGCTTTGTCGCAAAGGACAAAAACGGAGTGGTCGATTCAACTCAAATTGCTCCCTCTTCCCGATGGGCGTATGTGAAGCCTGTAAAAGGAAGCCCCTTATCGCTTACACCAAACACAAGCGACGATACGGTCTTTATGGACGAATATGTAAACTTTTTGGTAAACAAGAATGGCATAGCAAGCTCAGCGACGGGCATTAATGGTTACAACCTTGATAATGAACCGGATCTATGGAATTATTCACACCCAATGCTTCACCCTGCACAGACAACCTGCAAGGAACTTATTCAAAGGTCGGTTGCATTAGCAAGATCGGTGAAAAATATCGACCCATCTGCCGACATATTCGGTCCAGCATCATACGGGTTCAGCGGTTATTATGATTTGCAGGGTGCTACTGACTGGAACACAGTCAGCACAGGCAAACTCTACACCTGGTTCCTCGATTATTACCTGGATCAAATGAAAAAAGCCAGCGACACAACCGGGAAAAGGCTTCTCGATGCTCTCGATTTGCACTGGTATTCGGCGGCTGTAGGAGATAATACCAACGGAATAAGTGACCCAGGTGCTACAAGTACTGCAGATAATTTAGCGAGAGTCCAGGCTCCGCGCTCTCTCTGGGACAAAAGTTATGCGGAGAATAGCTGGATCGAACAGTCTTTCTCGTCTTATCTGCCGCTTATTCCTAAGTTGATGCAATCGATCAATAAATATTACCCCGGAACAAAGTTGTCATTCTCTGAATACAACTACGGCGGTGAAAACGATATCTCCGGTGCGATAGCAGTTGATGACGTCTTAGGCATCTTCGCAAAATACGGAGTTTATTTTGCCACGATCTGGCCGCGCAATAGTCCATCGCAATACATATCCGCGGCGTATGAAATGTATAGAAACTATGACGGCGCCAATTCGGCATTTGGCGATCACTACGTTCCGTCGCAGACCAGCGACAGCGTGAATTGTTCGATTTACGGCTCAATGACGCCGGGAGCGAACGAGATCCATCTCATCGTGATAAACAAGAATTTCAATACAACGATAACAGGGAATTTTTTAGTTTCATCCTCGAAAAGAGTTTTAGGCGGCAGAGTCTGGGAACTCGATCAGACCAGCGCGGCAATAAAAAAGATTGACAGCGTCGGGGTTATTTCCAACAACTCATTCTCATATCCGATCGCGGCAGCATCCATTTGCCATATAGTACTGCAAACATCGGTAGCGACGAATGTCGCTGAACAAGATAACACCCCCAACAAGTTTGTGCTTCGTCAGAACTACCCGAACCCGTTCAACCCGTCGACAACAATCTCATTTGATTTGCCGTCACGATCGCTCGTATCGTTAAAAGTATTCGACATCTTAGGACGAGAAGTATCGACCATTATCTCAGGAGAATTGCAGGCAGGAAGCTACACCCGGCAATGGAATGCGGCAAACATGTCGAGCGGCGTATATTTTTACCGCCTGCAGGCAGGAACTTATATGGAGATGAAAAAACTTTTGCTCTTGAAATAGTATTGACATTTTTCAAAAATGCACACTCAGCCCGGACTCACCTCCGGGCTGTTGCATTTGCAGACGGTTCAATCGACGCGGGACTCAACCGGGTGTGAGCGATGACTCTTTTCCGGTGGTGGGGTCTTTTGAATGAATGTGGAGACCAAGCGATGATAAACTGGTCCCTTCGCCTCCGCAGCGACGGCTCATCCTGAGCAAGAGGAGCGCGTCTGCGCCGGAGGCGCATGAGCCTATGGCTTAGAAGGAGACCGTCGCGTCCCGCCGCTTTTCGGCGGGATCAGGGTGAACATCAGTTTTTACGATGAGAAGCAAAAAACCCCACTACTGCAGATAGGGAAGATTTCAATATCGGGATAAGTGTTGAAATACCTCGCGTTACTTAAGGATGACTTGCCGTTTGCAATTCACACGCGCAGAGTTAGGTTTTCTTTGCAGTCATCTTTGCGGACAATTTTCGCAGTTGCGGCAGCCACTTCTCCTTCTCCCGCTTCTGAAACTCCTCCCTTGAAAGTTTTCCGGCCCTTATCAATTCTCCGTTTGAAAGCTCAAGGCTCTCTCCAAACTCGCCCTCAAGCTTCGCCAAGAGCTGCTTCGCTCCATCAGACAATCTGTGCTTCCACCTCATGCTAAGTTGCCGTATGAGATACTTACGATGAGCGTTGAGTTCATCGATGTTGAATTCTCTAGAAAAAAATACGGCGCACTTATCGTCTTCTCCCAGGTATTCCTTAATCCATTCCCAAACGGGTTGCAGCCCCTTCGCAGGGTCATTCAGATCCCAAGGTATCCTTCCCTTAACAAACGCGAAGTAAAATTCGCCTGTTTCTTCTCCAAACTCTTTGGCAATGGATTGAATCCGCGATTTAATAACGTCGCTTAGCAAGCCCATCGTTGCGATGACAGCGGTTTTGATTTCATCGCTTGTCTTCCGCTCCCGTGCCTTCTCGTGCGCAAAGTGGACTCTCAAACGAGCTAATAATTCTTCAGAGATGTTCTTTAAACATATGTCCTCACCCATATTGGCCAAGATTTGATAACGCAGTATTTCGGAGGATTTTTCGGGAAGATTCACATCAACCGTACCCCTCAAAAACTGCTCTTCAAACTCAGGGAATTTTTCTCTTGTAAACCAAAGTTGCATCGTTTTCGTCCACGTCTCGTAGAAGTTACCGATGTTATCCGGGAAGGCCTTGTCAAGCGATTGATAGAGCAATTCCAGGTAAACTTCCTCTATGGCAATATTTCTAAGAATCTTTATTTCGATTGGTTCAGGGAACGCCTCATTGTGAAACAGCGATTCAAGTTTCTGTTTTGTTGTATCCGAGACGAACTTGTAGCTCTTTCGCAGCACCTTGTTGATGGCAATTGTCTGCTGCTTGTCCAATCTGAACAAATTATCTCTGGTCTTATTTTTCATAAAAGCCAAACACGATCCTTGAAGCTTGATTCCGAACCGCACTCAAACGGTTGCAATATCCGAGAGTTGATGGTTTAGAAGGGAATGTGAGCGCTATCCAAATCATTCCGCAATGCGATCTTGTCTATTAAGTTAGAGAATTTTCTGTTCGGGGTCAAAGGAAGCAGGTATGACTTTACACTCTTCATGTTCCACGGCATGAAGAAGCCTGCAAACTTGGCATTGAGATATTAGAAGCTATCTCAAAAACTCTAGATTGTGTCCTCTTGAAAGAACACAGCCAAATCATTGTCCATTCTGATCCCGCCGCTTTGTGGCGGGAGAATGCCGAAGGCATCCCCTTGGGAGAATCCATGACAATGAAACACCTTGAATGTGCAAAGCTTCGATGTCATGGATGCTGAGTCCCGCTCTAAGGCGGGACTCAGCATGACATTTACGGCTGCTTTCTGCATGAAAACCATTTTTGAGATGGCTTCTAATTGGGACAAGCCGATTCTTTTGAATTCAGTATTGTATCTCAAGGTCATCAACAAAGATAGCAATACCCGAATCGTGCCTCCCTCGGTCTGAAGCAGAAATCCCTGCTGTTGGGAGACAGCAGGGATTCTTAGTTGTGATGCCTTCTTCTATGATGTTCGCAATCAGAATGTTGACCGCTGTCCGGCGCTCAGCACCGAACGGTCCATGAGCAATCTGGATCTACGGATGTACGTAATAACAAGGCAGTTTTCATTACTAATGTTGATGTTCGAGTGCTTTGACGTACTCGATGACGTATTCCCCTTCCAGCTTGTTCATCCTTCCCCCCCATGCCGGCATGAGCGGGGATTTGTTGACTCCCTTTCCCCCCTCCATGATCGTTGTCAATAATGTCGCATCTTCGATGCCGGCCATAGCGCGCGGATCTGTAAAATCTCGAGGTTTGGGGTCAAGGTTGTAAGCATTGAATCCATCGCCCTTCCCCTGTTCGCCATGGCAGACCGAGCAGTATTTCATGAAGAGAATCTTCCCCTGCTGTTGTTCATATGTCAAAGGTAATACTCCCGCAGAGCTCAATGGCAGCATTGCAGAATCGGCTGCAGCCACACTGTCTTTTGAAGGAGTTCCCGCCGCCGGATGCGTGCCTGGACCGGCGCACTGGCTGAACACCATCGAACAGAGTACGATTGTTGTCAAGTATGAAATGATTGATCGCATAATTTCTGTTATCTCAGTGTCGTAAGGAAAACCGTTAACGCTTCTGCTTCTCGGTCTGTCAGTTTATTGTCAGGCTCTATCGACTGCGGTTTGTACGCTTCGGGATCTTTCAACCAATGGAATATCCATCCGGGCTCCAGCCGGGAACCGACTTTGTCAAGGGGCGGTCCGACATATCCGCCTTTTCCGCCAATCATGTGGCAGCTTTGGCATCCGTACCGTTCGTAATAAAGTCCTCGTCCTTCGGAAACCAAAGCGCCGTCGGCCGGGATCGCTCGGTCAAGAGTGTCAACAACAAAAACTTTCGCCATATAATCGCCGAGCACATTGATTTCTGACTCGGAGAGGAAAAAATTCGGCATGCGTTCGGTGAGCGTCGGTCTCAGCGAATACGGAATCTTGAAGTACGCTTTTATCCATTGAGGCTGGGCTTGGCTTGCTTCCATAGAAAGGTCGGTTGCTACCAATCGGCCGGTTCCGTTCATAACATGACAGCTCTGGCAGGCAAGGTCTTTCACAAGTTTTCCGAACTCTCCCTGAGGAACAAAATGAGGCGCCGGCTTTGGCCGGACGATATACTCCTCAGGAATGTTCTCACTTGAATTGCTGAGCAACGCTACGGCCGCTGCCGTTGCCTGTTCGTCCGAGAACCCAAACTTCGGCATTTTTGCGGTCGACGCGAAAGTGCGCGGGTCGAGTATCTTCGTTTTAAGGTAGGAAGGAAGAGTTTGATCGACGGAAGTATTTCCAAAATCAATCTCGTACGTTTTTTTGCCGCCGACAAAAGTAAGGTCAGGCCCCAATTCAGAGGAACCGGTCACGGCTTGAAGTTGATGACACCCGGCACAGTTATATTTCTTAAAGATCGCCAATCCTTTTTCATAGTAGGCCGGATCGGGAGTGTGAGGTGGGAGCTGCTGGAAGTCATAGTCGACAAATTCACTTTGCATATACGCGACGACGGAGGCGAGGTCATTCTCCGTGAACCTGTATCGGGGCATCTGAACTTCCGGCATGAAGACCTTCGGCTCTTTGATGTAGTTGTAGAGCCAATCGGCATTTACCTTGCTTGCAACTTTGCCAAGTTCCGTTGCAACGTATCCTCCTTTACCATTGATCAAATGGCAGCTTATGCATCTCGCTTCGCCGAACAACGTCGATCCTTTCTCGATCACTTTCGCCTTTTGCGCCTCTGAAGAGATTTTCATGGATGAGGGCAACGGTACGAGCTCTGAGTTGTTCGGCGGAGCCGTGAACGTCAACAGGAAGTCCGCAAGGTTGTCAACATCCTCATCGCTCAGAAGAAAATTCGGCATTTTCGTGCCGGAATAATACTGTTTCGGATTCTTCAGCCAATTGACGAGCCAGGTCCTGTTTACTTTCGATCCGATGCCGTCCAGAGGCGGCACCCATTGTTTTTGATATCCTTCGATCTTGTGGCACGCAACGCAGTTCGACTCTTGCACCAGCTTGCGCCCTTCGTTGAGAACCGGAGCCTCCGGAACGTTTTGCTCTTTATGACATTTTCCGCACGATGCTTCGATGAAGGCGCCCGGTAACATCGGCTGATCCCAGAATTTTACATTTCCGACCGACTCCTTGTATTCTGTTGCCACACCCTGACCGCCGTGACACATTGTGCATCCAAATTCTTCGATGTCGTGATGGATGCGCGGATGCGAACGAAAAGGCTCTTTCGCGTTGACGAGTGCATCTTCTTTCAGTCCAAGGTGACATGTCTCGCAGCGATCAACGCGATCGAGCTTTTGCACCCAGATCTGTTTGATCCCGATCCCGGCGGGCTTCACCCTTTGTGGAAGGTTCGCAATCAGTTTGTTGTATGCGTACTGATATCCTTTCCACTCCCTGAAAAAATCCTTCATCGGAGATACGGCGAGAACGACGAGCAACACAACGCTTACAGCGGCGAAATATTTAGAAAGTTTACCCATGAGCAACGTTTGCAAATAAGTTAAAGGTGCCTTCGACGACTAATAGATTTCATGCCAAGGCCATGTCCAGGTCCATTCCGGACCGCGAAAGAGAATTCCCACAAGCGTGAGAACGACCGCAATTGTGACGAACCATGTCATGACCCACCACGAAAGGGGACGCGAGGCCAACCAGCCGACGATTCCGTTCTCCTTCGAGGAATAATACGGGGCCAGCATCATCCCAACAATCAACAGCGTCGGCACAAGCATGACATACACGTTGTACAGAAGCAAAATCGCGGATAGAATCCCAACCGATATAAGAAGCACCGTCATTGTCTGTTTTTTGCTCTGCTTCCAAAGGCCTTCTTGTTTGAGGTTAACGGAAAAATATGGAATCACAATCAGCGCCACGACAACCATACCCGGGAGAATAACACCGGCGACAATCGGGGGAAAATAATGGAGCAATTCCTGCAATCCAAGAAAATACCACGGCGCCTTGGC
Organism: uncultured Chitinophagaceae bacterium; assembly: GCA_964642725.1. Taxonomy (GTDB): domain Bacteria; phylum Bacteroidota; class Ignavibacteria; order UBA10030; family UBA8401; genus JAGVPT01. Next base: position 12,056 of record CAZXQG010000068.1, read on the forward strand.
GGGATTCGGTGTGTGTTCAGGATTGGCAATCCATTCCAACGGTGCATTGAAGAAAAGAGAGACGACTGCCAGAACAAGAAGGAGGATCTCAAAAGCGATAACTTCCCTTACGATCAGATGAGGAACGGTCATCACCATATCTTCTTCATCCGACCTGACGCGTGCGCTCGTCCGCGATTTTATGAACGCAATTCGCTTCGGAACCTTTTTGGCGTCCGAGGACGATTCTACCTTGAAATCTTTTTTATTTTCCATTCCGCGTTTGATATTGTCTTGTGGATTCATATTCGACAACTTGGCTCTTAACGGTTCAGACCCCTCCATCCTTTCGCACTCTCCAAAAATGTATTCCCATAAATACCATCATCGCCACCGGAATAACGAAACAGTGCAGCACGTAAAACCGGACGAGCGCATTTTCGCCGACGATGTTCCCTCCGAGAAGAAGATAAGAGATCTGGTCCCCCATCCCGAACGGGACGGCGCGAACCATATTTGTGCCGACCGAAATTCCCCAAAATGAGAGCTGGTCCCACGGCAGAAGATAACCGGTGTAACTCAGCAAAACGGTCATCACGAGAAGAACGACTCCGATCACCCAATTAAATTCCTTTGGAGGACGATACGATCCCGTGAAGAACACTCGAAGCATATGGAGAAAGACTATTGCGACCATCGCGTGCGCTGCCCACCGGTGCATATTGCGCAGGAACTGTCCTGACGATACGACAAACTGCAGGTTTTTCATATCCCAATATGCTTCGTGAACTGACGGGCGGTAGTATAGCATCAGCAGGGCGCCCGTGACCGTAAGGATGATAAACAGTCCCGCAGACAGACCTCCGAGACCCCACGTGTAGGTAAACTTGATCGAGCGCCTGCGGACTTTCGTGGGATGGACATGAAGGAAGAAGTTGTAGAAGACCGCTTCCGCCCGAGTCCTATTCGACAAAGGAAGTCCGTGCCGGAAAATGGAACGCCACACGCGCGATCGAACAAGCTGTTCGGCAAAACGGTTCATTGGACCCTGAGAAAGTTGGTGAGAGTGCCGTTGTGTTCTGGTCTGAACTTTTCAATGCTCTCGGTAATCAACGGTAGATATCTGTCAAGGCCGCAGTCAATGCTCGTACGAAGACGGCACTCGCCGTCAATCGACTGTTGACCGCACGATGCGCAGACCTTTTCCCTTAGAGCTGCCGCATACGGGGCAAGCTCGTCGCTCTTGACGGAAAGAACGGAGTCGACGACGCCCGAAAAATGGCGCTTCAGCCCGCATTCAAACTCTCCCGAAAGGCTGCATGTCCCTGCTTGGTTCCTATCAATGCAGTTTGCACAAACATCCGCCTGCACCATCTCCCAGTAACTATCGAGCTTTTTCAAACTGCCTCCTTTGTTTATACTTTAAGCGTTGCGTCCTCGCCAACAGTTACCGATTTGTCGACAACAAGCTGGCCTCCGTCGTCCAGCACGATTGAAAAGCGCGGTAATGAGCGCGGCGCCGGACCTGCAACCTTTGTCCCGTCAGTATTGAACTTGCTGCCGTGACACGGGCAAGCGATAATTCCCTGGTCCGGTTTCCAATTCGTGATGCATCCAAGATGCGTGCATACCGCGGACAGGGCATAGAAATATCCTTCCTTTGCGCGCACAATATAGACTTTTTGATCCACGTCGAGTGTCACGCTTCCAGGAGAAAAATCTTCCGGCTTGCCGGCTTTGAATTTCATCGGAGGCTCCCGCACCACGTTCGGCGAGAGGTACTCACCGGTGAGGATAATACTTCCGAGCGCCGCTATGCCGATTGCACCCAATCCCAGACTCTCAAAAAAGAATCGGCGCGAGATGAGGCTTTCTTTTGATTCGTCCTTTTCTTCCTTCGTTGTGTCCACGCTAAATCCTCGGTAGTAGGTCTGTAGTCATATTATAGAGGTTTTGTTTCCGCAACAGTATATTCCTGCATGGTGATGCATGCGACAGGACAACGCATTGCGCAAAGCCCGCAGCGGATGCACCTATCTTCATCCTTGATCATGATAGAGCCGGTTATTCCCTCAGTCTCTCCCGTGATAGCGATGTCGTATGCTGCACTTCCTTCACTCAGTTTTTCCTTCCCGCCATCCAGGCGATCCAGCACCGCCAGTTCGATGCAATTCTCCGGACAGATATCGACGCACCCTCCGCACAAAATGCATTCGCTGCCGGTTTCTTCCCCCCCTTCATTAAAGACTGTGTTCTCCCAGCAATGCAAACAGCGGGATGCTTCATGCTGCGCCTCTTCTTCGTTATACCCCAGCTCGATTTGCGAAACGCCGATTCTGCGATTGATCGGAAGGACGGGAATTGGGACCCGCCGCTGCTGTTCGTACCCCCATTTCCGTTTGTATTCCCGGGTATTAGCGACGATGATTTCGACATCGCGATCATGAAGTGCAACCTCGACGCTTGTTCCTTTCACACCAGAAAGAAACGCATGAATGGATTGAGCTGCTTTCTTACCGTTTGCAACTGCCTCGATCGCGATGCGAGGGCCGAATGATACATCGCCGCCGGCAAAGATCCCTGGAGCGGTTGTGGCAAGTGTCGCAGGGTCAATCTTTATAGTATTGCGGGGAGTGATTTCGATTTTGTCCTCCTCGGTAATCCAGGAGAGATCGGAGGTCTGCCCGATCGCCATGATGACCGTATCCGCGTCGATGATCTTTTCCGAGCCGGCCGAAAACTTGGGGCTGAACCGTTTCTGGTCATCGAATACGGAAATGCAGTCGATCGTCTCGAATCCGGTTACCTTTCCGTTTTCGCCGACAATTCTGCTCGGCCCTTTGCGAGGATGGATTTGAATCCGCTCTTCAAGCGCTTCATCGATTTCAATCTTCGCTGCGGGCATTTCATTCCAATCCTCAAGGCAGACCATGTGGACTTCCTTTGCCCCAAAACGAACCGCAGACCGCGCAACATCGAGCGCTTCAGCCACCTCCGTCACATGACCGACATCGACCTTCTCCTGCCGTGCAACCGTGCGGGCGACATCGATGGCAACATTCCCACCTCCGATCACGACAACCTTCCGGCCAATCTCGACGCGGTAACCCATGTTTACGTTGAGCAAGAAGTCCACGGCTCGCAAGACACCGTCGAGTTCGACTCCCTTTATTTGCAAATCCCTACTTTTGTGCGAGCCGATTGCAACAAAGACAGACCTGAACCCCTGGCGTTTCAGATCACCGATCGAGAAGTCGCGGCCAATCGCTGAGTTGAGTTTGAGTTCCACACCGAGACTTAAAATAGCGTTAATCTCAAGTCGGATCAGCTCGCGCGGAAGCCGATACTCCGGGATGCCGAGCGTGAGCATGCCTCCGGCGACGGACTGCGCTTCGAACACCGTAACTTCATATCCCAACAATGCAAGATCGTGAGCGCACGAAAGGCCGGCTGGTCCCGCGCCGATGACAGCGACTTTGATACCGTTCCTTTTTACAGATTTGCCGAATACCTCTTTCAGTTTTTCAAGGTCGACCATGCTTTCAACGCCGAACCGCTCGGTCACGAATCGCTTAAGAGCGCGGATTGCGACAGGCTCATCGATAGTGCCCCGTCGACAGGAGCTTTCGCACGGAGCCGCACAGACCCGGCCGCAAATGGACGCAAAGGGGTTTGGTCTGCGGGCAACATGGTACGCCTCGCGGTACCGTCCCTCCTCGATTAATCCAACATAGCGTCCCGCTTCTGTATGCACGGGACAGGCCGTCATGCAGGGGAAGTTGGAGTCAAGCCATTCCAGGTCAACAAATTTCAGTTGCTCCGCCACAGTCCTAATTCTTCCTTTTATTTTTGTATATCGAAATCGGCTTTCGCTTCGCCTTTTTCTGCCACCTCTATCTGGACCGGCTGTCCTTTGAGTTTCTCGTGCCAGATTTTCAAAGTGTATTTTCCCGGCGGAACATTTTTAATTTCATAACTGCCGTCGGCTGAGCTGACCGCAAAGAACGGCGTTGCGCACACCACGACAAACGCTTCCATTTCCGGGTGAACATTACAAAGCATGACCGACTGACACCCGGCATTTTTAAAAGTATATG
>CAZXQG010000069.1:0-14552 GCA_964642725.1 uncultured Chitinophagaceae bacterium
AACCGCTCTTGCACCTCTCCGAACAATATTTAGGGATCGAGAATTGGCTATCAAGCCAAGCTCTTCCCGTTCCGCTTTTTAGAAATAATTCTCTTCGTCGAGCCTGAGCAAGAGTTGAGTGCTCTTCAGTATATATCGCTATCCAGGGTAATCCGCCGCTCGTAAACCGGCTTCTTCCCTCATTATGTTCGCGAAAGCGTCGGTGAAAATTTTCGGTGCTGCCGACATAACGCTTCTGCAACTTCCTGCTCCAGAGTACGTAGACCGTAAACATATCCCCCCTTGAATTTGCCAATTCTGCGCCGAAGGCGCATGAGCCTATGGCTCAAACCGCTCTTGCACCTCTCCGCGGGGAATGCTTGGATTTACAATATGGTGCTTCTAGTTTGAAAAACAAATTCTAAAAATCTTCGAGCTTTAGAGTTTCTATCCTGCTTGTCATTTCATCAAAAATGGCGCGGGAAACATAGGAAATGTGAATCCCCAATTTTCTGTCCCGTCCAACAAGCGCCAAAACGATATATGAACGATCAAATTTCCACAATACGTATTTTTTTGCAAATCCGAGCTGGATGCTTTCGATAGTGTTTAAATACGATTCGTCCACTTTGGAGAATCCGCTGCGGACGGGTTTTCCATATTTTGTCTCCAAGATCGTCCTGTAATTTTCGAATGAATCAAGGAAATCAAATTTGGAGGATGCCTTTACCTTCGGTGTCAACCGGACAATGAACAGCCGGTCGTTGTCAAATTGGTAGTCAAATATTGAGTTCACTCCTGCCAATGAGCCGGAATATTCAAAACCGTTCGTTACATCCTGAATGTCATTGCCCTTCACTTCGTCGTGGTCGACAAGATACTTGCGGACTTCTCGAGGCGTCATTCCCCATTGGGCATCTTTATAGCCGTTCGGATCCACCGAACTGGCGGTCGCAGGTACGGCCTGAAGTTCCGGGGAAGATGACTTTGTTATCGGAGTCGCCTGTGAAGCAGAATCTCTGCGAATGGCGCCGCGGTTGTTTGCGTTCAAATCATTAAGGACGGTCGTGTCTTTGCGAACTGAGATAGTATCGGTTTCCTTCCTTGAGAGAGTGTCGGCTGATATTTTCAAAGCCAGCGTTGTGTCGCTTTTGAGATTCTGTCCATACGAAAATGAAAAAAGAATCGCCCCCAGCAGCGTAGCGGCAAATATTTTGCGCATTAGAATGGAAGTTCGATATAAAGATTGATTGAGGTTCATATTTTGCGGAAAGGGCCGGATTCCTTCAAGGGAGACATTTCGGGAAAAACGACAGTTTCGTTTGTAACATTTCCAAAATTCGTAGCGGAGAGGGTGGGATTCGAACCCACGGTCCCACGTAAGCGGGACACCGGTTTTCGAGACCGGCTCTTTCAACCACTCAGACACCTCTCCGACGAAGTTTCTACAAATATATTCAATTTTGTCTGAAAAGCAATTTCGCATACATTGACTATCGTCCGGTTTTTTGGTAATTTTAATAGTCCTAACCTCTCAAATTTTTCAAAAATGTCCATTCAATAGGAACTCTGCAGAAGTTTTAGGGTTACATACCTACGAACATAACAGTTTTTTTGTAAGTCATTTTTTTAAAAAAAAGAAAGGATACCTCGATGTCGGTTACTGTAGGTTCAAAAGCTCCGCAGTTCACTCTTGTTGATACGGCAAAAACTCTGCGTTCACCCATTTCAGAGTTTGCTGGCAAAAAAGTTATTTTACTCTTTTATCCTGGCGCATTTACCGGCGTGTGCGATAAAGAGATGTGCAATTTCCGCGACTCTATATCGGCGTACAATAGTCTCAATGCCCAGGTTATTGGCATTAGCGTTGACAGTCCGTGGGCAAACAAAGCGTTTGCCCAGCACTACAATCTAAACTTCCCGCTTCTTTCCGATTTTGACCGGACAGTCATCAAGCAATACGGTATTGTCTTCGAAGGCCTCGGCGGCGTAAAAGGGTATACAGTTGCAAAGCGTGCAGTGTATGTTATCGATGAGAAAGGCGCAGTGAAATATGCATGGGTTTCTGACGTACCGGGAGTTGAGCCTCCGTACGACGAGGTTCAGAAAGCGGTTGCGTAGAGGCTGCTTATGGCTGAATTAAAAATTGGGGCTGTCGCGCCGGATTTCTCTTTAACAGGAGATGACGGAAAAAAGCATTCACTGAAAGAGTTCTTAGGGAAGAAAGTCGTTTTGTTCTTTTATCCTAAGGATGACACTTCAGGGTGTACGAAAGAGGCATGTTCGTTCCGCGACAACCTTTCATCGATCAAGAAAAAAGGAGCGGTTGTCCTTGGCGTCAGCGCCGATGGAGAGGCATCGCACAAGAAATTCATTTCAAAATATGATTTGAATTTTCCCCTATTGAGCGACGAAAGTAAGTCGGTAATTGAAACATATGGCGTCTGGAAACTTAAGAGTTTTATGGGACGAAAGTACATGGGGATCGAACGGACAACGGTGATCATTGATGAAAAAGGAAAAATATCTCACATCTTTCCGAAGGTGAAAGTCGAAGGGCACACCGAAGAAGTTCTGAACGCTCTTTCGTAATTTCTACCACCGGACTAATGGAGCCTCAAATGGAAAGCAATTCTAAAAAACTGTTTGTTGAGTGTTTGGGAACATGCATCTTCTTCTTTATCGGCGCCGGGGCGATTATCACGAATCAGTTTTCGAACGGAGCAGTTGGCCTGATTGGCATTGCGCTCGCCCACGGCATTATCTTGTCAATAATGGTATCGGCCTTCGGGGGAATTTCAGGAGGTCATTTTAATCCTGCTGTGACATTTGCCGTGATGATTGCAAAGCGTATTTCTGTTTCGCTCGGATTGCAATATATAGGTGCGCAGCTTATCGGCGGTGTGCTGGCCGGTTTGCTTCTTCGGACGGTTTTTTCCGGTGACCTTTGTGCTGCGGTTCATCTTGGCACGCCGGCGGTTGCGGGCGGAATCTCTGTTGGGACGGCCGTGCTCGTTGAAGCCATTCTTACCTTCGCGCTTGTAATCTCGGTCTTTGGGACTGCAATCGATCCTCGCGCGCCGAAAATTGCCGGCTTCGGTATTGGACTGACCCTCATGGTTGACATTTTGGTGGGCGGACCGCTGACTGGGGCATCCATGAATCCGGCGCGGACATTCGGTCCCGGATTAGTCGCCGGCTTCTGGGAGAATCATTGGGTGTACTGGGTAGGGCCGCTGTTGGGCGGCGGGCTCGCAGGCTTTGTGTACGAAAAGTTTATCATGGAAAAGAAATGATGTACGTGACAAGAAAAGCTCACTTCAGCGCCGCTCACCGCTTGTTCAATCCTTCATTTTCCGATGAAAAAAATATTGAAGTGTATGACAAGTGCGCCAACCCGAACGGCCATGGACATAATTACGAACTTGAGATTACGGTGGCCGGAGAACCCGACCCGAAAACAGGGTATGTCATCGACTTGAAAAAGCTTAAGCAAATCATCGAAGAACGATTCGTAAGCAAAGTCGATCATAAGCACCTCAACCATGACGTCGAGTTTCTCAAAGGCATTGTTCCTACCGCCGAAAACATCGCCGTCGCTTGCTGGAAACAGCTTGCACCTTATATCCGGGATGGGCATCTTTATTCTGTGAAGCTGTATGAAACGCAAAATAATTTTGTGGAATATAAAGGAGAGCCCTAATGGCTGGATCATCAACACCTGCAATGAAGATGGAAGAAGTGATTCGCCAATTGCTCCTCGGAGTCGGCGAAGATCCCGCTCGCGAAGGGTTGTTAAAAACACCGTCGCGAGTTGCGGAATCGATGAAATTCCTCACAAAAGGATATTCCGAAAATGCACAGAGGATTCTTAACGGTGCTGTTTTCAAGGAAAAATACAGCGAAATGGTTATTGTCAAGGATATTGATTTTTTTAGCTTATGCGAGCATCATCTGCTTCCGTTCTACGGAAAAGTCCATGTCGCATATCTTCCAAAAGGAAAAATTGTCGGTCTGAGTAAAATTCCCCGCCTCGTGGAGATGTTCAGCCGCCGGCTTCAAGTACAAGAACGAATGACGCAGGAAATTGCTCAGACGCTCTTCGATGCGTTGCGCCCTGAGGGGGTCGGCGTCGTATGCGAAGCCCGTCATCTATGCATGATGATGCGAGGCATCGAAAAACAGAGCTCTCGCGCAACGACGAGCGCAATGCTTGGGGAATTTCGAAACGATATAAAAACCCGGTCAGAATTTCTTACCCTTATTGGCATCAATTCCGCGTAGGGACGAACTAATGTCAGCTAAACACATGCCGATCGTTTGGGTTACGGGTGCAAGCCGTGGAATCGGCGCAGCCATTGCTCGTGCGTTCGCGGCAGCCGGAGCCCATGTTGTTTTGTCCGGAAGAAATGTGCGGATGCTTCGCCGGAATGCCGCCGCGATAACGATGTCGGGAAGACAAGCCTCCACGGTGCGGTGCGACGTTTCATCGCAAAAGAGCACAGCGCGGGCATGGAAGATAATTTCCGGACAGTTTGGTAAGGTCGATGTCCTTGTTAACAATGCCGGCATCACTTGCTTCAAATCATTCCAGAGGACAACGGTCGAAGATTTTGACCGCGTCATGGCCACAAATTTGCGCGGCGTCTTTTTGTGTACGAAGTCTGTTCTTCCAGACATGGTGAGGCGAAGGAAGGGTTGCATTATCAACATTGTTTCAGTAAGCGCGACGACGACTTTCGAGGATTCATCGGCGTATTCTGCGACGAAGGCAGGAGTGCTTGCTTTGTCCCGAGGGTTGCGTGCAGAGGTTCGCAAGAACGGTGTCCGCATCATCGATATTTTGCCGGGTGCTGTGGAGACGGAAATGTGGAATCGTGCGGACCGGAAAAAACATCACAATAAAATGATGCAGCCTGAAGATATAGCCGAGATTGTCGTATCAGTATTCCGCCAGCCGAAGCGGGTTCTTACTGAAGAAATTGTTCTCCGTCCTGTGGAAGGAGACCTGTAAGTCATGAGCGAGTCGCTGAAAAATAAAACGGCTATTGTGACCGGTGCAAGCAGGGGAATCGGGAAATCAATCGCATTGTCTTTGACGAATGCCGGAGCGAAAGTCGTGCTTGCTGCACGCCATGAGGAGGAGTTGAAATTGGTCGAGATGGAAATTCGCAAGAATGGGGGGCAGTGTCTTGTTGTTCAAGCGGATGTTGGCGAGGAATCTCAGGTCACTCGCCTTGTGGAAAAAGCAGCCGATGCGTTCGGAGCCATTGACATTCTGGTCAACAACGCCGGATATGGAATCTTTTCCAATGTTGTCGACACGGCAGTCAAGGATTTCGACGGGATGATGAATGTGAATTTGCGCGGCATATTTTTGTGCTGCAAAGGCGTACTTCCAACGATGATCCGTCAGAAAGCGGGCGCGATCATTAACATTGCTTCTCTGGCAGGAAAGAACTCGGTGATCGGCGGTGCGACCTATGCTGCGACAAAATGGGGGCTTCTTGGGTTTTCCCGATCGTTGATGCTGGAGGTTCGCGACTTTAATATTCGTGTCGTCGCGATCTGCCCCGGTTCGGTCAACACGTCTTTCTCCGATCATTCCAAGGATTCGGACAAAATCATCCAGCCTCAGGATGTGGCAGACACGGTCCTTTTTGCCCTCACCATGCCGGCGCGCAGTAATGTCAGCGAAATAGATATTCGTCCAACAAGAAACCCGAGATAACTTTCTTACACAGTTCTTATGGAAATTTTTGACATCACAATCATTGGAGGCGGTCCGGTAGGTTTATTCGCATCGTTTTATTCAGGCCTACGCCACATGAAGACGAAAATTATCGATGCGCTTCCGGAATTGGGCGGTCAATTGACGGCGTTGTATCCCGAAAAATATATTTACGATGTCGCCGGCTTTCCAAAAGTTGTTGCGAAAGAACTCGCAAAGAATCTTATCGAACAAGGGCTTCATTATAATCCCAGCGTATGTCTCGATCAAAAAGTTGAATCACTTCATCCAGACGAAATTGACGGGCAAAGGATTCTCAAACTATCTACACACAACGGCGGAGAGCATTGGACGAAGGCGCTGCTTCTTACTGTCGGCATCGGCGCGTTCGTACCGCGGCGGCTCGATTATCCCGGATTAGAAAAACTAGAGAATCGCTTTGTTCATTACTTTGTGAAAGATAAATCAATTTTTAAAGATAAAAACCTTTTGATCGTCGGAGGGGGCGACAGCGCAGTTGACTGGGCGCTGAATCTGCAGGATACCGCAAAGCATATTACTCTTATTCATCGCCGCGACGAATTCCGGGCTCATGAAGACAGCGTGAAAAAATTGATGTCATCCGACGCCGAAGTCAAGCTGTGGTTTGAAATCGATTCGGTTTCCGGCAATTCCTCGATCGGGGAAGTTGTTATCAAGAACAATAGGACGAATGAAACGGAAACGCTGAGCGTCGACCACCTGCTTCTCAATTTGGGATTTGTTGCCAGTCTTGGCCCCCTTCGGGATTGGGGTTTGGAAATTGAGAAAGGGGATATTAAGGTGACGACCAAGATGGAAACAAATATTCCCGGCATTTATGCCGCGGGGGATATTGCGACATTTCCCGGGAAGCTTAAGCTTATTGCAACCGGATTCGGAGAGGCTGCGATAGCCGTTAATAACATCAAATCGTTCATCGACCCGAAAGCAAGATTTTTCCCCGGGCACAGCAGTGATTTGAATTCCAAAAAATAGGTGATGAAAACTCCTCATCAGCTTCTTATCACGTACACACTGACGTCCAACCAACTCCAAAGAATTACCGAGGCTTCTTCGCTGGTAGATGTTCACTATATTCCAAACATCGAAGAAGCAAAGGTACATTTCTCAGCGGCAGAGATTCTCTTCGGCGATATTCCAAAGGAACATTTCCTGCTTATGCCAAAGCTTCGGTGGGTCCAAATTTCTACCGTGGGCGCTGACCGATTTTTGTACCCTGAGCTGTTGCAGAGTAATGTCGTCCTTTGTTGTTCGCGGGGGATGCACAAATATCAAATGACAGAACTCCTGTTCGGGGTGATGATCGGTATAACCCGAAAATTATTTTACTACCACGATCTCCAAAAGCGCAATGAGTGGACGACCGCACTGATTAAAGAGTCCGATGTTATTGCCGGCAAGACACTGGGAATCGTCGGATTAGGTTCGATCGGAAGCACGATGGCGAAAGTAGGAAAATCATTCGGTATGAAAGTGATCGGGACGAAACGAACTCCTGAGCCTGTGGACGGCGTCGGCGAGGTATTGGCGCCGTCTCAATTGAAAAAATTGCTGAACAACTCCGACCATGTTGTCAATGTTACGCCGCTTACGCCTGAGACGACGAAGATGTTCGGAGAGAAGGAATTTGCAGCGATGAAACCGAGTGCAGTATTTTACAATTTCGGAAGGGGCGCTTCAGTCGACGGAGCGGCTCTGGTAAAAGCTCTGGAACAGGGTACAATTCGCGCGGCAGCTCTCGACACTTTTGAAGAAGAACCGTTGCCCAAAAACAATCCGCTCTGGACCGCCAAAAACATTTTTATTACACCCCACATCGGCGGTCCAATCCCCCATTACTACCATTTACTCACGGAAATTTTTATCGACAACTTGACACGGTATCTCGGCGGCGAGCCCTTCCTGACCGCCGTCGACAAAGCAAAAGGGTATTAACATATCGCTGATGGAGACTTAACCGAATGCCCGGGCAAATGGTTGTGCCTTCATCAATAGGCAGGAGGAGCTGAATTCAAGACCTGTGTCGATGGTCCATTCCTTCGAAATGCTCGTCTTTCATATGTTTCATCGCCTCGGTGCGCAGGACCTTTCGCCAAACTTTTTGCTGTTCAGGTGTGAGCAATTTGTTCGCTTCGAACCAACCGTCAAGCTTGTTCATGTGCAGCGCAGTCTCGTTTGCAGCAATCTCATTTATTTTTTTCTCGATGGCGTCTTTATCCGGAGCATCCGCTGTCAGAAGCCGGCCCAGCTCAAGTTTCGAAAGGGCCAATGTTGACCGGAGGGCAATTGCCTTTTTTTCGGTTTCAAACTTTAACTCTTTCATTTGCTTCTTCTGCTCGTCGGTGAGTTTTAGCTTTGCAAGGAGATGATCCATGCCCATGTGGGGCATCGGTTTTTTCATCGATGGTTCAGGCGGCTGTTCCTGGGCGTTGATGATGCCGACAAATGCGACAATCAACATCGCCACTAAATATTTCTTCATAGGTACTCCATATATGTGCAACGACTTTTGCAGCGTTGTTTACTCTGCTGTATATGACAATTGTTGAGAGAACTAAGTTTAACCGCGTTGTCCTTGAATAAGAAACGCTATTTGTCTATCTTATAATTATTAACGGAACGACGATGCGAAAATATTTTTATTTAGTCCTTCTTAGCCTTCTTCTCCTTGGAGAAGGATGCCAGATGTACAATACGAGCGCCAGTTTTCTCAGTCAACGATATACGAATACTGTCGCGTATTTTAACGTTTACTACAACGCGCAAACCGCATTCAACGAAGGTGAAAAAGAAGTTCTCGACGCTCAAATTCAAGAACTCGGTAAACCGAGTTCGATGATTTCCGAAGTCCCGCTCTCGGCAACCGCTAAGACCAAATTCAATACCGCCATAGAAAAGGCCTCTAAGTTGTTATCATTTTACCCGACGAGCAAATGGGTCGATGACGCTCTTATGATGATCGGGAAATCCTATTATTATTTGGGAGATGACTTAAAAGCTGAGCGGAAATTTTTGGAAATGTTTGCAAAATATCCCGACAGCGATTTGCGGTTTGAAGCCGAACTATGGTACGGCCGATCCCTCATTCGTCAGAAACGGTATGACGAGGGCGTTCAAGCGCTTGAACGCCTTTACACGGATGCGGTCGAAAAGAATGAGAAGCAGATTGCAGGATTGGCATCACTTTCCATCGGGAAATATTTCTACAGCATTCAGGACTACGAAAGAGCCGTAACAAACTTTCAACGGTCCTTAGAAACGTCGACGGATGGCAAGTTAAACGCAGAAACCCAATTGCAGATCGGTTTTTGTTACGTTGCGCTGGATGATTTGGAAAAAGCATCGGCTGCGTTCACCAGAGTGGAAGATTTCGATCCGGAGTATGCGACATCGTTTGCAGCACGATTTGAGAATATAAAGATTCTGGCCGGCAAGCACCAGTTCGAAGACGCGCTGAGACAGCTCGAGAACTTTCTCAGCAACGCAAAGAATCTTGAGAATGTCCCTAAAATTCATTTTGAAATAGGCAGAATTTATCTTTCTCAAAACAGGATTAACGAAGCTATTTCAAAGTTTATGTATGTCGATACGGCGTTTGCAAAAACCGATGTTGCAGCAAAAGCATACTATACCCTTGGGAAAATATTTGAGACGATTCAAATAGATTATGTGAAAGCTCGAATAAATTACGGAAAGGCAAAACTTGAATATCCCGCGTCGCTAATCACTGCCGATGCGACCAAAAAAGCAGACGGTTTTGTAAAATATTTTCTATTGTATTCAGATTTGAGCCGCTGCGACAGCCTTATCACGTCAATCCAGGCCAGGAAAATTAAACGCGATTCCATGGCCCTTGCTGCGGACACTCTTCATCCGGCGGACAGCGCTTTGGTTCTTTCTTCAACCGTGAAATCGCTCACGCAATCGAAAGAAGGGTCCCAAAAGTTGTCGGTTGTGAAAGATTCACTGGCCCGGGTGGACTCTCTCAAGAGGGAATCGGATGCCCGCCTTCTGGCATCGGAAAAGTATAGCGTCGATACTCTTCGTCAGGCCATCGTGAGGGATCACTTTGAGTTGGCAGGAGTCTTTTATCTGGAAATTGAACGGCAAGACTCCGCATTGTTCTGGTTTCAAAAGGTGATTGATGAGGGGGGGGAGACAGAATATGCCCCCCGGGCGTTGTTCACGATCGCTGAAATCTACAAGACATCTGGCACAAAAGAGAAGGGGAATGCCGATTCAGTGTACTCGGCGGTCATTTCCCGGTATCCGCAATCTCAGTACGCGCAGGAGTCGCGGCGAATTTTAGGAATTCCCCCGCTCGAGGCCCGTCAAGATACAGCCGAAGAGTTGTATCTCCATGCGGAAACATATTTAGACGGCGCGAACGCGGACAGTGCTCTGCCGTTTTTATACAAGATTGTTCAAGAAAACCGCTTGTCGCCGTACTCGCCCAAGGCCTTGTACGCAATCGGCTGGGTGTACGAAAATAAATTGGAGGAAGAAGACAGTGCAAGCGCTGTCTACCGGCGTTTGATCGCTGCATATCCGAGTTCGAAATTTGCCCTGGCAGTGAAGCCAAAAGTGCAGGAAGAAGATAACGAAAGAAAAGAGGCCGCGCGAAAAGCGGCGGATGACATTGCCCAGAAAAAGAAAAAAGAGGCAGACGAAAAAAACACAGAAAAAGGATCTAAAGAAGAGAAACCTAAACCTCTGATAAATAAAGAGCAGCAGTAACAGCCAACGATCAATACCGCGGAAGCGCATGATTCAAGAACATGCACCTATCTATACCGTAAAAGAAATTGCGTTGAATATTTTTCAACTTTCTTTTCTTTCTCCATCGATCTCTCTCGGAGCGCTTCCTGGGCAATTTGTCAATGTCAGGGTCGAGGATTCAGCAGTTCCGCTGCTCCGGCGCCCGTTCAGTATTTCTTCCGTGGATGGTGAGATCGTTTCAATTATTTTCAACGTCATCGGGCTTGGGACAAAATTGTTGTCGCAGAAAAAACCCGGCGAAACTCTAGACGTTCTGGGGCCGTTGGGAAAAGGCATTTTTCCTTTTGATGACGAAGAGTATAGAACGGCATTGCTGATTGCGGGGGGTCTCGGCGTTGCCGCTTTTCCTTTTTTAATTTCACGGCTGCCTTCATCAAAAGAAGTTGTATCGTTTCTCGGGGCGCGGTCATCATCCTACGTCGTTCGGCATGGATTAAAAAATGTTCGCATTGCGACCGACGATGGAAGTGAAGGGTTCACCGGCACCGTTGTCGAATTGATGAAAATGTTTTTGAAGGAAAATCCAGTTGACAGGCCGCGGATTTTTTCCTGCGGCCCAATGCCAATGATGCGAGCCCTGGCGGAACTCTCCCTGGAAAAAAATATTCCGTGCTACGTAGCGCTCGAATGCGAGATGGCTTGCGGAATAGGGCTTTGTCAGGGATGCCCGGTTGAAACCGTCAATGCCGGAAAAAAATACAATTTAGTTTGCAAAGATGGTCCTGTTTTTGAAATTCGCAACGTGAAATTTTAACCTATGAATGAATCATTCGTGCTGAGGGATGTCCGGTTTAACAATCGGATCTTTGTCGCTTCTGGTACTTTCGGGTACGGCGATGAAGTGGCAGAATTGGTCGAGCTTGATCGACTGGGCGGCATTATGACGAAATCGCTTTCGTTGAAGCCGCGCGATGGAAATCCTCCGCCCAGGATTACCGAAACGGCGAGCGGTATGTTGAATTCGATAGGGCTCGCAAACATCGGTGTCCATAAATTTATCGAAGCGAAGATTCCTGCGCTTGAAAATCTCGCGTGCGCTGTTATCGCGAACATTGCGGCAAGCACAGTTGAAGAATATTGCGATGTTCTTGAATTACTCGATCCGTATAAACGTGTCGATGGGTTTGAAATCAATGTATCGTGCCCGAACGTCAAAGAGGGAGGACTGAGCTTTGGGACAGATCGTACAAAAGTAGCACTGATCACAAAAGAACTCCGGAAGAGGACTAGAAAACCGCTCATTATTAAACTTACGCCAAACGTGACTCACATTTCGGAGTTTGCGCGCGCCGCGGAAGCTGAAGGAGCTGATGCTGTCTCTGTTATCAACACTCTGATTGGAATGGCTGTCAACATTCATACAAAAAAGCCCAGGCTTTCGACTGTTACCGGTGGTCTGTCCGGCCCGGCGATTAAGCCCGTTGCCCTTGCCAAGGTTTTTGAGGTGTACAAATCGGTCAAGATTCCGGTGTTCGGGATCGGGGGGATTGCGACGTGGGAAGATGCGGTCGAATTTTTCCTTGTCGGCGCAAGCGCCGTTCAAGTCGGAACGAAAAATTTTGTCAACCCCGCATCGGCGATTGAAATTTCGAAGGGTGTTGCGGAGTATTGTGTACACCATTCGATCGACAATGTCTCGCAATTAGTGGGAAGTCTCAATGCTGACACAGGCGTTTCTGTCATCCAAAGCTGGCTCTGAATTCTGCCATTTCGCACATTACCACTTGTGACGTCGACCCGCTCAACACTCCAATATCTTTATGGTCTGCAGACATTTGGAATGAAGCTCGGACTGCGCAACATCCGATCCCTGCTTCATTTTTGTCGCGACCCCCATAAGAAATTTCGCGCTGTCCACGTTGCCGGCACAAACGGAAAGGGGTCAACGTCATCAATGATTGCGGCGGCGCTCCAATCAGCCGGATACCGAACCGGATTGTATACTTCTCCGCATTTAGTGAAATTCAACGAACGAATCCGTGTTAATGGCGAGATGATCTCAGATTCCGACCTCGTCCGATATGCTGCGTTGCTCCGGCCCAAAATCGATGCCTTGAAAGCAACATTTTTTGAGGCGACAACAGCAATAGCCTTCAGATACTTTGCCGACAAGAATGTCGATTTTGCAGTCGTCGAGACAGGATTGGGGGGAAGGCTCGATGCCACGAACGTTCTTGTCCCTGAAGTTTCTGTTATTACTTCGATCTCAAAGGACCACACTCAGCAACTCGGCAGGTTGATTCGCAAGATCGCTTTTGAAAAAGGGGGAATCATCAAACGCGGGAGGGCGTGTGTGGTTGGAGTTAAAAACAAAGATGCTCTCCGGGAATTGCGGAAGATTGCAAAGCATCGTCATTCTCAGATGATCACCACAGATGGAGTGCGGTCTTCAGGGATTGCTTCAGTGCATGACAATTTCCAGAGTGCCAATATCGCTACCGAAGATACTTCCTACCAGAAGATTCGAATTCCTTTGCTCGGTGAATATCAGATTAGAAACGTCGAGACTGCAGTTACAACGCTGGAATATCTAAAGGCAAAAGGTGTAGTCATTCCCGAGTCGGCTGTTCGACACGGGATTGAGCATGTGCATAAATTGACGGGAATCCGGGGTCGTTTTGAAATCCTTCGCCATCGCCCTTTAGTTGTTCTGGATGTTGGCCATAATCCGGAAGCCATCTTGGCTACGGCAGCTTCATTACGAGACTTTCACTACAGGAAACTTTTGCTCGTTTTCGGCGTAATGAAGGACAAGGACTACAAGTCGATGATACGGATCATCGCGGGATTAAAACCCAACGTTTTTGCCGTCCAGCCCAAAATGGATAGGTCATTGTCTGCGGCGGTCATTGCTGATCTTTTCATTGAAATGAAATGTGAGGCGCGCTCATATGAGGACATGGCTGAAGGGATTCGAGAAGCGCTGCGAACTCAAGAAGGAAATGATTTGTTATTGATATGCGGTTCGCATTATGTTGCAGGCGAAGCGCTAAGGGTAATTCAAAAGACATTTCGCCGAAAAAGTGCTTGACAATCAAGGCATTTAGCTCTATATTTGAATCAATAAATAGTTCTTGGGAAAAGGGTTTTTGTTCAAAGTTTAACACTTCTAGATTACCCCGTTTGTTGCCAATTATCAGACCTTAAGCAATCAAGCATCGTATTATTTTTGAGGCATATTCAATCAGCGTGATAGTTTCCTCTCCCCGAGTTAAATAATCTAATTTCTTTGAAGGGATATTTCCACCATGCCAATGGACATTTCTGAGTTGAAGTCCAAGAAAATTGCTGACCTTAATCAAATTGCTAAGGACCTCAGCATCTCCGGCTACAGCGATTTACGTAAACAAGAATTAATATTTAAGATTCTGGAAGCCCAGACGGAGAAGGATGGGCTGACATTCAGCAAGGGAGTGCTCGAAGTCTTGCCCGACGGTTACGGCTTTTTGAGGTCTGTTGATTACAATTATCTTCCCTCTCCCGACGACATTTACGTTTCGCCTTCCCAAATTAAAAAGTTCAGTCTGCGCACCGGCGATACAGTCAGCGGACAGGTCCGGCCGCCGAAAGAAGGAGAACGTTTTTTTGCGCTGCTTCGCGTCGAGGCAGTGAACGATGAGAATCCCGACACGATTCGGGACAGAGTGCTATTTGACAACCTCACGCCGTTATATCCCAACGAGCGGATCAAGCTTGAGACAGCTCCCGGCGAATACGCGATGCGGATCCTCGATTTGCTCTCACCAATCGGAAAAGGGCAGCGCGGAATGATCGTTTCCCCGCCAAAAGCGGGTAAAACCGTTCTCCTTCAAAAGATGGCAAACAGCATTACACGTAATCATCCGGATGTCAAGCTCATGATGCTGCTCATCGATGAGCGCCCTGAAGAAGTGACGGACATGGAGCGTTCGGTGAGCGCCGAAGTTGTCGCCTCGACCTTCGACGAACCGCCTGAACGCCACGTCCAGGTTTCGGACATGGTTCTTGAAAAAGCAAAACGACTGGTTGAAGCAAAGCATGA
>CAZXQG010000070.1:0-14393 GCA_964642725.1 uncultured Chitinophagaceae bacterium
TGCTCAAGCAAACTGTGGCTTAACTACCTGTATATTTTTTGGGGTGCAGATCAGTTGATCGACATCTTGTGCCAACACATATTGAATATATCGAGGCATAAATGTTTCAAGGTGCAGTTGCTTAAGAGCTTCGTATGCCGACTGCATGCCCGGGTTTTTCTTGACTGCTGAAGTGAACCGAACAACAATGACCCGTTCTTTAATCGCCGGCTCAGTGATATTCCATTCACCCATCACGACCATAGGCGCAGAAAGCGTGTAGTCCCTTGTCGTTTGATTTGCAAGTCCCTTCGATTCTATTTCACCATTGTATGATTTACGCATATAACGATGAATGTTGTCGACCATGTCCTCTTTCATATCCCGAACTTTGTATTCATCCATAAATACCGGGATCGCATTTGTAGACGATAAAAGCTTCAGCATCGGAAACGATTTCATCGTCACCACGTTCGGCTTCGGATCTGTGTATCCAAGCAACCTCATTAATGGCGTTGCAGTGCTTGTTTTTCCAGAGCCCGGAGAACCATGCACAAACACCAATGGGAACCCGCCAAGTCGTGCCTGGAACCTAGGTTTCAATGGTGTCGCAAAGACCCATCCAAGCCATGGCATAATTACTTCTGGATCGTTTATTTGTGTAACGGTATTATAGAACGATGACGCCATCTGAGAATACTCAGGATCCGACGCGGTTTGATAGCTGACCTTATGATAAAAAGCATCCGAGCCTTTGTCGTACGGAATTATCTGCGCAGGATCTAGGATGCCGCTGACCGTAATATTACTGTCTTCGGTGACCCAAGTTTCATCAACAAGTCCAATAATCTTCGTCCCCTTCTTTCGCACTTCCACCATATCATTTACATAGCTGCACAATGCCTGAACATCGTTATCAGACCCTAAAAATGAACAATCCTGATGTCCTATAGCCATGAGCAGCTTCGTCTTGCTATGCCAGTCAGTATTTTCCAGAACAACATTCTCATACTTGAATCCTTTATTGGTCACAACATCACACTGCAAACAATCGCCGACAGGCAAGGTCAACAATTCTTTCGGCTCGATAGTAAACGTCGAGATCTGCAATTCGTTATTTTTACCGGTATTCTTAAAATATGACCCGTCTTTCATTGTGAATTTCACCGGCACTTTTTTATACCGATCAAACATATACTTCACGGTGTCTCTTATTTTCTTATCGTCATGTGGCGGGCGGTTCATATCATTCCATACGCGAACATGCGTTAAGGTATCCTCCAATGAAAACCCTTTGTGCATATATAGCGCTATTTGGCGCGTTATATTATGAGTTCTCTCGCCAGGTTCTGCTCCCTTCAGCGCCGCATGTATTACTGGTTCCTTCTGGTTTTTAGGTGTTACCGCCTTTGACTTGTCTATATGAAATGGTCGACGTTTAATGTTGACGAAAATGTCTGGATCATGCGACATGAAGCAAGCACGAGCCGGATCAATCGTATGGTCTGCTTTTATAGAAAACCGTTTCTCGAAATCTGCTAAACAATTTGTATACGCCGCTTCGTATTGATCTGCATCAGTAATTTCTGCGTCCAACTCCCATACCGTCTTAAGTCCCTCACCACTTGGTGATTTAAAGCAAACAAATGTGTTGGGATCGCTGATTATTTTCTTCCGTGCAGTTTCAACATCATCAAGTCCGTCCGCATCTAATACGAAATATTTAATGCGAATCAGATTTTCATTCATCGCCCGGCTATCTTTAAACTCGCCGAATGTGAAGTAAGGAAGGGTGGCTAGCTTTAGCTGGCTCCGTTTCTTCTTCTCTACTCCTTTATCTTCATCTTTTACAGCCCGGATTGCATTTACCTTATTTTTATATCCCTCATCACTTCGAATTGCATCAACCAATTCGGCTAAGGTCCCCTCATTCAACGGACAGTTGTTGCGATCAGTTAAATCACCAGCGAAGTAAATCTTAATATTCTGTAAGTCATCAACGTGAATATTTTCACGTTCTTTTATTAAAGAACCGTCATTATCAGGCCTTTCGTTGTTCGTAAATGTTTTGTCTGTCATTGTTATCGCTATATTGGTATAAAATATTTTTCAAGTTACGTACTGCTGCCGCAAACGCCTGCGGGTTAATTTTTGCGTTTAATGAATAGTAAGACTCAACAAGATCTGTGACCTTGTCCGATTGTTTGAATTCGAATTGGGTCTTTCCTGCAATTCGGGAATGCCCTAGAACAGGGCAGCCCGATGCAAGCAAATATCCGCTCAAATTCAGGTCATGTGTTATGAATGCCATTTTAGGCTTATTCCTTTTTGCATTAATATATTTTTAGTTTTATCATCTAAGAAGGTCATCATCGTATCATAAGTTACATAATCATATGGATGTCCGGTGCGCGTCTTATAACCGAGATACCAAAAGAATTTCTCGATCACCGGTAAATAGGAATACGGCTTATATGCATTTCTCATTAATTGTTCTAAATCAGGCTGGTTGGTTTTTACTGCAGTCTCTATGGATTTTACACACTGTTGTATTGTGTATTCTTTTGCGGCATGTATAAATGCTTGTAGTTCAATTAATTTAATGTGGTTATTCATTTCAATTTATCGCTATAATAATATTTTTGGATGTTCGGTGAGAGCGGTGATTGAATCTTGCTCTTCTTTTAGGCGTGCATGTAACCGGGGGTTACATCTTTTGTTGAAGCGTTTCTGCTAGAAGATGATAACTAATTTCTAGATCAAGTACAAGGGCTATTTTTAAATTCTTTTGCAGCCCTTTCTACTCTAGTATATTGTAATTAATTTTCTGATTAAGTACAAGCTGAAAATGAAAAATCTTTCAGTCAACAAAATTTAAACCCATGAGTTTTTAGTGTTGAAAGCCTTCATTGTATTTGTTACCTTATTGTAACAACGGTCTATACGCCCTCACACTACCCTATACTCCGTGTAACCGATTTGTAACATTTCGAGGTCAAAATTGGTCGATACTGTGATTTCGGAACAGACAAAAGTGCTCAAAACAAACTAAATTCCACGTGCCCGTAGCTCAACTGGATAGAGCACCAGCCTTCTAAGCTGGGGGTTACGCGTTCGATTCGCGTCGGGCATACTACAATGATTTGACAAAATAAAAAGGCCTCTTTTAAAGAGGCCTTTTTATTTTAGGTTTCAAAGCAACAACATCGTATTGTGCCGGCTGCAAGTCCTATCGCTCCGGCGTTATCTATTGGTATTTTGAATCAACTGCATTGTACCCGAGAAGTCCTGCAAACCGACCAATGGTCCCGCCAATGAGATTCTGCACAAGGATCGGTACGCGCGCATCATAGCCCCCGTATTTATTCAACATCCTCATCGTGACAGCAAGTTGCAACGGGTTTTTCGGACGGCCTTGAGAATCGACTTTGCCTCCTCGCGCCAGATCCGCACGCGTTGCAAACACACCAAGAACATCCTGCACGGCTCCTGGACTGGCCTGTTCAAAATTGTCGCGCTGTCGATACACCATTTCGGTATCTCCCGCATTCCACGGATGAATATGCCGATGACCCGGCAACACAACGAATTTCTCTCCGGCCCTAATTGTTTTCTGAATTCCGTCAAGCGAATAGTGAGCGGAGCCGGAGACGATCTCAAACGTCTCCGTCCAAGTCGCGTGTAAATGTTCCGGAACGTCGGACGTAGCATTGGGAACGCAATGAATTTCCAGCAGCCAACCCATTCCCTTGGTTTCCACGTCGCTCTCGATTACGATGAGGTGAGATTTTGTCAGCGGGCTGTCAATCGTAAAGCCTGCACGTATCATTCGTGCTTCTCCTTATGGCTTTTGCTATTGTCGGAATATTCATTCGTCGTGAGTTCATATTGTTTTCGTTAGCCCTTCACAAATTTTCCATAGTTTTTCTTCGGCCTCATTATTTCTGAATTGGCAGGGAATTTCCTTCCGTTGGTCAAAGAACTTACCGTTGATACCTTCCAATTCCGGACTGCTCGCCAACCAAATGGCAGTGTCAGCTCCTTGCGCAACGCTGCGTCCAAAGAGAAGACTCACGAATCGAAGTATCAGACGAATCCGAGGAGCTGTGTCGCGATAGAGACCCGTCCCAACGACCAGACCTGGTGCCATAGCGTTAACAATGACACCGCTACCTTCGAGCCGCCGTGCGAAGGCCCAGGTTAGCATTCGATCGCAGGCCTTTGACTGCGCATACGCCTTTCGCCCTTCATAGAGGCGTTTATCAAACTGGAGGTCGGCAAGCTCAAGGTCGCTTGCGTAGCTGGAAGCGACATTCACGATCCGTGCCGGGGCACTTGTCCGAAGAAGGTCAAGTAAGTCTCGCGTCAGAATAAAGTAACCGAGCACGTTTGTGGCAAACGTGAGTTCTATCCCATCTTCGCTCATT
Source organism: uncultured Chitinophagaceae bacterium (assembly GCA_964642725.1). Lineage (GTDB taxonomy): Bacteria > Bacteroidota > Ignavibacteria > UBA10030 > UBA8401 > JAGVPT01. The sequence continues at coordinate 4,407 of CAZXQG010000070.1, forward strand.
TGTCTTTGGGAGCGATTGATGCCGGCATTATTGATAAGCACATCAAGACGCGAATATCGCTTGCAGAATTGCCGGGCAAATTCGTGAATAGATTTTTGATTGGAGGTATCGATGTACATGACCACGCATTTCTTGTTGCCGGTGCGATGTGCAATCTCCTCCGCTGTTTCCTCCCCCAGTTTAACATTACGGCAGGCAAGCACGATCTCCGCACCCATTTTCGCGAGTTGAAGGGCAATTTCTTTCCCGAAGCCGGAGGTAGGTCCGGTAATGACAACCCGCTTTCCAGCCATTGAAATGTTTTCTGTTTTCTTAATTCCCATATCGCTTTCCTTTTTAATTTTAAACCTCCTCAAGCCAGAAGGAAAAAAAAGGACCTCCGGGTGGCGGTGCAGCTGACGATGGTATAGTTGATGGGAAGGCTCATAAATTGTCAGCCGTGGCCATCCTTCAGCAATTTGTGACGCACAATCTTGTGTTCATTCGCATACTTTTCGACTGCTGCAATAACTCGCCTACCAGCAGATTCGTTGCCGGCCAACGCAACAAATGCAAGATTTCCTTCGTGAGCTGCGACAGCGGTGTGTGTGTAGTCTAAGCTCTTCATGAGGCCGGCAAATACGTCATCCCAAGTTCGGCGCGGGCGATGCTGGTAAACGACGACAACTGATGATTTGGGTAACCTGGAAAGAAAGTGTTTTACCTCAGTGTGGCGCATCCACTTCGTTCCGTGCTGTGTCTTTGTTTCAAAACCGTTATCGGGGTCAAAAAATACGACGGAGTTCTCATATTCCTCGGGTGTGAAACCAACCCAATAATCATTCCGCCTGTTATCAGGTTCGATATATCTCGAAAGAGAGAAAAGCGAAACATGAAATGACGGCGCATTCTGTTCGACTGATTCAAGCGCCGAAATTCGTTCCAACGATCGAGGTTCTTTTTTTAGCGAGTTGATGAATGGTCGAATAAATTCTCGACACTGAAACCACTTATTTGGCGTTTTCCCTTCGGTTGAATTCTCACTGTCGGGCGTCAGCATTGGAACAAAAATCAAATTGGCGAATCGGGGTGACGACTTCGTGCAAATCCAGTGCAATAAATCCCATTTGAAAGCATCGCGTGCATCGCCAAGGTATTGTAGCTTCATAAATGCTTTTGTCTCCGGTTCGTATGCAATGATCGGTTTACACTGTTGTTTGGTACTCCCACTCCGCATGGCCGACCGGAAATCGATTCAATTCTTGGTAGAACCTATCTCAAAAACATGTCACTTGATCCTTCTCCCGAAGGGATGCCTTCGGCAGAAGGGCCAACGCAAGACCATTTTTGAGATAGGTTCTAGTGTCTTAATTAGAGCAAAGTTCAAGAAACTTTTTACGGAGTGATGAAAATATCACGCTAAGACGCTAAGCCGCAAAGAAACCATACCCATTCTCTTTGCGGCTTAGCGACTTTGCGCGAGCAAGATTCACACTTATCCTAAATTAAGACACTACCCAATTCTTCTTTCTATTTCCGCCATTGTGGAAGGTAGCTATTCATCAACAAAATAAAACGATCGTTGTGCTTACGTTCTAAGAGATGCACCATTTCATGAACGACTACATGCTCGATACAGTACGATGACTTCTTTGCCAATTCAAGATTGAGCTATATTCGCTTCGCCGTGATATTACAAGTCCCCCATTTAGTTTTCATTTTCTTACCCCCCCCCATTCCAGCACTTGCACTTTCATCCTCTCTTCATATTTTCCAATAAGGTTCGGGACGAGTTCTTTCAGCTTGGATCTGTCCTTCAACGAAATATCGACCTTCTGCACAGTCGGTTTATTTCTTCATCTCCTGTTCCTTCATTTTCTTCTGCTGCTCGGCAGTCCATGGGGGAACAACTCCGTTCATCCGCGCGTAAGCAATTTGCTGTCCAAGCAATTCATGTTGGTGGGTCGCGGCGGCAAAGATGATGTCGAGCGTCGTCAGGTCCATCCCAAAAAGCTTCACGGTCTTTCCGTAACTGGCTTCAGGAGTCTTACGGACGGCCTCGTTGATTTCGTCGAATGACTTGCGGAGCGCGTCGAGAATCTGTGCCTTGTCGGTCAACGACTTTTCGTAGGAAGATTCTTCAAATCCTTTCGGCGCTGTTCCGCCCAGCGGGACCGCAAGAAGATAGTTTCCGCCGCCGGCATGCATGAACGACTCTGCGATCGAGCGAACTCCCTCCATCGGCCGCCAGTTGAACTTCTCCTGCGGTATCGCTCCCAGGAGTGCTTCCATCTCTCCCTGCACGCGCTTGGACTGCTTTAGGAAGGAGTCTGTTACACTCCCTGGCGCCGCCATGGCTTTGTCCGCCGATTTCTCCTGGCCTAATACTGCCAGAGAAAACACGCAAAGCAAAGATGCCAGAATCGTCAGCCGAAAATTCTTCATAACTATCCTCCTGAATTGTGGTGTGATGAATGGGTGATTATTTTGCACTAAATCCGCGGGGAGATGCCTCCACTGGCCGGGGTGCAATGTCAACCCATGAACCCCGAAGATCACTAAAGAGTTCCAGCCGGGCATACTAACAACAAAGTCTCCCAAACAAGGAAGCTTTTGTATTTTTATGCAAGAGAGATCGGCTCTGGTATATTGGTAACTCCTTTTAAACTGATCTTATTATATAGGGATTACTCCCGCTCAGAATCACCGAAATCAACTTCGTCGCGGCATATAAATGCGGCCGATTTCCTTTGACGAGAAAAGCGATCCAATTCCCAAACAGTGACCACACAAAATATAAACGGTTCATCATGGTAAATCTTTCGCCCTGATGCAGAAAATAATGTAACGCCAGCCCCCTTTTATAGTACGCTTCCGCCTCCGACAATCGATTGGCTTGTATTTTATGATGATAGACCGGCAGGTCCGTCAAAACATGGATTGCGGGGAAGTCGGGGAAATGGAGCGCTACGCCATAATGATCGCCGATGCCGTGAGCGTCGAGAATTTCATCGAACGGGCTTGAGCGAAGCCACTCCGTCCTAATAATGCTTGCCCCCAAACTATAGAATGCCGTTGTGAATACGGGCTTTTCAAATTGTGTGACCAGCGGCCATCCGGCGAGACTGTACGTATTCTTTCGCCGTAAATAAAAACCGGAGACAAAACGGTACATGGATCTATTGAAAAATCCTGCTTGTATTTTTTTAATGCCGCACCAAACGCTTTGTTGAAAAATGAACTTCCAGTATAGTTGTCCGATTGATCTCATAGGGTATTCGTATGCCCATTCCCCATTTTTATTTCTTTCATTCCAGCAGCCGGTGACAACGTTCGCCGCTGAATTGTTCCGGATGAATGCTTTTATGGTGGAAATATAATCTTCCGGAAACTCAAGGTCGTCGTCGCAAAGAAAAATATAGGAACCGGCGGCGTTCTTTATTCCGGCGTTGCGCTGCACACAAACAGAAGGCCGGGAGCGTATATACTTTATGTGCAAGGAGGGAAAACTATTTATCAATTCGTTTCCATGATCAACAGCGTCACTGGCATCGACAACGATTACCTCGTCCGGCAATTCTGTCTGCAAGGCCAGGGATTGCAAAATACGAAGCAGGCTTTCGTACCGGTTGTATGTCGGGATAACTGCGCTTATCGTTATCACTTTTTCACAAGATGATTATTTCTGTGATGGTAAGGCGAAGAAGCCTGATAAAGATCGGCTCCTCTCTTACTCCGCTTTAGTTCCTGCGTATTCCCGAACCGCCTTTCGGTTGAAAAACCCGTCTGCAATTCTCAGAACAGCACATAACTGAATCCGAGGGCGACGGCCTGCTTGATCTGGGTCCGGGGTGAAATCGCTTTTTCCTGAATGAACTGCAGGTTGATATTGGTGGAAAAATACTTGCTGATTTTCGCCGTGAGCGTGTTGTCGCTTCGCACAACGACCTCGTCCATCTTTCGAAATGCTGAAAAGAGTTCTACCTTAGCATGGAAAAGAAGATTTTGCTGAAAATGCGCTTCGACTTCGGTGACCGATTCCAGACCTCCATCAGTTTCTGTTTTTTTTCCCCCGGCATATTGTGTATAGGTGTGTGATAAAATTTCGCGGAGCGCCAACCCGATTCTTGTTTTCACCTCCGGGATGGGTTGATACGCCGCTCCCGCACTTTGTATCATGAACGCCGGGTCGAAGAAATCCGAATTCGCAGTCCCGTGTCCCAATGCGTCGTAGGTATAACCGGTCCCGAACTGGGTCTTGAGCGTTGCCGAGATATAGGGATTTACGTATGCGTCAACTTTGTATTTGAATTCAGACGCAATATCAATCTTGTTGTCCGTATTTCTGGTCCCCTGACTTCCCAATCTCGTATTACCATAGCCAAAATCGTACGTGGTGGTCCAGGCATACTTCGGGAGTTCATACAAAGATTTTCCATCCAATGTCGCGTCCCAGGCAAGCGCATTTTCGCCTCCCTGTACCCAGTCAGAGTACGCTACCTGCGTTGCCGTAAAACCGGCGACCACGGTGTGTTTCCAGTTTGAGGTGTCCGCGATTTGCTGCACACTCGCTGCAGCGGATTTTGAAGTGTCGGCGATTTGCCGGGCATGAGCCGCAACGGTTAGCAACATAAGCATCCATCCAACTATTTTCATTTCTTTTTGCCTCTCGGTTGTCAATGGTTAAGGGTTTAATTCAGAACAGATGTATAATAGCAGCGGTGTGCCTCGACGGGAATGCCCATGCAAAAATCCGGACAGATCTTCATTGGGCCACTCCTCTCGTTTGGCAGGGAAAACGGGAATAAATATAACTGTATTCCCCGCAACGTGCAATTCCACGGCGGGGGCTTAATCAAAGGGATGCCATGACTTTCATGCTGAATTCTGAGAGGATTTATAGCGTACATTATCAATGAAGCAATAGTCATGGCATCACTTGTCAAAATCCGGTATATATATTTTTTATTGTTTATTTTGTCCTGCGCACCGATGCCTCGACCAGTTTACCGGCAGCATTCGATGTCGCTGATCGTGTAAACTTCTATTATACATGATCTATTCCGATCCACAAGCAAGGTGAGAAAATGATTTACAGATCGAATTATGCAAATGTATTGATGATGTTATTGACAGGCATGTTTCTAACCATACTATCTTTTGCCGCAGAGAATCCAAACGGCCCTGGCATCACATACCGGTGGACGAGTTCTGAATTTGGGGGAGGCGGGTATGTTACCGGGCTGCTGCAGCATCCTGAGAATCCTAATGTCCTCTATATCAGGACCGATGTTGCCGGTGTTTTTCAAAGTATTGACGGCGGAAAAAGCTGGAAGGCGGTGAACAATGGAATGACCGAAGGACATCACCACAACGTCGAGTCGTTCGCCATGAGTGCGATGCATCCAGATGTGCTGTTTCGCGCTTCGGGCGAAGCACGCGGACATGAAATGGTCTCCGCAATCCATAAAACGACCGACGGTGGAATGACATGGAAACTCGTCGCGACGAAACCGGATTTCTTCGGAAACGGCGCCACAAGATTTTACGGCGAGAAGATCGGCGTCGATCCTTTCGACGACAATTTTGTTGCAGCGGCAAGCAACACAATGGGAATCTGGGTGAGTCATGATGCAGGCGAATCGTGGAATTATGCCGGGCTTAAAGGAGAACCATTCTGCTGCCTGGCGTTCGATCCCTTCCTAAAAAACATGGTCTACGCAGCAACGCTCGATTCGCTGCCGTTCGCATCCTACTTATTTCCTGACGGTTCATACAAAAGAGAAAAGATCGGCAGGCTGTATCGATCGGCGGATAAGGGAAAAACATGGGACACTGTCTTCGAGAAGAAAGGAGTAAGTTTTACCAATCTTGTATTCGATAGAAATAATTCGGCGGTCATCCTGGCTGCGTTCCGCAACGATGGAATTTATAAATCCACAGACGGCGGAAGAACATTTGCAAAAAAAACAACATCCATCGGGATGGCAGATTTTTCAACGATCTCTCCCGACCCGACGAACAGCTCTGTTTATTATGCGGCGGTTTGCCAGGGTCCGTCGCCGAATAATGATGCCGCTGTTCCGCTCTACGGTTCCAGCGATAAGGGAGAAACATGGCACATCATCAAAAAAGATTATTCCTGGAGCGACTTCAAACATTTCGCGCCGCAGTACCAGCGCCCCGAACAAATCGGCTGGGCGCTCTCAAAATTTATCGTCGACAATAAAAATCCAAAAAAATTCTATTTGATGGACTGGTTCGGAATTTGCACAAGCGAAGATTCATGCCAAACGTGGGATGCCCATTACTACAAAGGGATAGGCAACATCTGTCTTGAGATGATCACCGTTGACCCGGTCGTACCGGGAAGGGTTCTCTTCGCCGGTGCAGACGGGCAACCGTGCATCAGCAGAGACAGCGGAAAGACGTATACGACTCTTCCCGCACTGGACGCAAAACAAAACTATTATTGCAGTACGGTAATTTGTCCATCACAATGTAAGCCGGGCCTTCTGGTCTATGGCGTAACAAATAGTTCAGAGCGGCTCAGTGCCCTATGCGTTTCGGAGGATGACGGAAAAAATTGCCGCGTTGTTGTTCATCTGAAAAAAGGATTGTTCGTCCAGGCGATCAAAGAAGACCCTTTCAATAAAGGAATATTTTTCGCTTACATTGACGGAACGGTTGACGACGGGGCGGGTTTATATAAATCTGTTGATTGGGGGAATACATGGGAAAAAATACATGTTCCCGCGCTCGATACAATCAAGACGTTGCCGGTCCGAAAGGATTTTATAGAAAGCGAGCTGTTGGCGGTGACGGCCTATCAGGTAAAAAATATCTGCGGGACAAATCAGTTGTTATGCATCGATCCGACGGAAAAAAATACACTCTATTTTGGTGAAGCCGATAAAGGAATTTTCACGACGTTCGACGGCGGAAAGTCGTGGCAGACCCTCGGTAACAACCTGCCGTTTGGAAAGGATACTGCATCGGTTCTCAACAGCATTAAGGCAGATCCGAAAAAGCCGGGCTGGCTATATGCCGGCTTTGTTCATGAAGGCTTGTGGCGCAGCAAGGATTACGGAAAATCGTGGCAGAAAATTTTCCCTTTGGACAATCGTGTGTTCAACGCTACTGCCGTCGCTCTTGGCGGCCCATCCGGCAGGGAAATCTACGTAGCAAGCGAACCGCTTTATTGGTCAAGGTCCGAATCTGCCGTATATGCCAGCTTCGACAATGGCACATCATGGACAAACATCTACGACAAAACGCTCGGCGCGCTTCGATGGAAGGGTATTGACGTTGATAATAAAACCGGCAATCTTTACGGCGTAACGAACGGCAATTCAGCATTTTATGCCGAGAGAGTCAAACCACAATAAAAAAATTAGCTCGCACAGAGGCGCAAAGACGCAAAGTATTTCTGAAACAAACTCCTGGCGGCTTAGCGTCGTGGCGAGAGATATCTTACCGAGGCAACTATGAAAAACATATTTCTTCTCCTCGTATTTCTATTTCTTTCTATCATCTCACTAAAAGCAAAAACCCCAGACGGTAGCTCCTCGACGGTCGCAATTTACCCTGCGATACCGGGTTTGACAACAAGCGATGTCTATTCGGTAAAGGTAAACGGCCAGGATGTTTGGACGGAAAAATTCCGAACCAGCATGAATATTGCAGAATTCCCGGATTGGTTTATGGATCCGTACACCAAAGTACAGCAGGAGATTCACCAGGCGAGCTTTTCCTGCAGCGGCGAAGTGCAGATTTCTATCCGCGTTCCGAACGCTATTACAACTGTATCGATACATCCGCTCAGCCGCGGAATAAAGGCAGACGTGCAAGATAATATTGTGACGTTTTCTATTCCCGGCCCTGAAAACCTCTCCGTTGAAATTAACAGCCTCCCTCCTCTTTTCATATTTGCGAACCCGGCGGAATACGAAGAAATCTCCCCCAATCTGCCGGGCGTCCTTTACTTTGGCCCCGGAGTCCATCGTCCGGGATACATCGCTCTCAAGGACAACGAAACGGTGTATATCGCCGCCGGTGCGGTTGTCTATGGAAGTATTCGCGCAAGCGGAGTGCACAACATCCGTGTGACCGGGCGGGGCATTCTGGACGGCGAGTTCAAGTTCAAACAGATGGTATTAATTGAAAACTGCCAGAATGTTCGCTTTGAGGGCGTGATCATTCGGAACGGAGACGGCTGGACAAATACGCTCACCAACTGCGACGGGCTCCAGTATGATCACGTAAAAGTGTTGAGCTTCGGCCCCGGCGGAGACGGCATCGATCCTCTTAATTCTCGGAGCATTGTTATCTCCCACTGCTTCTTACGATGCACCGACGATTGCATCGCCATAAAGGCTCCGGCAGCCGCACAGGATGTTGAGCAGGTACTCATCACCGATAATACAATGATCGGATTTGCGTTCAGCGACGGCGTGACGATCGGGTTTGAGACAAACACAGCGGCCATCCGCAATGTTACCGTGCGCAATTGCGACGTAATCCTTGCGCGCGGGGGAAGCCGGGTGGAGGGCCACAGCGGGTTCAGCATCATTTGCGACGGCCCCGCGATGATCTCTCACATCATTTATGAAAATATTCGCGTCGAGAAAGCTGAAATTAAATTGTTCGAGTTGAATATCACCGACGGAACGAAATACGGCACCGGTCCTCCCGGCCATATCAACGACGTAACGCTGAAGAATATCTCATGGGCGCACGAGGGCCCGATCGTTCTCAAGGGATTCGACGAAACGCACCGGATACAGGCGGTGACTTTCGAGAATTGCACCGTCGGCGGCAGGCCGCTCCGCGATCTGCAATCGACGATCATGCATATAGGAAAGTTTGTCGATGATGTTGTTGTGAGGTAACAGCCTAATGGTCTCCTCGCGCAAATCCCGAAGGTCCCAAAGGGATTCCTTTGGAAGATGGCTTCGCCAGACGCGAGAATTGAGGAGTGTCCTAATTTGAGTTAACATATGAGAACCCCTGAGTAATGTCATTCTGTCCCAAAGGGATCCCCTCGGGAAACGGAGCGAAGCGGAGTGAAGAATCTATGACAATCATGCACTTTGAAGCTACGAGGCTTCAGTGTCGTGGATGCTTCTCCCGCCAATCACGAAGTGATGCCTTCGGCAAATGCGGCGGGATCAGCATGACATTTACAAGTCCATTCCACATCGAAACCATTCTTGAGATGTCTTCTAGATTTCTCGAACCTGCAAACAATATCATGAATATTTCAATAGTGCGGCCTTTCGTTCTATCGTGCTTAATCATTGCACAAACGAGCACTGTGTTCAGTGGATCATCAGTCTCTTCTGCCGTTGCAATTCTTAATCCCCGAACAGAATTAAAGACAAGTCCGCTCGGCATCGACGTTGCCAAACCGCGCTTAAGCTGGGAATTGCATTCAGATGCGAGAGGGATTATTCAAACCGCGTACGAGATCATCGTCAGCAATAATCAACAGAATGTGGAAAATAATATTGGCAGTAGTTGGCAAAGTGGTAAGGTTGTGTCGCATTCCACATTCGGCGTTGTATTTGCCGGCAAGCCATTAGCTTCGTTTACTCGGTACTTTTGGAAGGTAAGAATCTGGGATGGAAATGATCAGCCTTCCGAGTGGAGCTCGGTAAGCTGGTTCGAAACCGCAATGATGAACGAATCCGATTGGCAGGCGCAATGGATCAGCGACCCTCATCCCCTTCCCGTCAACGACGAAGATTTCTACAAAGATCAGCCCGCCCCGTTGATCCGCAAAGACTTTATTATAGAGAAAGAAGTTTCATCCGCACGTTTATATATTTCAGGCCTGGGTTATTATGAAGCCCGGCTCAACGGAGCGAAAATCGGCGATGCGATGCTCGACCCCGGTTGGACCCAGTATGCAAAGCAAGTTCTCTACTCCACGTATGATGTGACCTCCCAGCTGCAAAAAGGAAATAATGCTATCGGTATTCTCCTCGGCAACGGTTGGTACAATCC